>JBHEOT010000056.1:10648-11132 GCA_046260675.1 Trueperaceae bacterium | reverse complement strand
ACCACCGGCATCGCGAGCACGGGGGTCAAAGGCTGAGGTCAGCGCACCCGCCCGTCGCGGTAGGGCCGCAGGAACGGGGCCGCCACCGCGAGCGCGAACACCGGGATCGAGGAGAGCGCGAGCACCGGGCCGTAGCTGCCGAACACGTCGGGACCGAGCGCGAAAAGCAAGGGCCCCAACGACGTGCCGATCACGAGGGCCGTGACGACCTGGCCCCGGATGGCGCCGATGTGGGCGCGTCCGAAGTAGTGGGCGAAGGCGTTCCCCTCCAGCGCGCTGGCCATGCCGCCGCGCAGCCCCAACAGTCCGCCGTACAGCCACACGGACCCCGGGTCCCCGATGCGCCCGGCGAGCACCAACGCGGATCCGAGCAGCAGCAGGTTGACCGCGAGGAGCACGCGCGGCGGCACGCGCCCGAACAGCGCACCGGTGCCCAGGTTGCCGACCGCCGACATGATCCCCAGCGGCACGAAGGCCGCCGCCG
>JBHEOT010000056.1:0-10611 GCA_046260675.1 Trueperaceae bacterium | reverse complement strand
AAGCCCGCCACGAACAGCCAGTACGTGCGCGTCGCGCGCGCCTCCGCCGGGCGGTACGCGGCCTCGGGCTCGGTCGTCGCGTCCGTCCCGGGCGCAGCGGCCCCGTCGACCACCAGGCCGTAGCGCTCGGGACGGTCGCGCAGCAGCAGGGCCCCGAGCGGCAAGATCGTGACCGCCACCAGGGCGCCTAGCAGCATGTACGTCGTGCGCCAGCCGAAGGGCACGATCAGGCGTTCGACGAGCGTCGGGAAGAAGGCCATCCAGATCGCCATGCCGATCCCCAGGATGCCGATCGCGATGCCGCGCCGCCGCACGAACCAGATGGCCACCGAGTGCACGCTCAGGAGCGACAACGCCCCCTGGCCCAGCGCGCGGATCAGCGTGAACCCGACCAGCAGCATCCACGCCCCCTGCACGACCCCCATCCACACGCACGCCAACGCGAAGAGCGCCGCCACCACCGGCACCGCGACGCGCGGCCCGCGCCGGTCGACGAAGCGCCCGACGAACGGGAGCGTCAGCGATCCGAGGAGCGTCCCGACCAGGTAGAGCGTCGAAACGTAGGAGCGCGACAGCCCCAGCTCGAGGATGATGCCGTCGAGGAAGATCGACACCCCGACCGTCTGGCCCGGGAGCGTCATCATCATCCCGAGCATGCCGACCGCGAGGATCACCCAGCCGTAGTAGACGGGCGAGCGGGCGATCAGCGAGCTGCGAAGCTCCGGCGTGGGGGTGCTCACGACGCCATCGCTCCCGCGCGCTCGGGAGCGGCGGGCGAGGGCAGGACACGGTTCACGTCCCACACGATACCGCGGCCCGACCCTGGCGCGGAGCCGCGCCGAGGCCGGGCCGCAGAAGCGGACCGAGCGGGTTCGTCAGGAGGCGATGATCGCGCTCAGCGCTCGCGCCCCGTCACCCAGTCGTAGCGGGTGTCGTCGTCGACGATCTCCTTGGGTGGGCGCGAGCCGACCGCGACGCCGCCGTCGACGTCCCACACCGAGCCGGTCACGTACCCCGAGTGCTCGGAAGCCAGGAACAGCACCACGTGCGCGACCTCCTCGGGCTCGCCCGGACGCGCGAGCGGCAGGCTGGGGATCACCCGACCGAGCTTCTCCGCCATGCTCGGCGGCAGCGGCTTGGGCTGGGTGTCGATGAGCCCAGGGCTGACCGTGTTCACCAGGATGCCGTACGGCGCGAGGGCGATGGCTGCGACGCGGCCGAAGGCCTCGGTGGCGGCGCGGCTGCTCGCGTACGCGGCGGCGCCCGGGCCGCCCTCCTTGGCCGAGCCGGACGAGAAGTTCACGATGCGCCCGGCGCGCTCGCCGGCGACCATCGCGCGGCCGGCGGCCTGGGTCATCAGGAAGGTGCCGCGGGTGTTGACCGCGTACACGGTGTCCCACACGTCCGGGTCGTAGTCCAGGAGCGCCATCTTGGGCGCGACCGCGGCGTTGTTCACGCACACGTCGAGGCCGCCGAAGCGCTGCACGGCCGTGTCCACGATCCGTTGCACGTCCTCGACGTGGCGGATGTCGGCCACCACCGGCACCACGTGCTCGCCGAACGGCGCGCAGGTCTCGTGCAGGCCGGCCTCGTCGCGGTCGACCGCGACGATCCCGGACGCGCCGGCGCCCACGAACGCGCCGATCAGCGCCCGGCCGACGCCACGCGCGGCGCCGGTGACGATCACGGACTTGCCTTCGAAGGAGACCTTCATGTGCGCACCTTCCCCGTCACCCAGTCGTAGCGGGTGTCGTCGTCGACGATCTCCTTGGGCGCGCGGTTGCCCACGCTCGCGGCGCCGTCGACGTCGACGACCGCGCCGGTCATGTAGCCGGAGTACTCGGAGGCGAGGAACAACACGACGTTCGCCACCTCCTCGGGCTCGCCCGCGCGCGCGAGCGGCAGCGTCGGGATGCGCGCGGCGAGGCCGGCCTTCATGGAGGGCGGCAGCGGCTTGGGCTGGGTGTCGATCAGACCCGGGCTGACGGTGGTGACCAGGATGCCGTAGGGGGCGAGCTCGATCGCGGCGACGCGCGAGAACGACTCGGTGGCCGCGCGGCTGCTCGCGTACGCAGCGGCGCCGGCGCCGCCTTTCTTGGCCGAGCCGGACGAGAAGTTGACGATGCGGCCCTTGCGGTCGCCTGCGATCATCGCCTTGGCCGCTGCCTGGGTCATCAGGAAGGTCCCGCGCGCGTTCACCGCGTAGACCGTGTCCCACACCTCGACGTCGTACGTGAGCAGTTCGGCGGTGGGCGCGACGGCGGCGTTGTTCACGCAGACGTCGAGCCCGCCGAAGCGGTCGACGGCGGTGGCGACGATCGCCTTGGCGCCCTCGACCGTGCTGATGTCGGCGGCGATCGGGACGACGTGGTCCCCCTGGCCGGCGCAGGTCTCGTTCAGGCCGGCCTCGTCGCGGTCGGCGGCGACGATGCCCGACGCGCCGGCGGCGACGAACGCGTGCACCAGCGCACGGCCGACGCCGCGGGCGGCGCCGGTCACGATGACGGTCTTGCCTTCGAAGCGGATGTCCATGGGGGTACTCCTGGGCGCGCCGCGCGACCCCGACCGGCGATCCGGGGGCCGATGCGGTGCGCGGCTACTTGGTCCCGGCGCGCCGGAGCTGGGGGTTGAGGGCGTCGCGGAACGCGTCGCCGAGCAGGTTGAGGGCGAAGACGAGCACCATGATCGCGACGCCCGGGTAGATGGCCATGAAGGGCGCCGACAGGAAGAAGCGCTGGCCCGACGCGATCATCCCGCCCCACGAGGGGTCCGGGAGCTGCACACCGAGGCCCAGGTACGAGAGCCCCGCCTCGGCCAAGATCGCACGCGCCAGCTGCGCGGTGGAGTACACGAGGACCGACGAGGCCATGAGCGGGATCAGGTGTTTGACCATCACCCGCAGGTCGTTGGCGCCGAGCGCCTTGGCCGCCGCCACGTAGTCGCGCTCGAGCAGCGACAGCACCTCGCCGCGCACCAGGCGCGCGTACCCTGGGATGCCGCCGATGCCGATCGCGATCATCGTGTTCGTGAGGCCCGGCCCGAGGAAGGTGATGACGGCGAGCGCCAGCAGGATGCCGGGGAACGCGAGCAGTACGTCGACCACGCGCATCAGGACCGCGTCGATCCAGCCGCCGAAGTAGCCCGCCAGCACGCCCATGATCCCGCCGACGACCAAACCGATGCCGACCGCGACGAACCCGACCGTCAGCGCGACGCGCGCGCTGATCAGCATGCGGCTGAAGATGTCGCGCCCGATCTCGTCGGTGCCGAACCAGAACTCGCCCGACGGCGTTTGGCGCGGCATCGTGAGCATCTCGGTGGCCGAGTACGGTGCGAGCGCCGGCCCGACCAGCGCTAAGAGGACGTAGAGCAGGGTGATGAAGAACGAGACCTGAGCGATGCGGCTGCGGCGCAGCTCGCGCCACAGCGGGTTGTCGTTGAGTCGGCGCATCAGTACCGGATCCTCGGATCGACCGCGGCGTACAGCAGGTCGACGAGCAGGTTGACGAACACGTAGATCGCGGCGATCACGAGGATGGTGCCCTGGACCGTCACGTAGTCCTTCTGGAAGATGCTGGTCACGAGGAGCCGGCCGATGCCCGGGAAGGCGAACACCGACTCGGTGAGCACCGACCCGGCGAGCAGGTTGCCGAGGTTGAGCCCGAGGATGGTCACGATCGCGATCGCCGAGTTGCGCAGAGCGTGCTTGTACACGACCACCCACCCCGACAACCCCTTGGCCCGCGCGGTGCGGACGTAATCCTGGCCGAGCGTGTCGAGCATGCTGGCGCGCGCGAGCCGCGCGACCAGGCCGATCGAGAAGGTGCCGAGCGTGATGCCCGGCAAGATCAGGTGCTTCCACGTGCCGGTGCCGAACGAAGGCAGCCAGCCGAGGGTGAGCGAGAAGAGCAGGATCGACAAGAGACCGAAGAAGAAATTGGGGATCGAGACGCCGATGAGCGACACCACCCGCGCGACGCCGTCGAGCAGCGTGTCGCGCCGCACCGCCGACAGGATGCCGAGCGGGATGCCGAAGACGACCGTGATGAGGAGCGCCACGCCGGCGATCTGGCCGGTGAAGAACAGCGCGCGCCCGATCAACTGGGTGACGGGGATGCTCAGGATATACGAGGTCCCCAAGTCCCCTTGGAGCGCGTTCAATACGTAGATACCGAACTGGACCGGCACCGGCCGATCCAGCCCGAGCCGCGTGCGGGTAGCCTCGACCATCGCTTCGGTGGCGTCCTCGCCCGCCAAGAGGTCGGCCGGGTCTCCGGGCGTGAGCCGCGTGACGGCGAAGGTGACGAGGAGGACGCCGAACAGGACCGGGATGAGCTGCAGGAGGCGTTTGCCGATGTAGACGAGCATGGGGCGAGAACCTCAAGTCGGCGCCGCGGCGCGCCGGGGTGGACCGCCTCTCGGGGCGGTGCGTCAGGCGTACGCGCGTGGGGCCGGAGCCCCACGCGCGCCGTCCGAGCGGAACGTGGACGAGCGGTCGGTCAGTTGCCGACGATGCGGACGCCGCGCAGGTCGAGCGAGTCCTGCGGGTCGACGACGAAGCCCTCGACGGACTCCTTGACGCCGATGTTGCTCTGGACGTGGAAGAGCGGGTGGCGGTGCTGCCACAGCTTGTTGTACTCGCCCATGATCCGGTAGCCCTCGAGGCGCTCCTCGAGCGGGGCCGGCGACTGCGAGAGCGCGAACGCCTCGTCGTACTCCGGGGTGCAGGGGATGCCGTACCAGGCGCGGGTGGTCTGGAAGCAGAGCGGGCGGTTCTGGAGGTAGCCGACCTCGCCGGTGCGGATGCCCGAGCCGGTGGTCCACATCTCGGTCTCGGCGGGGAGGCCCTCGTTCTTCCAACGCAAGCCGCCGTTGTTGAGCGCCGATACGAACGCAGCGGTATCGACGCGCTCGAGCGTCAGCTCGATCCCGACGGCCGCGAGTTGCGCCTGGACGACCTGGAGCGCGTCGATCTCACCGACGGTGACGCCGCGCGTGAGGACGTTGATCGACAGGCGCTCGCCGTCGCGGCTGCGGATGCCGTCGCCGCCGAGCGTCCAGCCGTCTTCCTCGAGCAGGTTGCGGGCCTCTTCGGGATCGTACGGCAGGGTGTGATCGTAGAAGCCGACCGCTTCACGCGGGCCGTGGCCGTACGCCGGCGTCCCCGCCTCGCCGATGACGGCCGAGATCTGGTCGCGGTTGATCGTGTGGGCGATCGCGTTGCGCACGGCGTCGGTCAGGACGGGGTGCTGGATGTTGCTCTCGAGGAACAGCGTGCGGAACGTGGCGGTGCTGATGACGTCGAGGCCGGGGGTGCGCTCGACGATGCCCACCTGGTCGGCGGGAAGGCCGAAGGCCATGTCGATCTCGCCGGTCAACAGCGCGAGCGCGCGCGCGCTATCGTCCGGGATCGCCTGGAAGACGATGCGATCGACCTCGGCACCCACCTCGCCCCAGTAATCGGCGTTGCGCTCGACGACGACGCGCTCGCCGGGCTCCCAGCTCTCGAACTGGAACGCGCCGGTGCCCGAGGGCTGCTGGCCGTAGTTGGCCTCGCCCACGGCCATGTAGTGCTCCATGTCGACGATCATGAAGAGCGCCGCGCCGAGGATGTTCAGGAAGATGAAGTTCGGCTCGTTGAGGGTGACGTCGAGGGTGTACTCGTCGACCACGTTCAGCGATTCGAACGCGGTGAGCAGACCGGCGGCGACGCCGGGCTGGTCCGGGTCGAGCATGGTCTCGAAGTTCCACTTGACGACTTCGGCGTTGAACGGGTTGCCGGTGTGGAACGTGACCCCTTCGCGGAGGAAGAAGCGCCAGGTGCGGCCGTCGGGCTGGAGCTCCCAGCTGGTGGCGAGCATCGGGACCAGTTCGAGGTCGGGGCCGTAGCGCATGAGGCCTTCGTGGATCTGGTAGGTGACCTGGGCCGTCAGGTTGTTCGCCTGGCGGAACGGGTTCATGTCGCTCACGTCGCCGACGCGGCCGATCGTGAGCGTGGTCTGGGCGACGGCGAGCCCTAGGAAAAGCAGGGCAGCCATCGCGACGAGCATCTTGCGGAACGTGCGGTTCATGCAGCGAACCTCCTGGTGGGAACGTGCCAGCGAAACGTCGGGGGCGGTGGGGACGATGCGGCCGTGAAGGCGAGCGTGCATCAACTTGCTGAAACCGCGTTTCACTATGCGAGTGCCAGCCTAGCGGCTGAGCGGTGGCGTGTCAATCGAGGAGCCGGGCGCGCAGCGTACACAGCGCGCCCGACGCGGCGGGGTTCAGTACTCGCGGACCGGGTCGTAGACGTTGCGCAACGGCTCGCCGGTGCGGAACCGGCGCAGGTTGTCCAGGAACAGGTCGGTCAGGCGCTCGTTCTCGCGCACCGACGTGCTCGCCGAGTGCGGGAAGACGATGACGTCGTCGCGCGACCAGAGCGGGTGCCCCTCGGGGAGCGGCTCGACCGGGGTCACGTCGAGGACCGCACCCGCGAGCGGCCCGTGGTCGAGGGCGTCGAGCAGCGCCTGCTCCTGGACGAGGGTGCCGCGGCCGATGTTGATGAGCACACTGCCGGGCTTCATGGCTGCGAACGCGGCCGCGTCCATCATCCCGACGGTCTCGCGCGTGTGCGGAGCGATCAGGACCACGTAGTCGGCGCCCGCGATCATCGCGTGCAGGTCGCGCCAGGCGTAGAGCTCGTCGACGCCGAGCTCCTCGGCGGTGAACCCCTCGGTGGTCCGCTTGGTGCCGAGCACCCGCGCACCCATCGTGCGCGCCATGCGCGCCACCTCGCGGCCGATGCTGCCGAGCCCGACGATCGCGACCGTCGCGGCGCCCAACTCACCACCCACGAAGCGCTTCCACACCCCCTCACGCTGCTGCTTACGGGCGATCGGGTACCCCTTGGCGAAGCCGAGCATCCCCCACAACACGAACTCCGCGAGCGGCTTGGCATGGACGCCGGCGGCGGTCGTCAGGACGGTGCCGGGGCGGTGCAGGCCGTGCTTGGCGACGAACTGGCCGATCCCGGCGCTGGTCGCCTGGACCCAACGCACGCCGGCGCCGGCGTCCAACAGGCTCGTCGGATTCGTGATGTCGAAGTCGAACAGCACGTCGGCGCCCTGCATGAGGGCCGACCACTCGGCGCGCTGGTCGGCGTCGCGCTCGAAGGGGTGGCCGGAGTGGTCGGCGACGTAGCGCGGCGCCGGGATCAGGTCGGGGCGGTACTGGACCGACACCGACGGGTCGCTGGCGCCGATGCGCTCGACCAGTTCGGGCTCCAAGTAGCTGCAGATCAGGACGTTGGGCACGCAGATGGCTCCTAAGGACGCGCTCAGTCGCGCGTGCGCCCGGTAACCCAGTCGTACCGGATGTCTTCGTCGACGATCTCGTGGCCCGCACGCGTGCCGACCGTGGCGCCACCGTCGACCTCGTACAGCGCGCCGGTGACGTAGCTCGACGCGTCCGAAGCCAACCACAGGACGAGGTTGCCGACCTCTTCGGGTTCCCCCGCGCGGGCGAGCGGCAGCGTGGGAATGCGCGCCGCGAGGCCTTTGGCCATGCTCGGCGGCAGCGGCTTCGGTTGGGTGTCGATCAGGCCCGGGCTGACGCAGTTCACGAGGATGTCGTGGACCGCGAGCTCGATCGCGGCCACGCGGGTGAAGCTCTCGGTGGCCGCGCGGCTGCTGGCGTAGGCGGCGGCGCCGGCCGACCCGCGCTTGGTCACGCCCGACGAGAAGTTGATGATGCGCCCACCGCGGCCCTGGGCCACGAGCGCGCGGCCGGCCGCCTGGGTCATCAGGAAGGTGCCGCGGCAGTTGACGGCGTACACCGTGTCCCACACGGAGGCCTTCTCCTCGAGCAGCGCCTCGTGCGGTGCCACGGCCGCGTTGTTGACGCAGACGTCGAGGCGGCCGAAGCGCTCGGTCGCGGTCGCGACGATCTGCTCGGCACCCGTCTCGGTGCTGATGTCGCCGACCACCGCGACGACCTCGTCGCCGTGCGGCGCGCAGGTCTCGGCGAGGCCTTCGGCGTCGCGGTCGGCGGCGACGACGCGCGCGCCCGTGGCGACGAACTGGCCGACCATCGCCCGGCCGACGCCGCGGGCGGCGCCGGTGATGATGACCACGCGGTCGGTGAAGTCGTAGGACACGTTCATGGGTTCGCTCCTTCTAGGGTCGCTGGACGCGCTCGGCGTCCGGCTAGGCGTTCGGGGTCTGGGTAGAACGAAGCCGCGGCCGGCACGACTCGGCCGCGACGTCGCGGAGGTAGGCGCGTCGCGATCCGAGGGGGCGCAGGGTTCATGCACCGGCTCCATGCACCCCCGCCGACCGTTGGACGCGATCGCACGCTGGAGCGTAGCATATGCTGAAATCGCGTTTCAGCGTTTTGGGTCCATCGCTGGACACCGCCCCTACGCGGGCCGGCGCGCGCCTGATACCATCGTCAGGAACGTTCACCCAACCCATGCCCTCGGTTCGCGGCCGCTTTCCAGAACGGCCGCCGCCAGGAGCCAGGAGTCCCCGTCCATGCGCAGCGAAGCCCAGACCGACGCCTCGTCCACCGACGGCAAGTACACCGTCCAGATCCTCGCGCGCGCCATCCACGTGCTGGGCGCGCTCGCAGGGCGGGTCCAGGGGTGGAGCCTCGATGAGCTGGGCGCCTCGCTCGGCATCGCCAAGGCGTCGCTGCTGCGCATCCTGCGCACGCTCGAGGACGAGGGCGTGGTGCGCCGCGACCACGACCAGTACTTCCTGGGCGCACGCGTTCTCGACTTCAGCCACGGGTACCTCCGTGGCCTCGAGCTCACGGGCGTCGCGAGGCCGTTCATGGAAAACCTCGCGCAGCGCACCGGCCAGACGATCAGCCTCGCCGTTCGAGACGGGCTCGAGATCGTCTACGTCGCGATCGAGCGGGCGCAGCAGGACATCGGCATCCAGGGCGAGATCGGCGGGCGCCACCCCGCGAACGCCACCGCGCTCGGGAAGGTGCTGCTCGCGGACCTCGACCCGGCGGAGGCGACCGACCTGGTCGGCGGGCGCGAACTGGTCCGCCTGACCCATCGAACGATCACCGAACCGGACGCGCTGCTGCGGCACCTGGACGTCGTGCGGCGGCAAGGCTTCGCGGTGGACGACGAGGAGCGCGGCATCGGCATCCGCTGCGTCGCGGCGCCGGTGCGGCGCGCCGACGGCCGCGCGATCGGCGCGATCAGCGTCGCCGGCCCCATCTTCCACATGACCGAGGACGTGTTCCCGCGCTACCGCGAGTGGCTGCTCGACGCTACCGCCCAGGCTTCCGCCCGCTTCGGGCATCCGCGCGCGCTCGCCGAAGCCTGAGCAGCGGTCCCGACCACCGCCTTGCGGCGTGCGCGGTCGTCCCGTACACTCGCCTCTGTTGAAACGTCGTTTCACCCGTGCGGGCGCCGATCTCCGGTGCCGCGCCCTGGAGGTCGCCTATGCCCACGTCCACCCTCCGCTCCGCGCTCCATTGGTCGAGCGTCGACCTTCCGCACGAAGCCGCTACCGGCAGCGTCGCGCTGCGCTGGGCCGAGGTCGGCGAGCGCGGGCCGCTCGCCGTCGTCACGTGCGGCATCCACGGCGACGAGGGCCCGTGGGGCGCGCTCGCGGTGCAGCGCGTGCTCGACCGTCCGCTCGGTGAGCTGACCGGCCGCCTGCGGGTCGTGCTGGCCGCCAACCCGACCGCGGTCGCCGCCGACCGGCGCGGGTCGCCGCTCGACCACCTCGACCTCAACCGCTATTTCCCCGGCAACGCCGACGGCTCCCACACCGAACGCCTCGGCGCCGCGCTGACCACCGTGACCGAGGGCACCGACGCGCTCGTCGACCTGCACGGCGGCGGCAGCTGGTGCGTCAACGCCTTCACCTTCCGCTTCCCGGGCTCCGAAGCGCTCGCGGACGCGATCGGCGCCCCCTTCGTCGTCGACATGCCGCTCCGATCGGGCCACCTCGCCGGCATGGCGGCGGAGCGCGGCGCCAAGGTCGTGGCGGTGGAGATGGGCGGCCGCTCGGTCGACGAGCTCGCCTGGCGCGACCGGCTGGCCGACGGCGTCGACCGGGTCCTCGCGCACGTCGGCGTGTTGACGCCGCGCCTCCCCGACCCCGAGGCGGCGCGCAAGGTCGAGGGGCTGACCGTCCTGCGGCCGTCGCGCGGCGGCGTCTACGTCCCGACGCTGCGCCAAGACGCCATCGGCACCGTGGTGCCCGAGGGCACCGAGCTCGGCGTGCTGCACGACCTGGGGACGATGGAGCCGGTCGAGACCTTCCGTGCGCCCTTCCCCGAGACCGCGCTGATGCTGCTGCGCCCGCACGTGACGGTGCTCGAGGGCGGCGCGATGACCTTCGTGGTGGGGCGACCGGCGTAGGCTCGGCGCGAACCTAGGAGGCTCCATGCGCACCCGCCCGCTCGGCCCGCTGCACGTCTCGGAAGTCGGCCTCGGCTGCAACAACTTCGGCGGCCGGCTCGACCTCACGACCACCCGCGCGGTCGTCGACGCCGCGATCGCCGTCGGCGTCACCTTCCTCGACACCGCCAACGTCTACGGCGGGACCGACAGCGAGGCGTTCCTCGGGCGCGTGCTCGAGGGGCGGCGTGACCAGGTGGTGC
>JBHEOT010000055.1:0-11361 GCA_046260675.1 Trueperaceae bacterium | reverse complement strand
GACCCGGACCTCGCAGCGGCCGCTCACGACGCCCACGCCGCGCACTACGCCGGACGCTTGCGCGACGTGGGCGAGCGCCCCACGGTGGGCGCGAGCGAAGCGCTGCTGGCGCTCGCCCCCGACCTCGCGAACCTCGAGCGCGCCTGGCTGCGGCTGCTCGATACCGGCGAGCACGCTCGGGCGCTCGAGGTCGCCAAGCCGCTCTTCGACTTCTACGACCTGCACGGCCACTACCGCCAGGGAAGCGCGCTGTGCGACGCCTCGCTCGCGCGCCTCGCCGACGCGCACGGCCCGCTGGTGGACGACGTGCGCGCCACGGTCGAGAGCGCCGCCGCCACCACCGCGCGCGAGCGTGGCGACCTGGTCGCGGCGCGCGCCTTCGCCGAGGCCGCCGAGGCGCGCGCGCAGCGCGCCGGGCGCAGCGACCTCGCGGGGCGGGCGCAGCGCTGCCTCGGCGACGTCCTGCAGCTGCAGGGCGACTTCGACGCCGCGGAAGCCGTGTACCTGCGCGCGATCGCGGCGTTCGAAGCGATCGGCGACGACGCCGACCTCGCCAACGTGCTCAACTCGCTCGGCAGCATGGAGGCGATGCAGGAGCGCTTCGAGGCGTCCGAGGCGCGCTTCTTGCGCTGCGTCGCGCTGTTCGAGCGGGTGGGCGACGAGCTGTCGCGCGCCACCGCGCTCAACAACCTCGGCTACCTCGCCGACGTGCGCGGCGAGTTTGAAGAGGCCGCGCGTCGCTACGAGCGCGCGCTCGAGGTGTACGAGCGGCTCGCGTTCCCGCGCGGCGTGTCGTCGGTGCAGAACAACCTGCTCGTGCTGTACGGCCAGCTCGGGCGGCTCGACGAGGCCGAGGCGATGGGGCGCGCCAGCCTCGCGGTCAAGGAGGCGGTGGGCGACGTGTTGGGGCAGATCGTCACCCTCAAGAACCTCGGCGACCTGCAGGTCAAGCGCGGCACGCCCGAGCGCGCCGACGCCTTCTTGCGCCCCGCGCTGCGCATCGCGCGCGACGCGGAGGCGCTGCCCCGGCTGCTGCAGGTGCTGGTCGCGTTCGTGCCGGCGCTCGATGGCACCGACCGGCGCGGGCTGGGCGACGCGGCGGCCGCGGCGGTGTGGCGGCACCCGGTCGCGCCGCCGAGCGTGCGCGAGCGCGCCCGCGCGCTGCGGCCCGAGCTCCCCGACGATCCGGCGCCCGATCCTCAGGCGCTCGAACCGATCGTCACCCGCTTGCTCCTCGACGCCTGATCCGCGAACGAAACGGCGACGAAACGCCGGCCGCCTAACTTGGCCGCATGGCCAAGGAGCGGCTCGTCGGCAGCTACCTCGTTCGGTTCACCGAAGGCGACGACCACGGCACGCGCGTGCGGCTGCAGGACCTGCGGTCGGGCGAGGTGCTCGAGTTCGAGACCTGGGTGGCGGCGTGGGCGTTCCTCGACGAGGCGGTGGGCGCGCGCAGCGAGCCGACCGACCCGCCCTCTTGAGCCGCTCGTGCCCCGCACCGGGGCGGGAAGAGGTCCTCATGCACCACCCACGCATTCGACACGTCCTCCTGGCGCTCGCGGCGACGCTCGTCGCCGGTACGCCCGCGCTCGCGCAGGCGTGCACCAAGTACGTCAGCGAGGAGGGGAGCGGCCGCGTCGCCACCCTCGAGCGCCCCGCGCGCGACCTGGGCAACATCGCCGGCGACCTCGAGCCCGGCGACGTCGTCTGCATCACCGGCGGCGTCTTCAACGGGCGCGCCGACAGCGGCGCCGACCGCATCGAGGTGCCCGTCGAGATCTACGGCGGCTTCGCCCCCGACTTCTCGGCGCGCGACCCCTGGGGCGCGCACGTCACCGTGCTCACCGGCGTGCACAACGCCGACAACTTCACGACCGACACGCGCCTGACCATCGACACCAGCGGCTTCGCCACCCGCCTGATGGTGGCGCGCGGCGAGGAGACCGAGCACCGCGTGGTGGTCGACGGCCTGGTGATCGACCACGGCGACCGCAACTACTACGCCGGCGACGACGAGCTGCGCATCATCCGGCAGGGCACGCCGGCGCACACCCCCACCCCCGAGTCCGGTGGCTTGAACATCCGCACCGGCGTCACCA
The DNA here is from genome assembly GCA_046260675.1 of Trueperaceae bacterium. GTDB lineage: Bacteria > Deinococcota > Deinococci > Deinococcales > Trueperaceae > JAABTL01. The sequence goes on along the minus strand of JBHEOT010000055.1, from coordinate 9,262 downwards.
GCACGATCGTCGTCCGGCACGTGATCGTCATGAACACCGCGCCCACCCAGGGGGCGTTCGCCTTCTTCCCGGGCGCGGCGGCGGACGTGACCGTCGAGCACTCGCTGGCGGTCAACAACACCGGCTTCGGCTTCCACCTCGCCACCGCCATCGCGGCCGACGACCCCGAGGACTTCCCGCGGTACGCGTTCCGGCACAACGCGGCGCTCTTCACCGAGAAGCACGACCCGTTCGGCACGATCGGCGGCTCGGCGGTCGCGCTCGAGGGCCGCATCCACGTCGAGATCGCCAACAGCGTGCTCGCGTTCAGCGACGCCTTCGGCCTCGACAACGCGCGGCGCGCGAGCGACCTGGTGCTCACCGACAACGTCTTCTTGGCCAACGCGATGGGCGACTACCAGGAGTTCGACACCGTCATCGACCTCGAGAACCTGGCCGACTGGGCGCTCGAGGTGTACGACGCGTTCGGCAACGTGCGCGCGGATCCCGGCTACGCGATCTCCGACGCCTGGGGCGCGGCCTACGGCGCGCGCGTGGTGATCGATCGGAACGCGGCCGAGGAGGAGGTCGCGGCGGTCGACTCGTGGGCGAACACGGTGCGCGGCTTCTTCGGCTGGAACCTGCAAGCGGCCGACCTGGACGTCGATTCGGCCGTCTGGCTGCCGCGGATGTCGCTCGCCGACGCGCTCGCGACCGCGATCGCGATCGACGGCACGTACGGCCCGGTCGCCCCGTGAGGCGGATCGCCTCGCGTCGAGGCGACCGCCGGGTGGTGCGCGCTGCGGCGGCGAACACGTTCGTCGAGGTCGGCACCGACGTGAGCGACGCCCGATGATCCGGCGCCTGATCGCGATCGCGTGCGTGCTGCTCGCCGCCACGATGGCGTCGGCGCAAGGGGACGACGCCCCGACGGTCGCGACCGCCGAGGCCCTGGTGGCCGCGGTGGCCGCCGGCGGGATCGTCTTGGTGGAGGCCGGCGACTACGTGATCACCGAACCGCTGGTGGTCGGCCACGACCTCGAGCTGCGCGGCGTCGAGCCGCTGGCGGCGACGCTCCTTCTGCAGGGCGCGCCCGAGGGCCTGCGCGTGGAGGGGGGCGCCGACGTCCACATCGTCGGGATCCGCCTGGCGTACGACGGCGAAGCGCCCGGCGACGTCGTCGGCGTGCACGACGCCCACCTGACCCTCGACGGCGTCGCGGTGGGCCTCGCCGTCGGCGTGCCCGATGCCGCGGAGGACGACGCCCTGGGCTACGGCCGCGGCCTGCACGTCACGGGCGACGCGCAGGTCGACGTCCTGGGCGGTGGGATCGGCCGGAACGAGCGCATGGCCGCCCTGGTCCGCGACTCCGCGCGCCTGCACCTGGCGGACGCCCTGCTCACGGGCGACGGCGCTGGGGTCGTCGCGCAGGACGACGCGGTCGTCACGCTGCGCGGCGTCGAGCTGTACGGCCATCTGCTCTACGCGCTGGCGCTGCGCGGGCGCGCGCAGGCGACCGGCGGCGGCAACCTGTTCGTGGAGAACGGCATCGCCAGCGAAGAGGAGCTGATCTCGGCCGTGTCCGTCGGCGATCAGGCCACCCTTCGCCTCGAAGGGGGCGATACGTTCCGCGACCATCCGGGCGGTGCCTTCGAGGTCTTCGGCGCGGCGAACGTCACGCTGATCGACGCCACCGTCGAACGCACCGGCACCTGGGCGCACACGTACGTGGTCGGGAACGCCACCTTGAGCGTCGAGGGCGGTCGCTTCGCCGACAACGAAGGGGCGTTCTACGCCGGCGAGGGCGGGCGCGTGGTGCTCGTGGACGTGGCGATGACCGGTGGCGCCGGTGACGGGGTCATCGTCGACGAGAGCGGCTTCGTCGACGTGCGCGGCGGGCGCATCGAGGACCACGCCAACTTCGGGGTCGCGCTGTACGGCTTCGGCCGAGCGCACGTCGAAGGGACCACCGTCGCGCGCAACCGCTCGGGTCTGGTCGCGATGGACGCCTCCACGCTGATCGTCCGAGACACCGACGTGGTCGACCACGAGCGCACCGGCATCGGGTTCCTGGACGCCTCCGCCGGCGACGCGGTCGCCAACCGCGTCCGCGCCAACGGTTGGGCGGGCGTCGTGGTGGCGGGCGAGGCCGTGGCGACCGTGGCGGGCAACCTGCTCGAGGCGAACGCCCAGCGCGGGGCCTGGTTCGACGAGACCGGCGCGGGCACCTTCGACGGCAACACCGTCCGCGGGAGCCCGATCGGCTTGGAGGTCGCGTCCGGCGCCGAGCCCGTGGTCGGCACGAACACCTACGAGGACGTGGCGACGGAGGTGGTCGAGACGGAGGTCGTCGAGACCCCCTGAGCCACGTAGAACCCGACGTGCTTGCCACGACCCCCCCTGGAGGGGCGACGAAAGGTACTCCCATGCAGCAGTCACCAGTTAACCCACTGCTCCCGGCCGCGCGCCGGGTGCGCCGGATCGCCGCGTGCGCGGTCTTCGGCATCGCCTTCGGTCTCGCGCACGCCCAAGTTCAGGTGATCGACAGCGTCGACGAGCTCCTCGCCGCCTTCGCGGTCGGCGGGGCGTACGAGATCGTGCCCGGCACGTACGCGGTGCCCGAGCCGCTCGTCGCCGCCGGCGAGGTCACGATCGTCGGCATGGGGCGCGAGAGCGTCCAGCTCGAGATGCACGGTGGCCCCATCGCGGTGCGCGTCGGCGAGGGGACCTCCGTGCACCTCGAAGGGTTGCGGATGGTGTGGGCCGGCGACGGCCCCGCCGACCTGATCGTGGTGCGCAACGGCACCCTCGGCCTGCGCAGCATCGACCTGGGGTTCGCCGAGGCAGGCACCCTCGAGACCCCCGATCCCTGGCGGCCCGGCGGCCACGGCTCGGCGTTGGTGCTCCAGGGCACCTCGAACGCGGTGACCGAGGACGTCGTGTTCGCGCGCAACGCGGGCAACACGATCGAGGTCCTCGACGACGCCACCTTGCAGCTCGTCACGCCGCAAGTGATCGACGGCCACCGCGGCCTCGTCGCCAGCGGGCGGGCGCAGATCGAGGTGGGGGGCGGCGTGTTCCTGGACCAGTTCGCTCAGGGGGTGGCGCTGATCGGCGAGGCGCAGGCCGACTTCGTGCAGACCGCCTTCGGCGGGAACGGCGTGCTCGACGTCGAGGCGGGCCAGTACCTCGAGTCGATCCGCGTTGGCGACAACGCTCGGGCATCCTTCACCGGCGGGGTGCTGCGGGCCGCCCCGGCGACGGCCCTCGGCGTCGGCGGCGGCGCGACGGTGGTCGTGCGCGGCATGCGCTTCGAGGTCAACGGTGCCGCACGCCCCGACCTCGAGCGCTCGTGGTCCGCCGTGTTCGTCTCGGACTCGGCTGAGGTGGCGGTGCACGACAGTTCGGTCACCGGCAGCCCCGGCGGCGCGTTCACCGTGCGCGGCGCCGGCACGCTCGTGCTCGACGGCGTCGACGTGAGCGGCAACGGCGGCTTCGCCCACACCTCGGTCTCCGACCGAGGACAGCTCGCCATCCAAGGGGGGCGCTTCGTCGGCAACGCCGGCGCGATCTTCGTCGGCGGCGAGGCGCGCGCCGGGATCTACGAGGCCGAGCTGCGCGACGGCGTGGCCCACGGCGTGGTGGTGGCGCAGTCGGGCAGCGTCGCGATCGAAGGTACGGTCGTGGCCGGGCACGCGGAGCGCGGCTTGTGGGTCGACGGCGGCGCGAGCGCCGACGTGACCGGCGGCGCGTTCGAGGGCAACGAGATGGGCGTGTGGCTGACCGGCGAGGCCACCGCCTTCCTGACCGACGTGCGGGTGGTGGGGAACCGCCACTCCGGGGTGGTGCTTTCCGGCACGGCGCGCGCCGTGGTGGAGACCAGCGAGGTCTCGGGCCACGCGTCGAACGGCGTCGCCGCGATCGAGGGGGCGGCGGTGATCGTGCGCGACAGCACCCTGCGCGCGAACGTCGTCAACGGGGTGCTGGTGGGTGGCGACGCCACGGCGACGCTGGAGCGCAACGCGATCGAGGGGGCCGAGTCGGGCGTGCGGCTCGAGTCGCAAGGCGTGGCGCAGGGGGTCGAGAACACCTTCGCCGGCAACGGGATGGACGTGCGCGAGGTGCGCTGACGCCGGCGGTGCCGGTATGCGCGCCGCGGCTGGGTCGACCCGGCCGCGGCGTCGCAGCCGAGACCGATCCCACACCTGCGCGGTGGTGGTGCCCGGCGTCGGGAAGGCGTCCTTCGCAACGCTTCAGTAACCTTGCAATCTAAAAGCGCGACTTTTGATTTGCAAGTTTACTGAAGCGTCGCGCCGAAGCACGCCTCCGGGGCCGGCTTGCCCTGGTCGGTCCGCATCCTGCCGATGCCCGAGGACCCGGCGTACCGCCTCGGTAGCGCGCCCGTCGCACGACCAAGGCGTCGGAAGGGGATCGCGACGGACGCGCGCGTCGTCAGCCTTCGCGCAGCGGCGCCAACGCTCCGTGCCAGGTCGCGAGCTCGTCGAGCATCGCGTCGACCGCCTTCTCCATCGGCTCGTTCGCGACCACGGCACCGTCCTCGACGCGCTGCCCGATCATCGGGATGGGCACGCCGCCGCCCACCGGCACCACCTGCAGCGCCGCGAGCACCTGCTTGAGCTGGCCCGCGGCGCGCAGGCCGGCCGACACGCCGCCGTAGCTCACGATCCCGGCGGGCTTGCGGCGCCACTCGAGCACCAGGTAATCGAGCGCGTTCTTGAGCGGTGCCACGATCCCGTGGTTGTACTCGGGCGCGACGAAGGCGAAGGCGTCGGCAGCGGCCACGATCTCGCTCCAGCGCCGGGTGTGATCGAACTCGTAGCGCTGCAAGCGCGGATGGTGGGGTTCGTCGAGGAGCGGCAGGGCGACTTCCGCGAGGTCGGCGACGCGCACCTCGAAGGCGCCGTGGGCGCGGGCGCGCTCGGCCACCCACGTGCCCACGGGGAGCCCGACGCGCCCGGGGCGGGTGCTGGCGATCACGACGAGGAGGACGGGTCGCATGGGTTCCATGCCGGCACCGTACGCAGCGGATCGTGGGTGGGAGGTGGTGCGGCCGACGGGGGCACGACCTCCGTCAGACCCGCCAGTACGCGGCGCCGTCCGGCGTGCGCTGCATGAAGCCGTTCAGCGGTTCACGAAGCGCGCGCTCGCCCAGTCGACGATGGTCTGGAGCACCACCTCGTCCATCGTGACCTCGATCGAGCCGTACTCCTCGAGCAGCCCGGTCGTCGCCGGCTGCATCAGGTGGTTGAGGCCCTCGAAGGTCACGACCGTCGCGTCCGGGTTGCCGGCCAGCGCCTCGCGCATCGGGCCCTCGCTCTGGACGGCGTCGACCTGGAAGTCCAGGCTCCCGAACAGGGCCAGCGTGGGGACCTCGAGCTGCTCGAGGTACGGGCGCGGGTCGAAGGCGAGGAACGCGCGGAACGAGGAGCTGACGATGCCCTCTTGCTGCATCGCGATGAACGCCTCGAACTCGTCGCTCGGCGGGCGCTGGTCGGCGGGGATCTCCGCCTCGACGCGCTCCCGCACGAGCGCGCGGACGCCATCGAAGTCTTCGGCCTGGAGGAGCGCGTTCAGCGCGCGCAAGAAGTCGAGCTGACCTGCGACCGCGGCGTCGATCGCGTCCTGCGATGCCCCTTGCCCAGCGAGCGTTCGGGCGATCATGAGCTCGCTCTGCACCTCGAGCACGGTGAAGCCGTCGACCGCGGGTCCAGCCATCAAGATCGCGAACGCGACGTCGTCGCGCTCGGCGGCGACGTACGGCGCGAGGTAGCCGCCCTGGCTGTGGCCCAACAGGCCCATGGCGGCGGCGTCGACGCGCGGGTGCGCAGCGAGCAGGTCGAGCCCGGCGCCCACGTCGGCGGCGAGGTCGGCGAAGGTCGCGTCGGTGTCGCTGCCGGAGCTGCCGCCCACGCCGCGGTCGTCGACGCGCAGCACGGCGAAGCCGGCGCGCGTCAAGCGGTCGGCGATGAGCAGGAACGGCTTGTGGCCGACGATCTCCTCGTCGCGGTCCTGCGGCCCGCTGCCGGTGATCAGCAGCACCGCGGGCACGCGGTCCTCGCCCTCGGGCAGCGTGAGCGTGCCCGCGAGCGTCACGTCGCCGCTTTTGAGGGTCACCTCTTCCGCGAGGTACGGGAACGGCGGCAGCGGCTCCTGCGGACGCACGTCGATGGCTTCGGTGCGCTCGAGGGCGAAGGCGAAGGCCTGGCCACCCTGGGTGAAGGTGCCCTCGATGCGGTCGCCGGCGATCGTGCCCTCGAACATCGGGTCGCCGGGAACGCCGGGCATGCCGAAGCGCAGCGCGTCGCCCTCGAGCGCGACGGGCGCGAGCGCGAAGTCGATGAGCCCCTGCGCGGGGATGTCGAGCGTGGCGGCGAGCGCGGCGTCGTCGAGCGTGAACCGGGCGCGGATCTCGAGCTGCGCGCCGGGCAACTCGATCGCGCCCTGCCAGCTGCCGACGGGGTTGGGCTGGGCGAAGGCGGCGCCGGCGAGCAGCGCGGTGGCGATCGCCAGGGTTCGGAGCGTGCGGTTCATGCGGGGTCGTCCTCCTCGGGGGTCGCGGACGCGGGGGCGTCCGGGCGTATCGGAGCTCATGGTCGGTGCTGCACGGGCGGTGCTGCCAGAGGCGGGCGCCCCTGCCGAACGCGGCGCCGTCGGTCCTCCGCACCGGGTGCCGGCGGTGGCGACGGGCTGGGTGGTCGGGGTGCCGCAGAGGACCACGAGCAGGTCGCTTTACACCCGCGCGCACGGCACGGGTATGCTCCATGCGAACGAACCCTCGAGGAGGTCGACCATGGCGAAGAAATCCGCAGGCGCGAAGAAGCCGACCGCGAAAGCGTCCGCCCCCAAGGGCGGCGCCAAGAACACCAAGGTCACGTCCGAGTCGATGGCGGCCCTCGCCGCCCAGGTGATGCAGGACCCGCGCGCCTCGAAGATCCAGAAGAGCCTGGCCGCGTCCGCGCTCTCGCAGCGCGACGCGTCGCGCGAGACCTCGTCCGAGGCCGAGAAGAAGGCCGCGATGGTCATGCGCGGCAAGCGGTACGCCGACGTCACCCGCAAGCTGGCCGCGTCGGTGATGGCGCAGTCGCGCAAGGAGCGCTGAGGCCGGCGCCTCGGGCAGCCCGGCCGCTCAGCGCCCGGGCGGCGTCGAGACCGTTGACATCGCCTACGCATCGCGCCCGGGTCCGGCCGTGGCGCGCCGCTCAACTGACCATCGCCGCGGTCCTGCCCCCTGCTACCTTGCGAGCGGAGGTAGACCAAAATGCAACGCACCTGGGTCCTCTGGCTGATCCCGTTCGCCCTCGTCCTCGCCGCCTGCGCCCCGACCGCTCGGACCGTGCCAGCGTCCGACCCCGTCTTCTACGCCGCGGAGCCGCTCGCGATCATGAGCGAGGCGATCGAGGCGATCTCGACGTCCCCCGGCCTCGACGACTCGACCGGCTGGTTGATCACCGACGCGGACACGCAGGGCGGCTTCGTCCGTGCCGAGACCGAGGTGACGACGCCCGGCGGTCTGTTCCGGCGTGCCTCGACCCGGATGGAGTGGCTCACCGTCGTCGTGTCGCCGGCCGGTGAGAACCGCTCGCAAGTGATCGTCCAGCACACGGCCGGCGCCGACACCTTGGCCGCACGGGTCAACGGCGAACTGCGGGCGGCGTTCGGCTTGAACTGACCGGCCGCCGGGTCGGCCTCAGGGCCCCCGGCCGTCCAGCGCCTCGGCGACGTCGACGCCGTAGAGCACCTCGTCGACGTCGAACTGGGCCCACGGGGCACCGTCGCCGAACCACGTGAGCGAGGCGTCGGTCATGACCGTGCGCCCGCCCACCTCGCCCCAGCCGCGGGCGTGGCTGAGCCAGAGCGTCTTGGCCTCGTCGTCGGCCTCTCGGTAGCGCATCGCCTCGAGCAGCGTCGGTCGGCCGCTGTCCGGGTCGAAGCGGACGACGAGGCGCTCCTCGCCCTCCGGCCCAGGCACCACCAGCAGCGCGGTCTCCTCGTCGATTCCTTCCCAGCGCACCCGCGGATCGGTGAGGAACAGCGAGGGGAACCACAGCGACTCGGCCCAGAGGCCTAGGTTGGCCGCCTGGTCGACCTTGGGTTCGCCCTCGGTGACGCCGAACGGCAGCTCCAAGCGCGCGTTCCCACCCTGGAACCACTCGTTCACCCGCAGCAGCGGCAGGCCGAACACGGTGGTGTCGAGGTAGTGGCGGTAGGCGTTCCCGGCGTCGTGAATGAAGCGGAAGCGTCCCTGGAAGGTGATGCCCATCAGGCGCAGCGTCGCGAAGCCGCTGATCACCGCGCTCTCGATCACCGGAACCGCGTCGCCGTAAAGGTCGCCGTACCAGCGTGCGACCGGCGCCGGGAGGCCGTCCGGCAGCGGCACGGTGGCGAGCGTCGGCTCGGCGCCGGCGAACCGGGGCAGCGGCTTCGGCGCGATGCGCAGGCCGATCGCGACGGCGGCGACCGCGACCACCAGGACGACGAGCACGATCCAGAGGACCTTCACACGGCCACCTCCGCGCGGAGGGTACCGGGCGTCGGTGCGGGCCGCGAGGGGGAATGGTCCCGGTCACGGAGCCCCCGGCGTAGCATCGAGGCATGTCCGACGCCCCCGCCCCCACCGCCTTCGACCTCCCGCATCTGCTCGTGCTCAAGGACGCGGTCGCGCCGCACGCCCTCGCCGCCGGTCGCTGGGCGCGCGACCTGGCGGCCCGGCACCACGCCGGCGAGGACGTCCTGGACGTGGCCTCGAAGTCCAGCCCGGGCGACGTGGTCACGTTCGGCGACGCGGAGGTGCAGCGGCGCCTGGTGACGGCGCTGCGCCGGGTCGCCCCCGACATCGGCTTCCTGGGCGAGGAGGGGCTCGACGAGTCCGTGGTGGGCGCGCCCACGTGGGTGATCGACCCGATCGACGGCACCCACAACTTCGTCCGGGGCGCGGGCTCGTTCTGCGTGTCGATCGGCCTGGTCGTCGACGGCGAGAGCGTCTTGGGCGTGATCTACGACGCCGGCGAGGACGCTACCTACTGGGCGGTGAAGGGGGGCGGGGCGTGGCGCGAGAGCGTCCGGCTGCGCGCCAGCGAGCCGCGCTCGCTGGCGTACGCGCTGGTGGCGACGAACTTCACCGCCGAATCGGCGCGCAACCCGGCCCACGTGGCCGCCTTCGGTGCGCTCGCGGCCGCCACCGCCGGGGTGCGCGCCAGCGGCGCCTGTTGCCACGACTTCTGCCGATTCGCGAGCGGTCGCATCGACCTGTTCTGGCAGGCGG
>JBHEOT010000054.1:11627-11898 GCA_046260675.1 Trueperaceae bacterium | reverse complement strand
GCCTCGCGCAGCACGCGAGCGCTGCGGGAGGCGACGATCTCCTTGTTCTCCTGGTGCGCCGCGAACGGCCGGTCCAGCGTCGCGATCCGCTGGAGCACGTCCAGAAGCCGGCCGTCGGGAATGCGAGGGAAGCGCACCGGGTCGACCCCGATCAGCGAGGCCTTGAACCCGCACGCGCCCGCCTCCACGAGGCCGTCGATCAGGTCGAGGTCGTCCCGCTCCTCGGGAGCGAAGGTGGCCCACAGCGCCACGTCGACGTACGCCTCGCGGC
>JBHEOT010000054.1:0-11617 GCA_046260675.1 Trueperaceae bacterium | reverse complement strand
GGTGTGCACGTGCGCGTCGATCGCGCCCGGCAGCAGCAGCCGGCCGCGCGCGTCGACGGTGCGGACCGCCGGGAGGGGCCGCGCCGCGACCGCCTCGATGACGCCGTTCCGCACGGCGATGCAGCCGCCCGGCAGCACCCGTCCGCCGGGCTGGACCACGTCGCCGATGACGGCGAGGTCGAACGGCTCGGCGACGCTCACGATGCGGTCCAGAACGTCGAGGTCCGCTGAATCCACGCCTGGTAGTCGTCGAACGACGCGTCCAGATCGAAGCGCGGCTGGTAGATCTCGCTGCGCAGCCGCTCGGTCGCCAGCGGCGAGCGGTCGCGATCGCCGACAGGGATAGTGGGCTCCTCGCCCTCCTCGGCGTAGCGCCAAGAGAAGCCGTCGACGGTGGCGTCCAGCTTCTCGCACCAGTCGGCGACGGTCCACAGCTGCGGGCCGGAGATGTTGTACAGCAGATGCTTGGGCGCCCGGACGTCCAGAAGCGCGATCAGCGCGTTCGCGACGTCCTTGGCGTACACCCAGTCGCGCGGTCCGGGACGCTTCAGCACGACCTCCTCGCCCAGCACCGCCGACCGCGACGCCTGCATCGGTCCGCTCAGCGTGTCGCGCAGGCCGGTGTCGTGCTCCCACGGTCCGAACACCGCGCCGACGCGAGCGGTCAGGTTGTCCATCCCCCACAGCTCGCGCGCGCGCAGCACCGCGCGCTCGGCGGCGTACTTGGCGATGCCGTACAGCGCGTTGGGAACGGGGTGGGTGGTGGTCTCCTCCAGCCGCGGCTCCTCGAACGAGGTGTCGCCGTACACCGAGGCGGAGCTGGGGTAGAGCAGCCGCCGCACGCCCTGCTCGCGCGCGGCGTCCAGCATCGCCATGGTGCCCATCAGGTTCACCTCGACGATGCGGCTACCGTGGTCGCGCTCCCGCTCGGGACCGGGCGTGATCACGGCGGCGTGCACGACGGTGTCTACGTCGTGGTCGGCCAAGGCGGCGCGCAGCGCGTCGCGGTCCAGCACGTCGCCACGCACGTAGCTCAGCGTGCCTTGCAGGCCATCGAACGCCCGCTGGGCGTCCTCGGGCATCTCGGGGCGGGCGTCGTACACGACGACGTCGCGGCCAGCGCTCAGCAGCGCCTCGGTCAGGTTCAGGCCGACGAATCCGGCGGCACCAGTGATGAGGGTGGACATGGTTGGCTCCTTGCGGGGACGAAATGGGATGGTCGGCGTGGTCGGGGTGGTCGGGATGGGCGTCCGTGTCGGTAAGGGCCGCGCGGCCCGCGCCGCTCAGCGCCGCCTTCGGGTCGGATCGAGAGCGTCGGCCAAGCCGTCGCCGAACAGGTTCAGCGCCACCACGACGGTCATGACCGCCACGCCGGGGACGATCGACAGGTGCGGGTGGCTGCGCAGGTAGTCCTGCCCCACCGCGATCATCATGCCCCACGACGGCGTCGGAGGCTGGACACCGAGGCCCAGGAAGCTGAGGCCGGCCTCAGCCAGGATCGCCTTGCCCAGCGACACGGTCGACAGCACGATCGTCTGCCCCAGCGTGTGCGGGGCCACATGCGCCCAGAGGATACGCGCGTGCGAAGCGCCCAGCGCGGACGCCGCCAACACGAAGTCCTTCTCGCGGGTCGACACGACCACCGAGCGCAACAGCCGCGCGTACTGCGGCACGATCGTCACGCCGATCGCCAGCATCGCGTTGGTGAGGCTGGGGCCCAGCAGGCTGACCACCGCGATGACCAGCAGAAGCCACGGGAACGCCAGGATGACGTCCATGACGCGCATGATCAGCGCGTCCAGGCGCCCGCCGAAGTAGCCGGCCACGATCCCCAGCAGGCCGCCGAACACCAAGCCGATCCCGACGGCGACGAACCCGACCAGCATCGCGACGCGTGAGCCGGCGATCACGCGGCTGACCATGTCGCGGCCCTGATGATCGGCGCCGAAGGGCAGCTCGGCCGACGGCGGCGCCAAGCGCAGGCTCAGGTCGCCGTCCAGCGGGTCGGTCGGCGTGATCCACGGGGCCAGGAGCGCCATCGCGATGAACGCGACGAGCACCACGAAGCCGACCAGCACGGCCTTGTTGCGGAACAGCTTGCGCAGGAATCGGCGCGTCTCGACGCCGCGGCGCGAGGCAGCCGTCTCGGGCCCGGTCGCGGCCGGGTCGGTGGCGCCCCCGTCGGTGACGCCCCCGTCGGTGCCGTTCACGTCGTTGCGGCTCACGACAGCCTCACGCGCGGGTCGAGCACGCTGTACAGAAGGTCGGTGAGCAGGTTCAGCACCAGCACGGCCACCGCGATCAGCAGCACGCCCGCCTGCACGATCGGCGCGTCACGCTCCAAGATCGCGTTGACCAGCATCCGCCCGACGCCGGGCCAGGCGAACACCGTCTCGATCAGGATGGTGCCGCCCAGCATGCTGGCGACCTGGAGGCCGATGGTCGTGACGATCGGCAGCGAGGCGTTCTTCAGCGCGTGGCCATAGAACACCGCGCGGGCGGAGGCGCCCTTGGCGCGCGCCGTCCGGATGTAGTCGTTGTCCAGCACGTCCAGCATGCTGGCGCGCGTGATGCGGGCGACGATCGCACCGTACTGCAGCGACAGGGTCACCGCTGGAAGGATCACCGCCTGCCAGGAATAGAAGCCTCCGGTCGGCAGCCAGCCGAGGCGGAAGGCGAAAAGATACATGAGTACGATGCCGACCCAGAAGATCGGCGCCGACAAGCCCAGCAGCACCGACGACATCACCACGCTGTCGACCCAGCTGTACGGCCGGGTGGCCGACACGATGCCGGCTGGCACGCCGATGACGATCATCAACACCATCGCCACGGCGGTGAAGATCAGCGTGGCACGGAACGCCGGCCAGATGTGCGACGCGACCGGCTGCCGGCTCCGGTAGGAAGTTCCGAAGTCACCCTGCACGGAGTTGAGCACGAAGGTGCCGTACTGCACCCAGGCGGGCTGGTCCAGCCCGAGACGCTCGCGGATCGCCTCTTCGACCTCCTCGGACGCGCTCTCGCCGGCGATCATCGCCACGGGATCGGTCGGATCGAGATAGAAGACCAGGAACGCCAGCAGCGTGATCGCGAACAGCACCGGGATCACGTCGATCAGGCGTCGAACCAGATACGCGAACACGGGACCATCCTTTCCTGCGCGTTTCCGCGGGCGCTACTCGGAATAGGTGCTGCTTGAGCGGGCCTGGGCGGGCGGGGCTTGCGCGGGCGGGGCCTGAGCGGACGCGGTCGGGCGGGTCGCGGCGCCGTGCCGCGCGCCCCGGGTGGCGAGGGAGAAGGGGCGCCGAAGCGCCCCTCCGCACGTCGGGGTTCCGCGCGCCCCGTCGCCTCCGACAGGAAGCGACCGGGCGCGCAGACGAGGCGCTCAGTCGAGCGCGACGTCCTCGTAGAACCACACGCCGGCCGGGTGCAGGTCGAACCCGGACAGGTCGGCGCGGGTGGCGATCGCCCAGGCGGGCTGCCACAGGTTGATCGCCGGGACGTCCGCGGCCAGGATCCGCATCGCGTCGTGGTACGCCGCTTCGCGCTCTTCTTCCGGTGCGCCGGACACGGCGACATCGACGAGGCGGTCGAACTCCTCGTTGCAGTAGTTGCTGGCGTTGCGCGAGCCGTCGCAGAGGAACGTCGTCTCGAGACCGATGTTCGCCTCGCCGGTCCGCATGCCGAAGTCCATCGTCAGAAGGTCGAAGTCGGGAACCTCGTCGGTGCCGTACAGGTCGGCGAAGGCGGCGATGTTCGGATAGATCTGCGAGCCTTCGATCAGGTCGATCCGCAGGTCGATGCCGAAGTCGCGGAACTGGGACTGCATCGCTTCGAACAGCTCGAGCTCGCGCAGCATCTTGTCGCCGGTCAGCATGTCGAAGCCCAGCACCTCGCCGTCGCGCTCGAACATGCCGTCGGCGTTGCGCTCGAACCCGGCACCCTCGAGGAGGTCGGCGGCCAGCTCGGGAGCGTACTCGAACTCGGTCTCGAGGTAGCCGAACGACTCGGGCGTGACGAAGCCGTGCAGCGGGCTGCCGAAGTCGCCTAGGATCGCCTCGACCACCATGTCGTAGTCGATCGCGTGCGCCAGCGCGCGGCGAACGTCCACGTCTGCGAGGACTTCGTCACGGGTGTTGATCAGCCAGCTGATGCGGCGCGGCTCGGGGCGCACGATCACGTCGACGTCGGGGTTGGACTGCAGCGACGGGACGTCCTGGATCGACAGCTGCGTGGTGGCGTGCACCTCGCCGGTCTCGAGCGCGAAGCTGCGCGGCCCGGGCTCGGGGATGATCCGGAACTGCAGGCCGTCGACCGCGGGGGCGCCGCCCCAGTAGTCGTCGTTCGCGACCAGGTTCAGCGCGGAGCCGCGGCTCCAGCTGTCCATCACGAACGGACCGGTGCCGCTGGGGTTCACGCCGAAGTCGGCACCACGCTCATCGAACGCCTCGGTGTCCTGGATCGCGGTGAACGGCAGCGCCAGGTACGCCAGCGTCGGGCCGTACGGCTCGTCGAGACGCAGCTCGACAGTGTACTCGTCGACCACGACCGTCTCGTAGATGAAGAACAGGTATGCCTCCGCCAGACCGGGATCGTCGGGAACCAGCATCCGGTCGAAGTGGGACTTGACGGCCTCGGCGTCGAACGGCGCGCCGGAGTGGAACGTCACGCCTTCGCGCAGGCTCAGGCGGTAGGTCGTCTCGTCGAGCTGCTCCCACGACTCCGCGAGCCACGGGATCAGGTTCATGTCCTGGTCGAAGCGCAGCAGCGTCTCGTAGATCGCCTGGTTGACGTCGAGCGAGGCGGTGGTCGTGTCGGCGTGCATGTCCAGCGAGCCGGGCTCGACGCTCAGCGCGATGCGGACGACGTCGTCCTGCGCGAAGGTCGTGCCCAACAGGCCGAACGAGAGCACGGCGAGCATGGTGGCGAGGGTCGTTCCGATACGTCGAATCATGAGTCCTCCTCCGAGAACGGGTGGGACGGGTTCCAGGACCGCGAGCGGGCGCCGCCTTGCGGTGCGGCGCGGTCCGAGCGCGGCACGGCGCCGCGCCGGACGGGGTCAGCCAGCCATCCACCCCCCGTCCACCATGACGTTCTCGCCGGTGATGAAGGTCGCTTCGTCGCTGGCGAGGAAGAGCGCGGCGTTCGCCACGTCGGTCGGCTTGCCGAGGCGTGGCATCGGGGTGCGGGCGTACGAGTAGGCGAGCGCCTCCTCGGAGGCGGCAGCGCCGGGTTTTCCGGTCTCGATCTTGCCGGGCGCGACGGCGTTGCAGACGATGCCCCGCTTGGCGTAGTCGGCGGCGATCTGGCGCGTCATGTAGACCACGCCGGCCTTGCTGACGCCGTAGGCGAAGTTGCCGGGCGAGGAGATCATGCCGTGCTGGGACGAGATGTTCACGATCCGGCCACGAGCCTCAGCGACCGGCTCCTGCTCCAGCATCTGCTGCACGGCGCGCTTACAGCCGAAAAACACGCCCTTGAGGTTCACCGCCATCGCCTGGTCCCAGATCTCCTCGGTCGTCTCCAACAGGTCGGTGTTCGGACTGATGGCGGCGTCGTTCACCATCACGTCCAGCCGGCCGCGCGCCTTCACGGCGCTGGCGACGACGCGGTCGACGTCGTCCCACTTCGACACGTCGGCACGCTCGAACGTCGCCGACCCGCCCGCGCCCACGATCGCGTCGAGGGTGGGCGTGCCGCCCTCGCGCGGCTCGTCACGCAGGTCGATGATCACCACGTGCGCGCCCTCTTCGGCGAAGCGGATCGCAATCGCGCGTCCGATCCCGGAGGCGCCTCCGGTGACGATGGTGGTCTTTCCTTCGAGTCGTTTCATCGTGAATCCTTTCGCGTGGGGCTGCGGGCTAGAGCATCGGCTGCGTGGAGCGAAGGGATTGGAAGCGGCGGGCGGGTGACGTCGTGGTGTCGTCCGAAGCGAGCGTCGTCCAGAGCGAGTAGCGGCCGGAGCGAGCGGCGGCCGGAGCGAGCGGCGGCCGTCCTAACCGGCGGCCGACGCTGCGGCGGGAACGGCGGACCGGAACGCGCGAGCGATCTGAAGCCGGGTGGCGAACCAGACGCCGGGACGGGCCTTGGCGTGACGGAGGAACCGGTCGAGCGCCGCGATCCGGCCGGGACGGCCGGCGATCCGCATGTGGATGCCGACCGACAGCAGCCGCGGCGTCTGGCGGCTCTCTTCGTACAGCACGTCGAAACTGTCGGTCAGGTAGCGGTCGAAGTCGGTCTCGTACCCGCCGCCGCGCCACAGGCGCGTGTCGTTCACGTCGCCGGTGTAGGGCACGACCAGGTGGGGCGCGTCGTGGACGTCGACCCAGTACGGAAGGTCGTCGTCGTACGCGTCGGAGTCGTACTCGAAGCCGCCCTCCTCGACCAGCAGCTCGCGGGTGTGCACGCTGGGGGCGGTCCGGCAGTACCAGCCCAGCGGGCGCCGACCGGTGATCTCGCGCAGCGACGCGATCGCGAGGCGGATGCGCTCGCGCTCCTCGTCCTTGCTCATGCGGAAGTGCTCTTCCCAGCGGTAGCCGTGCGCGCAGACCTCGTGTCCCTGGGACGCGTCGACGATCGCGCGCGCCGCTGCCGGGTTCGCTTCGAGCGCCACCGCGCATGAGCCGAACGTCGCGGGCACGTCGTGCACCTCGAGCATCCGCAGCAGCCGCCAGAAGCCGACGCGGCTGCCGTAGGCGAAGAACGACTCGTTCGCCAGGTTCGGCACGCCGGGCGGGAACTCTTTCGGGCCCCACTCGCCGGCGTTCTCCTGCCGATCGTCGCCGAACGCGTACGAATATTCGGATCCCTCTTCGTAGTTCACCACCAGGCTGACCGCCAGGCGCGCGCCACCCGGCCAGTCGAAGACCGGGGGCGTGCTGCCGTACCCGACGTAGTCGCGTGCTCGGTTCACCGCTAGGTTCTCCTCGTGCGAGAGACGGAACGCTGATCGGAATCGTGCGGATCGATCGACACTAAAACGTAATTTCATTCAGAGTGTACGTCGGTTCGGGTCTCGCCTGCAAGGCGGCCCAACGACCGCGACCCCTCGGCGACCCCGACGCGGTGATCGGTCGCGCCCGGCGACGCCAGCGTCCAGGCGTCCGTGTCGGCGGGAAAGCCCGCCGGCCGGCGCGTCGCCTTCACCACCACCGTGCGCCAGCGCGTCAGCGGACCGACGAAAGGCGCCAGCTGGGCCCAGCTCGCCAGCTCCCGTCGCGTCGAGCGAATCAGCACCCGCACCCCGCCCAGCGTCACGAGCGCTCCTTCGCCCTGAGCCGGCGGGGGCGCGTCGACGTCGTCGGCGGAAGCGAACGCGGCGAGGTCCAGCGAGGCGCGCTCCACGCGAAGCTCGACGTGGCGCGCCTCGCCCGCATCCTGTCTACCCCTCTCGTCTTGGGCGTCGCCCGGCGCCAGCTCCGGCCCGACCGTCGCGAGAAGCGTCGCGCCGTCCCCAGCCGCTCGGCAGCGCGCCACCAGCGCCGGTGCGACCACCCCCGCGAACAGAGCGTCCCGCGCCCCTGCGTCGACCAGCGCGAGCGCGACCTCCCACCGATCACCGACCGCCCCGGCACCGATCGCATCGCCGGCATCGAGGAGCAGCGTCGTCGCGCTCAGCGACGCGGCTCCGCTCCCAGGGCTTCCCGGGGCGGCACGGCGTGCCCCCTCGCCCACGGCGATCAGCCGATCGTGGAAACGGAATCGCGCCGCGTTTCGCTGCACCTGCGCGTTGGCGTCGTGCGCGGCCCGGAGCGCCGTGCGCTCGTCCTCGGCGACGACGAGGAACCCCGCCCCTGCGCCGGACCGCTCGTCGGGACGGTCGCCGTGCCGCTCGTCGCGCCGCTCGCCGGACCGCTCGTCGGGCCGGTCGGTCCACGGGCTGGCCGGCAGCCAGGAGGCGTCCAGCACCCCGGGCAGGTCGCTCATGTCGGCCGCGGCGCCGAACGCCTCCGACCCCGGGCCCGGTCCTTCCGCCAGCGCGCCCGGCAGGACCAACGATCCGCGGACCAGACGAGCGCACGGCCTGAGGCCGTCGCGCGCGATCCGCACCAGCAGCCGGATCGCCCGCGCCCGCGTCTGGACCACGTCGACGTGCGGCGCCGTTCGGAAGGCGCACGCCCCGTCCAGCATCGCTAGCGCGTGATCGCCGGGATCGCCGTGCGGGTCGTAACACGCCACGATCGGTACGCCCGCGCCCAGCACCTCTCGGCAGGCCGTGACCACCCGCGCCTCGCCGTCGGTGGGCGACCGGTCGGGCGCATCGTCGCGAGACTCCGCGACGCGCAGCCCACCGTGCTGCGCCAGCAACAGACCGTCCAGCGGACCGGTCGCGGCCAGCGCAGCCCGCATCTCGTCCAGCAACCGCTCGGCATCGGCGCGATCCAAGCGCCCGCCCGGTCGCGACCGGGCGTACCAGATCGGCTCGAACTCGGGCGGATCGCCACCGAGCAGTGCACGGACCTCGTCCGCCGCCAGCGCGCTCGACACCGCCTGGCCGCGATGGACGCGGAACGAGGCCGCCGTCGAGGGCAGCGGGTTGCGCACGGCCGTCTCGAGATGAAGGCCGATCAGGCCGATCCGCATCCGTTCTCCGTTCTCCGTTCTCCGTCCTGGATCGTCGGGGCGTGTCCGGAGCGATGTCGACGGCCGTCCTTAGTAGCGGCGGTCGTGCACGTAGACGTTCTTCAGCGGCCGTCCGTCGATGAACGCCCGCAGGTTGTCGCAGAACAGCTCGGTCAGCCTGTCGTTCTCGCGAACCGACGTGCTCGCGGAGTGCGGGAACACGATCACGTCGTCGCGCGCCCAGAGCGGATGCCCGTCGGGTAGCGGCTCGATCGGCGTCACGTCCAACACGGCGCCAGCGATCGGTCCGTCGTCCAGCGCGCGCATCAGCGCGTCCTCCTGCACCAGCCCACCTCGACCGATGTTGATCAGCACGCTGCCGGACTTCATCGCCGCGAACGCCGCGTCGTCGAACAGGCCCTCGGTCTCCGGCGTCTGCGGCGCGACCAGGCAGACGTAGTCGGCGTCCGCGACCATCTCGTGCAGGTCGGCGAACGCGTACAGCTGGTCCACACCCAGGTCGGCGGCATCGACGCCGTCCACGCTCCGCTTGCTGCCGACCACGCGCACCCCGACGCTGCGCGCCATCCGTGCCACCTCGCGACCGATCGACCCGAGGCCGACGATCGCCAACGTAGCGCCCTCGATCTCGCCCCCGACGAAACGTTCCCAGCGCTCTTCGCGCTGCTGGCGCCGAGCACGCGGGTAGTTGTTCGCGAACGCCAGCATGCCGAACAGCACGAACTCGGCCAGCGGCCGTGCGTGCACGCCGGCCGCGGTCGTGAAGGTCGCCGAGGAGCGATCGAGCTCGAACTGTTCGACGACCCCGCCGATCCCCGCGCTGGACGCCTGGACCCAACGGACGTTCCGCCCGTCGCGCACGAGGCTCTCCGGCTCGACGTAATCGAAGTCGAACAGCACGTCGGCCTTCGCCATCGCCTCCGCCCAGCGCTCTTGCTGCTCGGGCGTGCGCTCGAGCGGCTCGCCGACGTGGTCGGCGACGTAACGGGGCGTGCGGATCAGGTCGGGATGGTAGCTGACGTCGACCGACGGATCGACCGCGCGAATCCGCGCGAGGTGCTCGGGCTCCAGGTAGCTGCAGATGAGGACGTTTGGCACGGCCGGATCTCCTGAACGGTGCTGCTCGCGAGAGGCGGAAGAGGGGCGGAACGGCAGGGCTAGCACGACCCGTCGGCCCTGACGGCGCGAGCGGCGCGGACGGGTGACGGGACGCACGACGGGACGGATGACGGCGCCGCCAAAGTATACGTGAAATCGCATTTCATGTCACCGATGTGGTTCAATGCCGTATCAAGAAGGCGAACGCGCCGCTGCGACGCGGCCGACGAGAAGCGCACGGCACGACGTTCGTCGATCGCGACGAGACGAGACGATGCAGGTACGAAGGGGGCCGACCCAGTGCAGCACGCGAACGACGACCAGAAGTACGTCGTCCAGACCCTTGCCCGCGCGCTGCGCATTCTCTGGGGCATGGCCGCACGCAACGACGGCTGGACCCTCGAAGAGCTCGCGCGCGAGCACGACGTGAACAAGGCGTCGCTGTTGCGTATCCTCCGTACGTTCGAGAACGACGGCGTCATCCTCCGCGAGAACCAGCGCTACCGGCTAGGCCCCAGAGTCCTCGATCTCGGCTACGGCTACCTGAACGGGCTCGAGGTCGACACGGCCGCCAGGCCGTACATGGGCCGGCTGGCGGCCGCGACCGGTCAGACCGTCAGCGTCGCCGTCCTCGACGGGCTGGACGTGGTCTACATCGCGTTCGAGAAGGCCAACCGCGAGCTCGGCATCCTCGACGAGATCGGCGGACGCCATCCAGCCAACGCGACGGCGCTGGGCAAGGTTCTCCTGGCCGACCTGGAGCCCGACGCGCTGGACCGCACGATCGACGGTCGCGAGCTCCCTCGCCTGACGCATCGGACCGTCCACACGCGCGACGCGCTGGCCGCCCAGCTCGAGCGCGTCCGCTCGCAGGGATACGCCATCGACGACGAGGAGCGCGGGATCGGCATCCGCTGCGTCGCCGCGCCCATCAGGGACGCAGGCGGCCGCGTGATCGCCGGGATCAGCGTCTCGGGCGCGATCTTTCACATGACCGACGACGTCCTCACGGAGCACGCCCGCAAGGTCCGCGACGCTGCGGAGGAGATCTCGGAACGCCTGGGCTACGTGCCCGGTCGCGGCACGGCGCGCCCAGGACAGAAAGCCCGGCCTGTCGTCACCGCCGACGAGGGCGGTCGGAGCATCACCGCGAAAGGCCTTGGCGACTGACCCGGACGACGACCCGACGGATCACGGAGCGACTGCGAACCTCCGTATCTCGACTCGAGACCGGTGCATCGCGCGCGCTCGCGTCGTGGACCGGCTCGCTGAGCAGCAGCCTGCCTTCACTGAGCATCACGGTGGACGAGGACGCCGCACAGACCGATAGCTTCGTCGAGGTCCGCGGGGTCTCGACGTGCAGGACAGCGACAGCGACGCGCTCAGCATCGTCTCGGTCCGCTCGCTCGAGGGCCCCGGACTCACCGTCGACCGTGCCGCCGCCGATCCGAACGTGCCTACGTGCTGCCCAGCGCAAGCGCGTTGCGGCCCCAGGCCAGTTCCACATCGCGGGAGCAGCGGCTCGGGCACTGAGCGGCGTAGGCGGGCCGCATCACGGACAGGCTGGCCCGAACACCTCGATCCGCACCATCCGCGAACGATTCGCCTCCGGATAGGCGAACTCGATCCAGGTGTTCGCGAATGGGCCCTCGTACTGAAGCACGTACCACCCTCTCGTGGCGTCGACCCCGTCCCCGAACGGGGTGCCCAGGACCGCCTCGACCTCGCTCTGCCTACTCGAGAGACCGATCCCCTGAGGCGTGGCGTGCGCCCCGTTCTCCGGCGTGTCCCACAGCCGCGCCGCACGCACGCGGTCCGTCGCGATGCAGAGCACCACCTCGCGTGACGGATCGCCCGCCTCGTCGTCGTACACGTAGGTGACGCTGCCAGTGTCGACCTCGACGGCGTCGATCCCGCCAGGCAGTCCGTCCTTCGG
>JBHEOT010000053.1:12441-12938 GCA_046260675.1 Trueperaceae bacterium | reverse complement strand
CCCTCTGGCCGGCCGAGAAACGGGCGGCCAGGGTGGCGCCCGCCTAACGGGCGGTCGCCGATCCCGTGGCCACCCTCGCCCCCGGCACCGTCGTCGACCTCAGCGAGTACGCCGCCGAGGCGCTCCGCTTCCTACCGCCCGACGGCGACCTCGTGGTGGTGGTGCACCCGTCCGCGCTCCACGCCGCCCGGAGCGCGCATACCCAGGTGGCGCATCTGAGCGAGGTCGGCCTTACGTGGCTGGGCGCGCTGGACGAAGGCATGCTGGTGACGCTCGACGTCGAGGGCGACCCCGACGCACGGGCGGATTGCGCGGCGTGCTTCCTGCAAGGTGCGCGGCTGTGGGAGGTCGTGCGCCCCGGATCGCTCTTCGTGCCCGACGCCCCGCGGGCGCCGTCGACGGTGTACGGCGGGAGCGATCAGCGCCCTTGGATCGTGATCGGCGAGACCGACATTGGCGACCTGCTCGCCGCCCCGCTCAACGACGCCGGCAACCCC
>JBHEOT010000053.1:0-12431 GCA_046260675.1 Trueperaceae bacterium | reverse complement strand
CCGGTGGTGCCGCGCGCCGCCCTCTCGTTCCCCGGCAACGTCAAGGAGTCCCAGGTGGAGCTCGCCCATACCTGGAGCCTGCCCGCGGGGACCCCGTCGGTGGGCGAGGTCGCGCCGCTCGGCCGCGGGGCCGTCGAGCGGGCGATCCGGGCGTACGTCGCGGGGTAGGCGCGGCCAAGCGGCCGAACGCGACTTAGTTGAGGTCGGACCGAAGCGGGTCGAAGAACTCGCGCCATGCGAGCGCGCCGAGCGATGGCGGGTCCTGCACGCGGACGAGCGCCGGCGGAAGCCGCAGCGGGATGGCGCGCGGGGGCGGCGCCCCGAACGCCAGCAGACCGACCACGACGCCGGCCAGGAGCCGACCTCGGATGGTTGTCCAGACGACCTCGGGCATCGTGCCTCCAGGCACCAGGGTACGCGAGGCTGCGTCGTTCACGCGTGTCTGCGGGCTACCCTGCCCCCATGCGCATGACGACGATCGACGGCCGCCGCGTCCGGCTGCGGCCCGCCGCGCTGGCGGACCGCCGCACGATCCACGACTGGAGCTACGCGTCCGACGTGGCGCCGCTGCTGCACCTGTCGGATCCACCGAGTCGGCCGTTCGACGAATGGTGCGAAGACTGGGAGGACCACTACTTCACGGACGCCGCACCCGAGCGCGGGCGCATGTTCGTCGTCCTGGACGGTGAGACCCCGGTGGGTGCGATCGCGTACCACGCCCTCGACGAGCGCCGTCGCGTCGAGCTCGACATCTGGTTGAACGCGGAGGCGAGCTGCGGTCGCGGCCTGGGGACCGACGCCATCGAGGCGCTGTGCGGCTACCTCGAGGAGGCCCTCGGCGTGCGGACGTTCATGATGCAACCCGCGGCCCGCAACCCGCGCGCCGTCCGGGCGTACGAGAAGGTCGGCTTCGTCCAGGTGCCGGCCACGGCCGAGCAGATCGCCGCGGACTGGGGCGAAGTCGACCACCCCGACAGCGTGCTCATGGTGCGGCCAGCGAAGCGCGTGTGATCGAGCACCTCCGCCCGGGCGACGCCGCGAGCCGCCGCCTATGCTGGGGCGATGGAGGTGCCTTCGATGACGGACGACGCTAAGGATTCTGGTGCGGAGGCCGCGGACCTGATCGAGTTGCCGAGGCCGTCCCTGACGGGAACGGTCTCGCTCGAGGAGACGATGGCGCGCCGGCGCTCGGTCCGCGCGTTCCGACCGGACCCCATCGCGCTCGAGCACGTCGCGCAGTTGGCGTGGTCGGCGCAAGGGGTCACGGACGCCGCCACCGGCTACCGGACGGCCCCCTCGGCGGGCGGCACGCTGCCCGTCGAGATGGACCTGCTCTTGCACGGCGTCCCCGACCTGGAGGACGGCGTGTACCGCTACCAGCCGGCCGAGCACGCCCTGCGGCGCCGTCTGGCGGGCGATCGGCGCGCCGCCGTCGTTGACGCGACGCTCAACCAGGGGTTCGTAGGCGACGCGCCCGTGGTCCTGGCGCTGTCGGCGGTCGCCGCTCGTACGGTGCCGAAGTTCGGCGCGTTCACGGACCGCCTCATCGACATGGAGATCGGCCACGTCGCGCAGAACGTCTCGCTGCAAGCGGTGGCGCTGGGCCTTGGCACCGTCGTGGTCGCCGGGATCCGCGAGGCCGAGCTCCACGCCGCGCTGCAGCTGGCCGAGGGGGAGCGCCCGATCTACCTGATCCCGGTGGGCCGGCCGGCCTGACCGCGGACCGCCGCCTGGGCACGCACCGCTGCCGGGGACGTGTAGCCGTGGCCCCGGCGTGCACGGACGCGTAGCCTCGAGGGTGCGCTCGCTCGCCGAGGGCGCCGCGCGACCGAGAGGAACCCCGTGCCCCGAGTCGTCCGCCGCATCGTCCTCACCGTCGCGGTCGGCGTCGGGCTGCTCGGGCTGGTCGCCGTGGGCGCGCTCGTCTACCTGCGCCAAGGGCCCGCCGGCGGCGTCCTGAACCTGTTCGCCGACGGTCAGCGCGCCGAGAACTTCCGCACCCTCCACCAAGCGCTGCCGTCGCACCCGGTCGCGGCCGGGGGCGACCCCTGGGCCTTCGACCGCGACGAGCGACCGCTCCCCGAGCGGTACACCTTCGACGGTGAAGAACGTGCGCTGGTCGACCTCCTGCGCGCCAGCGAGACCACCGGCCTGCTCGTCGCCCGCAACGGCGCGATCGTGCACGAGGCCTATTTCGAGGGCCACGACGAGCGCTCGCTGGCGACCTCGTTCTCGGTCGCCAAGTCGTTCACGTCGGCGCTGGTCGGTATCGCGCTCGAGCGGGGGCAGATCCGCTCGCTCGACGACGCCATCAGCGACTACGTGCCCGAACTGATCGACAGCGGGTACGAGGGCGTGGCCATCCGCGACGTGCTGACGATGTCGTCGGGCATCGCCTTCGACGAGGACTACGCCCGGTTGGGCTCCGACGTCATGCAGCTCCCGATCCGGCTCTTCGTGTGGCAGCGGCCGGTGGTGGACGTGCTGGCGCAGCTGCCGCGCGAACGCGAACCCGGCGCGCTCCAGAGCTACGCGAGCAGCGATGCCCAGGCGCTCGGTCTGCTGCTCGCGCGCGTTACCGGGGGGAGCGTCGCCGCGTTCCTGGAAGAGGCGATCTGGCGGCCCGCCGGCATGGAGTCGGACGCCGCCTGGGGCACCGACCTGCACGGTCAGGAGCTCACGTACGCGTTCCTGGCCGCGACGCTGCGCGACTACGCACGCTTCGGCCGCCTCTACCTGAACGAGGGCCGGCGCGACGACGTGCAGGTGCTACCCGCCGCGTGGGTCGCCGCGTCGGTCCGCCCGGGCGCGACGGCGACGGCACCCGACGCCGGCTTCGGCGCGGGGTTCGGGTACGGCTACCAGTGGTGGGTGCCCGACGGCGACGAGGGCGACTTCTTGGCGATGGGGATCTGGGGGCAGTTCGTGTACGTCCACCCGGGCCACCGGGTGGTGATCGTGAAGACGAGCACCGACCCGGGCTTCGCGGCCCGCGAGCGCGAGACCATCGCGGCGTTCCGGGCGATCGCGGCGGCGGTCGCAGAGCGCGCGCCGTGACGCCGCCGTCGCTCACCGCCTTGCTCGAGCAGCTGGCCGCGGCGGGGATCGAGGTGCCGCCCGGCCGCGTCGTGCTGGACTCCTTCGGCGACAGCGCGGAGCTGTCGCGCGAGCTGGTCGGGCTGATCCGCGCCGGGCGCAAGCGCGCCGGCACCAGCCTCCTGTGGGCGTACGCGCACGAGGGCGAGGCGCTGCCCGAGGTGGGCGACGTCGGCGTCGTCTTGGACCATGAGGGTGCGCCGCGGGCCGTCACCCGGGTGGTGGACGTTCGGGTGGTCGCGTTCGACGCGGTCGATGCGGCATACGCCGCGCTCGAGGGGGAGGGCGACGGCTCGCTCGCGCACTGGCGCACGGTGCACTGGGACGTCTTCGGGCGCGAGTGCGCCCGCATCGGGCGCGTGCCGACCCTGGACATGCCGGTGGTGTGCTGCGCCTTCGAGCTGGTCGCCGTGGTGCCGGACCCCGGGGTCGATCCGGCGGCGTGAGGCGTGCGCCGCGCCGCCCATCGCCGCGACCGCCGAGGGCCATGACCGTTGCGGCCGTCGCCTCGGCGCGCAGCGCTACGCTAAGGGCGCCAGCGCGGCAGAGGCCGCCGCGCATCGACCGAAGGAGGTCCGCCGTGCTCCACCCCATCGCTCGTCGGTTCGTCGTCCTGCTTTTGATCGTCGCCCTCGGCGGCGCGCAGGCGTTCCAGTGGACGCCGTTCGAGTTCCCGGCCGGGGACCAGGGCTACACGATGGAGGTCGTCACCGAGGAAGGGACGTCGCGAATCGACATCGACATCGTCGATCGCGGCGGCTCGTACGACGTCACGACGACGATGACGCTCGATCAGGTGGGCATTGGCCAGGACGACCTGAGCGACGCGATGTTCGGGGGGGCGGGCTTGGCGATGTTCGGCTTCGGTCCGATGATGCTCTTCGGCCCCAGCTTCTTCCTCCTGCCGATGCTGCTCGGCGAAGAGGACATCGCCGTGCAGGCGACGCCGATGCGCGTCATGGGGATGGGCACGATGTACATGGACCGCGAGGAGGTCGTGGCGGGGCAGACGTGCGTCGTGATCCGGATGGAGCTCGAGGGTGGCGACGAGCTGGAGTTCGCGGTCGCGGAGGGTGTGCCGCTCCCTTGCTTCAGCCGTTACGGCTCGGGCAGCGACGCGATCGAAGTGCGCTTGATCGACGTCCGCTGAACCGCGATCGCCGCGCGGTCCACCCCGATCTCCGCCGCGCGCCGCTGGCGGCGATCCCGTTCCACTGGGGCTGGGCCCTGCCCTTCTGGCGGTGGGCGACCGGGCTGGCCCGGCCGGTGCCGCGGGTCGGCGTGGACGTGGTGGACCACGCCGAGGCGGGCGTGCGCGTCCGCGTCTACCGGCCCGAGGCTGGTGCGTCGGGCGGCGCGCTGCTGTGGCTGCACGGCGGCGGCCTCATCGTCGGCCGACCGTCGATGGACGACGGCCGTTGCGTGGCGTGGGCGCGCGACCTGGGGCTGGTCGTCGTGTCGGTCGACTACCGCCTCGCTCCCGAGCACCCCTTCCCCGCCGCGCTCGACGACGCCCACGCCGCGTGGACCTGGCTGCAGGGCGCGGCTGCCGCTCTGGGCGTCGACCCCGAGCGCGTCGCCGTCGGCGGCGGCAGCGCGGGCGGCGGTCTGGCGGCCTGCCTGACGCAGCGCTTGCGCGACGAGGGGGGCGCCCAGCCCGCCGCCCAGCTGCTCGTGTACCCGATGCTCGACGACCGCACCGCAGCGCGCCGCGAGCTCGACGGCGCCGGGCACCGCGTGTGGACCAACCGGAGCAACCGCGCGGGGTGGTCGGCCTACCTGGGGGGTGCGCCCGGGGCGGCCGACGTCCCCATGCACGCCGCCGCCGCGCGCAGCGCCGACTTGGCCGGCCTGCCGCCGGCGTGGATCGGCGTGGGCGCGCTCGACCTGTTCCTGGACGAGGACCGCGCCTACGCGGCGCGGCTCGCGGCGGCGGGGGTTCCGACCGAGGTCGACGAGGTGCCGGGCGCGCCGCACGGCTTCGACGCGCTCGCGCCCGACGTGCCGTTGGCGCAGGCGTTCGTGGCGCGGCAGACGGCGTTCCTGCGCGACCGCTTGGGAAGCTGACGGAAGCGCGGCCGCCGGAACTCCGGCGGCCGCGCTCTGGTCCGTGGATTCAAGGACGCAGGTTCAGGGACGCAGGTTCAGGAACGCAGGTTCAGGGCCGCGCCACGTCCCAGTTGCCGGCCACGCCGTCGCCGGTGGCATCGCCGGGGACGAAGTCGTTGCGCCAGTAGTAGAGCGGCATGCCGTCCAGGACGACCTGCGCGCCGCCGTCGGCGCGCGCGAAGAGCGCGACGTCCCCGTCGACGCCTTCGCCCAGGGCGGGCATCATGCCTGCGGCGTCGAAGCCGCCCACCAGCGCCGGCCAGTTGGCGGCGCAGCCGCCCTCGCAGTTCGAGGCGCCGTCGACGTCGTTGCGGAAGGTGTAGAGCGTCATGCCGGTGGGGCCGACGAGGATCTCGCCGAGGGTCGGGTGCGTCGCGACCTGCACGACGGGTGCCAAGTTGGCGACCCACCAGACGCCGCCGACGCCCTGGCCGGTCGTGTCGCCCGGCGCGGCGTCGTTGACCCAGCCGTACAGAGGCCAGCCGCCGTACGTGAGCTGCACGCTGCCGTCGGCGCGGGTGGTGGTGTCGAAGCCGGCCGGGATCGCCAGCGGGTTGGTGATCAGGCTGGCGTCGCCCACGATCACGGGCGGCCAGTTGACGGCGCAGTTGTCGACGCAGTTCGAGACGCCCGGCTCGTCGTTCGAGAAGACGTAGAGCGTCATCCCGGCGGGGTCGGTCAGGAAGTGGCCGAGGGCGGCGTCGGTGCGGACCTGGACCACGGGGTTCGTGGCCTGGGCGAGGGCCGCGCCGGCGAGGGCGAACGTCAGGGCGAGGACGAGGGTGGGGATGGTGCGTCGTGTCATAGGTGCCTCCACTCTTCATTACGCGCGACCGCGGCCGTTGGATGCACGAGCGCTCAGCGGGTAGTTGGCAGTGGGGCTGCGCCGAGGGGATCGGTCGGTGCGGCCGTGGTGCGCCGCGGCTCGAGCGACACGACCACCTGGTCGAACCCGGCGGCGGGGGCGCGCAGCACCGTCCGCGGGACGTCTGCGAGCACGGTGGCGCCATCGGGGCCGACGCCCCAGGCGCGGTACGCGCTACCGGCGGGTGCGGGCGCGCGCATGACGACGAGCACCACGCCGTCGTCGGCCACCATCACGGAGCCTGGGCTGCGGGCGCCGGTGGTGGCCGGGAGCGGCCAGGTGGTGACGTCGTCGCGCGTCAGCCAGCCGGCGACCAGCGCGCGATCGCCCTCGCTGGCGCGCCAGACGGTATGGCGCTCCCAGAGCCCGCCCGTCGCCGCCACGGCGACGAACCCCGCGACCGCCCAGCCGGCCCAGGCGGGCGGGCGGCTGCGCGTCTTGGGGGTCGGTGCGTACGGCCGGGGTTCGGTCATCACCGCACGCGCGGCAGCCAGCGTCCGCGCCCGCGCGTCCGGGCTCGGCGCGATCGGGGGCAGGGCGTCGACGGTGGTGGCGTGCTCCGCGCGCAGCCGCCGCACCTCGCGGCGGCAGCGACCGCAGCCCGCCAGGTGGCGCGCGACGTCGGCCTCGGCCGCACCGGTCAGGTCGCCGAGGGCGAAGGCGTGCAGGTCGTGCGGGTGCTCGCTCACGCGCTTCCCATCTGCACGCGCAGCCGCTGGAGCGCGCGTCGGATGCGGCTCTTGACGGTGCCGAGCGGAAGCGCGTGGCGTTCGGCGAGCTCGGTGTGCGAACGACCCTCGAGGTACGCCTCGTGCACGAGCGTGCGGTCGAGTGGATCGAGCGTGGCGAGCGCGTCGGCCACCAGGATCCGGCGCTCTTGGGCCGGCCAGGGGTTGGTGGCGCCGGTGGCGCCGTCGGGGTCGAGGTCGACCGACTGCGGCCGCGCGGCCCGCCGGCCGCGCGAGGCGACCGCGTTCCGGACCATCGTGTAGGCGAGCGCGCGCACCGAGCCGAGGCGGGGATCGAAGCGGCCGGCGGTCTGCACCAAGCGAACGAACACGTCCTGCACCACTTCTTCCGCGTCCTCCTCGGCGCCGCACAGGCGCCGCGCCAGCGCCAACAGCGCCGGCGCCAGGGCGTCGTACAGGGGGGCCAGTGCGCTCTGGTCCCCGGCCGCCACCCTCCGCAGCGCGAGCGCCTCGTCGTCCATGCCTCCCTATATCACGGTACGCGCGGCGGGCGTCGGCGGATGCACTCGGTCGGGCGGCGGCTCGGCCGTGACGGGTGCGCGTCCGGCGTCCGCTGAAGGTCTAGGCTGCAGTGGACGCGGCGATCGGACGCGGCGCGCGCGGTTCCGTAGCGCACGGGCGGCGGCGCGGCTCCGGCTCCCGCCGCGTCGCGCGAGAGGAGCGCGGTCCATGGACTACACGTGCGAACTCGTCGATCTTCATGCCCGACCTACCTTGGTCGTTCGCACACGAGCCTCCGTCGAACAGCTGCCCGAGATGTTGGGGCCCGCGTGGAGCGCGATCATGGTCTGCGCCGGCAAGGTGGACGCGCAGCCGACCGATCCGCCGTTCGTCGCGTACCACAACGCCGACCTGCAGGATTTGGACGTCGAGATCGGCATGGTGTTCGAGCAGGTGCTCCCCGGCGAGGGCGACGTGCACGCCCACGCGATCCCAGCGACCCGGGCGGCCGAGTGCGTCCACGTCGGGCCCTACGCCGAACTCGATGCTGCCTACCGGGCGCTCGAGGCGTGGGTGGCGGAGCACGGCCACCAGGCCAGCGGTCCGGCGTACGAGTTCTACCTGAACGATCCCGGCGAGACGAACGCCGCCGAGCTGCGGACGCGCGTCGTCATGCTCGTGCGATGACCACCCTCGGCCCCAGGCGGGCGCGACGGCCCAACCGCTGGTTCGAGCGCGCTGCGCCGGCGTGGCACCGCCTGCCTCGGATCCGCAGCGGACCCGCGCGGACGCCCTGACCTTCGCGACGACCCGCGGGTCGTTGACCGGTTGGTGCGGCCGACCCGGTGTTGGCGGCTGTCGCCGACGGCTATCGCTCGACGATCATCATCCCTTCCCGCCAAGCAGCCCCTGCCAGCAGAGCGATCCCCAGCAGCAGGAAGGCCACCTGCTGCCAGGTGACTCGAGGCGGCCCCGGCAACCGCTCCGGTTCGGTGCGAAAGAGTCGGCGCACGGCGTACCGCGACCAGGCGGCAGTCGCTGCCGCGACCATCACCAGGGCGGTCATCTCATACGGGCCGCTGCGCTCCAAGATGGCGAAGGTCGGCGCCAACCGCTCGGGATACGGGATCAGGAACGAGTTCGTGCCGATGAACAGGCCGTACCCCACGAGGTTGAACAGGGGGACGACGTACCCGATCGGAATCCCGTTCACCCGCAGGGCAATGTTGCCGAGCACGATCAGGACGACTGGCAGCAGGTTGTGGAGGAAGATGCCCGACGCCTCGTCGAAGGCGGTCTCCGCGATCCCACTCAGGCCCCGGCTCGCCAGCTGGGCTTCGGCGCCGGTGTGGAAGGCGCCTTCGGGAAGAAGGTAGTACCCCGTCGTCCAAGCCACCAAGAACAGCACCGTTCCGAGGATCATCAGGCTCAGAAAGCGCACCAGCACGTTCGGGTGGCCCAGGTAGTCGCCGATCCTGGCCGAGACCCGCGCCAGGCGGATGCGTTCCGATTGGGCACGCTCTTGCGGTACACGGGGCGGCGCCAGGCTGACCAGGTACCCAACCGCGGCCCCCATTGGGACGAGCAGCAGCGCCAGCGGGTTCCAGGAGAAGACGAACACCACGGAGGAACACAGGAAGCCGATTCCCGCTCCCCGGATCGTCGCGATTCTCCGAGCATCAGTCACGCGTTCCCCATTTCGGCAACGAGTGGAGCGGACGCCGCGCGTTGAAACCAATCTAGACGATGGCGGTGGGGACGTTCGGAGGTTCTGCCGCGTCCGTGGTCGCCTGGGGTAGCGTCGCAGGTGCTCGGCGAACCACGCGCCCTGTTCGCGCCTCCCGTACACCCACAAAACTCAGGAGCCCGACGTAGCGTTAGGTACACCACGTGGCGCCGTCCCTATCGGTGCCCATGGAAAGGAGCCGCTCGTGTCGTATGCAGAACGGGACGACCCGCACGCCCCCGAGCCCAGGGGTCTCGAGCCTCCAGCCGGGCGCTGGGTGCGCTTGGGCGGGGCCGTGGCCTCGGCGCCCATCGGTGTCCGAGCGGCCCTATCCGTCCTACTTCTGGCGTTCGTGGTCCTGATCGACGCCACAACGGGCACCGAGCTCAGCTTCTCGGTCTTCTACCTCGTACCCGTACTGTTCGCGGGGGCAACCATCTCCCGTGGCGCCGGGCGCACCATGGCCATCGTCAGCGCCGCGGCGTGGGGCTACGCGGAGGTCGTCGCCGGCGTTTCGTACTCCGCCGGCTGGGTTCCGATATGGAACAGCGCCGTCAGGCTTGCGTTCTTCCTGATCGTCACCGAGCTGGTCCAGGCAGTCCGCCAAGCCCACGCGGATGAACGCGAGAGGTCCAGGGAGGACCCGCTGACGGGTATCGCCAATCGACGCGCATTCTCAGCGCACCTCGAGCAGTCGCTCTCCCGGAGCCGGCGCGACGGGCGTCCGTTCACGGTCGCGTTCGTCGATTTGGATCACTTCAAGGAGGTGAACGACACGCTCGGCCACGCCGAGGGCGACCGTGTTCTCCAGGCGGTCGCTGCCACGATCACGCAGCATCTTCGCGCCACCGATGTCGTGGCGCGGCTCGGAGGCGACGAGTTCGGCATCCTCATGGCGGATTGTGGGCCGGCGCAGGCGCGTGCATCGCTCGATCGCATCGCCATGTCGCTGGCGCACACGCTTGATGAGCGGCGGTCCGTCCGGGCGACGTTCGGTGCGGTGACCTTCGACGCGCCGCCGGACGACGTCGACGCCACCTTGAGGCTGGCAGACGACCTCATGTACCGCGGCAAGGCCGAGGGGCGCGGCCGGATCTTGCAGGCGAGCTGGCCGAGCGCCTCGAGCCTCCAAGACTGAGTGCGTGTCCGACCGCCGCGTGTATCGCCGCCTGGAACCCTTGCTGGAACTCGACGACGCACGCCGCCGAGGGCGGTTAGGGTGGGCGCATGAAAGGCCCCGCGCTGTCTCCGTGTCGGTCGCTGCGGGCCATGCGTTCTAGAAACCCCGGGTCGACGTCGCGCCGGAGATCCTGACCCCGACGACGTACCCGCATGCGGTCGAGCGCCTGGCCGCGGCCGACCCCGTCTTGGCGACCGTCGCCGCGCGGTGGGGGCCTCCGCCCTTCTGGCGCCACCCGGAGGGTTTCGCCGGGTTGGTGCACGGGATCCTGGCGCAGCAGGTGTCGCTCGAGTCGGCGGCCGCCGCGTTCGGCAAGCTCGAGGCCGTGCTCGGCCGCCTCGAGCCCGACGCGTTCCGGATGCTCGACGACGCTTCGTTGCGCGCGATCGGCTTCAGCCGTCCCAAGGCGGCGTACGCCCGCGGGTTGGCTGAGGCGATCGCGGCGGGCTCGCTCGACCTGGACGCCCTTACGGCCGCGCCGGACGACGAGGTCCGGCGCTCATTGCTGCGGATGCGCGGCATCGGGCGTTGGACCGCTGACGTCTACCTGCTGTTCTCGCTGCAGCGCGCCGACGCCTGGCCGAGCGGCGACCTCGCGTTGGCGATCGCGGTCCAAGAGCTGTGGGGTCACTCGGAGCGGCCCGGCTGGGACGAGCTCGATGCGCTCGCGGAGCGGTGGCGGCCGCACCGGGCGGTGGCCGCGCGCTTCCTATGGCACGACTACCTGTCGCGGCGCGGCCGCAACGGGGGCGTGCTCGTAAGCTCCTCCGGAGCGCCTTAGCGTCCGCGGACCCGCTCGACCATTACCCGACCAAGACCTGGATGAACGCGATGGGTCGTCCGCAGGGAAGGCGCGTGGGCGCGAAGCGCACGGTGAGGCAGGTCCTCAGTTGGTTTCTTCGCCGCGGATCCGGACGTCGAACAGGTCGCGAAGCCCCTCGGCGAAGAACGTGAAGCCCAGCGTCGCGACCACCAGGAAGCCGCTGCCGAACACGATCATCCAGGGCGTGGCGCGCACGTACGTGTACCCCTCGCGAAGGATGCTGCCCCACGACGGGGTGGGCGGCGGCACGCCCAGGCCGAGGAAGCTGAGCCCGGCTTCGAAGGTGATCACCACCGGCACGTCCATGGCGGCCTGGATGAAGAGCGGCGCCACCGCGTTGGGGAGGATGTGGCGCAGCATGACGCGCGGGGCCGTGCAGCCCAGCGCCCGCGAGGCGGTGACGTACTCCTCCTCACGGATCTTGAGGGTCTGCGCGCGGATGAGGCGGCCGTACGAAGGAAAGCGCGTGAGCGCCATGATGAACACGATCATGAACAGGCTCGGTCCCGTGAGCGCGATGATCGCGATGGCGAAGAGCAGCGCGGGGAAGGAGCGCACCACGTCGAAGAGCCAGATGAGCATGGTCTCGACCCAGCCGCCGAAATAGCCTGCCACGAGCCCGAGGAGCATGCCGACGATGGCGCCGGCGATCACCGCCGGGAGCGCCACCGCGAGCGCGATGCGGGTGCCGTAGACGAGGCGAGTGAACACGTCGCGACCGAGCGGGTCGGTGCCCATCCAGTGCTCGGCGCTCGGTGCCGAGAGCCGGTTGAGGACGTCGATCTCGTCGGGCGCATAGGGTGTGAGCCAAGGCGCGAACACCGCCAGACCGACGATCAGGAGCACGAACAGGGTGCCCACGGCGCCGGTCGGGTCGCGCAGCAGCCGCACGATGGCCATGCGACGCCACAGGGGGACGGCGCCCTCGACCTCCACGAGGTTCACGTCCATCTCAGGCCTCCCGGATGCGCGGATCGACGAAGCCGTACGACAGGTCCGCGATCACGTTGGCGAGGGTGTAGAGGAACACCGCGACCACCAGTCCGCCCTGCACGACCGGGTAGTTGCGCGACTCGATGGCGTTGAGGATCAGGAAGCCGAGGCCGGGGCGGTTGAAGATGATCTCGATCAGCACGGCGCCGCCGAGGAGGTTGCCGAAGCCGACGCCGAGCACGGCGATGGTCGGGATGAGCGCGCCGCGCAGCACGTGCTTGAACAGCACCCGACCCGGAGACAAGCCCTTGCTGTGCGCCGTGCGCACGTGGTCCTTGGTGATCTCCTCGAGCACCGACGAGCGGATGAGCCGCGCGATGTACCCCACCCAAGTGAGCGCGAGCGCGGTCACGGGCAGGATCAGATGGCGCAACTGATCGAAGGTGTCGCCGCGGGCGCCGCCGCCGCTCACGGGCAGCCAGCGCAGTTCGACGGCGAAGACCAGCAGG
>JBHEOT010000052.1:0-13287 GCA_046260675.1 Trueperaceae bacterium | reverse complement strand
GGTGTACTGCGACAACAACACCGTGACGAGCACGAGGATCACGGCGATCAATCCCACCGAGACCGCGCGCGGCACCCGGTACCGCTTCAGGAACTCGATGACCGGGCTCACCAGGTAGGCGATGCCCAAGGCGGTGAGGAACAGGGCGCCGGCGGGTTGCGTCGCCACGAACAGCCACACGAGCACCGCGACCGCGACCAGGCCGACGAACACGCGTACGTAGGCGTTTTTCCAGATCGTGGTGAGCGCGTCGCGCATGGGACCTCGTGGGGAAGCGGCGCGGCCGTCAGCCAGTGCCCTGGCGGGAACGGACCTCGGCGATCTTGGCCTCCAGCGCGGACGCCGGGCTCGAGGCTCCAAGGCGACGCATGAAGCCGGTGGCCAGCGCCGCTCCGAGCGGACCGACGACGGTGCCTAGGGCCTGCACGCCGCGACCGCGCGACAAGCCGAGCGCGAGCCCGAGGCCGAGCGCGACGCCGACGCCGGGCCAGGGTCGCGCGCGCACCAGGGTGGCGATGCGATCGGCAGCGCCGGGCGCGAGCTCGACCTCTTTGGCGAGCACCGCGAGCCGGGCCTTCGCCAGCGCCACGCGCGCGTCTAGGAGTTCCGCATTCGGTTGGCGACCAGCCACGATGCACCCCCCACGACGATCCAGATGGCGACCCCGAGGATCAGCGCGGCGGGCGCTCGGCCGACGCTCCCCTCGAGCCCGAGGAACGCCGCCCAGAGCAGCAAGCCCGTACCCGCCGACAGCAGGCCGGCGGCCACCAGCGCGCCCATCAGGACGAGGGCGCCGGTGGCCAAGACCTTCTTGACGTTGAGTTTGAGCCGCGCCGCCTCCGCCTCGAGCAGTTCGACGAACGTCAGCGCGAGGGCGACGAAGTGCTGCACCATGGCTTACTGCCGCCGGCTGATGAGCATCCCCAGGACGAAGCCGACGCCCAGCGCCGCAGCGGCGCTCACCAGCGGTTTGTCCTGGATCTGGTCCTGGACGCCGGTTACGGCTCCTTCGCCGGTCTTGAGCGCCGAGTTGCCCGCGTCCTTCAACCCTTCGTACAGCTTCTGGGCTTCCGCTTCGAGCTTCTTGGTCGCTACGGCGACCGCCTCGTTGGCGGCATCGGTCGCCTGTTTGGCGGCGTTGCCGCCGTCTTCGGCCAGCTTGCCGAAGTCGGCTTGGACCTTGGCGAGTTCCTTCTTGAGGGCAGCGATTTCTTTCTCTAGATCGGCTTGATTCATGCCATAACCTCCGAGCGTGCTTCACCGACGAACAGGTCTTCGCGGCTTCGAGTGCCGACGGAGCGGTGCGATACGGCTCCCGGCGAGTCCGTGATTCGACGCTAGCATGGGCATCTCGAATCGGCTGTGGTAGATGGGGACGAGGCTCCGAGCCGTGCCAACGCGCTCCGGACGGCGTGCCTGGCGCGCCCCAGTCGACGTTGGTCGTTCGCCCGAGCATCCCGGCCGCGAATCCTTATGCTGGAACGAGGCTGCCCAGGCCGCCGGAGGCGAGGTGATGCACCATACCGAGCGACGTGGCACCGTCCGGGACCGTCGTCGCCGTCCGTGGCGGCGTGGTCGACGTCGAGTTCGACCGCGCGTTGCCGCCGCTTCGGCAGCACCTGCGCGCGGGACTCGATGAGGCCGTGCGCCTCGAGGTCATGGCGCAACTCGACGCCCATACGGTGCGCTGCATCGCCGCCACCTCGACGCGCGGATTGGCGCGCGGCGAGCCCGCGCGCGACACGGGCGCACCGCTGCGCGTGCCGGTGGGTCCCGAGGTGCTCGGGCGCGTGTTCGACGTCTTCGGCGAGCCCATCGACGGTGGTGGACCGGTGGCCACCGAGCGCCGCGAGCCGATCATGCAGCCCTCCCCGACGCTCGAACGCCAGGCCGTCACGAGTGAGGTCCTCGAGACCGGCATCAAGGCGATCGACGTGCTCGCGCCGCTCGAGCGGGGCGGCAAGGCGGGGCTGTTCGGCGGCGCCGGGGTGGGGAAGACGGTGCTGATCACCGAGCTGATCCACCACATGGCCGCCCGCCACCGCGGCGTCAGCCTCTTCTGCGGCATCGGCGAGCGCTCGCGCGAGGCCGAGGAGCTGGTGCGCGACGTGCGCGACGCGGGCGTGCTCGATGACGCGGTGCTCGTGTTCGGCCAGATGAACGAGCCGCCCGGCGCCCGCTTCCGCGTCGGCCACACCGCGCTGACGATGGCCGAGTACTTCCGGGACGAAGCCCACCAAGACGTGCTCCTGCTCATCGACAACGTCTTCCGCTTCGTGCAGGCGGGGGCCGAGGTGTCGGGGCTCATGGGGCGGCTGTCGTCGCGGATGGGCTACCAGCCGACCATGGCCACCGAGCTGGCCGAGCTGCAAGAACGCATCGCCAGCACCGCCGGTGGCGCGATCACGTCGGTGCAGGCGGTGTACGTGCCGGCCGACGACTTCACCGACCCCGCCGTCGAGCACACCTTCGGCCATCTGTCGGCGACGGTGGTGCTCGCGCGCGACCGCGCCGCGCAGGGGCTCTACCCGGCCATCGACCCGCTCCGCTCGGCCTCGTCGATGCTGACGCCAGCGATCGTCGGCGAGCGCCACGACCGCGTCGCGCGCGCCGTGCGGCGCACCCTCGCCGTGTACGACGACCTCAAGGACATCATCGCGATGCTCGGCCTCGAGGAGCTCTCCGAGGGCGACCAAAAGACCGTCGGACGCGCCCGGCGGCTCGAGCGCTACCTGACGCAGCCGTTCGTCGTCACCGAGGCCTTCACCGGCCAGGAGGGCGAGTCGGTGGCGCTCGCCGACGCGCTGCACGACTGCGAGCGGATCTTGG
Source organism: Trueperaceae bacterium (assembly GCA_046260675.1). Lineage (GTDB taxonomy): Bacteria > Deinococcota > Deinococci > Deinococcales > Trueperaceae > JAABTL01. Next base: position 10,458 of record JBHEOT010000052.1, on the reverse strand, counting down.
GCGACGGGCTCGCCGACGTCCCTGAGGCCGATCTCTACATGATCGGCACGCTCGAAGGGGCGGGCCTGTGAAGCTGCTGCTCACGGTCCCCACGGAGGTGCTCCTCGACGAGCCGGTCGTGAAGGTCGTCGCGGAGTCCGAGGCCGGCAGCTTCTGCCTGCTCCCGCGCCACCTCGATCTGGCCACCGTGCTCGTGCCCGGGCTGCTCACCGCCGTCCGGCCGGACGGCGCCGAGGTGGTGGTGGCGGTGGACCACGGCGTGCTCGTCAAGGTGGGGGGCGACGTCCGTGTCGCGTGCCAGCGGGCGTTCGTCGCGTCCGACCCCGACGACGCCGCGCGCGCGGTGCGCGAGCGCTTCGAGCTCACGAGCGAGCGCGAGAAGCACGCCCGGGCGGTGCTCGCGCGGCTCGAGGGCGACGTGGTGCGGCGGCTGGCCGACCTGAGGTGGCGCCGTGGCGGCTGACCGCGAGCGCGGCGACGACCTGCTCGGCGAGGTCGCGCGCAAGAGCGAGCGCCGTGCGCGCGCCCGCCGCGAGGGACGCCACGGGTTGGGCTACGGCCTCGGTCTGTTCGGGCTCGTCGGTTGGTCGGTCGCGGTGCCGACCGTGCTGGGTATCGCGCTCGGCGTCTGGATCGACCGCCGCTTCCCGTCGCCTTACTCGTGGACGCTCATGCTGCTGCTCATAGGGGTCGTGCTGGGCTGCCTCAACGCCTGGTTCTGGCTCCGGCGGGAAGGGGGACTCGATGACACCGAGCCGCGCTGACCGAGGAGGAGCGTCGTGACGGCCGTAATCGGTGCCTACGACGCCGCCACCTTGGGCATGGCCTTCGCGGTCGGAGCGGTCCTGGGCGCCGGGTACTTCGGCGGTCTCTGGTGGACGCTGTCGCGCCTGGGCCGTTGGCGGCGCCCAACCGTCGCGCTGGCCGTCTCGTTCGCGCTGCGCGCCGTGCTCGTTCTGGCCGCGTTCGCCGCCCTCGCCCGGCTGGGGCTGGCGCCGCTGGGCGTCGCGTTCGTGACCTTCCTGGCGGTGCGCGTGCTCGCCTCCTGGCGCCTCACGCGCGACCGCACGCCGGGAGGGAACGCATGATTCTCAGCCCCGACAGCATCGCCGTCTTCGACGTCGGGCCATGGACCGTCAACGCCACGCTGCTGGGGTCGTGGCTCGTGATGGCGCTCCTGAGCGTGGGGGCGTGGTGGGTGACCCGCGGCCTGAGCGCGGGCGGCGCGATGGGGCGCGGCCAGAACGTGCTCGAGGCGATCGTCGTCTTCGTGCGCGACCAGATCCGTGAGGTCACCGGCCAGGACCCGGACCCCTACCTGCCGTTCGTGGGCACGCTGTTCCTGTTCATCCTCGTTAGCAACGTGCTCGCGGTAGTCCCTGGCTTCGAGGCGCCCACCGGGTCGCTCACCACCACGACGGCGCTGGCGTTGGTGGTCTTCGTGGCCGTGCCGGCGTTCGGCATCGCCAAGGTCGGCCTGCGCACCTACCTGGGCAACTACCTGCGGCCCAGCCCGTTCCTGCTGCCGTTCACGATCATCGGCGAGCTGTCGCGCACGCTCGCGCTGGCGGTCCGGCTGTTCGGCAACGTCATGAGCGGGAGCGTCATCGCGGCGATCCTGCTGTCGGTGGCGCCGCTCTTCTTCCCGGTCGTCATGCAGGCGTTCGGGCTGTTGATCGGGGTCATCCAGGCGTACATCTTCGCCATCTTGGCCATCGTCTACATCGCGTCCGGCACGGAGCTCCAGGAGCGCCGTGTGCGGACGCACGACCCGCACGAAGGGGAGGAACCCGGATGACCGACCTCGGACTCATCGGCATGATCTCGATCCTGACCGCCGGACTGACCATCGCCATCGGCTCGGCCGCGCCGGCGCTGGGCGAAGGGCGCGCGCTGGCGCAGGCGCTGCAGGCGATCGCGCAGCAGCCCGACGAATCGAACACCATCACCCGCACGCTGTTCGTGGGCCTGGCGATGGTCGAGTCGACCGCCATCTACTGCTTCGTCGTCGCGCTGATCCTGATCTTCGCCAACCCCTTCTGGGCCGCCGTCAGCGGAGGTTGAGGGGGCGCCATGACGATCGACTGGTTCACCCTCGTAGCGCAGGTCGTCAACTTCGCGCTGCTCCTGGTGCTGCTGCGGGTGTTCCTGTTCCGGCCGATCCAGCGGATCATGCGCGAGCGCGAGGAGCGGATCGCGCGCGCCTACGCCGAAGCGCACGAGGCGCGCACCGAGGCGGAGGCGCGGGCGCGCGACCTCGAGCGCGAGCGCGAACGCTTCGAGGCGGAGCGCCGCGAGCGGCTGGCCGCGCTCGAGCGCGAGGTCGACCGCGAACGCGACGAGCGCCTGGCCGCGGTCGCCGACGAGGCCGACGAGGCCCGCGCGGCGTGGCGTGAGGAGTTCGAGCGCGAGCGCGAGGCGCTGGGCGAACGGGTCCGGAGCGCGGCGGCGGACGTCCTGCGCGACGCGCTGGAGCGCGGATGGCGCGAACTGGCCGACGAGGACCTCGAGGCCCACGCCCTCGAGGTGTTCGCCCGGCGCTTGGACGGCCTCGATGCCGACGACCGCGCCGCGTTGGCCGAGGGCGTTCGCGCCGGGCCCGTCCGGTTCGCCACGGCCTTCGAGACCAGCGACGCGCAGCGCGACGCGGTGCGCGCCGCCACCCGCGCCGCGGTCGCTGCGACCGCTGGCGGCGAGGACGACGCGCTCGACGCGGCGACCTTCGTGCGCGACCCGGAGCTGCTGGCGGGCGTCCGCCTGCGCGCCGGCGACCGGCGCGTGGGGTGGACCCTCCGGGCGCAGCTCGACGACCTCGAGCGGTCCTGGGCGACGCTGGAGCCGGGCAGATGACCGGCGCCGGGCCGCCGCTGGGCGATCTCGTGCACGCCGAGCTCGAGCACCTGGGCCGGGCGGTGCACGACTGGCGGCCCCGGCTCGAGCTCTCCGAGGTCGGCGTCGTGGCGAGCGTCGGCAGCGGCGTCGCGACCGTGCACGGCTTGCCCGGCGTCCGCGCCGACGAGGTCGTGCGCTTCGCCGGTGGTGAGTTGGGGCTGGCGCTCGACCTGCGGCGCGACGACGTGGGCGTGGTCGTGCTCGGGCCCAGCCACCAGATCGTCGCCGGGGCCGAGGTCGCGCGCACCGGCCGCGTGCTCGACGTGCCCGTGGGCGACGCCCTGCTCGGGCGCGTGGTCGACGCGCTCGGGCGACCGCTCGACGGGGAAGGGGTCGTGGCCGCCCGCGAGCGCTGGCCCGTCGAGCGCCCGGCGCCGCCGATCTTCGCGCGCGAGGCCGTGCGGACGCCGCTGCAGACCGGCGTCAAGGTCGTCGACGCGCTGTTCCCGATCGGACGGGGCCAGCGCGAGCTGATCGTCGGCGACCGCCAGACCGGCAAGACCACGCTCGCGCTCACCGCCGTGCTGGCGCAGCGCGGCAGCGACGTGCGCTGCGTCGTGTGCGCCATCGGGCAGCGCGGCGCGGCCACCGCACGGTGGCTCGCGGAGTTGCAGGCGCAGGGGGCGCTCGAGCGGTCCGCGGTGGTCGTCGCGGCGAGCGACGACGCGCCTGGGCTGCGCTACGTCGCCCCCTACGCCGCGACGAGCATCGCCGAGGCCTGGATGGAGGCGGGCCACGACGTGCTCCTGGTCCTCGACGACCTGACGCAGCACGCCCGCGCCTACCGCGAGCTGTCGCTGCTGCTGCGCCGTCCGCCCGGACGCGAGGCCTTCCCGGGCGACATCTTCTACCTGCACGCGCGGCTGCTCGAGCGCGCCACGAACCTGCGCGAGGGCGGTTCGCTCACGGCGCTGCCGATCATCGAGACGCAGGCGCAGGACCTGTCGGCCTACATCCCCACCAACCTGATCTCGATCACCGACGGCCAGCTCTACCTGTCGCCCCAGCTGGCCGCGCGCGGGACCTGGCCGGCCGTCGACGTCGGGCGCTCGGTCTCGCGCGTCGGCGGCAAGGCGCAGAGCGACGGCTACCGCGCCGTCGCCGGCGACCTGCGCTTGGCGACCGCGCAGTTCGAGGAGCTCGAGGGCTTCTCGCGCTTCGGCACCGAGCTCGACGAGAAGACGCGGCGCGTGCTCCGCCAAGGGCGGCGGGTGCGCGCCGTGCTCGCGCAGGGAGCGTTCGAGACGGTGCCCGTGGGCGAGCAGCTCGCGGTGCTGTGGGCGACGGTCGGCGGCGCGTTCGACGCCGTCGCGCCGGCTCGGATGGCGGCGGCCGAGGCGCAGCTGCGCGAGCGCGTGCGCGACGAGGCGGGCGCCGTGCTGCAGCGCCTGGAGGCCGGCGCGGTGCTCGACGACGACGATCGCGCGCGGATCGACGAGCTGGCGCACGCCGTCGCCGCAGCGGTGTCGGAGGGCCGCGATGGCGACGCGTGAGGCGCTGCAGCGGCAGCTGCGCAGCACCGAGACGCTGCGCTCGGTGGTCGGCACCATGAAGGCGCTCGCGAGCGTGCGCATCGGTCAGGTGCGCCGCGCCGACCGCGCGCTCGAGGTCGCGGAGACCACGCTCGAGCGAGCCTTCCAGGTGCTGGTGCGGCGCGAGCCCGGGCTCGCGCGGGCGCTGGCCGCCGCCGCGACCGCACCCGAGGCCGGTTCGGGCGCGTGGGGCGCGGTGCTCTTCGGGTCCGACCACGGTCTGTGCGGACCCTTCAACGAGCGCCTCGCGCGGCGCGCCGACGCGCACCTCGTCGAGCTCGCCAGCGCCGCGGCGCCGCCGCGGCTGTTGGCGGTGGGGCGCCGGCTGCGGCCGAAGCTCGCCGCGCTCGGCCACCCCGTCGATCGGGTGGTGTCACTGCCGGCCAGCATCTCGGCAACGGGCGACGCCGTCCTCGAGGTCGCGCAGGTGATCGAGGGTTGGCAGCGCGAGCACGGGGTGGTCCGCGTGTTCGTCGTCCACCACCAGCCGACGTCGGGCGTCGGTTACCGCACCCGCACGATCCAGCTGCTCCCGCTCGACGTCGCCTGGCTGCGCGAGCTGGCCGAGCGACCGTGGCCGACGGAGCAGCTCCCCATGCTCGGCCTGAGCGGCGAGCGCATGCTGCGCGGACTCGTGCGCCACCACGTCGCGCACGTGCTCGTGCGCGCGTTCGCCGCGTCGCAGGCCGCCGAGAACGCCGCGCGGCTCGCCGCGATGGAAGCGGCCGAGAGCAACGTCGACGAGCGCTTGGGCGAGCTGCGCCACGCGGCCGCCCAGGAGCGTCAGAACGCCGTGACCGAGGAGCTCCTCGACGTCCAGGCCGCGTTCCAGGCGAGCGACGCGGGGGCGCTCTGAACCGCGACCCGGCGCGCCGGCGTCAGTCGGTGGCTGCCGGCAGCGACTGCACCTTCGGCAGCCGCGCGACGATCCAGAGCAGCGGCGCGGTGGCGGCCGCGCCCAGCAGCCCCATGGCCGTGTAGCCGCCCGGGCCGGCCATCACCAGTCCGCCGAGCAGCGTCGCGAGCGCGGCCGCACCGCCCACCAGCAGGTCGTTGAAGCCCTGGGTGCGCCCCTTCTCGGCCGGGGTCAGCGCGTCGGAGAGGAGCGCCGAGCCGGCGACGTAGCACAGGTTCCAGCCGAGCCCCAGCAGGAAGAGCGCCACCGCCAGCGGCAGCACGTTCGGCGAGAGCGGCGCCATCAGGCACGAGGCGAGCGTGATCACCGAGCCCACCCCCAGCACCGGCCGGCGCCCCCATTTGTCCGTGAGCCACCCCGAGACCACCGAGAAGGCGTACATGCCGAAGGTGTGGCTGGAGAACACGATCGCGATGCTGGAGAGCTCGTGGAGGTTGCCGTGCATGTGCAGCGACGTCATCTGCATCAGCCCGACCATCACCATGTGCGCCGTGACCACGGCCGAGATCGCGGTGCGCACCGAAGGGTCGCGGAGCAGCACGCCGAGCGGCCGCGCCGGGGCGTCGGCGATCGCGCCGCGCTCCTCGCGGCCGATGGCGTCGCCGATCGTCTTGGGTTCGGGGCGCAGCGCCACGAACAGCAGCGCGGCGGTGAGCAGGTAGCCGACGCCGGTCGCGAGGTAGGGGCCGGCGATGCCGCTCCACCCCCAACCGATCACGAGCGACTCGGTGGGCGCGACGAGCAGCGGTCCGACGACGCTCCCGACGGTGCCGCCGAGCACCACGGTGGCGAGCGCCCGCGCCCGGCGCGCGCGCGGGTTGACCTCGGCGGCGACGAAGCGGCCGAGCTGCACCGCCGAGCTCCCCGATCCGGTGACGAACAGCGCGGCGAGCAGGAGCGGGAAGTTGCCGCTCGCCACGCCGTACAGCGAGACCAGGGCGCCGAAGCCGCCGGTCAGCAGCGCGGCGGTGAGCGCGCCGCGGCGTCCGAGCCGGTCCGAAGCGCGGCTCCAGACGAGCGCGCCGATCGCGATGCCGGCCTGGGTGACCGCCGCGGGCAGCCCCGCCATCGAGGTGCGGCCCGAGAGCTCGGCGCCGACGATCGCCGCCACCGTGGCGGCGGCGATCGATCCGGCGGAGCCGAGGCTCTGGCTGACGAACAGCGCGGCGGTGATCCGGCGGGCGTGGCGGGCGCGGAGCGACCGGTCCGGCGCGCTGAGGGGCGGGGCTTGGGGCGGCACCGCGACAGCCTACCCGCCGGGTCGCGCCCCGGACGCGGGCTTCGGGAACGTTCGGGACCGCTGGGTCAGGGCGCGCCGAGGTCGAGCCCCACCACCACCGGGTCGTGGTCCGACGCGCGGTAGGGGCCGGGGTCGTACAGCAAGTCGATCTGCTCGGCGCTCTTGTAGCGGGTGAGGTAGGCGAGCGCGGTCGGTTCGTCGGCGTTGGCGTGCCAGGCGGCGGCGCCGGCGACCTGCGGGCGCAGCGTCGGCGACGCGAAGGCGTAGTCGAGCGCCCCCCACTGGCCGTCGAACACGTAGGTGTAGGCCCCGGGTCCTGCGTAGGCCGCGTGCAGGTCGACGTACCCGGCCGCGACCAGCGTCCGGACGGGGTCCTCCATCTGGTACGCGTTCAGATCGCCGACCAGCAGCACGTCGGGGTCGCCGACGCCGGTGGGGTCGGCGGCGAGCCAGCGGAGCATCGCCTCGAGCGCCTGCACCCGCGTGCGGTTGCACTCGCCCTGGCCGTCGCTCAGGTTCGGGGCGCCGGGGCAGGGGCTCCCTTTGGATTTGAGGTGGGTGACGACCACCGTGAACACCTCGCCGCGCGCGTCGGCGAACGACTGCGCCAGCATCGGGCGGTTGAACGCCGAGCCGAACGTCCGGTCGACGGCGTCGTCGAGCACCGCCGGCTCGCCCACGGGCCCCACGCGCGCGGGTTGGTAGACGAGCGCCACCTTGATCTCGTCCTCGCCGAGCCTGGCAGCGTCGACGCCCGCGTAGCGTCCGGGTTCGGTGGCGGCGTTCAGGCGCGCGACCAGGTCGGCGAGCGCGTCCGGGCCGTTCTCGATCTCCATGAGGCCGACCACGTCGGCGTCGAGTTCGGTGAAGGTCGCCACGAGCTTGGCGGCCTGGCGGTCGAGCTCTTCGGGCGACTGGGCGCCGCGCGAGCCCAGGGTGGTGAAGTAGTTGAGGACGTTCAGGCTCGCGACGCGCACCTCGCCGGGCACGGCGGGCGGCGGCGGGCGCACGTCGCCCGCGACGAAGGTCGGCAGGCCGCCGCCCATGGCGCCGAGGGTGCGCAACCGGTACGTGTTGGGGCTCGCCTGATTGCCGGCCCACGTGTAGGCCAAGACGCCCACCAGGCCGGTGACGGTGGCCCCGCTGCGGAGCGTGCCGGTCGCCGTGAGCGGCCCGTCGCCCCCGAAGAGGATGGGGTCGGGGTTCTGGTCGTTCTGGTCGTCGTCGAGGACGATGCGCGCGAGGTCGTTCGCCGCCTGGATGGCCGCGGCGTCCGGGCCCGGGAGCGCGACGGCCGTGGGCTGCGGCAGCCGCCCGCCCGCCGCCAGCGTCACCTGGCCGAAGCGGCCGAGCTGGTAGGTCTCGGTGACCGTCAGCGTCTGCGGGAAGCGCACGAGCATCCCCTCGTAACGGTCGAGGTACGCGGGGTCGGGGACCGGCAAGGTCACCTCGACCGGTTCGATCCGTCGGTCGGTCGCGCAGATCGTGACGCTGGACGCACGCACCTGCGTCTGCCCCTGGAAGTCGCCCGCCAGGCCGGTGACCACCACCAGGTCGCCGAGCGCGACCTCGTCGGCGTTGCGCTGGTAAACGAACAGCCCGTCCGACGTGGCCGGGTCGCCGTCGCCGTCGGGGTCCTGGACGTAGAAGCCACGCAGCGCCGGCGCGCGTCCCTCGTAGTCGCCGACCACCACGCCGCGCGTGGTCACGGTGTCGGTGGTGGTGGCGAAGGGCCCGGTGCCCTGGATGACGTACGTGGGCGTGAACGGCGCGGTGCAGGCGTCGGCGTTCGGGGTGGCCTGGGCGCCCGCCGTGGTGGCGAGCGCGACGGCCAGCGCAGCGGCGGCGGTGCGCACCGCCGGGGTCAACGGGAAGGTTCGTGGCATGAGCACCTCGGGGACTCGTGGGTGAATCGGGCGGCTCGAGCGGGCGCGCGGCGGCGCCGGGTCCGGAGGTCAGCCTACCGGGGCCGGGTCAGCGGAGCATCGGCGTGCAGGGCTTCACGATCCGACGCGGGGGCTCACAGCCCGACGAAGCGACCGAGGACGATCATCCCGACCGCGCCGCCGGTGAACGCAGCCGCGGTGCGGGTGGGATCGATCTCTTCGAGCGCTTCGGGCAGCAGGTCGTCGACCACCAGGAACAGCATCGCGCCGGCCGCGAACCCGAGGCCGAACGGGAGCAGCGGCTCGAAGAGCCACATGAGCCAGGCGGCGAAGGGGGCGGCGAGCGGCTGCGGCACGCTGGTGACCAGCGCCCAGCCCATGCACTGCCAGACCGAGAGGCCCTTCGCCCGCAGCGCCAGCGTGATCGCGATCGCCTCGGGCACGTTGTGGACCGCGAGCGCGGACACGACCGCGATCCCGAAGCCTGCCTCGCCCGAGCCGAAGGCGACGCCGATCGCGATGCCCTCGGGCAGCGAGTGCGCGGTCATCGCCGCGACGATCATCACGGCCGCCGCACCCCCCGTCGCGCGCAGCCCGAATGGATTGAAGGTGTCGTTGACTTTGACCCATCGCGCCACGCCGCCGTAGAAGAGCGCCCCCAGCACGATCCCAGCAGCGACCTCCCACACCTGCAGGCCCGTGGTCCGGCGCAGCCCTTCGCCCACGAGTTGCACGAGGCTCGCAGCGGCCATCATCCCGGCCGCCACCGCCGACAAGGTCGCTGCGGCATTCTTCGAGAGGTCCTTGAGAAAGAAGAACGGCGCGACGCCCAGCACCATCGACAGGTCGGCCACCACGGCCGCGACGAACGTGATCAGCAGCAGGCGCAGCAGCTCGGCGTCCATGTCCCCTCCCATCCATCCGTCGTCGGCCCGCGCGCCGATCTCAGGGCGCGAACGCGCGGACGAAGGCGTCGGTGCCCCCGGCGTTGCTGCCGCCGAGGTCGCCGACGGTATCGCCGGTGGTGTAGAAACTCCCGTTGGCGTCGGTGGCGACGCCTTGGGCTCGGTCGTCGTCGCCGGTACCAAGCTGCCGCGTGAAACGAACGGCGCCGTTGTGGTCGTAGGCGCGAACGAATGCGTCGTTGCCGCCGGCGTTGCTGCCGTCGAGGTCGCCGGAGGTGGTACCGGCGAGGAAGACGTTGCCGTATGCGTCCGTGGCGATGCCTTGGGCTCGGTCGTCGCCGCTGGTGCCGAACTGGCGCGTCCAGCGGAGGGCGCCGTTGCGGTCGTAGGCGCGGACGAAGGCGTCGTTGCCGCCGGCGTTGGCCCCCACGAGCGCGCCCGCGCCGTACCCTGCGACGTACACGTTCCCGTCGGCGGCCGCGGCGACCCCGGTGGTCAGTTCGTCGCTGCCCGTACCGAACTGACGCGACCAGCGCAGGCCGCCGTCCGTGTCGTACGAGCGGACGAAGGCGTCGCTGTTGCCCGCGTTGGCGCCTGCGAGGTTGCCGCGGGTGTTGCCCGCGACGTACACGGAACCGTCTGAATCGACCGCGACGCTCTCGGCGACGTCGAAGCTGGTGGTCCCGAACTGCTGGGTCCAGCGCTCGACGCCGTCGGCGTCGTACGAACGGAGGAAGGCGTCGAGGCTTCCTGCGTTGGCGCCGTCGATCGCGCCTTCCGTGCCGCCCGCGACGTAGACGTTGCCGTCGGCGTCCGTGGCGATCGCGTTGGCGCTGTCGTAGACGCCGGTGCCGAACTGGCGCGTCCAACGAAGATCGCCGTTGGCGTCGTAGGTGACGACGATCGCGTCGTTCTTGGTGGCGTCGGCGAGGCTGATGGCGGTGATGGTGGTGGTGCCTGGAACGCGTGCCTCGAGCGCGCCGTCGTCGTCGATGCGGGCGACGTTGGCGTCGCTGCTGGTCCAGGCGACGGCGGTGCTGGCGTTGCCGTTCGTCAGGACGTTCGCGGTGAGCAGCGTGGTGGAGCC
>JBHEOT010000051.1:12764-13295 GCA_046260675.1 Trueperaceae bacterium | reverse complement strand
GAGCCTCCAGCACCCGACCCCGACGGGCCGCTCTGGCGGCGTCCTGGAGGCGCGCCCGCCACGAGCACGCTTCCTGGGTAACGTGGGGGCGCATGCCGCGCCTGCTCCACCTCGCCGATCTGCACCTGGGCTGGTCGCCCCGGGGGCTTTCCGAAGACCGCGCGCGCCTGCGCCGCGAGCGGCGCGACGGGCTGCTGCGCCAAGCGGTGGACGTCGCCCTGTCCGAGGCGGTGGACGCCGTGCTGATCGCGGGCGACCTGTTCGAGCGCCACCGACCCGATCCCGCGACGCTCGCCGCCGCCCTGGCCGAACTGCGCCGCCTGACCGACGCCGGGATCGCCCTGGTCACGGTGCCCGGCAACCACGACGAGCTGAGCTACGCGAACTCCGTCTACCGCACCGAGGCCGACCGCTGGCCCGGCGTGCTCGTCACCCGACCGACCTTCGGGCCGGTCGCCACCCTGCGGCTGGATGGGCACGACGTCCACGTCGCCGCGCTCGCCTACGTGGGCGGCGTGACGCCGGCGGGGG
>JBHEOT010000051.1:6505-12754 GCA_046260675.1 Trueperaceae bacterium | reverse complement strand
CCGGCGGGTGCGCCGCAGGGGCGCTTCCCCCGGACCGACGCCGCGGGGCTGCACGTCGCCGTGCTCCACGGGACCCTGGTGCGACCCGGTGCCCGCGGCGCGTTCGCGGGGGAGCGCTCGCTGCCGATCGACGAGGTCGCGCTGGCGGCGGCCGGGTTCGACTACGCGGCGCTGGGCCATCTGCACGTCCCCTGCGTGCACCGCGGCGCCCGCGGCCCGGCCGTCTACCCCGGCTGCGTGGGCGGGAAGGGGCTCGACGACCTGGGCGCTCGGCACTGGACCGTCGTCGACCTGGGCGCCGACGGCGCCCGGGTGCGGGAGGTGGCGGCTCGCGTGCAGCCGCTCGCCGACGTCGCCGTCGACGTCGGCCGCTTCGAGGACGCGGCGGCGCTGCGAGCCCACGTGCGCGACCTGGGCGACCCCGACGCGATCACGCGCGTGCGGCTCACGGGCGCGGTCGCGTTCGACTTCGACGCCGACGCGCTCCAAGCGGCGACGGCCGACGGCTTCTTCCACCTCGAGGTCGAGGACGCGACCACCCGCGTGGCGCCGGAGCTGCTCGACGCGTGGGCGGCGCGACCGACGGTCACGGGGGCCTTCGTCCGCCGCTTGCGCGAGCGGCTGGCCGCGGCCGAGGACGAGGAAGAGCGCGCGCTGATCGTGCGCGCGCTGCGGTACGGCGTGCACGCGCTCGAGGGCGATCGGTGAGCGCCGGCAGCGCCGGCGACGCCGCCCGGGTCGTCTGGGAGCGGGTGCGGCTGGAGGGGTTCGGGCGCCACGCCGACGTGCGCGTCGACCTGCCCGCGGCGCTGGGGGTGTGGATCGCCCCGAACGAGGCGGGCAAGACGACCGCGGTCCTCGGACTCGTCGCGGTGCTGTGGGGGCTTCCCCACGTGCAGGACGCGACCGCGTTCACGTGGGCGCGCTTTCGCTCCTGGGGGGGCGGCGCGCACCGCGGCGCGGTGACGCTGCGCGCCGGCGACGCCCGCTTCACCGTGCAGCGCGCGTTCGACACCCATCGCGTGCGCGTGGTGGCCCACGAGGCCGGTGGCGACCGGGTGGTCGTGGACGCGGTCCACAACCCCAACGCCCGCCGTGAGACCACCCCCTACCTGCCCTGGGTGCGCGCGACGCTGGGGCTGACGGAAGCGGACGTGGTGCTGGCGACCTTCGTCGTGGCCCAGGGCGACCTCGGTGGCCCCCGGCACGCCCTCGGCGCGGACGTGCAGCTCCTGCTGGCGGGTGCCGGCGGCGGCGGGTGGGTCGGCGCCCGCGAGCGGCTCGAGGAGGAACTGCGCGCGCGCACGCGGCGCTTGCGGTCCCAGGATGCGGGCTTCACCCGGGACGGCACCGTCGATCGCGCCGTCGAGCTCGCCGAAGCGCGCGCGGCGGCGCTCGAAGCTGCGTTGGAGGCCGGACGGGGCGCTGCCGACGCGTTCGAACGCGCCCAGCTCGAGGTGCGGGCCGCGGACGGTGCGCACCGCGAGGCGCTCGTCCAGCGCGAACGGTGGGCCGCCGGGGTCGCGGCGCAGCGCGCCTGGGTGGAGCGCCGCGAGGCCTACGCGCGGTCGCTCGCCCGGCGCGCCGAGCTGGCCCGCTCCGCCGCGGCGGCCCACGACCGGGTCGCCGAGGCGCGCGCGGCGCACGCGGAGGCCGAAGCGCTGGGCGACGGCGCTGCCTTCGCCGGGGCCGACGCCACCGCCGGGCAACGGTTCGAGGCGTGGGCGGAGGCCGCGCGGGCGGCTGGGAACGCCGACGAGTGCTTGGTCCAGGCCCGCGAAGCGCGCGACGCGGCGATGGACGAGGCCCACCGCGAGGTCGCGGCCGCGCTCGCCGACGAGCGCTCGGTGCCCGCCCCCCCGCGCGACTGGAGCGCTTGGGCGGCGGACGTGCGCGACGCCGGTGGCGAGCGCCTCGCCGCGTCCGTCGCCGCTGCCCGCGAGGCCTGTGGCCGCTGGGCGGCGGCGCTCGCCGCGGCCCGCGCGGCCTGCGCGCAGCTCGCCGCCGTCGACGCCGCCCGCGCGCCGCTGGCGGCGTTCGACCGCTTCGACCCGGCGCTCGGGCCCGAGGTCCGTGGCTACGCCGCGCAGCGCGACGCGTGGGACCAGCGGCTCGCCGAGGCCGACGCGGCGCTCGCGGCAGCGCGCGATCGCGTCGAGGGGCACGCAGCGCGCTTCGGCCCCGTGCGTGCGCTCGCGCCCGAGGTCGCGGCGGCGCTGCGGGCGTTCGCCACCGCGCACGAACGCCCGGACGGCAGCGCCGCGTGGCGGTGGCTCGGGGCGATCGGTTGGGCGGCCGCCATCGGGATGGGGGCGGGGCCGCTGGCGGCCGCGTTCGAGGTCGACCTTTCACCGGTCGCGGCCTGGGGCGCCGGGGCGGTCGCCGCGCTCGTGTGGGCGCTCGCGCTTCCGAGGCGCCCCGCGCTGCGGCGCGCGCGCCGCGCGGTGGCGGTCTTCGCGGCGCGCGGCGCGCTCGAGGAGGCGGCGACCGCGCTCGGCCGGCCGGTGGCGGACGACGACGCGCGCCTCGAGCTTGCCCGGCGCCTCGAGGCGTACGACGCGCTCGGCGCCGACGTGGCGCGCGACGAGGCGGAGCTCCTCGCCCTCGAGGAGCGCTGCGCCTCGCTGCGCGAGGGCGCGGACGCCTTCGACCGCCGCTGGGCGCCCTGGCGCCGGTCGCTGATCGCCGCCGGGGCGCCCACCGACGTCGACCTCGGTGCTGCGCACGCCGAATGGACGCGCCTGACCGGGGAGCGGGCGGTGGCGCTCGAGCGCGTGCGCGCCGCGGCCGCCGCGCTCGGCGTCGACGTCGACGGAGCGCCGGCGGACCTCCGCGCCGCGGTCGCCCAGGACGCGCCGGCGGCGAGGGCGGGGCGCGACGGCCCGCAGGTGGTGGCCTGGGCGCGCTTCCAGGGTGGGGTCGTCGGCGCCGCGCCGCGCGTGGGGGAGGTCGAGGCCTGGCTCGCGCGCGTGGCGGCGTCGACGTGGGCGCGGTGGCTCGAGGAGGCGGCTCGAGCGGAGAGGCTTCACGAGCGCCGGCGTGCGGCGGCCGAGCACCGCGGCCAGGCGGAAGCCGACGCAGGGCGCGTCGTCGCCGAGCACGAGCGGGCGGTCCGGCGCGAGGAGGACCGGGCGGCGGCGAGCGCTGGGGCCGCCCGCTCGGCGCGCGAGGCCGTCGCCGAGACGCTGGGTCCGGACGGGGCCGACGCCGTGGCCAGGTGGGGGGGCGACGCCGAAGCCGCCCTCGCTGCGTGGCGCGCGCACCGCTCCGCTCGCGCCACGGCCGCCGCGGCCGCGGGCGCGGCCCGCGCGCACCTCGCCGCGCTCGGCGTCCAGGTCGCGCTCGCAGGCGACGGGGTCGCGACCCCGGAGGCGTTGGGGGCGGGGGTGGCTCAGGCCGATCGCCGCGCCGAGGCCGCCACCGTCGAAGCGGGGGCGCGGCTCGCCGCCTGGCGGGACCTGGTCGCCGCGCACCCCGACCTGCCGTCGGCCGACGCGGCGGACGCGGCGGCCGGCGCCGGGGAGGCGCCGCCGAGCGCCGGCGGCCCGCGGGCCACTGCGGCGTTCGGGGACGCACGGATGGCGCTCGCGGCGGCGGAAGGCGCCGTCACCGCCGCCGAAGGGCGAGCGCTCGCCGCGCGCGAGGCGCTGGCGCGGCTGCAGGGGAGCGATCCGATCGACGTCGCCGTCGCCGAGCTCGAGCTGCTCGAGAGCCGGCGAACGATCGTGCGCGTGCGCGGCGAGCGCGACGCATTGGCGCTGGCGCTGCGGACGCTGGACGCGGCGGTCGAGGACTTCCGGGGCGCGCACGCCGAGCGGCTCCAGGTGGCGGCCAGCGGGTACTTCGCGGCGTTCAGCGGGGTCGAGGGGCGGCGCGTCGTCCTCGACGAGGCCTTCGCGGCGCACGTCGTCGAACCGGGTGGGGACGTGGCGTTGCCGGCGCAGCTGTCGCAAGGGGCGCGCGATCAGCTCTCGGTGGCGCTGCGGTTGGCCGTCGCCGACCTGCTCGCGGCGGACGTGCGCCTGCCGCTCGTGTTCGACGACCCCTTCCTGAACTGGGACGCCGCGCGCACCGAGCGCCTCGCCAAGGCGCTGCGGGCGTTGGCGCGCGACCGCCAGGTGGTGGTGCTGTCGCACCGAGCCGCGTTGGCCGAGTGGGGCGAGGCGGTGGCGGTCGAAGGCGCCTGAGGGGCGGCTTCAGGCTTCGTAGAGGCGCGCCGCGAGCCGGTCGAGGTCGGCGCGCCCCGTCGGAGGGCCACCCAACGCGGCGAGCACCGGACCGAGCGATCGGGTGGCGGCGTCGACCTCGTAGGACGTGCTGTCGTACCCCGCGTACGGACCGGGCAGCCGTGCCCCGTCGAGCTCGCGCGCGAGGGCCACCGTCCAGCCCGCGGCGCGCGCTGCCAGTCGAGCGCCGCCGGTCACGTCGATGCGCGCGCCGCGGGCGGGTCCGAGCGCCGGCGCGCCGAGGCGCAGGTACGGCACGCCGTGGCGGGCGAACGGGAGCCCGTCCTCGACATGGCGGGTGGGCCAGGGCCGCACCCCCGGGTGCGGGGCGGCATCGAGCACCTGCGGCAGGCGCGCGTCGGTCTCGACGCCGGCGACCTCGAGCACGTCGTCCCCATCCACGCTCGGCCCCGGGACCAGCCGACCGACGGTCAGCGCCGCTTTGACGTCGTGGCGCCGCACGTGATCGAACCAGTGCGCCATGCCGTCGTCGCGCGCCTCGTCGCACAGGGCGACGATCACGGCGCGCTCCAAGCCCGCGGCCATGAGCCCGGGCACGGCCGTCAGGACCGCCGCCACGCTCGCGAGGGCGCTGGCGCCCGACAGGTCGGTGCGAGCCGTGAGCACGAGCGGTCGACGGTCGGGTTCGATGGCGGGGAGCAGGCCGACGAGCGGGCCGTCGTCGCGATCGCGCGTCCGGGGCCCGTACGGGACGGCGCCGGCCGTCGCGAGTCGCTTGCGCAGGTACGCGCGCACCGCGCTGGCGCCGCCGTCGCCCCACGCGAGATCGACCAGCGCGCTCAGGTGCGCGCGGGCGACGCGCGTCAGGTCGGGTTCCATGCCTTCAGCGTGGCACGAACTCGGGCGCTTCGGGACAATCGTCCCGATCGGTGCGTACACCAGTCGCGGCAGCGCGCCCACGCGAGCGCGCGACGAACGTCAGGGACGCTCGCTCTCTGGATTCGAAGGCATCTGGTACGGCAGGTAGCGCGGCTCCCAGAAGCGCGCTTGGACGTAAGCGACGCGCGCGTCGTGGTCGAGGTCGGCGATGGCCGGTTCGTCCGCGACGCCGTCGTTGCTGGCCGCGCCCATGACCGCCGCGGCCACTTCGATGCTCACGTCCCGCAGGTCGGCCACCGGCGGGTACACGCGCTCCGGGTGGAGGGCGGCGGTGTAGGCGGCGAGCGCGTACGCGCCCGCGAGCACCATCGAGTCGGTCACCTTACGCGCGCGGGCGAGCACGGCGCCGAAACCGAGCCCGGGGAACACGAAGGCGTTGTTCCCCTGGCCGATCGGGTACGTGCGACCGTCGAGCTCGACGGGGTCGAAGGGGCTGCCGGAGGCGACGAGCGCTTGGCCGTCGGTCCAGCGCAGCGCGTCGACCGGGAGCACCTCGGTGTTCGCGGTCGGGTTGGAGACCGGGAAGACGATCGGGCGGTCGGTGTGCGCGTGCACCTCGCGGACGACCTCTTCGCCGAACTGACCCGCCTGCCCCGAGAGCCCGATGAGGGTGGTGGCGCGCAGCCCGCGGACCGTCTCGAGCAGGCCGGGCGTGGCGCCGGGTGTGGCGCCCTCTTCCGCCCAGCCGGCGACGGCGTCGGCGGGGAGCGCGAAGGGGCGCTTGTAGGCGTCGAGCTCGCGGCCGTCGTGGAGCACGCCGCGCGAGTCCAGCACCGCCACGCGCGCGTGCGCATCGGCGGGCGCCAGCCCCTCGCGCACCAGCCCCTCGACGATCGCCCACGCGACGCCGATGCCGCCGGCGCCGGCGCCCGAGATCACGATGCGCTGGTCGGCGAGGCGTTCGCCCTTGAGCCGGCAGGCGGAGAGCAGCCCCGCGAGCATGACGGCGCCGGTCCCCTGGACGTCGTCGTTGAACGACGGCAGCACGTCGCGGTACCGCTCCAGCACGTCGAAGGCGGTGTCCTTGGACAGGTCCTCCCACTGCAGGACCGCCTTGGGGTAGCGCGCGCGGACGGCCTCGACGAAGCGGTCGACGACCTCGAGGTACGCGTCGCCGCGCAGG
>JBHEOT010000051.1:0-6495 GCA_046260675.1 Trueperaceae bacterium | reverse complement strand
GCGCGGCGCGCGCACGCCCAGGTAGTGCGGGTCGTCGCGCAGGCTCGCGCGGTCGGTGCCGACGTCGAGCACGACCGGCAGCGTCTTGTCGGGGCCGATGCCGCCGGCGACGGTGTAGATCGCCAGCTTGCCGATCGAGATGGCCATGCCGCCCCACCCCTGATCGCCGATCCCCAGGATCGCCGAAGCGTCGGTCGCGACGATCAGGCGCACGTCGTCGAGCGGCACGTTCGCCAGCGCCTCGTCGGCACGGGGCGCGGTCGCGGCCGTGAGCGTCAGGCCGCGCGGCACCCGGTAGATCGCCGAGAACTCCTGCACGGCCTGGCCGACGGTCGGCGTGTAGATGATCGGCAGCACCCGCTCGAGGTGGCGGGCCACGAAGGCGTAGAACGCCACCTCGTTGCGGTCTTGCAGCAGCCGCAGGAACACGTGCTGTTCGAGCGGCTCGACGATGAGGTCGTAGCGCGCCTCGAGCCGCGCGAGCTGCCCGTCCAGACCGTCGAACTGCGGTGGCAACAGCCCCTCCAGCCCGAGCCGGGCGCGCTCGTCCTCGGTGAAGGCGGTCCCCTTGTTCAGCAGCGGGAGGCGCAGGAGCTGGAACCCGTCGACGTAGGGCTCGATGAAGCGGTCGCCGCGTTCGTCACGGCGCACGTCGTAGAAGCGGCTTAGCGGCATGGAGGCTCCTCGTGGGGCACCACCCGAACTGGGCGATGCCCGGAACCGCGAGCATACGGCGCTCCCGAAGTCAGACCAGCTTGCCGCGGGCGGCGACGGACACCACCTCGACGACCTCACTGCCGCGCATCAGGTGCAGCTCGGGGAACAGGTTCACCACCGGGCAGACGTGGTTCATGAGCACCCGGACGCGCGCACCGACCGCCAACTGCTCGACCCCCGGGCCCTCCACGACCCCGTGCTCTTCCGAGAGGCGCACGACCGGTAGGTCGTGGTCGACGAGCCGGCCGTGGCCCTCTTGGCCGGGCCGCTTGTCGCTCGTGAGCGTCTTGCTGCCCGCGTCCAAGATCGCGCGCCCTGGCTGGACGCTGACGACGGTCGCGAGCACGTGCGCGGCGGCGTGTTCGGTGCCGCCGGCCCACACCGCCTGGGTGAGGTCGTTGAAGACGTAGGTGCCCGGGCGGGTCTCGGTGACGCCTTGGCGCAGCGGCACCGCCGCGAGCGCGCTGGGGGTGCTGCCGACCGAGACCGCCAGCGGGCCGTCGGCGAACGGGCGCGCGGCCGTGGCCGCGCGCAGCAGCACCTGCTGGGCGACGTCGTGCACGGCGACCAGCTCGTCGCGATCGCGGGCACCGTAGGTGTACCCCTCGTAGGTGTAGACGCCCGCGAGGCGCAGCCCCGGCGCGTCGCGGACGAGCCGCGCGAGGTCGGCGACGACGCCTTCCGGCGCGCCGCCGCGGCCGGCGCCGGTGTCGACCTCGAGCCGCACCGCGAGCGGCTGCGCGGCACCGGCCGCCGCGGCCGAGAGCACGGCCACCTGGTCGGGGTGGTCGACGCCGATCGCGAAGCGGACGCGCTGCGCGAGCGCCACCGCTCGGGCCGCCTTGTCGGCGGTGGCGATCGTGTGCGGCATGACCAGGTCGTCGAAGCCGGCGTCCGCGAAGACCTCGCCCTCGCCGAGCTTGGCGACGCACAGCCCCACCGCGCCCTGCTCGAGCTGCAGGCGCGCGAAGTAGGGCGTCTTGTGGGTCTTGACGTGGGGCCGGAGCAGGGCGCCCTGGTCGTTCGCATACGCCTGGACGCGGCGCAGGTTGGCGTCGACCCGGTCGAGGTCGACGAGCAGAGAAGGGGTGGTTAAGTCGGCGACGAAAACGGGCACGGGTGCGAGGATAGCGTGGGGACGGAGGTCCATGGCAGCCGACGAGGTCCAGCCCGACGAACGGCATCGCGCGCGCACCGCGCGGGCGCGCCCGCGAGCCGCGTCGGCGCGTCCGCGCGGCTCGCGGGCGGCGGACCTCGCGCTCGTGCTCCTGCTGGGCATGGCCGCCGTGCAGGCCTACGCCCTGCTGCACGAGGTGGGTCAGGGCTTGGCGGCGTGGGCCGTGGGCGCCTCGGTCGTCGGCTTCGACGCGTGGGCGCTGGGGCGCCCGAACGTCCGGCTCGCCGGCGACCTCTCGGGGGCGCGTGGCGCCTGGGTCGCGGTCGGCGGCGCCTTGTGGACGTGGGCGACGACGCTCCTCGTCATGTACCTGGTGCGGCCGCGCGCCCGGCTCCTGCGCTTGGGCGCGCTGCTCTGGACCTCGGTGGCCGTGGCGGCGCTGTTGCCGTGGGTGGTGGTCCCACTGGCCGCGGCGCCCCGGCTCGGCGACGACGTCGCGACGTTCCTGCAGCTGAGCGGCGCGCTGCCGATCGCGGTCGCCGCCGTGGCGGCCCTCGCCGTGCTCCTGCTCGTGCTCGCGGCCGCCCGCTCGGTCGGCGGGCCGCGCGGTGCGTGGCAGGCGGCTCGGGCCACCGAAGGGCTCGGCCGGCGGCCGTGGCCGTGGGCGGCCGTGGTCGGGTCGGTGCTGCTCGTGATCCTGGCGACCGAGGGCGGCGGGCGGTTCTTTGGCGGACCGGCCACCGTGCTGCCGCCGCTCGGGTTCATCGTCGCCGCCGAGGTGGGGCTGCGCGCCGGCATCGGCGACGACCAGCTGGTGGGCGACTTCGCGGAGGCACCGCACGTCCTGGAGGTGTGGGTGGCCGTCGAGGGCGCCGATCGTGGCCCGATCGTCGTCGAGATCGTCGCGCCCAGCGGCGCGCGCACCTCCGTGCTGCGGCTGCCCGTGCGGACCCCGGTCGGGCGTGCGACCGCTCGGTCGGCGCCGCTGCAGTTGCCGGCGGGGCCGTGGTCGGTCGTGGCGTCGGCGCCGCGGGGGGAGGGGCGGTTGGTGGTGGGGTGGCGGGGGCGGTGAGGAATTTGCCCCCAGGGCGCCCGCGGATCAGCGCTGCGCCGTCCGTGGGTCGAGCGCGTCCCGCAGCTCGTCGCCGAGCAGGTTGAAGCCCAGCACCGCGAGCGCGATGGCGATGCCCGGGATCGTGGCGATGTGCGGCGCCGACGTCACGTAGTTGCGGCCGCTGGCAATCATGCCGGCCCAGGAGGCGGTCGGCGGTTGCACGCCGAGACCGAGGAACGACAACGCCGACTCCATCAGGATCGCGTACGCGAGGTAGAGGCTGGCGTAGACCACGAGCGTGGCGGCGAAGTTCGGGAGCAGGTGGACGCCCAGGATGCGCGCCTCCTTCGCGCCCAGCGACGTCGCGGCGACCACGAAGTCCCGGTCCTTGAGCTGCAGCACGGCCGATCGCGCGACCCGCGCGAACGCGGGCACGGTCCACACGGCGATCGCGATGATCGTGTTCCAAGTCCCGGGGCCGAGCGCGGAGACGATGATGATCGCGAGCAGCAGGTAGGGGAAGGCGAGCAAGAGGTCCATCAGGCGCATCACGAGCGTGTCGACGGCGCCGCCGACGTACCCGGCGATGGCCCCGAGGAAGCTCCCGAGGACCAACCCCATCGCCACCGACGCCACGGCGACCACGAGCGAAGCGCGGGCGCCGTAGATCACCCGCGACAGGATGTCGCGACCGAACTCGTCGGCACCGAGCAGGCGCTCGGCGCTCGGCGGCGCGCGCCGGGAGCGGAGGTCCTGGGTGGCGGGGTCCGCGGGCGCCAGGAACGGCGCGAAGGTGGCCATGAGGACCAGCGTCGCCACGATCACCGCGCCCACCACGCCGAGGCGGTTGCGGCGGAAGCGCCGCCAGACGTCGTTGCGCGGCTTGGCGGTCGGGGTAGCGGCGGATGGCGTGCTCATCCGTACCGCACCCTAGGATCGATCAGTCCGTAGCTCAGGTCGACGAGCAGGTTCACCATCACGTACACGAAGGCCAGCACGAGCACCAACCCCTGCATGAGCACGAAGTCGCGGTTGAAGATCGCGAACACGGTGAGGCGACCGACGCCCGGCCAGGCGAACACGGTCTCGGTGAGCACCGCGCCGCCGAGCATCTGCCCGAGCTGCAGGCCGAGCACCGTGACGACCGGGATGAGCGCGTTGCGGAGCGTGTGCTTGTAGAGCAGCGACAGATCGCCGACGCCCTTGGCGCGCGCGGTGCGGATGTAGTCCTCGCGCAGGACCTCGAGGACGGTGGCGCGCGTCATGCGTGCGATCACCGCGATCGACGGAAGCGCGAGCGTTACCGCGGGCAGCACCAGGTGCCGTCAGGTGCCGGTGCCCGAGACCGGGAACCAGCGCAGGTTCACCGAGAAGATCACCATGAAGACGATGCCGGTCCAGAACACCGGCATCGAGAGCCCTGCGAGGGACGCGACGCGGATCGTGTTGTCGACCCAGGAGCCGGGGCGGGCAGCGGCGGCGATGCCGATGGGGATCACGACGAGGAGCACGAAAGTGATGGCGGCGACCGCGAGTTGGACGGCGAACGGGAAGGTCTCGGCCAGGATCTCGGTCACCGGCCGCCGGTCGCGGATCGACTGCCCAGGTGGGGCGAGAACGCCAGCCTCGCGACCTGCGCCCGCGGCGTCGTGGTGCAGCCGGGGGACGCCGTGGTCGGCGACGAGAACGGGGTGGTCGTCGTGCCGGCCGGCCGCTTGAGCGCCGTGCTCGCGGCGGTGCCCGGCGTGCTGGAGCGCGACCGTGCGACTCAGGCGCGGTGGACCGGTGGCTCAGCCGCTGGCTGATGCATCGTCGGGCGTGCCGCACCCCCATCGGGTACATTGACGCAGCCCGACCCCCCCGGACGGGAGCCCCGATGGCTACGACCGACCCACCCCCACCGCCCGACGGCGAGGACGCGCGCCTGCTTTCCCAGCGCGACCTGCGGCGGGTGCTGGGCTCGCTACGCGACGTGCTGGTGCTCACCGACGCCGAGTTGTGCATGACGTTCGTGTCGCCGAGCGTCGAGACGGTGCTCGGGTACCCGCCCGCGACCCTGCTCGGGCGCTCCATCCTCGACCTGCTCCACCCCGAGGAACTGCCGATCGCGGCCGCGCACGCGGCCACGCGCTTTTCGGAGCGCCAGGGGCGGACGCTCACCCACCGGACGCTCCATGCGGACGGGCGGGTGCGCTACTTGGAGTCGATGATCGAGGTGCTCGAGGAGGACGGCGCGTGGCTCGGCGTGGTGTTCAACGCCCGCGACGTCACCGAACGCATCATGGAGCAGGCGTGGCTCGAACGCGAGGTGGCGTTCTCGCGCTCGCTGGTCGCTCTGACGAACGAGCTGCTGGCGGCGCGCCTCGACGCTCGCTTCCACCAGCACGCGCTGGAGCGTGCGATCGCCTTGGTGCCGGACGCGCAAGGGGGGAGCATGCTCCTGCGCGACGGGGACGATGGCCGCTTCGGGTACGTCGCCGCGGTCGGCTACGACCTGGGCAAGCTGCGCAAAATGCGGCTCTCCGAGCGGGAGCTGGCGCGCTCCGACCCACCGCGCGTCGAGCGCATCCGGGTGGCGCAGCAGATCGCGCAGTTGGGCCCCGAACCGCTGGCGCTGCTGCGCGACGCCGGGCGCCTGGACGCGATCCGGGCGACGCTGTGCGTCCCGATCGTGGTGGCCGGCACGCCGCGCGGCTACCTCAACCTGGACAACTTCGAGGACGGCGACGTCTTCGGCGATGGCGTGCACGCGATCGCGACCGCCATCTCGGCGCAGGTGGCGGTCGCGCTGCAGCGGCTGACGCTGGAGGACGACCTCCAGCGCGAGCGCGAGCGGTACGAGCGACTGGCGGCGCACGACCCGTTGACGGGGCTGCCGAACCGGCGCCTGTTCCAGGACCGTCTGGAGCAAGCGCTCGCGCAAGCGCAGCGCGGTGACCGTGCGCTCGCCGTCGCCTACGTCGACCTCGACGGCTTCAAGGCGGTGAACGACGCCCGCGGCCACGACGCCGGCGACGCGGCCCTCGTGGCCGTCGGGCGCCGACTCGCGGGCGCGGTGCGCGGCCAGGACACGGTCGCGCGCCTCGGCGGCGACGAGTTCGGGGTGCTGCTGTTGGACGTCGGCGGCGTCGACGAGGCGGCGGCGGTGGCCACCAAGCTGCGCGCGGCCGTCCGCGCTCCGCTCGAGCTCGAAGGCGGCGACGCCCATATCGACGCGAGCGTCGGGGTGGCGCTGTTCCCGGACCACGGTGGCGACGCCGACGCGCTCATGCGCGCGGCCGACGGCGCGATGTACCACGTCAAGGGCCAAGGGCGTGGCGGCGTTCGGTTGGCGTGACGGCCTCGTTGACCAACTGGTACAGCAGAGGTACCCTACGAGTCCAGACCGTAGCGGAGAACCCCATGCTCGCCCACGTCCCTCGGGGGCGGCCGGGTCCCGCGCCTTGGAGGCCTGCATGACGCGTTCCCTTCGTACGTTCGCCCTGATCCTCGCCGCGGCGTTCCTCGCCTCGGGCCTGGCCCAGACGACCAACCTCACCTTCTGGAGCTGGCGCACCGAGGACGTCGCCGCCTACGAGCAGTTCATCGCCGCGTTCCATGCCGAGAA
>JBHEOT010000050.1:4351-14130 GCA_046260675.1 Trueperaceae bacterium | reverse complement strand
TCTGTGCGCAGCGCAGCCGGCCGCGCAGCGCATGAAAACTCGGAACCGTTCCGACGGATGCTACGCTTGGCGTCGAAGGGGTCGCGAACGGCCCGGAGGAGGACGATGTCCGACGAGCGAGCCAAGGAGTCCACGGAAGCGCTGCCGGTGAACGGGCCGATGGCGCCGGTACCGATGGAGGCCGAACGCGTGCGCGAGGTTCTGCGCGCGCGCGGTTTGCGGTACAGCCGACCGCGCGAAGCCATCCTCGCCTACATGGGGGATGGCGGCCGGCACGAGAGCGCCGAGTCGCTGTACCAAGCCTTGCGCGATCGCGGCGAGGACCTGAGCCTGTCGACCGTGTACCTCAACCTGGGCGTGCTCGTCGGCGCAGGGTTGCTGCGCGAGTTCGTGGGCGCGCGCGGCGAATCGCTCTACGATGGCAACGTCGAGCCCCACTACCACCTGATCTGCGGCGACACGGGCGAGGTCGTCGACGTCCCGCCGCCGACGATCGATGGGCGGTCGTTGGGTACGTTCTTGAAGGCGTACGTCGAACGGGTCACCGGCTGGCAGGTCGAGGAGGCGCGCCTCAGCCTGCGCGGCCGACCACGCGAGCGTGCGTCGTCGGCGGGGCTCGATCGCGGGTTCGAGGGCGAAGCGCCGAACGACTGACGCACGTCGCGCGGGCGGATGCGCGCAGGATCGGACGAGTCTTCGTGCTCGTGACGTTATGAAGGGCCGAAAGGCAAAAGAAGCGGGCCGCCCGAATGGGCGGCCCGCTTCAACGTGACGTGCGTGGTTTGGTACTCAGTTCGACGGGGGCAGGATGACCGCGTCGATGACGTGGACCACACCGTTGCCGGCTTCGAGGTCGACCGTCGTGACGGTGGCGGTACCGTCGATCATGACCATGCCGTCGACGACCGTGACCGTGATCGAGGCGCCGTTGAGGGTCTCGACGACCGCGGTGCCGTTACCGGCTTCGACGGCGGCAAGGACGTCGGCGGCGAGGAGCTTGCCAGCGACCACGTGGTAGGTGAGGATCGCGCCGAGGTCAGGGCTGGCGAGGAGCTCTTCGGCGGTGATGCCGAGGGCTTCGAGCGCCGCAGCGAACGCGTCGTTCGTCGGGGCGAAGACGGTGAAGGGGCCTTCGCCACTGAGGGCGCCGGCGAGGTCGGCTTCGACGACGGCCGCGACGAGGGTCGAGAAGTCTTCGTTGCTGGTAGCGATGTCGACGACGGTTTCGGGCATGGCGCCGTGGCCGTCGGCGTTGGCGATGCCGGCGACGAGGCCGAAGGCGAGGGCGAGCGAGATCAGAGTGCGCTTCATGTTGTTCTCCTTAAGGGGCTGCCTCCCCGCGGTGCCGGGAGGGGTCGAGGCGCGACGATGCGTGCCTGCGACCAACGTCCGAACTCTACCCGTACAAGGTATGTCCAATGTTCGTCCAGGCTACGATTGGGGTCGAGGCCACCTTCATACAGGCGCAGGCGCCGTCGAGAACGCGTCGACGCGCGGTCCCGGAGGTGGCGAGATGGGCGTGTGCCCACGAACCGCTCATCCGTGGGTTCACTGCGGATCCTCGGACGCGGGCCCTCGGGCTTGGACCCACGGGCGCGTGTTGGTCTGCGTGCGGGCCACGGTCTCGCGCATCCAGGGGCGGGGCGGCCGGGACGATTGCCCCTGGAGGTCCATGTTCGTTTGCCGACACCACGCCATAGCCAGCGTGCCATGATTCATAACAAGCGCCCATACTCAATGGCGCTGGGAATGAGCGAACAATGACGCACACGAGAATTCAAGCGCAAAGGTGGTTCGAGTCCGAACCTAAAGCAACGCTCTTGGCCATCGCGCTGACCGTGGCGGCGCTGACCTCCAGCGCCGCCGCGCAAGGCGAGTTGAACCTGGAGCTCGAGCTCGTGACGGAGGGCCTCACGGCGCCGGTCGCGCTCGCGACGCCGCCGGATGACGATCGACGCTTCGTCGTCGAGCAAACCGGCGTGATCTTGATCCTGGGCGACGACGGTGCCCCGCTCGAGACGCCCTTCCTCGACGTGCGCGATCGTCTGGTGGAGTTCCGCTCCGGCTTCGACGAGCGCGGGCTGTTGAGCGTCGCCTTCCATCCGGATTACGCGGAGAACGGCCGCTTCTTCGTGTACTACAGCGCGCCGTTGCACGCGAACTCGTTGGCCGCGCTCAACCACACGGCCCACGTGTCCGAGTTCCACGTCTCGGACGCGGACCCCAACCGCGCCGATCCGGAAAGCGAGCGCGTCGTCTTGGCGCTCGACGAGCCCGCCTTCAACCACAACGGCGGCAAAGTCGCCTTCGGTCCCGACGGTTACCTCTACATCGCCTTCGGCGACGGCGGCAACGCGAACGATGTCGGTCCCTTCCATCCCCCGATGGGCAACGGCCAGGACGTCACCACCCTCCTGGGCACGATCCTGCGCATCGACGTGGACGGCGACGACGGCCGCGGCTACGCGGTCCCTTCGGACAACCCCTTCGTCGGTGGCGTCGAGCTGCCCGAGGATTACGAGTGGTCCGGCCTGGCGTCCAACCAGGGTGCGCGCGACGAGATCTACATATGGGGCGCCCGCAACCCCTTCCGCTTCTCGTTCGATCGCGCCAACGGCGACCTGTGGATCGGCGACGTCGGCCAGGGCTACATGGAGGAGCACAACCGCGTCACCGGCCCCGGCAACCTCGGCTGGCGCATCATGGAAGGCACCACCTACTTCAACCTCGAGTCGAACCGCGAGCCGCTCGCCGAGGGCCCGACCACCGGCCCCATGGGCGAAGAGCTGGTGCTCCCGGTGCTGACGTACCTCCACATGGGCACCGAACTCGATGGCGCGCGCGGCATCTCGACCACTGGCGGCTACGTCTACCGCGGCAGCGCCATCCCCGAGCTCGAGGGCCATTACGTCTTCGGGGACTGGAGCGAGAGCTTCGCGGCGCCCACCGGTAAGCTGTTCGCCGCAGCCGAGCAGAGCGACGACAGCTGGGAGTTCGTCCTCGACCAGGACCTCGGCGTGTTCGTGCTCGCCTTCGGCGAGGACGCGGACGGCGAGCTGTACGTGCTGACGACGGGCGGAAACGCCCCGCAGGGCGACACCGGACGCGTCTGGAAGATCGTCTCGGGGAACTGAGCCCGACCCCATCCAGCCGCACGAACCCACGTCCGGAGGGGGCGGAGCGACGCACGTCGCTCCGCCCCCTTTCCCAGCGCGCCCAGAACGTTGGACCCGACCTCGACCGGAGGAACCTCATGATCATCCGATTCAGCACGCTTCTCGCCGCCGCCGCGGCGCTCGTGCTCGCCCTTCCGCTGGCGGCCGCAGCCGCCGACGGCGACGCCACCCTTACGATCGGCAGCGCACAGGTGGAGGAGGGCGCGTCCGTGTTCTCGAACGCCTGCGCCGAGTGCCATGGCGCGAGGCTCGAGGGCTTCGCGCACTTCCCGGCGCTGGTCGGCGACGCGTTCCAGAGCGAGTGGTCCGACCGCCCCGTCGCCGACCTGCACACGTACGTAGCCGAGCAGATGCCGCTCGGCGCCGCCGGCTCGCTGTCGGACGAGGCGTACGCGGCGGTCGTCGCGTACCTGCTCGAGCGCAACGGCTTCGAACCGGGCGAAGCGCCGTTCGACCCGTCCGACGAGGCCGTCCTGGAGTTCGAACTGACCTTCCCCGACTGAATCGCATCGCCGCTCTGCGTCGCCGAAGCCCGTTGGCGACGCGCGCTACGGTTCTCCCGCCGGGTCGGATGGGGCGCTGGGCACGCGGGCGGACCGTGGCGCGGAGGAATCGTCGCTCGCGGGTGCTCGCCCGCTTCGCTAGACTCGGGATCGATGACCGCGACGGTCGAGATCCACCCGCTCGTGACGATGGAGATGCTGCGCGCGTGCGAGCGGCTCCAGCTCCAGGTCTGGGGGTTCGCCGACCTCGAGGTCGTGCCGGCCGCCCAGATGCGGGCGGCGCTCCACGCCGGCGCGCTCGTGGCCGGCGCGTTCGTCGGGCGCGAGCTGGTCGGCTTCGCGTACGGCTTCCCGGCGCTGCCGCACGGTGCCAACTCGGCCGGTCCCGGGCTCCATTCGCACATGATGGCGGTGGTGCCCGAGGCGCGCGGCTTGGGCGCGGGGCGCCTGATGAAGTGGTACCAGCGACGCTGGTGCGTCGAGCACGGCATGGACTGGGTCACGTGGACCTTCGATCCTCTGCAGGCGCGCAACGCGCGGCTCAACCTCCACCACTTGGGCGCGGTCGTCCACGAGTACCAGGTCGACTTCTACGGGGTGTTGGGCGGGGCGCTATCGGGCGACCTGCCCACCGATCGCTTCGTCGCGACGTGGAACTTGACGGACCCCCACGTTCGAGCGGCCGCGGGGCGCGATCCCATCGCGGCCGCGCATCGGCTGCCCGACGACGGAGCGCGACCGCCACCGGTCGACGCGGCGCCGGAAGCGGACGCCGCGTGGGCGTTGCGGCGCACCGAAGGCGACGACCCGGGTGAGCCCGCGCTCGGGCTCGAGGAGGACGCCGTCTGGAGCGCGGTGCCGCGCGACGTCAACGCGCTTCGCCGTGCGGCGCCGCCGCGGGCGCTCGCTTGGGCGGAGGCGGCGCGGGCCGTGGCGCTCGACCTGATCGCGCGCGGGTACGAAGTCGACGCGTTCGCGGAAGGGGCGTACCGTTGGCGCCCACGAACGAAGATCAACGAATAGAAAGAGTGACTTGACAATCTGTAAAGCGTGACCTATCATCTTCATCAGAAGAGGAGGGGCCATGTTCCCGTACACCGCTTGGACCGAAGGCGCCCAACGCGCCGTTCGCTATCAGAACGAAGCCGCCGTCCACCGCACGCTCGCCGCCGCGGGGCTCGGATCCCCGACGCGTCGCGCCATCGCCCGCATGCTGCACGGCGCCGCCGAGGCACTCGCTCGAACCGCCGACCGCCTCGTCCCGTCCCACGCCGCCGCGACGCCACGCTCCGTCCGCCGTCCCCCGGCGACGAGCGCCTAGGAGGACCGTCATGAGCGAACTCGATCGCATCGAAGCCATGCGCGCCGCCGGCACCATCTCCGACGCCGAGGCCGACCGCCTGATCGAGGTGCTCCGCGATCTGGGGGGCGTGCCGGCCACGGGCGGCGATCGGAGGGATGACGATCCGTCGGACCGCCGTTCGGCCGCGAACGGTTCGACGCGGGCAGCGCCGGTCGACCCGGCCCCGCAGGCTTCCGAGACCGGGCCCGCTGAGCGAGCCGACCGCGACGAAGCGCGCGACGAGCTGCGCCGCATGGCGCGCGATGCACGCGAACAGGCACGGGCCGCGGCGCGGTCGGCAGGTGCGGACGCTGCCGACGCGGTGCGCGGCGCGACCGAGAAGGTGCGCGAGAGCGTCGAGCAGCTGCGCGGGACGTGGAATGCCCCCGACGATGGCGGGTCCGGAACCGATGCCGCCCACGCCGCATCCGACGCCATTGCCATCGCCCCCGACGGCACGCGCTGGCTGCGCATCGCACTCGCGGCCGGCGACCTGGACGTGCAGGCGGCCGACGTCGACGCTCCGACGCTGGACGAAGACGCCGACGGGCGCGTGCGCCTCGAGGCTACGGCCGATGGCGCGCGGTTGTTCGCCGACCCGCAACGCGGTTTCTTAGGCCGCTATACCCCCGCCGAAGCGCGCGTCCGGGTGCCGCGCGCGTGGGGGATCGACCTCGACGTCAAGGCCGGCGACCTAGACGTGCGCGACGTGCCGTTCATCGCTGGCAACGTCCTCGCCGGCGACGTCGAGGTGCGCGGCGCGCGCGGCCTCGACCTCACCTGCCTCGCGGGTGACGTGAGCATCGCGCTCGCCCCGACGGAGGGTCGCCACCGGCTGGTCGTCCGGGCCGGCGACGTCAGCGTGCGCCTGCTGCCCGGCAGCGACGTGAGCGTCGAAGGCCGTGTGTCGGTGGGCGATGCCAGCGCGCGTGGCCTGGAGCGTGAACGGCGCGGCCTGGGTGCCGTCGTGCACGGGCGCATCGGCTCCGGCCGGGCGCAGCTCGCGATCGAACTCGGCGCTGGCGACCTCGAGGTCCGGGCCGAGGAACGGCCCAAGGAACGGCTCGAAGAACGGGAGCGGTGACCGTGGCGATCGTCGACGAACGCCGGAAGATCCTCGACCTGTTGGAATCGGGCCGCATCAACGCCGATCAGGCGAGCGAGCTGCTCCGCGCCCTCGGTGGCGCGCCACGCGAGTCGGCGCCCCCGCCGTCACCCCCGCCCCCGGCGCGCACCGGCACCGCCCGGATGCTGCGCATCTCGATCGACGCGAGCGGCGACGAGGGCGACAAGAAGAACGCGAAGATCCGCGTCAACGTGCCGTTGGGGCTCGCGAAGTTCGCCACCCGCTTCTTGCCGGCGGAGGCGAAGGGCGAGCTCCAGGCGCAGGGCGTCGACCTCGAGGAGTTGATCGCCGCGCTCTCGTCCGAGACGCCCGAGGGGCGGCTCGTCGACATCGACGTCGACGACGACGGCGACGGCAAGCGCGCGAAGATCGTCGTCGAGGTCGTCTGATGCTCACGCTCCCGCGCTGGTCCGACCCCGCGTGGTGGCGCGCGTACGCGCACGACGTGCGGCCGCGGTTGTTGCTGGTGCAGGTGCGCGCCGACCGCGTGAAGTTGCGCTGGGGCGTGCCGGTGTGGGCGTTCGAGGAGTCGCTGCGCGCCGTGCTGCTCGTGGGCCCGTGGGCGCTGTGGGTGGCGCGCTGCGCACCGCGCTCCTGGCGTGCGGGCTGGCACGGGAAGATCGGCGGCGTGGCCTTCGACCTCCGCGGCGCGGCCGGCACGCCGCCCTGGCCCGCGCTGCGCGCCCTGCTCGAGCAGCAGGGCGGCTGGCTCGACCTGCCCGACGGCGAACCGTTCGTCCAGATCGAGGCAGACGACGCCACCATCGACATCCGGCCCTGGTGACCCGCGCCTCGCCGCCCTCCAGGAGCCCGCGAGAGGACCCGACCATGCCCAAACACCCCATGCCCACCCGATGTCCCGTCACCGGTGAGACCCTCGAGGTCACGCGCCTGCGCGGCCCCACGTCCGGGGTCGTGATCGAGGGGGAGTTCCTGCCCAACGAGTTCGCGCTGCTCGACGGCGACGCGCTCGAGTACCTGCGCCTGTTCGTCAAGGTGCGCGGCAACCTCAAGGAGGTCGAGCGCATGCTCGGCGTCAGCTACCCCACCGTGCGCGCCCGCTTCGACGCGATGGTGCGCGCGCTCGGGTACGAGGTCGCCGACGAGTCCGCCGACGCCCGCGGCGACGTCCTGGCCGCGCTCGAGCGCGGCGAGATCGGCGCCGAGGAGGCGACCCGCCGCTTGCAGGGGATGCAGCGGCGTTCCTGATCGCCCTTCTCTAGAGGCGATCGTAGAAGCGGAACGCCACGGGCGCGCCGATCCGCACTTCGGTGAACCGCGGGTGCGCCGGATCGAGCAGCAGGTTCCGCTCCTGCGGCACCAGGACGCTCGGGACCGACAGCGCCACGTGGCTCCCTGCGGCCAGCCAGGCGTCGCCTACCGCGCGGGCGGCCGGCGCGTCGGGGCGGGCGCGCCAGTTCGCAGGCACGTCGGCGTCCTCGAGCACGGCGATCAGGTCGCTGGGTAGGTGCACCTCGAAGGCCACCAGGTCGCGCGCGAAGCGCTGCCGATCGGCGTGGGCGAGCGTCTCGAGTGCGGCGAGCGACAGGTGCTCGCTGGTGCAAACGACCGCGCGACCCACCGAGTTCCAGCGCCCACCGAAGCGGCGCGCGCCCTCGCCGGAGAACGCGGCCGCGGCGTCGGCGAAGGCGGGGCGCACCAGCCGCCAGACGCGCATCGACCCTGCCGTGTGCGACAGGTCCACGTCCGCGCTCAGGAGTAGACGCCGTACTCGATGCGGCCCAGCAAGTCGTCGACCGCCCGCGCGCCCGGCTCCGTGTCGGCGAGCGCGAGCGGCGGCTCGTCCCCCAAGGCGAGGTTCGGGTCGACGAGCCAGGCCGCCGCCGCCTCCTCGCCGCCGAACACCTGCGCGGCGCGGTCGAACAGCGCGGCCACGCGCCACACCCGGTCGCCCTCGTCCGGGGCGAGCGCGCCGGCGCGCTTGCGGCGCCCCAAGGTGGTGGCGCTCAGGCCGACGATTTGGGCGAGCCGGGCTTCGGGCACGCGGAGCGCGCGCGCGAGCCCTTCGAACGCCGCCACCGGGAGCCCCGCGCGCACGGCCGCGACCGCCTCGGCGGGCGCCACGGGCAGGCCGAGGCGGGCCAGGGGCAGGCGCGGGGCGGGGGTGGGCGTGCGGTACGTATCCATATGGTTATCTTACCACCCCCATATGGGGTCAGGTTGCGTGCCGTCCGCCCGAGCGGGCGCTCGGGTCAGTCGGAACGCGGCCGGCGGCGCACCGTGCCCCCCACCGCCAAGGCCGCAGCGATGATCACCAGGTTCTTGATGATGTACTGCCCCTCCATCGTCGGCGCGAACGGCGCACCGCCGCTCTGGAAGGTGACGTCGCCGAGGATCACGAGGGGCATGAACGCCCCCACCATCTGCAGGAGCATCAGCGCGATCGCGATGCGCAACGTCTGCGGGATGAGGAAGGTCACCCCGATGGCGACCTCCCACCAACCGATCACGGCGAGCCAGGTGGGCGCATCGAACACCGGCATCCACGCCACCGTCGCCAGCACGAGGGACTCGGCGGGGGACAGGCCGAGCGGTTTGAGGAGGCCGAACCAGATGAACACGATCCCCAGGGTCGACCTGAGGAGGACGATGCCCCAGCGCGCCATCCGCACCGACACCCAGCGGTCGATGCGGTCGAAGCGCGCGGCGAGGGCCCGGCGGGTGTGGAGCACGGAACTCGTCATGCTCCACGCTAATCCGGGCGCTCGTCGCCGACCGTGTCCAGCGCGTCCAAGAGCCGACGCGGCGCGTCCAAGAGCGGACGCGGCGCGTCCAAGAGCGGACGCGGCGCGTCCAAGAGCGGCGCGCTCAGCAAGTCACTCCGAGCGGTACCAGCGCAACTCGTCGAGCAGGACCGAGCCGGTGCCGCCATCGACGTGCACGTCGAGGCCCCACACCTCGGTGGGCGTGAAGCCGTCGTCCGGCGCACCGTCGGGTTGCGCGTCGGTGCGTTCGAAGGCGTCGAACGGCAGCCGCACCTGCACCCAGCCCTCGACGTCGTCCTGGAAGCTCGCGGCGAACCGCTCCGACGTGTCCGGTGCCTGGTACACGCGCACGTAGTCGATCACCAGCTCCTGCGGGAACGACGTCGTGGCGTCCGGATAGCCGGGCCAGTTGCCGCCGACCGCTACGTTCAGGATGATGAAGAAGGGGTGGTCGAACACCCAGCGCGTGCCGCCCGGCAGGTCGTCGGCGGTGACCGTCGAGTAGTCGACCCCGTCGACCGACCAGGTGATGGTCTCGGGGGACCAGTCGATGGCGTAGACGTGGAAGTCGTCGCTGAACGCCTCGCCGCCGGGGAGCGTGGTGGGGCGCCCGACGGGGTTCCCACCCGAGTAACCGGGGCCATGGATGGTGCCGTGCACGGTGCCGGGCTCGCGCCCGACGTTCTCCATGATGTCGATCTCGCCGGATTCGGGCCAGCCGACCTCGGCGAGGTCGTTGCCCAGCATCCAGAAGGCCGGCCACAGGCCCTGGCCGGTCGGGATCTTCAGGCGCGCTTCGATGCGCCCGTAGGTGAACTCGACCGCGCCGGCGGTGATGATGCGGGCCGACGTGTACTCGCAGGGGGCGCCGTAGTAGCACGGCGGGGCGTCGTCGCCCGCTTCGAT
>JBHEOT010000050.1:0-4341 GCA_046260675.1 Trueperaceae bacterium | reverse complement strand
CTCCTCACCATTGACCTGGCCGTCGCCGTCGAGCGCGAGGTTGGCGGGGTCGCCGGTGTAGGCCTGGCGCTCGTTGTTGCCCCAGCCGGGGATGCCGTTGGCGGTGCCGTCGCCGATCTCGGGCGTCCAGACGCTCGGGTCGGGCGTCGTGCCCGCCGGGCCCTCGAACTCATCGGAAAACGCGAGCGCCGACGACGCTTCGTCGTTCCGGGCGTCGAGGAGCGTGACCTCGACGGTGCGGCCGCTGCCGTCGCCGCGGTACCAGAACTCGAGGCCGTCGGTCGCGCTGGCGTCCAACGCTTCCGCGAAGCGCGCCTGCACGGCACCGGCGTCGCCGTCCCACGAGAGGTTCAGGACCGGCCCGAAGAGGTCTTGGCCCGGGCGCTCGTCGGGCGTGCCCGCGATCAGCTCGCGGGTGCGCGCGGTGGTGGCCGCGTCGGCCGCGAAGGGCCCGAGGCCGTCGCCGAACTCGGCGATCAGGTCGGGGTCGAACGGGTCGGTGTCGGCGATCAGGATGACGGCGCGCCGCTGGAACCCCAGCTCGGCGCCGCGGGGGCCGTCGAGCACGGCGACGGCGCGCTCGTCGCCCTCGTGGCGCGTGTCCGGGAGCGTCTGGAACGTGACGGTCGCCTCGGTGACGCCGGCTGGGAACACGACGAGTTCGTTCATGGGGACGATGTCGCGGAAGGTCGTCGCCTGGTCGCCTTGCACGAAGACGCGCAGCGAGACCGGCTCGTCGCTCGGTTCGGACAGCACGATCCGCAGGACGCCCTCGTCGCCCTCGATCACGGTGACCAAGGGATCGGCGAACTCCACCGCGACCGAGCCTTCCGAGACGACCCCAGAGTCTCCGTAGGCCTCGACCCGGCCGATGTGGCTCGTCCCGTCCCCCGGCGGGAAGCCGAGCGCCCAGCCGGAGGCCTGGTCGAGCCCGAGCCCGTCGTTGGGGGCGCCGCCCGGTTGGAAGTCGCTGCGGCGCGCGAAGGCCGAGAACGGCACCTCGACGAGCTTCCATTCGGTCGTGTCGTCGGGGAAGCGGTAGTACCAGCGCTCGGCGCTGTCGCCGGTGGCGGTCGGGTCGCGGTTGTCGAACAGGTCGATCTGCACTTGGCCGCCGAGGCCGTCGCCGGCGTACCAGAAGCGCAGGCCTTTGTTGCCGGCCAGGTCGACCGGCACCCAGCGCGTCATGGCTTCGTCGAAGAAGGCGTGGGTGAAGCCGCCCCACGAGGCGATCTGGTGGTCGACGCGGAGCACGTACTCCGGTTCGGTCTGATCGGGCAGCGCCAGCGGGTCGCCGGGCGCGACCAGGACGGTCGAGAGCTCCAGCGCCCCGCCGCCGTCCTGCCAGGTGCTGAAGCCGATCGAGTTGCCGAAGGCGTCCTCGCCGATCGGCACTTCCTCGATGAACTCGACGAGGCGCAGGGCGGGCTCGTCCTGCGCCAAGGCCGGCGCGCCGAGCGCGACCAGCACGAGCACCGCGGCCGCGGCCAGGATCTTCGGAGTACGGAGGTTCATGGTGGGCTCCCTTGCGAGGCGGTGGGCGCGTCGTTCGTGACCGCACGTGGCGTGTCGGCGTAGCGCAGGCCGTAGCCGCGCGGGAAGAGCGGTGCGTTCGGACCTTCGCTCGGCCCGGCGTCGAAGTCGAAAGGCAGCTGCGCGACGTCGCGCGGCCAGGTGTACGGGAGCGTGCCGACGAAGTCGCGCGTGCCGAACAGGACGTCGGCGACGCCGTCGCCTTCGCTGCCCGGCAACCAAGCGGCGACGACCGCGTCGGCTTCCTCGAGAATGCCGTCCAGCACGACCGGACGGCCGGAGAGGACCACGACGATCAGGGTGTCGACCTGGGCGCGGAGGGTCTGGACGAGGGCGCGGTCGCGCGCCGGCAGCTGGAGGTCGGCCGAGTCGCCGAACCACTCCGCGTAGGGGGTCTCGGCCACGACGGCGATGCCGACGTCGCCGCGCCGCGCCGCGCCGTCGTCGCCGGTGAAGCGGCCGCGCGGGCTGTACCGCAGCGTCGTGCCCGCGCCGAAGCCCGACTCGAAGCCCTCGAGGATGGTGGTGCCGGGGGTCAGGGAGGCCGTCGAGCCCTGCCACTCGATCGTCCAGCCGCCGGACTGCACGCCGATCGAGTTCGCCCCCGAGCCCGCGACGAGCACCGTCTGGACGGCGTCGGCGCTCAGGGGCAGCGCCCCGTCGTCGTTCTTCAGGAGGACCAGGGTCTGGGCGACGGCGTCGCGTGCGAGCGCGCGGTGGGCGTCCGAGCCCACGATTTTCTCCAGCGCCGCGTCGCCGTACGGACGCTCGAACAGGCCCAGCTCGAACTTGACGCGCAAGATGGCGGCCACCGCCTCGTCGATCCGAGCGGGCGCGACGTCGCCGCGCTCGACGGCACGGCGCAGGGCGGCGAGGAAGCGCTCGGCGTCGTACGGCACCATGTTCATGTCGATGCCCGCGTTCACGCTCGCGACCACGGCGTCGCGGTAGTTCGCGGCGACCTCGTCGACGCCCGCCCAGTCGGACACCACGAAGCCGGTGAAG
Organism: Trueperaceae bacterium; assembly: GCA_046260675.1. GTDB lineage: Bacteria > Deinococcota > Deinococci > Deinococcales > Trueperaceae > JAABTL01. The sequence goes on along the minus strand of JBHEOT010000050.1, from coordinate 1,803 downwards.
CCGAGCTCGCCGCGCAGCACGTCCTGGATGAGGTAGGTGTGCGCGTGCATCGGCACGCCTTGCCAGCTGGAGAACGAGACCATCACGCTGCGGGCGCCGCCGTCGACGGCGGCGACGTAGGGGGCCAGGTGGACGCGGCGCAGGGTGGCTTCGTCGAGGTCGGCGTCGCCGCGGTCGAGCAGGCCACCCGCGACCGGCGAGGTGCCGAAGGCGGTCGCGCCGTCGCCCACGAAGTGCTTGGGGGTGGCCAGCACCGTGTGGGGGGCCGCCAGGTCGTCGCCCTGCAGGCCCCGCTGCGCGGCCAGCGCCAGGCGCGTGACCAGCTCGGGGTCCTCGCCGTAGCCCTCGTAGGTGCGCCCCCAGCGGACGTCGCGTGGGACGGCGAGGACGGGCGCGTAGTTCCAGTAGATGCCGGTGGCGATCATCTCGAGGGCGGTAGCGCGCGCGATCGCCTCCACCAGCTCGGCGTTCGCCGCCGCTCCGAGGCCGACGTTGTGGGGGAACACGACCGCGCCGGCCACGTTCGCGTGGCCGTGGACGGCGTCGACGCCGTACAGCATGGGGATGCCGAGGCGCGTGCGCAGCGCGGCGTCCTGGTAGCCGTGGACCATGGCCCGCCAGCCGGCCACGGTGTTGTCGCCGCTGGGGTAGCCACCGCCGCCGCTCAGCACCGCGCCGATGCCCAGGCGCTCGACCCCGGAAGGATCGATGGAGCCCTTCTCGATCAGCGCCATCTGGCCGATCTTCTCTTCGAGCGTCATGCGCGCGAGCAGGTCCGCCACCCGCGCCTCGACGCTCAGGCTCGCGTCCAGGTAGGCGGGTGCGTCCCCCTGGGCGGTGGCCGGCGACGGTGCGGCGAGCACGACCAGCGCCAGCACCAGCGCCGCGATCCGCACGCCTGGGGCCTTTTGCACGCGACGCCTCACGCCGGGACCTTGGCGTCGGGCCAGGGGTGCGTGCGCAACCCGTGACCGAGCTCCCACTGCGCGGCGGGACCGGGCTCGGTCCCGAACGGATGCAGCGGCAGGTCGGCGCTGGCGGTGGGCCAGCGGTAGCTCAGGGTGGCCTCGAAGGGGCTCGCGCCCACGAGGGGTTCGGCGACGGCGGCGCCCTCGCTGCCGGGGAGCCAGGCGGCGACGATCGCGTCGGCGTGGCGCACGGCGTCGCCCAATACGATGGGCCGGCCGGAGTACACGACCAGCACGAGCGTGTCGACCCGGGCGCGCACCCGCTCGATCAGGGCGTGGTCGGTGGCGGGGAGGTCGAGGTCGTTCCGGTCGCCCATCCCCTCGGCGTACGGCGCCTCGGCGACCGCGACGATCCCCACGGGCGCGCGCTCGGTGCCGTCGCCGTCGGGTTCGAAGGTGAACTTGGTAGCGGGCAGCTTCTCGCGCAGGCCCTCGAGCAGCGTCGTCCCGGGGGTGATGGGGCCGGCGTCCCCCATCCAGCTGATCGTCCAGCCGCCGCACTGGAGGCCGACGTCGTCGGCGGCGCCGGCGACGAGCAGCGCGGGCAGCGTCGTCGGCAGCGGCAGCGCGTCGCCGCGGTTCTGCAGCAGCACCGGGCTGCGCCGTGCGGCCTCGAACGCGATGCGCCGGTGGTCCGGGTGGCCCACCGCGTCCAGCGGCGGCTCGTGCTGGGGATCGCCGGTGGCGTCGAACAGCCCGAGGCGCGCCTTGGTCGCGAGGATGCGGCGGACGGCGTCGTCGATGCGCGCTTCGGACACCGCGCCGCGCTCGACCGCGGCCTCGAGCGCGGCCATGAAGCGCTGGTGGTCGAAGGGCACCATCACCATGTCGACGC
>JBHEOT010000005.1:81057-81292 GCA_046260675.1 Trueperaceae bacterium | reverse complement strand
GACATCGTCCAGGCGCGGCTCGAGCGCGAGTTCGACCTGTCGCTGATCGCCACCGCCCCCGGCGTCGTCTACGACCTCGTCATGACCGACGGCAAGCGGCTGCGCGTCCAGAACCCCAGCGAGCTCCCCGCGCCCGACCGCATCGAGACGATCTCGGAGCCGTGGGTGGCGCTGTCGGTCTTCTTGCCCGAGGAGTACGTGGGCTCGGCGATGGGGCTGGTGCAGGAGAAGCGCG
>JBHEOT010000005.1:0-81047 GCA_046260675.1 Trueperaceae bacterium | reverse complement strand
GTGCTGGTGAACGAGGAGAAGGTCGACGCACTGTCGATCATCGCCCACCGCGACAAGGCCTACGAGATGGGCCGCAAGGTCGTCGACAAGATGGCCGAGGTCATCCCCCGCCAGATGTTCGTGATCCCCGTCCAGGCCGCCATCGGCGGCAAGATCCTGGCGCGCGCGACTGTGAAAGCCTTCCGCAAGGACGTTCTGGCCAAGTGCTACGGTGGCGACATCACCCGCAAGAAGAAGCTGCTGGAGAAGCAGAAGAAGGGGAAGGCGCGCATGAAGCAGCTCGGGACGGTGGAGGTGCCGCAGGAGGCGTTCTTGGCGGTGCTTTCTACTTCGGAGGGGTGAGTCGAACTGCCCGTGAGCGCCGACCCGCCTCCGCGCGCGCGCCGGCGCCAGCGCCTGGCGACGGTCATCGCAGCGTGGGTGTTCGTCGCGGCGACGGTGCCTGCGGGGGTCACGATCGTCACGCTCTTCCTTTCGGTCGACGCCCGTGCGTTCTCGGACCGGTGGGCTGCGGCGCTGGCGGTACCGGTGGTCGCGCTCGTGGCGGCTGCCGCGCTCTTCGCGTGGGTCGTCGCGCGGCACGTGGCCCAACCGCTCGTGCGCCTGCGCGCCGTGGCGGCGCTCGTCGCCCGCGCGCGTCCGGATCTCTCGGTCGTCGCCCGCGCTCGCGATCACGAGCCGTACGTCGAAGTCCAGGGCGTGCTGGAGGCGCTGCATCGGATGATCGACGCGACCGAGCGGCAGGACGCCGACCGCGCACGGCTCGCCGCGTTCATCGCGCACGACCTGAGGGCGCCGCTCGGGGCCATCGCTCGCACGCTCAACGACCCGGCCTCGCTGCGCGACGCTGAGACCGTCGGCCACGTCCGCAAGGGCATGGCAGCCGCCGTCGTCGAACTCGACCGTTTGGTCGTCGCCTTGCGCCCTGAGGGCGCCCCGGGGGCCGCGCTCGACGGCCGCGGAGTGGATGTGCCAGCGCTGGTGGTCGACGTCGTGCGGTTGCTCGAGCGGCCCGGACGGGCGATCGAGGTCAAGCTCCAGCGTCCCTTCGTGACGTCCGTGCCCGAGGCCGCGCTGCGGAGCGTGCTGACGAACCTGCTCGAGAACGCCGATCGTCACGGGACGGGGTCGTGCCGCGTCGAGATCGACCTGGGTCGGGTGCGCGTGGTGAACGACCGGCGAGATCGTCGGCGGACGGACCGCCGGATCGACGGGGACCCCCGCATCGATCACGGCCTCGGCTTGGAGATCGTGCGGTCGTCGCTCACGCGCTACGGTGGGCGCATCGTCGTCGAACCCGAGCAGTACGACCGCTTCGGTCTCGTCGTCTACTTGCCGGTGGGCGGAGCGTGACGGCGCCCCTGAGCGTCGGCGTCGTCGAGGACCATCCGCTCTTCCGACGCGCCCTGGAGCGGCTCGTCCACGCCCAGGGTTGGTCGCTCGTGTTCTCGTGCGAGGACCTCGAGTCGGCGGGGGCGGCGTTGCGGACCTCCGGGCCCGACGTTGTTGTGCTCGACCTCCAACTACCCGACGGATCTGGCCTCGAGCTGCTCGGTGCCGCCGGCGGCACCCGGTTCCTCGTGGTCTCGTCGTGGGACGACGTGGCGACCGTCAAGGAGGTCGAGCGCGCCGGGGGCCGGGGCCTCGTGAGCAAGTCGGCGGAGGACGGCGCCATCGCGGCAGCGATTCGGGACGTCGCAGCAGGTCGGACGGCGTTCGCGCCCGCGAGGCAGCCCGCCGCCGGCGCGACCGAGGCGTCTGCGGTGCTCTCGGGGCGCGAGCTCGAGTGCCTCGTGCTCGTCGCCGAGGGTCTGTCGAACCGCGAGATCGGCGACGTGCTCGGCATCGGAACCGAAACGGTCAAGAGCCACGTCGGTGCGATCCTTCAGAAGCTGGCGGCCAAGGACCGGGCTCAAGCCGTCGCCTTCGCGTTCCGGCGCGGCCTGATCTAGAGCTCGCCGGCATGGAGCCGCTCCTTGGTGGGCAGCGGCCGAGTTGGACGGCACGAGTCCGGTCTCGACCTGCGACGCTCGTTGCATGAAGGGCCACCCAGGTTGGACGGTCGTGGAGCTGCTCGTCGTCATGGCGCTGGTCGGGCTCGTCGCGGCGCTCGGCTCCTCGTTCTGGATCGGTGCGCGCGCCCATGTTGACGAAGCCGAGCACTTGGCGCGTCGGATCGTGGTGGTTCGATGGGAGGCGATGGTCAGCGGGCGCGGCGCCGCCTGCTTGCCGGGCGACCTGGCGGGCGGTCCGCGCAGCGAGGTGCGCGTGACGTGGCCGGTGCGCGGGCTCGCGTTCACCCCCGATGGCCTCCCCCGAACCTGCGACGGCGGCGGCGTCGGCAACACGACCATCCTCCTCGAGCACCGCGGCCGCCAGGCAGCCGTGATCGTCTCCTCGCTCGGCCGCGTCCGCTGGGAGCTGCGGTGAAGCGGCGACGAGGACTCACCCTCGTCGAGGTCCTCGTGGCCTTGACGCTCGTGGCGATCCAGGTGCCAGCCGTCGTCGCCACCGTCGCAAGCGCGGCCGCCCTCACTCGACGAGCCCAACAGGTCGTCGCGGCCATCGACCCGGCGACTGCCGCGCTCCGCTGCGAGGCGCCGTGATGCGCCGCGCCTTCACGCTCGTCGAGGTGCTCGTCGCGCTCGCGATCGGGTCGCTGGTGCTGGGGCTCGCCGCGAGCACGAGCGTGGCGACGCGTCGCGTCCAAGCGGTCCTCGACGCGCGCGCTACCGCTACCGCGCGCGCGACGGCTGTGCCGCAGCTGCTGGCTTGGGCCATCGGTCGCGCGGGGCGCGGCGTCGATGGTTGCGCCGCCACCATCGCCAGCGACGGCCGGCTCTGGCGGGGGACAGCGGTTGACGCTGGCGACGCGACGCCGACGACCATCGAGGTCCTGGCGGGTGTCGATGGAGGAGGTCGCCCCGCGCTCTACCACCGCACGCTCCCGTGGGCGCGGCAGCCGTGGCTCGAAGACGTCCTCGCTTTCGACGTGCTGGACGCTCGCGATGCCGAAGGAACATGGCGCACGTGGACGCCGGATGAAACCACGCGCTGGAGCGCCGTGCGGACGGAGCTCACCTGGACCGATGGCGACATCCGCTCCTACGTGGTCGCGCTGCCGCATCTGCCGTGCGCCACGGCACCATGAACCACCCGAAGCGCGGCATGGTGCTCGTGGCGGTCCTGCTCCTGACCCTCGCCACATGGGCGCTCCTCGCCGCCCTCCTGACCACCGCGTACCTGCACTACCGCCTGGCGCTCGGCGCCGACCGCGGTGCGGTGGCCGGCGCTGCGGCCAACGAAGCGGTCGACGCCCTCGCGACGCAGGCAACGGCGCACCGCCAAACGACTGGAGCGTGGCCCGCGAGCGCGACGGTCGACGACCGCGGCACCTGCACGCTCGAGCTCATCGAGGTGGTCGACGAGGGCCCCCGCTGGCGCATCGCCGTCCGAGGCGGGTTCGAGGGCTCCATCGCCCTCAAGGAAGCCACCGTCCATGCGCCGTGAGCGGCGGTTGACGCGCGCCCACGGCGGGTGCGACCATCCCGGAGATGCAGACCCCTATGCTCCGCGCCCGCCTGTGCGCCGCTCTGCTCGCCGCTGGTCGTCCGGTGCCGGCCAAGGACCTGCAACGGCTCCTCGAGGCCTCGCCGGAGGGCCTCGAGCGCGCGGTCAAGGACTTGCGCGAGACGTTGGACTCAGCGTCGCTGGGCGTCGAGATCGAGGCCGTCGCCGGGGGGTACCAGTTGATCGTGGCGGCCGCCGTCGCACCGCAGCTCGCGGGGCTCTTGGCGCCGCCACCCTCGCCGCACCTCTCGGCGGCTTCCCTCGAGACGTTGGCGCTGGTCGCGTACCACCAGCCGGTGACGCGCGGCGAACTGGAGGCCGCGCGGGGTGCGAGTTGTTCGTCGACGGTCGAGACGCTCTTGGAGCGCGAGCTGATCAAGGTGGTCGGCCGCAGGGACGTGATCGGTCGGCCGTCGCTGTTCGCGACCACCGAGCGGTTTTTGATCGAGTTCGGGCTCGGCTCGCTCGACGACCTGCCGGCGCTGGGCGACAAGCCCGACGCCTTCCTGCGCGGCTGAACGACGCGAGCCGCGTCAGCCCGAACGCGCCGCCAAGAACCGCAGCGCCGCCCGGTACCCCTCCACGCCGAGCCCTGCGATGGTGCCGATGCAGACGGCGCCGCTGAGGGTCACGTGGCGGAACGGTTCGCGGGCGTGGACGTTCGATAGGTGCACCTCGACCACCGGGAAGGGAGCTACCGAGGCGATCGCGTCGCGCAGCGCGACCGAGGTGTGGGTGTAGCCACCGGGGTTGAGCGCCAGGCCGATCGCGCCGGCGTCGGCGGCCTCGTGCACCCAATCGATCAGCTCCCCCTCGTGCGCGCTCTGGCGCGCGACGAGGTCGCAACCGTGCTCGGCGGCGACGGCCATGCACGCCGCGTTCACGTCGGCGAGCGTCGCCGTGCCGTACACCTCGGGCTCGCGGCGGCCGAGGCGGTCGAGGTTGGGGCCGTGGAGGACCCAGAGCGTCGGACGAACACCGGCGGTGGTCATGCGGAGGCCTCCTCATGGGGCAGGGTCGCGAGCTCGCCGTGCAGTGCGCTCCAAGCTGCATCGAGCACGTCGTCGGGCACCTCGTCGACGACGACCGGGTGCCCCACGTGCTCGAGCAGCACCCAGCGCACGCGGCCGGCGCGGCGCTTCTTGTCGCGCGCCATATACCCGCGCAGGTCGGCGAACGGCGCGTCCGGCAGCGGTGCGTCGGCGGCCCAGCGCGCCAACGCGAACGCGTCGGCGCGCCAGTCGGCAAGCCCGCGGGCGTGGCCGAGCAGGGCGGCGTACGCGAGCCCGTAGGCGACCGCGGTGCCGTGCGCTATGGCGTGGTCGGTCGCGGCCTCGAGGGCGTGGGCCAGCGTGTGGCCGAGGTTCAGGTGGGCGCGCACCCCGCGCTCCAGCGGGTCGGCGGCGACCACGTCGGCCTTGACGCGCACGCCGTCCGAGACCAGCTGCGTCCACGTGGCGGCGTCGAGGGATTCGGCGAGTCCGAACTCGCCCTCGTGGAACGCCGCCCGCCATGGCGCGTCTTCGAGCAGCGCGTGCTTGTAGAGCTCGACCGCCCCTTCGCGCAGGACGGCGGGGGGGAGGGTGGCGAGCGCGTCGACGTCGGCGACCACCACCTGCGGCTGCCAGAAGGCGCCGATCAGGTTCTTCCCGGCCAATGCGTTGACCCCGGTCTTGCCGCCCACCGAGGCGTCGACCATCGCGAGCAGGGTGGTGGGCACCTGGACGAAGCGGACGCCCCGCAGGTAGCTCGCCGCGACGAAGCCGGCGAGGTCGCCCACCACGCCGCCGCCGACGGCGCACACCCACGCGTCGCGATCGAGGCCAAGGGTCGCCAGGCGCTCGACTAGGTCGGCCCACACCGCCACCGACTTGGACGCTTCGCCGGCGGCGACCTCGAGGACGTGGACGGGCACGTTCAGCGCGCGCCACGCGTCCGCCACCCGCGCGGCGTGGCCGGCGGCCGCGACCCGGTCGTCGGTGATCACGGCGACCGCGGAGGCGCGACCTGCGTCGACGGACGTCAGGGCGGCGTCCAGCACGTCGCGTCCGGCGCCCACCCAGACGTCGTAGGCAGGCTCGAGGGCGACGCGCACGCGCTGCGTCATCGCCGCTCCGGTCCGTAGCGCAGGCGGAACCCGTCCGCGCCCTCGGCCGCACCGCCGTAGGTCTCGTCGTCGGGCAGGACGGGCTCAGGTTCGGGGCTCGCGAGGTCCTGGGCCGAGAGCCCGAGTGGACCGGTCCCGCCCGGCCGCGTGCCGCGGTCGTCGGCGTGGGTCTCGGCCCAGGTCGCGAGCCCTTCGACGATGTCGTCGACCACGTCGGCCGCCTCGCGCCCGTCGGAGTTGACCTTGAGGCTCGCGGCGTCGTCGTAGAAGGGCGCCCGCGAGGTCATCAGCTCGCGGATGCGCGCGAGCGGCTCGGCGGACTCGAGCAGCGGGCGCTTGTGGCGCCGGGTGCGCTTGTAGACGGTCTCGGCCGAGGCCTCGAGGACGACCACCGGACCTCGCGAGCGCAGCAAGCGGCGGTTCTCCTCGCGCACGACGGTGCCGCCGCCGGTCGAGACGACGACCTCGTCGAGGTTGAGGCAGCGGCGCACGATCTCGGTCTCGTAGTCGCGGAAGGTCTGCTCGCCGTAGAGCTCGAAGATCTCGCTGATGCGCATGCAGGCGACGCGCTCGATCACCCGGTCGGTGTCGACGAAGGTGAGCTGCAGCCGGCGCGACAGCTCCCAGCCGATGCGGCTCTTGCCCGCGCCCATGAAGCCGGCCATGGCGACCCACGTGACCGGGCGCTCGGTGAGGTGGCGGCGCGCCACGGTCAGTACCCTGCGGCGTAGGCGCGGTGCGCGGCGACCCGCTCGCGCAGCTCGGCGACGGTGTCGGCGCCGAACTTTTCGAGGAGCGCGTCCGCGAGCACCAGGGCGGTCATGGCGAGCACGACGATCGAGGCCGCCGGCACCGCTGTAGTGTCCGAGCGCTCGCGCGCGGCGTCCGCCGGCTCGTGGCTGACGACGTTGACGGTCGGCAGCGGCTTCATCAGCGTGGCGATGGGCTTCATCGCGGCGTGCACCACCAGCTCCTCGCCGTTCGTCATGCCGGCCTCGAGGCCGCCGGCGCGGTTGCTGGAGCGGTGGTACGCACGCTCCGCGTCGTGGAAGACCGGGTCGTGGACCGCGCTGCCGCGGACGCCGGCGGCGTGCCAGCCGTCGCCGATCTCGACGCCCTTGATCGCCTGGATCGACATGGCGGCCTGGGCGAGGCGCCCGTCGAGCTTGCGGTCCCACTGGGTGTGGCTCCCGAGGCCCACCGGGAGGCCGCGGAAGCGCGCTTCGACGATCCCGCCCAAGGTGTCGCCATCGCGCTTGGCCTGGTCGACCTCGGCGCGGATGCGCTCCTCGGCGTCGGCGTCGAAGGTGCGGAAGGGGGAGGCGTCGAGCGCGTCGAGGCGGTCCCAATCCATGCCGCCGTCGCAGGGCACCCCCGCCATGGCGACGACGCGCGCCGACGCCTCGACGCCGGCCTCACCGAGCAGCCGCAGCGCCACCGCACCGGCAGCGACCCGCGACGCGGTCTCGCGCGCCGAGGCGCGTTCGAGCACGTCGCGCAGATCTTTGTGGCGGTACTTGACGCCGCCGGTCAGGTCGGCGTGGCCGGGACGAGCCTCGGTGAGCGCGCGCTTGCGCGGCTCGTTCCCCGGTTCGGCGGCCATGATCGGCTCCCAGTTGCGCCAGTCGCGGTTCTCGATCTGCATGGCGACGGGAGCGCCGGTGGTGCGCCCGGCGCGGACGCCCCCGAGGATGCGGGCGGCGTCGGTCTCGATCACCTGGCGCCGCCCGCGGCCGTAGCCGCCCTGGCGGCGGCGCAGCCACGGATCGACGTGCTCGGCGGCCACCAGGTCGAGGCCGGCCGGCACGCCGTCGAGGAGCACCGTGAGCGCCGGACCGTGCGATTCGCCGGCGGAAAGGTAACGCAGCGTCTTCATCGCGCCAGCGTAGCATGCGCACCTAAGGGGTCCGGAGTCCGTGCAGGACGATGGTCCGGACGAGCGCGGCCCCGCCCGATCGATGCCGGGTGGGGCCGCTGGGTCCCAGGCGGGGGACGGCGCTCAGTTGTCGAGGATGAGCGCGGTGACGATCACGAGCAGGTCGGTGTTGTCCTCTTCGGTGATGGTGCGGCCGAAGAGGTCGCCGATCAGCGGGATGCTGCCGATGATCGGGAGCCGGTTGCGGGTGACGTTGAGCTGGCTCTGGAGCAGCCCACCCAGGAGCAGCGTCTCACCCTGCTCGACCGTGACGGTCGTGGTGACGTTGCGGCTCGAAAGGTTGAGGAAGCTCGGGTCGTTGGTCGTCGAGAGGACGTCCTCGACGGAGGCTTCGATCTCCAGAGTCACGCGGCCGTCGGCGGTGATCCGCGGCGTGACGTCGATCTGCACGCCGTACGGGATCGTGCGCTCGATGTTCTCGCTGGCGCCGGGGATGGTGATGAAGATCTGGCCGCCCGACTGAATGCTCCCGGTGCCGTTGTTGAGGACCGTCAGGTTGGTGTCGTCGACGCGACGGGAGAGGCCCTGCGTTTCGAGCGCGTCGAGGACCGCGAGGACGTTGAGGCTCGAGATCACCTGGGTGGTGTCGAAGATGAAGTTCAGACCACCACCCAAGATCGTCGCGCTCAGGTTGCCGAAGCCGCTCGTCCAGTCGATGCCGAGCTCGAAGGCGCTGCGGCGCGTGATCTCCTGGATGCGCACCTGGATGTTCACTTGGGGTTGCGCGGCGTCCAGCTGCGCGATCAGCTCCGCGAGGCGCGCTTGCACGGCGGCGGTGCCAGTGACGATCAGGCTGTTGGTCCGCACCTCGGCGACGACGGTGAAGCCGTCGACCAGGGTGACCGCTTCGCCCTCCTCCTCGGTCGCAGCGACGACCCCGGTGGCCTGAAGCGTGCCGGCCAACTCGGTCGCATCGGCGTTCGACAGGAAGTAGGTGCGCTGCTCGAGCGCCACCACGTCGGCCGGGCGGTCGAACTCGGCGAGGACGGTCGCGACCTCGTCCTGCTGCGCCTGGGTGCCGACGACCACGAGGGCGCCAGTGCCCGGGAGCGGATCGACGGTGATGCCAGCGACCGCACGGCGAAGGATCGCCACGACCTGCTCCACGTCGTTGTTCACGCGGTAGAAGCGCTGAACGGTCGGCTCGTCCGTCGTCGCTGCGGGCGCCTCGGGGGCACGCAAGCGTGCGAGCGATTCGGTGCTGCCCACCACGACGACGTCGTTCGCCTGGAGAAGGTAATCGAGGTCGTTCAACGTCAGCACCAAGTCCCAGACCTGACGGAACGGCTTGGCTTCGCCGATGTCGTAGACGATCGTCTTGTCCAGGAAGTCGTCGAGCACCGGCGTGAGGCCGATCGAACGCGCCAGCGCCGTCACCATCGCCGCGAGCGACTCGCCGCCCATGCCGGTCGAGAAGGCGACCGGCTGGTCGAAGCGAGGGTCGGCGGGGAGCGCCGCGGGCTGGGCCAGCGCGGCTGAGAGCCCCGCCAGAGCCAAGCACGTGAGGAAGATGCGTACTCGTTTCATGATCACCGCCTGAGGTCCAAGGTGAGGATTTGCGTGCTGTCGCCGAGCCGGAGCTCGGCTTGTTGCCCGCGGAGGTCCGTGAGCACGATCTCGGTTTCGGGCAACGTCTGGCCGAGCGCGACGACCACCGGGTCCATGTCGAGGTCCGACCGAAACACCCCGATGCCGACGGGTCCGAGGACCGAACCGGTGAACGAGTAGTTCTGATCGCGCAAGAACCGCGCGAGTCGGGTAGCGCCGGCGGCGAGCGGCGGCGGTGGGGCGTCGGCGGTCGCCGGGGTCTCGGTTGCGGTCTCCGCCCCGGCTTCGGTCGTGCTGCTCGTGAGCGGCTCGACGTCGTCGGGCGCTTCGGCTTGCGCCGGCTGGCTTTCGCTCGGGGCGAGGTCCGCCTGCTCGGCTTCGGGCACGGCGATCGTGGTGACCGTCGCGAAGTCGACCTCTTCAGCCACGGTGCCGACCCGCGGCTCGCGCAGCAGCTCCGGGGTGGCAGAGAGCACGGAGCCGGTGGGGAGCGGGCGCAACGCCGCCGTATCGCCGGGGCTGCCGGGGGTGATCGCGCGCGGCGTGGGCGCCGAAGCGCGTGCGGCGGCTTCGGCGGCGGCGACCTCGGCCGGGGTCGGCCCGGTGGGGACCGCGACCTCACCCACGACCGACGCGGTCTCGGGGACCGCGCGCTCGGGCGCGGGCGGCGTGCGAACGACGACGGGTGAGAACGGGTTGATCGTGGTGCGCGTGGGGATGGTCACACCGCGCGCGATCTCGCCCTCGACGACCTCGGCCTCGGGGACCTCGGCGTCCGCGGGGCGCGGCTCGGTCACCAGGAAGGGGAGGTCGGCGATCACGATCTCGCGGCCGACGACCGGCGCGTCGACGACCACGGTCGGTGGACCGTCGTCGGCGGGAGCCACCACGAGCGGCGCCTCCGCGTCGACGACCGGATCCGCGTCCGTGACCGGTTCCACGTCCGCGGCGCCGTCGCCTGCAGGTTCGCCGTTGGCTTCGGCTTCGGTGAGCTCCGTCGCCTCCGCGTCGGCGATTTCGGCTGCATCGCCGTCGGGAGAAGCGTCGCCGGCGCCGTCGGCGTCGATGACGGGTGCGCTACCGACTGGAGCAGCTTCAGGATCCACCTCACCGATCGTGTCGGCGTCCGCAACCTCGGGAACGGCGTCCGCGTCGGCGTCCGCAACCTCGGGAACGGCGTCCGCGTCCGCCGTTTCGGGCGTCGTGGGCTCGGTGCCGTCGGCGGTGACCACGTCGGTCGGGGTCGGGAGCTCCCCCGTGCGGCTCTGGGTGTAGAAGTTGACCCAGAAGAACGCCGCGGCCGCGAGGAGCAAGATGGCGATCAAAATGCGGGCAGTGCGCGACATCGCCATGGTCAGCGCTCCCCTGGGTCAGTGCCCGTGAATACGTACACCGTGAAGCCGACGTCGCTCGTGAGGTCCGGGTCGGTCGTATCGTCCGCCGAGGCGGCGAGGCTCACCTGATTGAGCTTCGTGTAGCGCTGCAGCTGTTCGAGTACGCCGAGGAAGATCATCGTCTCCCCGAAGGTACCGGACGTAGCGACCGTGAAGCCGATCGGCCGCACGTTCTGGACGTCCTCCGAGGCGCTTCCTTGGCCGAAGCGCTCGACGGCGACGCCCGCGGCCTCCGCCGAGAGCCTGAGGTCGTCGATCACGTCGGCGATCTGGGACTCAGTGGGCAGTTGCGACAGAAAGACGCGGCGCTCCTCCTCGAGCAGCGCCACCGCGAGCCGGAGCTCGGGGAGGTTGCGGCGGGCGTCCTCACCGCGCCGGATCTCGACGTCGAGGCGCGTGATCTCGGACTCGAGCGCCGCGATGCGGTCCTGGGCGGGTTGGTACAGGTAGAAATACCAGAGCACGCCGCCGACGATCGTCAGCACGACCAGGATGATCGCGATGTCGCGCTGGCGCAGGTTGCGGAGCGAGAACCTCATCGGTCACCTCCGACGAAGCCGCCGACGGTGAGGTTGTAGGTGAACAGCTCCTCGTCCTCGCCTTGGCGCGACGCGTTCTGGAAGAGGACGCCGAAGTCGGGGGCGTTCTCGAGGTTGCGCACGAACTGCGCGAGCACCTCGGGACCGCGGACGGTGCCGGAGATCGAGGCTTCCGAGACGATGCTGGCCCCCTCGTAGCGATTGGGATCGGTGGACGGCGGGTAGACCGACCGCAGGTTCATCGAGCGGAAGTCGATCGCGGGCGCGGCGGCGTCGCCGCGCGCAGGCAGAGTCTCGAGGAGGGCGGCGATCTCGGAGGTCCAGACCACCTGACCGCGGCGCACCTCTTCGGCGATCGCGATCAGCTCGCGCAGGGCCGTTTGGCGCGACTGGAGCTCGCGCTGCTCCTCGAGGAACGGCTGCAGGAGCGCGATCTGATCCTCGCGCAGCTGCACGTCGCGCTCGAGGTTGGCGATGGTCTGGTTGGTCAGGTACTGGATGCCGAAGAGCACGCCCGCCACCACGAGCGGGACCGCGACCGCGAGGACCCGCCAGTACCCGGGTTCGCGGACGCGTTTGAGGCTCTTCGGCAGCAGGTTGACGTTAATCAAGGCCGGTCACCCCCCGCAGCGCCAGCCCGATCGGGACCGCGAAGGCGGGGCCGATGCCCTGGAGGTAGGCGCGGTCGAAGCGGTTCGTGTCGACGGTGACCGTGAGCCACGGATCACCGACCTCGACGCGCACGCCGAGCGTGTCGCCGATGGCCTCGGGCAGCCCGCGCAGGCTAGCGCCGCCGCCGGTGACGAGCATCCGGCTGATGTTGGCGTCGCCCGTCTGCACGCGGAAGAACTCGAGGCTGCGGCGGATCTCGGTGGTCAGTTCGATGAGCACCGGGCGCAGCGCCTCGTACACGCGGCTCGGGCTGTACTGCTCGCGCTTGGCGTCGAAGTTCAGGAGCTCCTCCTCGTCCTCGGAGGGAATCGTCGCGGTGCCGAACTGCAGCTTGACGTCCTCGGCGGAGTCGAAGTCGAGGCCGAACGCGCGCTGGACCGCGGCGGTGAAGTCGTCGCCGCTGATCGCGATGTTGCGGTTCATCAGGACCCGCTCGCCGCGCACCAGCGTGATCGTGCTGTTCGACGCGGCGATCTCGAGCACCACGCCGATCTCGTTGGCCTCGGTGTAGCCCATGCCCGAGAGGGTGGTCTTGGTGAGGTGTTCACCGAGGAGCGCCCCCTTGAGCGAGCGCAGGAGCGCGAACGGCTTGATGTCGACGACGACCGGCTCCAAGTTCGCCAGGCGCAGCGCCTCCACCTGCTGCGTGAGCAGGTCCAGGCGGGCAGCGGCGATGACGACCTCGAGCTGCCCGCCGTCGGCGACGTCCTCGGGGTTGTCGAGCACGAAGAAGTCGAGCTCGACCTCGTCGATCGGGAAGGGGATGTAGCGCTCCGCCTCCCACTTGATCGCCTCTTCGAGCTCCTGGAGCGTCATCTTCGGGACCATGATGTTGCGGGTGATCGCCTGGCGGTTCGAGACGGCCGACACGACGTGGCGCTTGCGCACGCCGGCGTCGTCGAAGAGCGCCTTGATTTCGGCCGCGAGCCCGGGCGCGTCGGTGATCTGATCGTCCTGCACCAGGCCGGGTGGCATGGGGCGGGTCGCCAGCGCGGCGAGGCTGGGCGGCTTGCCTTGGCGAAGCTCGACCACCTTGAGGGCGGACGTCCCGATCTCGAGGCCGACGGCTTCGATCCGGGGTCGTAGGAAGCGCGACATTCGTTCGCGCGATGAGGCCATAGCGACTCCTCCTCGAAAACCTTGTCGGAGAGTATCACGCACCTCTCATAGGAGCGGCAGGATTTTTCGCACAGGGCGGGGTTCGTGCGATTCGAGGGCGACGGGGGGCGGCTTGAGACCCCCCGAAGCACGTGCCGCGACTACGTTTCGCGCACACATCGCACGAAAAGAGACTGTAACTTAGAAACAACGGTGTTACACAGCAACGTCGAGCGTACCTTGCGGTTGCGTGCCTGACGGTCAGCCTTGCCGCGCGAGGTCGTTGAAGCGCACGTGGGCGTTGTGGAACTGCAGGTCGACGTGCCCCGTCGGCCCGTTGCGCTGTTTGCCGACGATGATCTCGGCGATGCCTTGCTTCTCGGAGTGCGGGTCGTAGTACTCGTCGCGGTAGATGAACATCACGAGGTCTGCGTCCTGTTCGATCGCGCCCGAGTTGTGCAGCACGACGCCATCCGCCAGCCACGACTCGGGTCCGGGCACGGTGAGGTCGAAGACCTCGGCGACCCCGGCGGGTTCGATGGCGACGACCTCGTCCCAGAACAGGTCGTCGGTCGCCCGGCGCTCGAGTTCAGGGTCCTCCAGAAGCGCGGCATAGGACGCCAGCGTGCGGCGCGAGGGCGCGAACCGGAAGTGAGCGGTACCGCCGTAGGTCGTGCCGCGTGCGGCGGCCAGCCCCCGGTGCGTCCATCCGGAGGTTCTAGCCGTCGCACGGACGTGGGCGAACACCTCCCGGGGAAGCGTGTCGCGGTTCGGGTTGGGCGTGCGGCCCGATAGCGCCGCCGTCAGCGCTGCGGCGGGTTCGACGCGCGGTCCGTACGCTCCGACGGTCGCGAGGAAGCGCGCTTGGGCTTCGCCGCTGCTCACGTCGACCTGCCAGACAGCGACGCCCGACTTCGGTCGGCGGAGGCGCGCGACGATGCCGAGCCGCAGAAGCAGCGCTGCGACGTCCTCTGCCAAGCGCGCGCTTGCGGTGGCGAAGTAGACCCGGTGGCTCCCGCGCGTGTTCGTTCGGCGCACGTGGATGCAGCCGTCGGTGGCCCACAGATGCCGCAGCAGCAGCGCGATCTGGTCGTCGCCGAAGCGGAAGACGACGTCCGGCAGAGACTTGTCGGCGGAGCGCTGGCCGAACACGCCGTGTGCTTTGAGCCACGCGCCCACCCCGGCCGGGTGCCACCGGTTGCCGTTGCCGCCGATGACCAACTGGAACCACGAGCCGCGCCCGGCGATGCGACGGACGGTGCTGCCGAGCGCGTGCGCTCCGCTCTCGACGGCATTCGCGTTCGCTTCGGAGGCCGTGGTGTAGCGCAGTGGTTGGCCCCTGAGGTACGAGCCGTCACCGACCAGCTGCCCGAGGAGCGCCACCTCGTGGTCCGGCCAGCGGACCGGAGCGCTCGGCTCGGGCGTGCGGCGAGAAAGGCCGACGCGGTCTCCGGGCCGAAGGGCCTCCAGCGGGCGCCAGCCGTCGAAGGAGTACCAGAGGTGGCCCGCGGTCGTGCGCCGGCGCCGCCCGCTCGCCAGCGTCACGTCGAACACGGGCCGCTCGCCCACCGACCACACGGCCTCGGCGCGCGCCGTGGTCAAGCGACCGTCGCGGTCCATGGCGACCACGTCGGGCTCGGTGCCGACCAGGTCGGCGATCGGGCGTCGGCGACCGTCGGCGAGCTGCACCAGGGTCTCGCCGGTTACGCACTCGCGCAGGTCCGACAGCATCGGCCGCTTGTTCGGCCGCGCCTCCACGGCGCGCGACAGCTGCGAGAGCACCAAAACGGGAACGTCGAGTTCGCGCGCCAGCGCTTTCAGGCTGCGCGAGATCGTGCTGATCTCCTGCTGCCGGTTCTCCGTCTGGCGGCCGTGCCCACCCGACATCAGCTGTAGGTAGTCGACGATGATCAGGCCGAGGTCGTGCTCCGCCATCAGTCGCCGCGCCCGCGAGCGCAGCTCCATGACGGTCATGTCGGCGTTGTCGTCGATGAACACCTTCGCCTCGGACATCCGCCCCGCGGTGTCCGCCAGGCGCTGGAAGTCGCGGTCGGAGAGCTGGCCGCTGCGCACGCGGCTCATGTCGACGCGCGCCTCGGAGCAGAGCATGCGGGTGACCAGCTGCACGCCGGACATCTCGAGCGAGAAGACGCCCACCGTCTTCGCCTCGCGCAGCGCGGCGTTCAGCGCGATCGTCAGCGCGAACGCCGTCTTGCCCATCGACGGGCGCGCCGCGAGCACGTTCAAGCTCGAAGGCTGGAGCCCGGCCGTCATCTGGTCGAGCTCCTTGAACCCCATGCGCAGCCCGGACACCGGATCGGGGTTGGCGAAGTACTCGTTGATCTTCTGGAAGGTCTCCTGGACCAGCAGCGGCATGCCCTCGAAGAAGCTGCGGCGCTTGGAGGTGGCGAGTTCGAAGATCGCGGACTCGGCCTCGTCCATGAGCTGCTCGAGCGGCGCGGACTGCTCGTAGGCGTTCTGCAGGATGCGCCCGCTGGCGCCGATCAGGTCGCGCAGGACCGCCTTCTCGCGGACGATGTTGGCGTAGCTCTCGGCGTACGCCGCGGTCGGCACCCCTTCGGCGAGGCCGATCAGGTAGGCGACGCTGCCGACGGCCTCGAGGTCGCCCGTCTGGCGCAGCTCTTCGGTCAAGGTGACCAGGTCCATGGGCTCGCTGCGCCGGAACAGGCGCTCGATCGCCCGCCACACCTTGCGGTGGCCCTCCTTGTAGAAGTGCTCGGCCGTCAACGTGCCCTCGAGGCTGGGGTAGACCTCGTTGTCGAGCAGGATGCTGCCCAGGACGCTCTTCTCGGCGTCCAGGTTGTGCGGCGGGGTCCGACTTTCCACGCGCTCCATGCTACGACACCCCCCTCGCGATCCGGCGCCGGACGCGGGCACGCGCCCAGGGCACGCGCCCAGGGCGCGCATCCGCCCGCTCGGGGGTCGCGCGTTGCGTAGGATGGCCCTCATGGTCGAACCGGCTCTGGCGCTGCTCGCGGGCGCACTCGCGTACGTGATCGGCACGGTGCCCGTGGGGGCAGCTTGGGTCCATCGGCTGACCGGCCACGAGGCGCGCGACCTCAACCCGCACCTCCTCGGGGTCGAGAACGTCTTCCGGCTCGCGGGCGCGCCGGCGGCGCTCGGCTCGTTCTTCCTCGACCTCTTCAAGGGAGCCTTCGCGGTGGCGGCGCTCGGCGCGCTCGCGCCCGCAGCCGCGCCGTTGGCGGCCGCGGGCGCGTACATGGGCCACGTCGCGCCATGGCCTGGCGCCTGGGGCGGGCACCTGCCGCGGGGCCGGGGCAACGGCGTGCTGCTCGGCGTCCTCGCCGGTTGGGCGGCGATCGGGGGGGCGCCAACGTGGGCGCTCGCGGCGCCGGTGGTCGTGTACGCGGCGGTGTTGGCCGCCTCCCGCTACGTCGCGTTCGGGACGCTCGCGGGGCTCGCCACCCTGCCGCTGGCGCTCGCCGTCGCCGGCGCCGGACCGTGGGACCTCGTCGCGGCGTCCGGTATGGCGATCGTCGGCGGTTGGCGCCAGAAGTCGGCGTGGGCGCGCGTCCGCGACGGCACCGAGGCGCGGCTCGGCGACCCGCCGCCCGTGCGCGGCCTCGACCCGAACGTCGTGCTGGCGGCCTTCATGGTGCACCCGATGACGGTCGACGACCTGGCGCAGCCGCGCAGCCAGAGCTGGCTGCGCTTCATGCTCGCCCGCGGCTGGTTGCCGCTGCCGTGGCTGCGCTGGGTGCTCCCGCACCTGCGGCCGCAGGTGCAGGGCGAGATCCGCGGCGTCGCCCTGCCGGACGGTCGCGAACTGCGCATGGCGCTGATCACCGGGCCGCTGCTGCCCGATCAGATCCGCAGCGACACGGACGGAGCGACGCGCATGGCGATCCTCGGGGCGCGGCTCGCGCGCGAGATGGGGGCGGAGGCGTTCGGGCTCGGCGCCTTCTGGTCGACCGTCGGCGAGAAGGGGCTCGCCGTCCAGGCCGCGGTCCCCGACCTCGCGATCACCAACGGCGGCGCCTACACGGCCGGGACGGTCCGCGCGGCGGTGCCGGGCCTGCTCGAGCGCTTCCGGGCGGAGGGGGGCGACCTGCGCCGCGCGACCGCCGCCGTGGTGGGGGCGAACGGGGTGGTGGCGTTCGGGGTGGCGCGCGTGCTCGCCGGCGAGGTCGGCAAGCTGGTGCTGGTCGGCCGCGACTTGGAGCGGCTCGAGCGGTCGGCCGCCACGCTCGCGCGCAAGCACCCGGACGTCGCCATCGAGGTCACCACCGACGTCGGCGCCGTCCTGGGCGCCGACCTGATCTTCACCGCGACGAACGACCCGGACCCGGTGGTGCTCCCGGAACACGTCAAGCCGGGCGCCTGGGTCTACGACCTCGGACGGCCGGCGGACGTGCATCCGGACGTCGCCGACGTGCCGGGCGTCCAAGTGGTGCCGGGCGGCGTCGTGCGCCCCCCGGGCGCGCTGCGCACGGCGATCGACCTGCACTTCGGCGATGGTCTGGTGCCCGCGTGCCTCGCCGAGACCATGATCATGACCGCGACCCGGGCCTTCGACCGCGCGTCGCTCGGGCCCCAGACGCGCAGCGCCGACATCGACTGGTACCTCGAGGAGGGCGAGCGGCTCGGCTTCGAGATCGTCACCCGCGACCTTCGCGACGCGGCCCCGCGATGAGGGCCTACCGCATCGCGGACGCCGGCCGCGACCCGCTCGCCTCCGAGGGTCCGCTGGCGAGCGCGCTGTGGGACGCGGGCGCGGCCGGCGTGGCGGAGCAGGGGACCGACCTGGTCGGGTACTTCGAGTTCGCGCCGACCGTGGCGCTGCCCGCCGGTGGCATCTGGGAGGACGTCGACGACGTCGACCACGTCGCCGCCTACCACCGGGCGCTCGCCGCGGTCGAGATCGGGCCGCTCGTGGTGGCGCCGACGCACCGCGAGGTGACGTTGAAGGCGGGGCAGACGGTCGTGTGGCTCGACCCCGGCATGGCGTTCGGCACCGGCCATCACGAGACCACGCGCCTCGCGCTCGAAGCGCTCGCCGGTCTGGACCTCGCCGGGCGGCGGGTGCTCGACGTCGGCGCCGGATCCGGGCTGCTCGCGATCGCGGCCGACCGGCTCGGCGCCGCCGACGCCTGGGGGTTGGACGTCGATCCCGAGACGGTCGCCGTCGCCCGGGCCAACGCGAGCGCGAACCGGTCCCGCGCGCGCTTCGAAGCGGGGGGCTTCGGCGACGTGCGCGTCGCCCCCCCGGTCGACGTCTTGGTGGCGAACCTCTACGCGGAGCTCCACGCCGCCTTCCTGCCCGGGTACGCGGCGGTCACGACCCCTGGGGCGGACCTGCTGCTGACGGGCATCCTCGACCGGCGCGACGATCTCGTCCGCGA
This sequence comes from Trueperaceae bacterium, assembly GCA_046260675.1. GTDB lineage: Bacteria > Deinococcota > Deinococci > Deinococcales > Trueperaceae > JAABTL01. The sequence goes on along the minus strand of JBHEOT010000005.1, from coordinate 62,799 downwards.
CGCCCTGGCGGCGCATGCCGGGGCGTTCGACGTCGTGGCGTGGCGCCGCGACGGTGACTGGTGGTTGGTCCACGTGCGGCGGCGGGGTTGAGGTGCGCCGCCACCGCGTCCGGGTCGACGCCCTGGCCGAGGGCGAGCGCAGGCTCCAGGGGCCCGCGGCGCACCACCTGGCGCGCGTGCTGCGCGCGCGACCCGGACAGCCCATCGCCGCCTTCGACGGCGCGGGGTCGGAAGCCTTCGGGACCATCACGGCCGTCGACGCCGACGGCGTGCTCGTCCGGCTCGAGGCGCCCCGTGCGGCGGCTACGGAGCCCGATCGCATGGTCACGTTGGCGCCCGCGCTGCTGAAGGGGGACAAGCTCGCGGACGTCGTGCGCATGGCGACCGAGCTCGGCGTCGTGTCGGTGCGCCCGGTGCTCGGTCGGCGCTGCGACGCGACCGAGCTCTCGCCGACGCGGCTGGCGCGCTGGCGTCGGGTGGCGCAGGAGGCCGCCCGTCAGTGCGGCCGCGCGCGCGTGCCCGAGGTCGCCGAGGCCGTGCGGCTCGACGACCTGGCATGGACGGGCGCGCTGCTGGTGGCCGATCCCTTCGCGGAGGCGACGCTGGGCGACGTCGTGACCGAGATGGACGCGGCGCACGACGCCCCGCCGAGTTCGGTCACGATCGTCACCGGGCCAGAAGGGGGCCTCACCCCCGACGAGGTGGCGGCGCTGATCGCGCGCGGCGGACGGGTGGTGGCGCTCGGCCGGCGCGTTCTGCGCGCCGAGACGGCGCCCGTGGCGGTCGCCGCGGCGCTCTTGACCTGGGACGGCACGTGAGGGCGCGCCGCGGGCTCCGGACCGTCGCGCTCGCGACCGCGGCCGTGGCGCTGACGGCGTGCACGCCGCTCTTCGCGCCGCCGGTGCCGACCGACACCCTCGCCCCCGCACCGGCCTGGCGGCTCGCCGGCGAGGCGGAGCTTCGCGCGACCGTGTTCTCGGACGACCCCCACCTGCGCGTCCGCTTCCGCTTCGACGCGGTCGCGGCCGACGCCTGGGTCGCCGTGCAGTGGTTCGGACCGACCGGCGGCGAGCGCGCCTCGGTGGCGGTCTGGGTGGCCCGGGGCGACGAGGGGCGACCGTTCGCGGTCGACCTGCCGGCCGACGTCGCGGTCGAACCGGGCGCGTGGCGCGCGCTGATCTCCGTCGGGGGCCGGGTCCTGCGTCAGCTCGACGCGGTCGTGCCGCCCGCCACGACCCCGTGAACCGCGTCCGCCCCCGGCGCGGACGCCGGGGGCGGACGATCGAGCGGTGGGCGGGGTCGGATCAGGCCGTCGCGGCGCGGCGCGTCTTAACCTTGCGCTTCCGCCGCTGCAGCCCCCGAAGGGCCACGAGGATCGGCGGCAGGACGAAGATCGACGAGTAGGTGCCGATCCCGATGCCGACGAGCAGCGTGATCGAGAAGTCGCGAAGGACGCTCCCGCCGAAGAAGAGCAGCGCGAGCACCGGCAGCAAGGTGGTCCCGGACGTCACGATCGTGCGCGCGATCGTCTGGCTCACCGAGAGGTCGACCAGGTCCGCGTAGTTGCGGTCGCGGATGCGGCCGAGGTTCTCGCGGATCCGGTCGGCGATGATGATCGAGTCGTTGAGCGAGTACCCGACCACGAAGAGCATCGCGGCCAGCACCGGGATCGAGAACTCGGCGTTGATCGCGTCCAACACGCCGAGCGTGAGGCCGACGTCGTGGGCCGCGGCGATGACCACCGCGACGGCGACCGGCCAGTTCGGCCAGAAGCGCCAGGCGACGTACACCAGGATGAGCGCGAGCGCGACCAGCACGGCGAGCACCGCGCCCTGCCGCAGGTCGGCGCCGACCGCCGGACCCACGAACTCGGCCGAGAGCGCCTCGCCCCCGACCGCGTCGGCGATCAGGCGCGGGAAGGTCTCGGCGTCCGTCCGATCCGCCGTCAGGCCGACGCGCACCGAGATCAGGTGCCCCTCGATCGAGGGGTCGTCGACCTCGACGATCGAGGCGCCATCCGACGGGATCGTGTCGAACTCCGGGGCGTTGAGCGCCGTGCGCACGTCGGCGACGCTCGTCGCATCGGGGACGCTCAGGAGCACGCTCGTGCCACCCGTGAAATCGGTCGAGAGCCGCAGGCCGATGATCGAGACCAGGAGCACGGCCGCGACCGCGAGGGTTCCCGAGATCGCGAACACGGCCCGCGCCCGGCGCACGACCTTGAGCGACTCGGTGTACCAACCGGCGCGCATGTACGTCTTCTTGATGCGGACCGACAGGACGTCGAGGAACCAGGGCACCGCGACCGTGTTGACGAAGACCGCGGCGACGATGCCGATCGCGAGGGTGATCGCGAAGCCGCGCACGGGACCGCTCGTGTACTGGTACAGGGCCGCGGCGGCGAGCAGGGTCGTCACGTTGGCGTCGATGATCGCCGACAGGGAGTGGCCGAAGCCGTTGCGCATCGCGACGCGCATCCCTTTGCCGACGCGCATCTCCTCGCGGATGCGTTCGAAGCTGATGACGTTGCCGTCGACCGCGGCGCCGATCGTGAGGACCAGACCGGCGAGGCCGGGGAGCGTCAGCGCGGCGCCGAGGCCGGCGAGGATGCCGAAGATGAACAGCATCGCGAGCGCGAGACCGAACACGAGCGCCCCGCCGAACAGCGGGCCGTAGACGAGCAGGATCGTGACCAGGACGGCGCTGCCGCCGATGAACGCCGCGGTCCTGCCCGCGGCGATGGAGTCGCGGCCGAGGGTCGGGCCGATCGCGCTGATCTGCTCGACCTGGAGCGAGATCGGCAGCGAGCCCGAGCGCAGCACGAGCGCCGTGTCGGCCGCCTCCTCGAGCGTGGGGATGCCGGTGATCTGGCCCGAGTCGCTGATGCGCGAGTTCAGGGTGGGCGCGGTCGTGATCTGCCCGTCGAGGACGATCGCCATGCGCCGGTTGACGTTGCCGCCGGTGAAGTCCCCGAAGGCGCGCGCGTCCTCGGCGCGCACCTCGAAGAGGACGGCCGGCCCGAGCGCCGCGGTGCCCACGCGTTCGAAGTCCGCCCGCGCCGTGCGGATGATCTCGCCGGTGAAGGCGACGTCTTCGAGGTCCGTGGGGAGCAGCTCCTGGGTCGCCTTCCCCTGCGCCTCGGTGCGCACCAGGCGGAACTCGAGGATCGCCTGCTGCCCGATCAGGTCGAGGGCGCGGTTCTGGTCGGCGGACGTCAGGCCGGGAAGCTCGACGAGGATGCGGTTGCCACCGCTGGTCTGGATGAGCGGCTCCGCGACGCCGAACTCGTTGACGCGGTTCTCGATGATGTTGCGGGCGGTCTCCAGGTCTTCCGGGAGGGGCTCGTCCACGTCGGCTTGAAGCACGACGCGCAGGCCGCCCTGAAGGTCGAGGCCGAGCTTGAGGGTACCTTCGCCGCTGGTGTTCCACGGCTGCCAGAGGTAGGCGATCGAGGCGAGGACGGCGGCGAGCAGCAAGATTCCGGTGACGTTGCGTCGGTTCATGAGGGCTCCGGGTCGAGGGAAAGGGAAGGGGGCGTGGGTAAGGGGGCGGGGCGAGTGGCGAAGCGCGCCCTCAGCCGCCGTCGTCCTGGCACCGTCCGAGCGCCGTCAAGCTAGGTCGTCGTGCACGGTGTTCGCCGTCCAACACCGGCGTCCGACCCGGGGCCGCACGCTGGCGCCGCAACGCCGCCCGCGTCGGCGGCAGGGCGCGCGGAGCGTCGCCCCCCGATGAGCCGGTCGCGCGCCCGCCCGGATCGTTCCAGGCGGGCGCGCGCGCGCCCCAGCCGCCGGCGCTGAGCTCGTCGCCGGCCCGCTGGGGGTGCGGCGCCGCGAACGCCGGAGCGAGCGCGACGGCGACCAGCAGCGCGACGAGGAGCGGCGTCGACCGGCGCATATCGTTCAGGGACGAGGCGCGCCGCTTACGCGGCGGGCACCTCGACCATGTCGTAGACCTCGATGACGTCGCCCTCTTGGGGGTTGTCGTAGTTCTGCAGGTTGATCCCGCACTCGAACCCCGAGGTCACCTCGCGGACGTCGTCCTTGAAGCGCCGCAGCTGCGCGATCGAGCCCTTGTAGACCTCGCGGCCGTCGCGCTTCAGACGCGCTTTGGCGCCGCGGCGGATGACGCCGTCGGTCACGTACGAGCCGGCGATGTTGCCGGAGCGCGGAACCTTGATGATCATGCGGATCTCGGCGTGCCCGAGGATGCGCTCCTCGAAGGTCGGCTCGATCTGGCCCTTGATCTGGCGTTCGACCTCTTCGATCAGGTCGTAGATGATCCGGAACGACTTGAGCGGCGTCTTCTGGCGTTCGGCCGCCTTGACCACCGAACCGGGCGCGCTGACGCCGAACGTCAGGATGCTGGCGTCCTCCGTCGAGGCGAGGAGCAGGTCGCTCTCGGTGGGCGCGCCGACTTCGGCGAGCATCACGTCGACGTCGACCTCCGGCACGCCCTCGGCGGCCTGGGCGATGACGCCCTTGATCGCCTCGAGCGAGCCCTGGGTATCGGCCCGGACGAGCAGGTGGATCCTCTTGGTCTTGGGCTTGCCGAACAGATCGGCGAGCGTGAGCCCCTTGCGGCCGATGAGGGCCCGGTCGGCCTCTTGCCGATCGTCGACCCGGGTGGCCACCGTCTCCTTGGCGCCCGCCTCGTCGGCGACGTGATCGACGACCTCGCCGGCCATCGGAAGCTGCGAGAAGCCCAGGATCTGCACCGGGACGCTCGGCCCCGCCGACGTCACGCCGGCGCCGGTGTGGTCGGTCAGGCGACGCACCTTGGCCCAGACCTCGCCGCACACCACGTAATCGCCCACGTGGAGCGTGCCCTCTTGCACGAGGACGGTGGCGAGCACGCCGGCGCGCTTGTCGAGGACCGACTCGACGACGACGCCGCGGAACGGCGCCTCGGGGTCGGCGCGCAGGTCTTCGACCTCGGCGACGAGCGAGAGCATCTCGAGCAGTTCGTCGACCCCTTCGCCCGTTTGGGCGCTGACGCGGACGACGATCGTGTCGCCACCGAACGCTTCGGGGATCAGCTCGACCTGCATCAGGTCCTGCAGCACCTTGTCGGGGTTCGCCTGCGGCAGATCGATCTTGTTGATCGCCACGACGATCGGCACCTTGGCCGCTTTGGCGTGGGCGATGGCCTCGCGGGTCTGCGGCATGATGCTGTCGTCCGCTGCGACCACGATGACCGCGATGTCGGTGGCGTTGGCGCCGCGCTGCCGGATGGCGGTGAAGGCGGCGTGGCCCGGCGTGTCGAGGAAGGTGACCGTGCCCTGCTTGGTCTCGGCCTGGTACGCGCCGATGTGCTGGGTGATGCCGCCGGCCTCGCGTTCGGCCACCTTGGTCTTGCGGATGTGGTCGAGGAGCGACGTCTTGCCGTGGTCGACGTGGCCCATGACGGTGACCACCGGCGCGCGCAGCGGGACGACGGCGGCCGCCACGGCAGGCGCCGCGGCGGGCGCAGCCGCGGCGTCCGACTCGTCGGCCGCGGGCTCGGCGCCCGGTGCGGCGGTGGTGGGGGTCGACGCCTCGGCGTCGGCGCCCGGTGCCGCGGTGGTGGGGGTCGACGGCGCGCTCTCGGACACGAGTCCGCGCACCGCCTCGGCGACGTCGAGCTCGAGCGTGCTCGAGTGCGACTTGTACTCCACGCCCATGTCGTCGAGCATCGCCAAGAGGTCCTTGGTCTCGATGCCGAGGTCACGTGCGAGCTGGTAGATGCGAACCTTCTCAGCCATGCATCCCTCCGTTCGGTTGGGGTCGGGCGTCGGGCTCGCCGATGGCCACCGGGGCGCTCGCGACCGCCGGGGCGGTCGTGAGCGCTGACGCGGTCGCTGCGAGCGTCGAGGCGATGGGGGCGAGCAGTGCGGTCACGGCGGCGGCGTCCTGTCGGAACGCGCGCCGGAAGCCCTTGAGGCGGGTCGTGGCGTCGGCGGGTGCACCCGGCGCGCCCGTGGCGGCGAGCGCGCAGGCGCGGCACACCGAGGTACCGCGGCCGCCTGCCCGCTGAGCGAGGTCGAGTCGCCACTCGTCCTCGCGGCGCACGAGCCGAACGAGGTCGCGCTTGGGCTGCGCGTCGCGGCATGCGACGCAGCGCCGCACGGGGACGTGCCGTTGCGCGGTCATGCGGAGGTCGTTTCCTCCCCGGGCGCGCCGTCCGCTTCGGGGGTCGCCTCGGTGGCGGCGTCCGCGTCTTGGGTCGCCGGATCGCCGTCGTCGGGGCTCGCCGAGAACAGCGCGTCGAACGCGGCGCGGTTGCGGTCGGCGCCACCGGGCGCCGTCGCGTCGGCCTCGCGTGAGGCTGCCGCCGCCATCGCGGCATCGAGGTTGCTGATCGATTCGCTGGCGACGAGGTCGATCTTGAACCCCGAGAGCTTGGCGGCGAGGCGGACGTTCTGACCGCCCTTGCCGATCGCGAGCGACAGCTGGTCGGAACCGACCTTGACGCGCGCCTCGCCGGCGTCGGTATCGAGCTCGATGCTGCCGACCTTGGCGGGCGAGAGGGCGTTGCGGATGAACTCCCGCGGGCTCGGGTCCCACAGGATGATGTCGACGCGTTCGCGCTGCAGTTCGGCCGTGACCGCCTGGATGCGGCTCCCGCGGTGGCCGATGCACGCACCGATGGGATCGACGTTCGGGTTCGTGCTCGAGACGGCGACCTTGGAACGCTGGCCGGCCTCGCGCGCGATCGCCTTGATCTCGACGGTGCCGTCGGCGACCTCCGGGATCTCCTGGCGCATCAGGTACTCCAGGAGCTCCGGCGCGGCGCGCGACACGAGGATCGACGGGCCGCGGGTGGACAGCTCGACCTTCGCCACGTACACCTTGAGGCGCATGCCCACCATCGTGCGTTCGCCCTGGATCTGCTCGCGGGGCGGCATGATCGCCTCGCCGCGCCCGAGGTCCACGAACACGTTGCGCTTGTTGTCGGTGCGCGAGACCACCGCCGTCATCACGTCGCCGGCGCGGTCCTTGTACTCCTCGAAGACGTGCTCACGCTCCTTCTCGCGGAGCTTCTGGGTGATCACCTGCTTGGTGGTCTGCACGGCGATCCGCGTGAAGGTCTCCGGATCGACGGGGAACTCCATCTCCATCCCCACCTCGACGTCCTCGTCGAGTTGGGCGGCCTCGGCGAGGAGGATCTCCTTGTCCGGGTCCTCGATCTCTTCGACGACCCGTCGGATCACCAGTACGTCGATCTCGCCGGTCTCGGGATCGACGGCGACCTCGATCTGCTTGCCGGGCATCACGTTGCGTTCGAAGGCCTGCTCGAGGGCCTCCTCGATCGAGGAGAGCAGCTCCTCCTTGTCGAGGTTGCGCTCGCCGGCGAGCACGTTGAGGGCGTCGATGAATTCTTTGTTCATCCTTCACTCCGGTCCGGTTCGGGTCGCCTGGGGGGACCCACCAAATTGTCGCCTGACGACCCGCAACGGGCTCGGGTCGACAGGTTTTGGCGCTTCGCGGCGCGCCTGTCCATCACGTCTACGCCGTGCGCTAGCGCGGCGCGTCGGGCCACTCGGCGAGGTTCGCTTGGTCGATCGCGGAGAGCGCGACGCGACGCAGGTTCTCATCGCCCCCGACCTCGAAGAGCACTTCGTCGCCTTCGACGGCCCGCACGCGGCCGACGAAGCTCGTCCCCGCGACCTGGACCTTCGCGAGCAGGTCGTGGAAACGCTCGAAATGCCGCGCGGTGAAGAGCGGACGCTGCGCGCCCGGCGACTCGACCTCGAACTGGTACGGGTCGTCGAAGGGGTCGAGCCGGTCGAGTTCGAGGCCGAAGGCTCCGGCCGCGCGGCCGACGTCGTCCACCGAAACCGCCTGCTCGTCGAGGCGGTCGATGCGCACCAGGACCCGCCGCGACTTGCCGCGCCGGGTCACCACGACCTCGAGCACCTCGTATCCGAGGGGTTCGAGCGCGTCCCGTGCGGCTTGCGTGAGGTCCATGGCGTCCCTTCCGGTCCCGGACGGCGGCGGGTGTCGTGCGACCGCACGAAGTCCTCCGCACGAAGCGAGGGCGGGTCCGCGAACCCACCCTCGACGGCGCCGGGACGTTGTCCGCCCGCGAGTCTAGCACGTCGCACCACGCTGGTCGCCGGGGCGCTTGCAGCCGGGCGGGCACCTGGGTACACTCCGTCAGATGCGACGAACTGCGCGAGCTACGCGGTAACGGTGGGCTGCGGCCCGGGGATGTCCCCGGGCTCGACCACCGTTCTGGGGACCGACCCGACGTGGGTGCGGTCCCCTTCGCTTTGGCCGCTTCGCCATGCGCGGCCGACGCCACCGCCGCCGCCGATGCGAGAGGACGCGATCATGAACGCTGGACCCTGGATGGACGACGTGCTGCTCTTGACGCCCGGTCCGACCCCGCTGCATCCGCGCGCGGCAGCGGCGCTGACGTGGCCGATGCGCGGCCACATGGACCCGGACGTCTTCGCCTACAACGACGGCATCGTGGCCGACCTGCGCGAGCTGTACGGCGCAGCGCCCGACGCGTTCACCTGCCTGCTCGCCGGCAGCGGCTCGCTCGGCATGGAGGCGGGCTTCGCCAACCTGCTGGAGCCGGGCGACGCGGTCGTGGTCGGTACGAACGGCGTCTTCGGCGAGCGCATGGCGAACATGGCCGAGCGTCTGGGCGCGCGCGTGCACCGCGTGACGGTGCCGGCCGGTGAGGTGCTCGACCCCGGCCTCATGCGCGCCGAGGCCCGGCGCGTCCGGCCCAAGCTGGTGGCGTTCGTCCACGGCGAGACGTCGACCGGCGTGCTCAACCCGGTCGAAGAGCTCGCGGCCGTCGCCCACGAGGTGGACGCGCTCTTGTCGGTGGACGCCGTCACGACCGTCGGCATGCTGCCCTTCGACATGGCCGGTTGGGGCATCGACTACGCCTACACCGGATCGCAGAAATGCCTGTCGGCGCCTCCCGGGCTCGCACCCGTGGCCGTGTCGCGGCGCGCCATGGCGGCCGTCGCTGCGCGCCGGACGCCGGTCGCGACCTGGTACGCGGACCTGCTCGGCATGACCGCGTACTGGGCGCTGGACGGGGGTCGCCAGTACCACCACACGGTCCCGATCCACCTCCACTGGGCGACCGGCGAGGCGATCCGCGCGGCTCTCGAGGAGGGCGTCGCGGCCCGCACCGAGCGCGCGCGCCGCACGGGCGCCGCGGCGCTCGAGGCGCTGGCGACCGTGGGGTTCGCCCCCTTCGTCCCGGTCGCAGCGCGGCTCCCGACCGTGCTCACCGTGCGCCTGCCGGACGGCCTCGACGACGCCGCCGTGCGGAGCGCGCTGCGCGAGGTCGCCCGCGTGAGCCTCACCGGCGGCCTCGGCGCTACCGCGGGCAAGGTCTGGCGCTTGGGCCTGATGGGTGAGGCGGCCCGTCCGGAGCCCTATCGATCGCTGATGGTCGCCCTGGCGCAGGTGTTGCCGGCCCACGGGATCCCCGATGCGGTGGGGCTGCCCGCGGCCTTCGACGCCGCTTGGGCGGCGACGACGCCGGTCGCCTCCCACGCGTGAGCGCGGCGGCGCCCGACGCCGGTCTGCCGCAGGTCGAGCTCCTGCGCGTCGACCCACGGCTCGAGGACGTAGCCGCGTCGCTCTTCTGGGCGGCGTTCCCGCACCGCCGCTTGGGCAAGGCGGCCGCCGACCGCGACGGCCGTGTGCCGTTCCTGGTCGACGCGGCGCTCGACGCGCGCGAGGACGAACGCTGGCGCGCCGCCCTGGACGCGCTGCTGCGCGAGCGGGCGACCGCGGGCGCGTTCGTGCGCGAGGTGCGCGATCGCGACGGACGCCGCGAAGAGCTCGCGCTCCCGGTGGCGCCCGAGGCGTACGCGGGCGGCGCGTGGCTCGTCGGGCCCTTCCCGACCGAGGCCGCCGCCGACGCCTGGGCGGCCCGCGTCCTGCAGCGCCCGTGGGTCCACGACGTGGTCGTGCACGTGGGCGCTCCGCACGCCGACGTCTTCCGGGGCGATCCGGACGCTGCGGCGCGCTGAGCGCGGCGGTCGGACCCGTTGACGGCCGAGGCGGCGTGCCGTACGCTCGGCGCCGTGATCGACCGCGCGCTGGACCGCCTCCGTTCGCCCTTTACCCCGATCGCGTAGAGGTCGCGCGACGCGAGCCGCGTCCGACCCCCTGCGCACCGCCCCCGCACCCGCGACGGCGGTGCGTTTTTTTGCGCGCCCCCCGCACCCTGCACCCCGCACCGCCGAGGAGCCCCACCGCATGGACCACCGCATGGATTACCCCACGGACCACGACGAATCCATCGCCGCCATCGCCGCCGCGCCCGACGCGCGCGCCCTGCAGGACCTGCGGGTGCGTTTGCTCGGCAAGAAGGGGACGATCACCGAGCAGCTCAAGGGGCTCGCGGCGCTCGAGCCCGAGGCGCGCCGCACCGTCGGGCGCGCGCTGCACGAGCGCAAGCAGGCCCTGGAGCGGGCGATCGAAGCGCGCAAGGCGTTCCTGGAGCGCGCTGCGCTCGACGCGCGCCTCGCGGCGGAGCACGTCGACCTCACCCTCCCCGGCGAGCGCGTGGCGGCCGGCGGCCACCATCTGCTCACCCAGGTGACCCACCGGCTGCTCGACGTGTTCCGCAGCCTCGGCTACGACGTCGCCGTCGGCCCCGAACTCGAGGACGACCACCACAACTTCGAAGCGCTCAACTTCCCGCCCGAGCACCCCGCGCGCGACGCCCAGGACACCTTCTGGACCACCGATGGGCGCCTGTTGCGCACCCACACGAGCCCCATGCAGGTGCGCTACATGCGCGCCCACGCACCGCCCCTCAAGGTGGTCGTGCCCGGCCGGGTCTTCCGCAACGAGGCCGTGGACGCCACCCACGAGGCCCAGTTCCACCAGCTCGAGGCGCTCGTGGTCGGTCGGCGGGTCACGATGGCCGACCTCCGCGGCGCCATCACCGAGATGGCGACCGCGCTCCTGGGCACCGGGACCCGCACGCGCCTGCAGCCGTCGTACTTCCCGTTCGTCGAACCGGGCGCCGAGTTCGCCATCTGGTGGACCCACCCCAAGACCGGCCGCGAGGAGTGGCTCGAGCTCGGCGGGTGCGGCATGGTGCACCCCAACGTGTTCCAGGCCGTCGGCTACGAAGACGTCACCGGCTTCGCGTTCGGGTTCGGCATCGAGCGCCTGGCCATGGTCAGCACCGGCGTGACCGACATCCGCGACCTCTACCGCGGCGACGTGCGCGTGCTCGAGCAGTTCCGGGGCGTGGCCTGATGCGCGTGCCGCACGGTTGGTTGGCCGAGCTCGTGCCGGGGCTCCCGGACCCGGCGACCACCGCCGACCTGTTGGCCGGCCTCGGCCTCGGGGTCGAGGTCGTGGAGGAGGTGGCCGGGGCGCCGGCTGGGGTGGTCGTCGCGGAGGTCCTGGAGGTCGCGGCCATCGACGGCGCCGACGTGGTCCGGCGGGCGGTGGTCGACGACGGTGCTGGGCGCCGGGTCGTGGCGTGCGGTGCACCCAACGTCACGGTGGGGATGCGCGCCGCCTACGCGCCCCCGGGGACGCTGCTCCCGGGCTTCGACGGACCCCTCGAGGTGCGCGACGTCGCCGGGGTGCGGTCCGATGGGATGCTCTGCAGCCCGCGCGAGCTCGGCCTCTTCGAGCACGCCGGTGGCCTGCTCGCGTTGGGCCACGACGCGCCGATCGGCGCGCAGCTCGAAGAGCTGTGGCCGGGCGACGTGGTGCTGGAGCTCGAGCTCACCCCCAACCGAGCGGACGCCTTCAGCCTCCTCGGCGTCGCGCGCGACCTGGCCGCGAAGCTGGCCGTCGAGCTCCGGCACCCGGCGGACGGCCTCGCGGGGGCCGCGGGCGACCCGTCCGTCGACGACGGCCTGACGGTGCGCGTCGACGACGCCGATCGCTGCCCCTGGTTCACGCTGCGGCGCATCGACGACGTCCGGGTCGGTCCGGCGCCGGTCGCGCTGCAACGCCGGCTCGCGCTCCTCGGGGTGCGCCCTCGGAACGTCGTCGTGGACGTCACCAACCTCGTCACCTTCGAGCTCGGCCAACCGTCGCACGCCTACGATCTGCGCGCGCTGCACGGCGGCGTGCTCGAGGTTCGGCGCGCGCGCGCGGACGAGTCGCTCGTCACCTTGCAGGACGAGCAGCTGACGCTCGAAGCGGACGACCTGGTCATCGCGACCCCGGACGGCGCCGGCGGTTCGCGCGCGATCGGTCTCGCGGGCGTGATCGGCGGGCGCGAGGATTCGGTTCTGGAGTCGACGACCTCGGTGGCGCTCGAGGTCGCCTGGTTCGAGCCGACCGGCGTCCGCCGCACGGGGCGCCGCCACAAGCAGATCACGGACGCCCGCACCCGCTTCGAGCGCGGCGTCGACCCGGCGCTGGCGGAGCTCGCCTCGGCCCGCGCGGTCGCGCTGCTCGAGGCGGCCGGCGCCGGGCGGGCCCACCCCGGCCTCAGCGTCGCCGGCGCCGCCGCGCCCGCCCGCCCGAAGGTCGCGTACCGTCCGGAGCGGGTCGAGTTCTTGATGGGCTTCGACGTGCCGCGCGACGAGCAGCGCCGCATCCTCGAGCGGCTCGGTTGCAGCGTCGAAGGCGCCGACGAGGGCACCTGGACGGTGCATCCGCCGTCGTGGCGCGTCGACCTGACGATCGAGGAGGACGTGGTCGAAGAGGTGGCGCGCCTGTACGGGTTCGAGCACATCGGGAGCAGCGTCCCGCACCTCGACGTGGCCCCCTCGGCGGGCGATCCCACGCACCGTCTGCTGCGCGAACGGCTCGTCGGCGCTGGGATGCTCGAGACCATCGGCTACGCGTTCGTGAGCGACGACGACCTGGCGCGGGCGCGCGCACCCGCCGCGGTCGTCCGCCTGGCCGAGCCGCAGAGCGACGCCCGAGCCGTCTTGCGCACGGCGCTCCTGCCCGGACTCCTGGCGGCCGCGCGGACGAACCGCGACGTCCCCTCGCTCGCGCTCTTCGAGGTGGGCCGGGTGTTCGTCGAGCCCGAGGAGGAGCGTGTGGGGCTCCTGTGGCGTGGCGCGCGCGTGCGCTCCGGCTGGCGCGCGGACGGCGCGATCGACCCGTTCGTCGCCAAGGGGGTGCTCGAGAGCCTGGCGGAAGGGCTCGGCGTGGCGCTCGAGCTCCGCCCCGCGCCCGTCGCCTACCTGCATCCGGGGGTGTCGGCGCGGGTGGTCTGGGCCGGGGACGACGTCGGGACCTTCGGACGGCTCCACCCCGAGGTGGCGCGCGATTGGGGCTGCGGCGACGTGTTGGTCGCCGAGCTGCGGTTGCCGCTCGCGATGGCGGCGCCCGTCGTGCGCGAGGTGCCACGCCAGCCCTTCGCCGAGCGCGACCTCGCCGTCGTGGTCCCGGCCGACGTCACCTACGCGACGCTCCATGGCCTGTGCGCCACCGCAGCCGGGGACCGCCTGGCCGAGCTCTTCCCCTTCGACGTGTACGAGGGGGGGCAGGTGGGGGAGGGGCGCAAGAGCCTGGCGCTGCGCTTCCGGTTCCGGCACCCGGAGCGCGCGTTGACCGACGTCGAGGTCGATGCGCGCATGAAAGCCGTCATGTCGGCCGTCGACGCGGCTGGGTATGCTATCCGAACGTGACCTGGATCGACGCCACCCTCGTGCTCACGGTCGCCGCCGTCACCGGGCTCGCCGCCGAACGGCGCCTCATGGGGCTGCTCGTCGGCCTCGGTGGTCTCGTTGCGCTGCGGCCGCTGCTCGTTTTGGCCGATCTGAACCCGTGGTTGGCGCTCGTCGCCGCGCTGCTCGTCGGTCTGGCGCTGGCGCTGATCGGACGCCACGTCTTGCAGCTCGCGCGCGTCCCAGGACGGTTGGCGCGCGTCGGCGGCGGGATCGGCGGCTTCGTCCTCGGCGTCGCGCTGGTCCTGGCGCTGGTCACGTCGTTGCCGGTGGAGCGCGACCAGTTCGAGCAATCGCGGATCTTCTACCCGCCGCGCGACCTGCCGCCGGTGGTGCAAACGGCGGTGGCCGGATCGGCCGCCGTGGCCATCGGTCGCAGCGTGTTGCTGCACCCGCTGCTCGTCGCGCAGGGCGCGGTCCCGGAGGGGCAGGTCGCGCTCTTCGATGCGCTCCACCGGTGGTTCGTGGTGGGCGAACCGTGGCGGTCGGCCGGGTCGTGAGGGCGAGCGCCGTCGTCGTACGGCGCGGACCTGGACCAGAAGGGGGACCGCCATGTGCGGAATCGTCGGATACATCGGAGGACGCGTCGCTGCCGACGTCGTCCTGGACGGGCTCTCGCGGCTCGAGTACCGCGGCTACGACTCGGCCGGCATCGTCGTCGCGAGCGCCGGAAAGCCCGAACTCGACGTCGTCAAGCGCGCCGGCAAGCTCCAGATGCTGCGCGATGCGCTCGCCGAGCGGACGCTCGCCGGCGCGCCGCTGGGCGGCGCGCGCGCCGTCGGCCACACCCGCTGGGCGACGCACGGCAAGCCCACGGACACCAACGCGCACCCGCACCTGAGCGAGGACGGCCGGCTCGGCCTCGTCCACAACGGCATCATCGAGAACTACGTCGCGCTGCGCGACGAACTGAAGGCGCGCGGCCACGACTTCCGGAGCGAGACCGACACCGAGGTGCTCGTCCATCTGATCGAGGAGCAGTACGCGGGCGACCTGCCCGCCGCCGTGCGGGCCGCGCTGACGCGCGTCCGCGGTGCGTACGCGCTCGTGGTCACCCACGTCGATCATCCCCAGGTGGTGGCGGCGCGCGCGACCAGCCCGTTGGTCGTGGGGCTCGGCGAGGGGGAGTCGTGGGTGGCCAGCGACGTGCCCGCCCTCCTGCCGTACACCAGGCGGGTCGTGTACGTCCACGACGGTGAGCTGGTGGTCTTGGGCGCGTCCGGGGCCACCCTCCAGCGGCTCGACGGCACGCCGGTCGAACGCGCACCCGAGACCGTCGAGTGGGACGCCGATGCGGCCGAGAAGGGCGGCCACCCGCACTACATGCTCAAGGAGATGCTCGAGCAGCCCGACGTGCTGCGGCGCACCCTGGGCGGTCGCGTCACCCCCGACGGCCTCGACGCCGACCTGCAACTGGGGTTCGACCCGAGCGAGGTCGACCGGGTGGTGCTCGTCGCGGCGGGGACCGCGAGCTACGCCGCCACCGTAGGCGAGGCGCTGCTCGAACGCTTGGGGCGCGTCCCGGCCGAAGTGGTCGTCGCCTCCGAGTTCCGGTATCAGGAGCCGGTCGTCGACGCGCGCACCCTGGTGGTGGCGGTCTCGCAGTCGGGCGAGACGATCGACACCCTGGAGGCGCTGCGCGAAGGCCGCCGCCGCGGCGCACGGACGCTCGCCCTCCTCAACGTCAAGGGCTCGAGCCTCGCGCGCGAGGCCGACGACGTCCTGTACATCCACGCCGGTCCCGAGATCGGGGTGGCGTCCACCAAGGCCTACGTCGCGATGCTCGGCGCCTTCACGCTGCTGGCGCTGCGCTTCGGGCGCGCTCGCGGGACGCTGGACGACGCCGCGGCGGCAGCGTGGGTCGCTGGACTCGACGCGCTGCCGGACGCGGTCGCCCTCGCGCTGTCGCGGCGACCGCAGGTGGCGGCCGTGGCGGAGCGGGTGGCGAACGCCCGCGACGCGCTGTTCCTCGGGCGCGGCTTCGACGTGGCTACCGCCTACGAGGGGGCGCTCAAGCTCAAGGAGATCAGCTACCTGCATGCCGAGGCGTACCCGACCGGGGAGATGAAGCACGGCCCGATCGCGCTCATCGACCGCGACCTGCCGGTCGTCGCCCTGGCCACCCCCTCGCCGACCTACGAGAAGACCGTCTCGAACCTCCAAGAGGTGCGGGCGCGCGACGGCTGGGTGGTGGCCATCGCCGGCGACGGCGACACGTCGATCGCCGAGCATGCCGACGCGGTCCTGTACGTGCCGGTGGTCGCCGAGGGCCTGGCGCCGGTGGTCAACGTGATCCCGATGCAGCTGCTCGCCTACGAGGTGGCGGTGCTCTTGGGGCGCGACGTCGACCAGCCGCGCAACCTGGCGAAGAGCGTCACCGTCGAATAAGCCCTTGGGTCACGTACCCAACAAGCAAGCGCGGGCGGTCCGGAATCCCGGACCGCCCGCGCTTCGCGTGGTGAGCGTTCGATCAGTCGAGGACGACGTCGCCGCAGGCGACGATGGTCGCCATCTGGTCGGGGGCCAGGTGGACGGCCACGTAGTGCACGTCGCCGACGATCCACTCGAAGGGCACGTCGAGGCGGGTCGAGGACCAACCCAGGTCGCCGTCCACGTTCGAAAGCGGGATCACGACCGGGCCCGGCTGATCGCAGCGGCCGGCGTGGAAGTGCGCGGGGTGGTCGCCACCGGCGGGCGTGCCGTCGAGGCGGATCTGCACGTGGGTGTCGCCGCGGCCCATGTCGACGATCAGGACCTCGCCCGAGACGCCGCTGCCACCGATGGCCAGCATGTCGTAGCTGACGAACCCGGTGGGCAGCGTCTGGCCGGAGAGCGCGGCGAGCACGGCCCGCGGCAGCAGCACCGCGTCGATCACGTGGATGATGCCGTTGCTCGCTTCGAGGTCGGTGATGACGACGTTGGCGTCGTCGACGGTCACGCCGCCCTCGGTCCCGATGCGCACGTGCTCGCCCTGCACGGTGCGGGCCTTGGTGAGGGTGACGACGTCGGCGGCGGGCACGGCGCCCGCGACCACGTGGTACGTCAGCACGGCGGTCAGCAGGTCGGCGTCGGCGAGGACGGCGTCAAGCGCACCTTCGGGCAGCGCC
Organism: Trueperaceae bacterium; assembly: GCA_046260675.1. Lineage (GTDB taxonomy): Bacteria > Deinococcota > Deinococci > Deinococcales > Trueperaceae > JAABTL01. The sequence continues at coordinate 46,071 of JBHEOT010000005.1, read as the reverse complement.
GCGAAGGCGTCGTTGGTCGGCGCGAAGACGGTGAAGGGGCCCTCGCTCGAGAGCGTCTCGACGAGGCCGGCCGCGGTGACCGCGGTGACGAGCGTGCTGAAGCGATCGTCGCCGGCGGCGATGTCGACGATGGTCTGCGCCGAGCCGAAGCTCAGGGCGAAGACGGCGAGGGTAGCGAGCAGAGTTCGGGCGAAGCGCATGAGTAGGACCTCCAAGGCAAAACTTATTCGAACAATACACTCTGCCACGCTCCGCATCACCGAAACGGCGCTTACGATGCGGCGCTTCCCAGCCTCACGGCCCCCCGCGGCTGCTCCACCACCACAGGGCCGCCAGGACCGCGCCGCCGAGCAGCGCCGGGCGCAACCAGCGGCGGCTGCCGGCGTTGCCCCCGCGCGCGAGCGACGCCCGCGCCTCTTCGGCATCGCGCTTGGACGACGCCCGCTGAGCGCGGCGCAGCGCCGCCACGCTCTTGCCGACCTGCCCCTTGCGGCGGTAGGCGACCCCGAGGTTGTGGTGCGCGTTCGCGAAGCCGTCGTCGAGCTTGATCGCGCGTTCGTAGTCCGCGATCGCGCCGTCGACGTCGCCGTCTTCGAGCTTGAGGTTGCCGCGGTTGGTCAGCGCCCGGACGTGGTTCGGGTCGCGCTCCAAAGCGGCCTCGAGGTGGGCCCTGGCGGCGATGGGATCGCGTTCCAGGACCGCGACGGTGCCGCTCTGGGCATCGCGCTCCGCGGCGAAGTACTCGCTTCGCACGCGCTCCAGCGCCGCGCGGGCCGCCTCGGGCTCGCGCTGATCGACCGCAGCGGCGACGTCCACGAGCGCGACGACGTCCGCTTCGAGCGCCGTCCAGTCGACGAGTCCGTCCGGACGCGCATCGAGCCGCGCCAACCGCGCCACCGCCCGCTTCGGCGCCTTCGAGCGGACGGAGGCCTCGACCTCGGTGAGCGCCTCGAGCGCGTCGGCGACGTCGTCGCCCGCTTCGGCGTCGGTCAGCCTCAGCGTCTGCGCCGCGAGGCCGAAGCGGCCGAGCGCGGCGAGGCCACGCCAATCGCGAGCGCGGGCGAGGGCGAGCCAGCGGGCCTCGGCAGCCGAAGGCGCCGGTGCGCCGGCTTCGGAGGGAAACGTCACGAGCGGGCGCCCCGCGGGGTCGAACGCTCCGCTTGGAGCGTGAGGTAGAGCGCGTCGTAGGACGCGACGGCGCGTGCCCAGTCGAACCGCTCGCGCACGGCGGCGGCGCGGAGGGCGCCCCAGGCGGCTCGGTCCGCGTAGGCGCGGCGGGCGCGACCCGCGGCCTCGACCAGCCCCGGGACGGTCGCGGGGCCGAACAGGAAGCCCGAGCGGCCGTCGTCGATCGTGTCGGCCAGTCCGCCGGTCGCGCGGGCGATCGGCACCGTGGCGTAGCGCATCGCGATGAGTTGGGCGAGCCCGCAGGGCTCGAAACGCGACGGGATCGCGAGCGCGTCGGCACCCCCGTAGATGCGTCGGGCCAGGGCGTCGTCGTAACCGACGCGACCGCCCACGCGGCCCGGGTGGCCCGCGAAGGCGCGCGCCGCCGCGGCTTCGAGCTCGGGGGCGCCAGCGCCGAGGACGACGACGTTCCACCCTTGCTCGATCAGTTCCGGAAGCGCCCCGAACACCAGGTCGATGCCCTTCTGGTCGGCGAAGCGACTGACGACGCCCAGGACCGGTCGCCCCGCCTCGAGGCCGAACTCGGCTTCGAGCGCGCTCGTGCAGCGCGCCTTGCCGGTGAGGTCGTCGGCGTCGAAGGGGGCCGCCAAGGCCGGGTCGTGCGCCGGATCGAACGCGACGTCGTCGAGGCCGTTCAAGATGCCGGAGAGCCGCCCCTCGAGGCCGGCGAAGGTCTCTTCGAGGCCGTAGCCGATCGCCGGGTCGAGCAGCTCGCGGGCGTACGTCGGCGAGACGGTGGTGGTGCGGTCCGCGGAGACGAGCCCGGCGTGCAGCAGGTTGCCGCGGCCTTTGAGGGCGAGGCCGTCGGCGAGCGCACCGGGGAGCCGTCCCCAGCGCACGACGTCGGCCGCGTCCGCGTGCCCCTGATACTGGGCGTTGTGGACGGTGAGGACCGTCGCGGGGCGACCGAACACCGGCGGTAGGTGCACGGCGTGGCGCACGAGCGCCGGCACGAGCGCAGCGTGCCAGTCGTGCACGTGGACGACGTCCGGGGCGAAGCCCAGGCGCGCGGCGACCTCCGGGATCGCGCGCGCGAAGAGCGCGAAGCGGCGGGCGTCGTCCGGGTAGCCGTAGAGCGCGTCGCGCCGGAAGTCTTCGTGCCCGACGAACGCGAAGCGCACCAGGCCGTCGCCGGTGCGCAAGTCGAGGGTGCCGACGCCGACGGCGATGTCGGCGCCGTCGAACGGAACGGCGACGTCGCCGATCCAGTAGGGCGCCGGGTCGGCTCGCAGGCTGGCGTACCAGGGGTGGACGACGAGGACCGCGTGGCCAGCGGCGGCCTGGGCGGCCGGGAGCGCACCGAGCACGTCGGCGAGCCCGCCGGTCTTGGCGAAGGGGACGGCTTCGGCGGTGGCATGGAGGAGCTGCACGCCGGCGAGTGTACCGCGGCCGGGTGGCGCGCCAGGACACCGTTCTCATCGGGATCGATCTCTATACTGCCGCATGAATCGCAGCTGCCAGGAGCCCACATGAAGCGCATCGCCCTCGTCGCCGCCGTACTCGGCGTGCTGTTCACCACGGTGGTGGTGCAGGCACAGCTCTCGCGCGACTTCGCCAACGAGTTCCTCGCCCAACCCGCGGGCCGCGCCTTGGTCCAGACCTTCGGTGCGCTCAAGACCGGGTACCTCGACGACGTCGACGACGACGCGATCATCCGCGGTGCGATCACCGGGATGCTCGATGCGGTCGGCGATCCGTACACCTACTACCTCGAACCCCGGACCGCCGCGCGCGAGGCGCAGGACCGGAGCGGCTCCTTCGAGGGCATCGGCGCGGTCTTGACGCCGTTCAACCGGCAGACCGGCAAGGGGGTCGAGATCCTGAACGTCTACCGCGGCGGGCCGGCCTCCGGCGCCGGCGTGCAGCGCGGCGACATCTTCATGGCGGTCGATGGCGTCGACGTCTCCGACTTCACCACCACCGAGGTCGTCGACCTCGTGCGCGGGCCCGGCGGTACGACGGTCGAGATCACCTTCCGGCGCCCGGGCGCCGAGGAACCCGTCTCGATGGCGATCGTGCGCGACACGATCGAGATCGTCGACGTGACCGCGGGCATCGTCGACGGCGACATCGGCTACGTCGCGATCTCGTCGTTCGGCAACCAGCGCGTCTACGACCAGCTCATCGACGCGATCTCGCGCCTGAAGCTCGACGGGGCGAGCAGCTTCGTCCTGGACCTGCGCAACAACCCCGGCGGCTTGCTCACCCAGGGCATCCTGGTCGCCGACGAGTTCCTCGGCGCGGGCGACATCGTCTTCCAGCGCGCGCGTGGTGTGACGCAGCGGCTGGCGTCGGCCGATCCGCTCGGGTTGGTGGACGTGCCGCTCGTCGTCCTCGTCAACCGCAACTCGGCGTCCGCCTCCGAGATCGTCGCGGGCGCGCTGCAGGAGAACGACCGGGCGCTCGTGATCGGCGAGAACACGTTCGGCAAGGGCGTCGCGCAGAGCGTGGTCTCGCTGTCCGACGGTGGCCAGTTGGCCTACACCGCGTTCGAATGGCTCACGCCCGATCGCCGCTCGATCACCGAGGGCGGCATCGTCCCCGACGTCGCGGTCACGGATGCGCTGCTCGCGCAGACGATCTCGGTCGAGGGGCGGGGCGGCGAGCTCGGCCAGGTGGTGACGATCCTGGTCGACGGCGTCGAGGTCGGCTCGACCACGGTCGACGAGGAGGGCGAGTTCACCTTCGTGACCATGGGTCCGCGCCCCGTGCTCTCGGAGGTGCAAGGCCAGGCCCTGGTCGATCTGACCAACGACGCCGTGCTCGCCGCCGCCGTCGCGGCGCTGCGCGACGGCACGGCCGCGGCGGTCGGGGCGCGCTGAGGCCGCGCCCAGCGAGGCCGCTCGCCGCAGGGCGCGCGGGCGCTCCGCCTGCGCGCCCCGAGCACCCCGATCACCCCAAGGACCGAAGATGATCGAGGTGCGTGGCCTCGTCAAACGCTACGGGGCCCAGCGGGCGGTCGACGGGGTCGACCTCGACGTCCACGCGGGCGAGGTCCTGGCTCTGCTCGGACCCAACGGGGCCGGCAAATCCACCACGATCAAGGCGATCGTCGGTCTGCTCCGGCCCACCGCCGGGAGCGTGACCGTCGATGGACACGATGTTCAGCGCTCGGCCGTCGCGGCGAAGAGCGCGATCGGGTACGTCCCCGACCGGCCCTACCTCTACCCCAAGCTGACGGCGCGCGAGCTGCTCCGGTTCGTCGGGCGACTGCGGCGGCTGGACGCGGCCGACGTCGAGCGGCGCGCCGACGGATGGCTGGAGCGCTTCGACCTGACCGACGTGGCGAACGAGATCGTCGAGACCTACTCGCACGGCATGCGGCAGAAGCTCACCTTCGCCGCGGCGTTGTTGCCCGACCCGCCGGTGCTGGTGGTCGACGAGCCGATGGTCGGGCTCGACCCGCGCGCGGCGCGCCTCGTGCGCGACCTGATGGGCGACCACGCCGCGCGCGGTCGCGCCGTCCTCCTGACCACGCACGCCATGGAGGTCGCTGAGGCCGTGGCGCAGCGCGTCGTCGTGCTCCACCGCGGCCGCGTGGCCGCGGAGGGCACGCTCGACGCGCTGCGTGCGGGCTTGGGGCGCGACGACGCCGACCTCGAAGCGATCTTCCTGCAGCTGACCGAGGAGGCCGGCGCAGCGATCCCCGCGACGGCGCCGTGACGGAGGCACGGCGGCATCGGCTTCCACCGCGGCCGTCGCTCTTCGCGCTGCGGGCGCGCGCCTGGTGGCGCTCGGTGCGCCGTGCGCCCGTGCGCCACGCGGTCGCGGCGGGGTTCTTGGGCGCGGTCGCGTGGGGCATCGCGGTGCTCGTCGAGCGCGGCGTCCGCTGGGTGGACGGCTACCCGGCGATCGGCACGATCGCGGACGCCGCGCTGCAGCGGAGCCTCGAAGCGTTCGTGACGCTGCTCGCCCTAGGGGTGGCGTTCTCCGTGCTCACGAGCGCGGTCACGACGCTCTACACGGCGCAGGACCTGCCGTTGCTCCTGAGTTGGCCCGTGCCGGTCGGGCGCGTGTTCGGCCTCAAGGTGCTCGAGACGTACGTCGGCTCCGCGCTGCTGCCCGCGGCGCTGACGGTGCCGGTGCTCGTTGGCCTCGGTCTCGCGCGCAGCGCGCCGCCGGTCTTCTATCCGCTCGCGACGCTGGCCGTGCTCGCCCTCTACGCCGTGCCGGTCGCCTTGGGCGCGGCCGCGGCGCTCGCCCTCATGCGGGTGGCGCCGGCAGGGCGCGTCAAGGAGGTGTCGACCGGCGCCAGCGTGGTGGTCGCCGCCGGGTTGGTGTTGGCGCTGCGCGCCTTCCGACCCGAGCAGCTCGCGGACCTCACCCCCGAGGAGTTCGAGGCGTTCCTGTCGACGTTCGCCGCGCTCGACCTGGGGGCGTGGCCCCCGGGTTGGGCGGGGGCGGCGGTGTGGGCGGCGCTCGAGGGCAGGGCGTCGCTGGCGTTCGTGCCCCTGGTGCTCGGCACGCTCACAGGGCTCGGCGCCCTCACCTGGGCCGCGGCGCGCGCGTACCAGGCTGGGTGGCTGCGCGGGCTCGACACCGTGCCGCGCCGCCGTGATCCGCGGCCGCGGCGCGCGGCGCGTTGGGAGCGGCCGCTCGCGGCTTCGGGTCCGGCCGGCGCGGTGGTGGTCAAGGACTTGCGGTTGCTCGCGCGCGACCCGACCCAGGCGTCGCAGCTGCTCGTCTTGGTGGCGCTCGCGGGCGTCTACTTGGTGAGCACCGCGTCCGTCGAGGTCGACGGGCAGCGGTTCCGCGACGCGCTCGGAGCGCTCAACGTCGCGTTCCTCGGGCTGCTGCTCGCGGGCGTGGGCGTGCGGACCGCGTTCCCGCTCGTGTCGCTCGAGGGCGAAGGCTGGTGGTGGCTGCGCACCGCGCCGATGCGCGCGCGCGCGATCGTGGCGGCCAAGCTCGCGCACGCGCTGCCGCCGCTGTTCGTGCTGGGGGTGGGGTTGGGCTTGGCCCAGGCGCTGCTGCTCGACGTGTCCGCGAACCTGGCGACGGCGGCTGCGCTCGCCGGGGCCTGCGCCGCGGTCGCGGTGGCGGCGCTCGGCGTCGGGCTCGGTGCCGCGTTCCCGCGCTTCGACGCCACCCAGGCGAGCGAGGTGCCGATGTCGCCCGGCGGTCTGCTGTACATGACGACGGCGTTGGCGTACGCCGGGGGCCTCACCGTGATCCTCGCGTACCCCGCCTGGACCACCCTCGTCGACCCGACCCTCCCCGTGTGGGCGACCGCCGCGGGGCGCCTCACGGTGGTCGCGGCGCTCGCCTGGACGGCGCTCGTCGCTGGCGGGGCGCTGGCGTTCGGCACGTGGCGCCTCGACCGGTTCGAGATCGGCCGCGACGGCTGAGTCGGCGCTCGCCGCCGTCGGTCGCTCGGCTCAGGCGCTCGGTCCCGCTTCCCGTACGGCGTCGGGCACCTGGTCCTCGAAGCGGTGGAAGTTCTCACGGAACATCGCGGCGAGCTTCGCCGATTGCACGTCGAACGCCGTCGGGTCGGACCACGTGCCGCGCGGATCGAGCACCCCGTCGGGCACCCCGGGCACCGCGGCTGGCACGTCGAAGCCGAACACCGGGTCGCGGCGCACGGGCGCTTCGTCGAGCGCCCCCGACAGCGCCGCCGCGATCATCGCGCGGGTGTGGCCCAGGCGCATGCGGTGCCCGACCCCGGCCGGTCCGCCGGTCCAACCCGTGTTGACGAGCCACACGCTCGCCCCGTGGCGCTGCAGGCGCTCGCCGAGCAGCTCCGCGTAGCGGCCGGGCGGCAGCGGCATGAAGGGCGAGCCGAAGCAGGCCGAGAACGTCGCCTGCGGCTCGGTGACGCCACGCTCCGTGCCCGCCACCTTCGCCGTGTAGCCGGACAGGAAGTGGTACATCGCCTGAGCGGCGCTCAAGCGCGCGATCGGCGGCATCACGCCGAAGGCGTCGGCCGTGAGGAACACGACGGCCGCGGGATGACCCGCCTGGCCCGTGCGCGAGGCGTTCGGGATGAACCGAAGCGGGTAGGCGGCGCGCGTGTTCTCCGTCTTGCGATCGGCGTCGAAATCGATCGCGCGCGAGACCGGGTCGATCACGACGTTCTCGAGCACCGCGCCGAAGCGGGTGCTCGCCGCGAAGATCTCGGGTTCGGCGGTGGCCGAGAGGCGGATCGCCTTCGCGTAGCAACCACCTTCGAAGTTGAAGATGCCGTCGTCGGACCAGCCGTGCTCGTCGTCGCCCACGAGCGTCCGCTCCGGGTCGGCGGAGAGGGTGGTCTTGCCGGTCCCGGAGAGCCCGAAGAACAGCGCGACGTCGCCGTCGCGACCGACGTTCGCCGAGCAGTGCATCGGCAGGATGCCGAGCTGCGGCAGGATGTAGTTCAGCGCCCCGAAGATCGATTTCTTGATCTCGCCCGCGTACTCGGTGTTCGCGATGAGCACGAGCTGCGTGTCGTAGTCGACGGCGATGGCGGTGCTGCTGCGGGTGCCGTGGCGAGCCGGGTCGGCCTCGAACGTCGGCAGGTCGAGCACGGTCCATCCACCGGTCGATCGTGGCTCGCCCTCGCGGACGAACAGGTTGCGCACGAACAGCGCGTGCCAGGCGCGCTCGGATACGACCCGTACGGGGATCTGCACGTCTGGGTCGGTCCCCGCGTAGAGCTCCTGCACGAACAGCTGCTTCTCGCCGGCAGCGTCGAACATCTCCTCCCGAAGGCGGGCGAAGTGCTCGGGGGTCATCGGTTGGTTCACGCTGCCCCAGTCGACCTGGTCTTCGGTCGTGGCGTCGCGGACGACGAACTTGTCCTTCGGTGAGCGCCCCGTGAACGTGCCCGTGTCGACCACGAGCGGTCCGCCGGCCGCGATCTGCGCCTCGCCGCGCCGCACGGCGTGCTCGTACAGGGCGGCGGTGCCCTCGTTCACGAGCGCGTCGGCCAACGGCAGGCGCAGCGTGCGGGCGGTGTCGTGCTGAGAATCGACCATGAGGCTCTCCCTCGGGTGCTTCGCATGCGTCAGGGGCGCGCCCGGGTCGGCGCACGCCGGTTCCGTTCGGTTATACCAGCGTGCGGACGCCGTTCGCCGGGCAGCGGTCGTCGGCCGGACACCGCCGCGCGAGGGATCGCCGCGACGCTCACCAACGCCACGTGACGCCCAGCCGGGCCAGCGAACGCTCCGTCGACAGGTCGACGCCGAACGCGAGCGACCAACCGCTTCCGAAGCCGTAGCTCGCACCCACCGCGAGCGACGGACCGGTGGTCGCGGTCGAGCCGGCGGCCACGTCGACGCGCCCGGTCACGTCGAGCGCCACGGGGCCGAGCTGATAGGCGAACGACACCTCGTTGGAGAACGCGCCCGCCCCTTCGCCATCGAGCGTCGACACGCGGTACGACGCGAAGACCTCGTCCGAGAGGTAGCCGCCCAGGCGCAGCGACACCCCGAACGGGTCGCTGCCGTCGAGCAGGCCGGTGAGGGGCGACGTGCGCAGTTCGACGACGTCGATGCCCAGCGTCTCGGCGAGCGCCGCCTGGATCTCCGCGGTGACGAGCAGGTCGACCGCGGCGTCCAGCGCGTTCTGCGCCACGGCTCCGGCGAAGCCGCTCGTCACCTCGAGGCGTCCGAGCGCGACCAGGGTCAGCAGCTCGAGGTCGGTGAGCGCGCGCGCGCCCAGCCCACCGTCGAGCCCTTCGACGAGCGCGTCGCTCTCCAGCTGCGGTTCGAGATCGAGGGCGAACGTGCCGCCCTCGTTGGTCGCCTCGCCCGCCAGGGCGACGTCGACGGTGAAGCGGGGGCCTGGCGGTGCGGTGAAGCGCACGGCGAGGCCGGGGGGCACGACCCGCGCTTTGTCGAAGCTGGTGCGGCCGGCGATGCGCAGCGTCGGGAACACCCCCCGCGCCGGGTCGAAGGTCGCCAGCGCCTCGGTGAGCTCGAGGTCGCGTCCGGCGAAGCGAAGCGTGCCGCGCAGCGCCGCGACCGTGCCCGTGAGCCGCGGCGCCGCAGCGTTGCCGTCCAAGGTCAAGTCGACGGCGGCGTCGGCGTTCGCGAACGACTCGGCGATCGTCACGCGCTGCGGAGCGACGATGCGGATCCCGTCGAAGCGCACCCGTTCGCGCGCCGCCTGGACCGACGCGGCGTCCGCCGAGGCGCCGGTGGCAGGCGCCGCCGCGGTGCCCGCTTCCACCGTCGTGCGCGAGGCCAGGTCGATGCGCGCCTGGCTGGCGTCGAGTCGTCCCGAGATCAGCACCCCGGCCCCGTCGGCCAGGATCCGGGCGTCGGCGTCCGCGGTCGCGTCCGCCACGAAGAGGAAGGGCACGGCCACGTCGAGGCCGGTCCCGCGCACGCGCACGTCGAGCGGCGTCAACGTCCCGCTCACCACGAGCGGACCCCCCACGCGGCCGGTCGCTTCGATCGTCGCCGGTTCGGTGTCGGACCAACGGAGCTCGGCCACCAGGTCCGCGACCCGACCCAGCAAGGGGACGTCGAGGTCGCCGACCGCTCGAGCATCGAGGCTGAAGCCGGTCTCGGGGAAGGGCCCGATGCGCCCTCCGGCCACCAGAGCGACGCGCCCCCCCAGCGGTGCGACGCCGGCCACCCCGGCGCGGACGCTCCAGGCTGCGCCGGTCAGGTCGCCGCGCACGTCCTCGAGGCGGTACCGGGTACCGGCGACGCCCAGCTCCAGCGCCGTGGCCTCGGCCACCACGTCGGGTTCGCTCAGGGTGCCGGTCGCGCGGACGCTCAGATCGCCGACGGCGGTCACCGCGAAGCGCGCCAAGCTCGGAACGAGGCCGAGCAGCGGCGAGAAGTCCGCGTCGGTCGCCACCAGCTCGAGGTCGATCGCCTCGGGCGTGGCGCTGCCCGCCGCGCGCCAGGCCCCGCTGCCTTCGAACGCCGCTTCGCCGACGCGCAGCGACACGCCGTCCCACGACAGCGCCACGTTGCCGGTGGTGACGATCCCAGCGCGTTCCAGGCGCACGTGCTCGGTGGCGAGCCGCAGGTCGTGCGGACGGCTCGCCCCCCACGACCAGGTGCCGCGGAGCGCACCGGTGACCTGGGCGATAACGTCGCTGGCGCCGAACGCGGCGGCGACGGCGTCGTGCAGCAAGAAGCGCTGCATCTGGACGAAGAGCGAGACGCCGGCCGCGTCGAGGTCGACGATCGCGTGGCTCGCATCGAGGTCGAGGCGCACCGTGCCGCTCGGACCGTCGGCCAAATCGCCCTGCAGCGCGAGCGACGCCGGGACCGACGCGCCTCCGAACACGAGCGGTTCGGCGGCGAACTGCCCGACGACCAGGTCGCCGCGCACCGCCACGCTGCCCGCGACGACCCCGTCCAGCGCACGCGCACCGCCCAACCCTCCGAGGTCGATGCCGTTCGCGCGCAGGTCGATGTCGCGGCGCCCCGTCGGAGCCGGTCCCCACGAGCCGAGGCGGAGGGCTGCACCGTCCCAGCGACCGTCGGCCGTGACGGCCCCGCGGCGCGCCCGCAGCGCGCCGTCGATCGCGAGCACGGCGCCGTCGCCGCGGACCTCGAGCTCCAGCGTCGCCCCGCCAGCGATCGGCACGACGACCCCGTCGGCAGAGATCCCCCCGGACCAGCCCGCTTCGGTCCATACGAGTTCGCCTGCGATGCGGCCGCCCGCGGCGGCCACGTCGACCGACCAGCCGGTCCGTTCGACGCGCGCGTCGCGGGTGAGCGTCGCGTGGCCGAGCGCCTCCGAGCGGAGCGTGAGGTCCGCTCCGTCCCACTCGAGCAGGCCCTCGAGCTCTGCGAGCTCCGCCGGTGCCGCCGGCGCGTCGATGCGCCAACCGAGCGTGGCGGCGCCCACGTCGAGCGAACCGTCGAGCACCAGCGTGGCGCCCTGGTACCGCACGCTCGCGCGCTCCAAGCGGAGCAGCGCGTAGTCCGCGCGCCCTGCGTCGATGCGGCCCCCCCAGGCGCCATCGCCGTTCCAGGACAGACCGTCGTCGCGCACGCTGCGCCACAGGTCCAGCGCGCTCCGCGGTGGCAGCGCGGTCGACCATCCGCCGTCGATCCCGGCGACGCGTACGCGCAGCCGGTCCGGCCCTGCGACCTCGAGCCGCACCGGCCCCCACGCGAAGTCGGCCTCGCCCTCGATGCGCAGCGCGGCGTCGCTCCAGCCGCCGTGCACGCGCGCCGTGCCGCCGCGACCGTCGTCGAGCACCACGTCGAGGTCGGGCCAGGCGCGACCGCGCAGCGCGAAGGTGCCGTCCGGGGCGCGCGCTCGCGCCGTGACGAGCGCGCGCCCCTCGAGCCAACCGGCATCGACCTGCCAACCACCGGCCGGGTCGGCGACCGCCACCTCGACCTCGGGCACGATGCCGACGCCGGACAGCTGCACGGTCGCGTCGAAGCGCGCCGCACCCACCTCGGCGCCGACGAGGCGGCCGGTGCCATCCCAACCGTCGGCGGTGCGGGCCACCGGCCAGGTTGCCGTGCCGCCGAGCACGGTGCCTTCGACGAGGCCGCGCAAGGCGCCGTCCGCGAGGAAACCCGCGAGCGTGGCGCTCAGGTCGACCGGGCCCGCCGAGACCTCGCCGTGCACGCGCGCCGCGATGGCGTCGCCCGCGGCGTCGCGCGACCAGGTGCCGTCCACCACGGCGGTGCCGCCGGGGAGCGGCACCGCGTCCGCTCGCACCTCGAAGCCCGAGAGGTCCAGGGCGGCCGTGCCCGCGACGTGCTCGCCGGCGAGCCGCCAGCCGTCCTCGAGGTCGCCCTCCAGCACCAGGTCGCCGATCGCGATGCCGGCGAGCGCCAGGTCCTCGGCGCGCGCGACGACGTTCGGTGTCGGGTCCAGCCGGGCGGTCGCGGCGACGCGACCGGCCCCGTTCGGCCAGGCGTCGAGGTCCCCTTCGAGCGACAGCGAACCTGCGGCCGGATCGAGGATGGCCGACCAGCCGGACCAACCGTCGGCACCGTCGGCGCGCAGCACGCCGCCGCCGTCGGTGAGGAGCACGAACCCGGTCGGCCCCGAAATCCGCCCACCGCCGGTGATGGCCCCGCCGACGGAGCTCAGCGCGACGTCGACGTCGAGGCCTGAGGCGCGACCGATCGCCTGGAGCTCCGCCATCGGCGCGACCGCCGGGCGCCACGCCGCGCTTCCGGCCAGCGCCACCCCGTCGCCCGCGGCGCGCCAGGCGGCGCGCAGGGTCGGGTCGCCGGCGTCGCCGGTGGCCAGGACCTCGCCGTCGACTCGAGCACCCAAGGCCCCCCACGTGACCCCCTCGACGTCGAGGCGAGCCGTCAGCGCGCCCGCCGCGAGGTCGGCCACCGGCCCGGTGTAGGCCACGGGACCGGCCACGCGCCCGTGCAGCCCCGGAACGCCGCGCACGTCGGCGAGGTCCGCATCGAGGCGCAGCGAGGCGGAGAGGGTCCCGTCGTCGGCCAAGCTCCCTTGGCCGACGAGCTCGCTCGCCGCGGTGCGCAGACGCGCCACGTCGATGCGGAGGTTCGCGACGCCGGCCCGCGTGCGGGCGTCCACCCGAAGGTCGATGCGCGGGTCGGCGAGCATCGGCAGGACGTCGGAGGCGTCGACGTCCTGGAGCTCGACCACCGCCAGACCTCCGCGCTCGGCGGACCACGAACCGCTGGCCGACAGCCCCTGGCCGATCAGGTCGATGCGCGCCTCCGTGCCGTCCCACTCGGCGCGACCGTGGGCCGGCACGCGTCCGGAGAGCGCCAACGCGAGGTCGAGCTGCGGCACCGGTCCGCGCCCACCCACGACGCCTGCGGCCGAGAGCACCGTGGCGTCGTCCACCGTCCATCCCAGCAGCCGGGTCAGCGGCGCCTCGAGCGCGACGCGGCCCGACCAGGCGCCGTCCACGGTCGTGGGCACCACTACCGTCCCCCCGCCGATCGCCTGATTCCCCACGCGCGCGGTCACCTCCGCCGTGAGCGCGCCGGCTCCGCGCAGCTCGGCGTCCGCGGCGTACCGACCGGCGGCCGTTACCACCTGGCCGCTCCCCGACCAGCCGTCGGTCGGGTGGAACGCCAGCGCGTCGGCGCGGAGGGTGATCGCGGGCAGCTGATCCTCGGCGGTCTGGCCGTCCAAAACGAGCGCACCCTCGGCCCAGGTCGCCTCCAGCCCCCCCCATGCGAAGCGCCACGCGGGATCGGCGGTCGCGCGCGCGGGGGCCGGGGCCCCACCGAGCGCGACCAGCGTGCCGGTGAGATCGAGCGGTGCGGCCGAACCCGCGAGCCGGAGCGCGGCGTCGGCGGCGGGCGCGTGCGCGTCGAGTTCGAGCTGCAGCGACCCGCCCTCGTCCGGCGCCAGGCGAACGGAGAGTTCGACGCCGACCGCCTCGGCGTCGAGCGAAGCGCTCCGCTCCCCGAGCGACCACGAGGCCGTCGCCGCGCCGGTCCACGGATCGTGCGCGCGAAGGCGCAGTTCCCCCACTTCGGCGAGGCGCGCCGTCGCCGACCACGCCGGCGCATCGGCCTCACCCGCGGTCAGCGCGAGCGACCACCCGTCCGCAGCGGGCCGGACCGAACCCGCGAGCGGGCGTTCGCCGAAAGAACCGCTCAGGGCGGCGCCGTCGCGCACGACGGTCGCGAGGTCGTCGATCGCGGCGCGCACGCCGACGCCGTCGAGGGCGGTCGTCGCGAGCGCCACGTCCGCCGACCGCTCGTCGGCGCGGATCTCGACGGCGATCGGGAGGGCATCGGTCCCCGTGGCGAAGCCGAGACCCCCGTCGAGGCTCCAGCCGCTGACGCCCGCTCGGAGCGTCAGTTCGCCGTCGCCGGTGGCGACCCAACCCGCGGGCCAGAACGGGGCGACGGAAGGGTCGATCGCAGTGCCGGGCAGGGTCGCACGCACTTCGGTGCCCTCGACGGTCACGAGCCCGGCGGCCCAGGTCGCAGCGGCGCCGCCGACGGACCACGCGCCGTCGGCGGCGGCGCCGCTGCCCCGGACCGAAGCCTCGAGGCGCGCATCGACGCCCTCGAGCGGCATGGCCCAGCCCGTCGCCTCCCAGGCGTCCAGCGACCCGCCCACCTCGGCGGCCCCGAGCGGGTGGTCGAACGCGAGTCGGGCCACGCCAGAGGCGAACGAGGCCGTGAGCGTCGCCGGGCGCTCGAACGCCTCGAGCGGCAGCCGCCACCGGTCGCCCTCGACGGCGAGCAGGGCGCCGCGCGCGACGATGTCGGGGTCGCCCTCGGGGGTCCAGGCCACGTCGACGCCGAAGCCCGGCCATGCGACCGGTCCCGCGCTCCCGGCGCCGACGTCGAGCGCGCCGTCCAGCGACGCGCCCTCGGGGCCCGCCCGCCAGGAGCCGGTGCCCGACGCGAGCTCGGACGCGTCCAGTTCCCAGGTGCCCTCCGCGGCACCCGACGTGGGCCACGAGCCCTCGGCCCGCGCCGAGGCCGGTCCGAGCCGTCCGTCGGCGGCCAAGCGGAGCGCGCCGTCGCCGGTCGCGAGCCAATCGACGGTGAGGTCGTCGCGATCGGGGAGGCGGAGGGTGCCGTTCGCGGCGCCGGACCAGCCGGTCCCCGCCGCGTACGTCAGCTCACCGTCCGCGCGCACGGTGGCCGGCGCGTCCGCGAGCAGCCGGTCGAGCCGCGCCCCCCGCCCGCTCCAGGCGGCCGCAGCGGCGCTCCCGCGAGCGTCCCAATCGTCGCCGGAGAGGGTCCACGTCAAGCCGTCCGGACCCCACGCGAGCACCGCGTCCACGAGCTGCGACGCGCCATCGAGCCACGCGACCTCCGCGGACGCCAGCGGGTCCGCGGCCGGCGACCACGCGAACGCGGCGTCGAGCGTGCCGGCGAGGGCGGCGGCGCCGTCCGCGGCGAGGAGCGGCGTCGCGCCGGCCGCCCAGCGCGCGGCGCTCCCGTCGAGCGAGCCGCTCAGCCCCGTCGCGTCGCCTTCCGCGCGAGCGCTCGCGCCATCGCCGAGGTCGAGCTCGACGGACACGGCCCCGTCCGGTTCGGCTGCCGACCACCGCGCGTCGCCGGAGATCCGCGCGGGCGCGCCACCCCAAGCGACTTCCTGGTCGAGCTCGGCGGACAGGCGCCCCGCTGCACCGTCGTAGCGGATCGCGAGCCCACCCCACGTCAGCACCGCGCCGGAGGCGTCGGCCGACGCGCGCCACGCGAGCTCCGGGACCACGACCGCGCCCCAGCGCACCGGTGGCACGGTGCCGGCGCCGGAGGCCTCCGCGCCGCTCCACGCGATCGGACCGAACGGTCCGAGGTGCACCTGCCCGCTCGGTCCGGCGTCCGCCGCCACGTTCCAGCGGCCGTCGGCGCGCACCTCGAAGCCGAGGGCGTCGGCATCGAGCGTCGCCGTGAGGGCGGTCCCGTCGCCAGCGAGGCGCGCCCGTGCTTCGAACGGGGCCCCGAGGTCCACCTCGATCCTTCCCTCGGGCGCGTCCGCCCCCGGCAGCCAACGGCCGTCCACGTTGGCGCGCCCGGCGAGGACGAGCCCGCCGAGGTCGGACCAGGTCGCCAGGTCGAGCCCGCCGACCGCCGTCGCCACCCCTTCCGCGTCGATCGCGACGCGCAGCGTCTGCTCCCTGGAACGCACCTCGGCGCTCAGGGCACCGTCGCTCCAGGCCGCATCGGCGACCAGCGCCCCCGCGGCGACGGCCACCGTCCCTGCGCCGGTGCCGGCGTCGCCCGACGCGGTGACGCTGGCCTCGCGGGCTCCGAGGCGGAGGCGACCGTCCACCACGTCGATGCGCCAGGGCTCGCCAGCCGGAAGCGCTGCGCTCCAACGCCCCTCGTCCGCGTCCAGTGCCCAACCCGCGGCGTCGAAGCGCAACCGCCACGGCACCGACCCCGCGCTCGCCACGATGGGCTGCTCCAAGCCCAGGTCGGCGCCCGCGGTCGCGGCCACGGTCGCGACCCCGTTCGCCTCCAGCGCGCCGGACCGCACCGTGGCCCCCGCCGGTCCGATGGAACCCGCGAGCGGTCCCGCGAGCGCCAGTGGGTCGACGAGGACGGCCTCGAGCGCGCGGACCCCACCCCGGAGCTCGACGGGACCGAGCCGTCCGGCGACGCTCAACCCGCCGTCGCCGAGCACCAGGTCGACGGCTCCGCGGAGGTCCAGTTGGGCGACGTACGGTGCGATGGCGCGGGGTGCCACCGCGCCCTCCCCGTCGACGACCGCTCGCCCCGTCGGCCGTCCGAGGACGCCATCGAGGGTCAGCGACACCGCCGGCGCGCCCGTCCACAGGTCCGGGTCCGGTCGCCAAGCGACCCGCCCCTCGAGGTCCGCCGCCGCCGCGAGCGTGGGCGCGACCAACGCACCCTCGAACGGGGTGCCGAGGAGGCTGCCTTGCACGAACCCCTGCAGACCCTCGGCGTCGACCACCGCGTCCACCGCCAGCTGCCAAGCATCGGCGCCGGCGCGCGCTTCCGCGCGTCCGACGAGCGGTCCCTGGCCGGTCGTGAACGCGGCCGTCGCCGCCTCGACGGGCACGCCCAACACCTCGACGGGGCCGGCCGCCACCGTCCAATCGAGGCGCGCGGTGCCAGGTTCGGCGCGCAGGCGCAGCGGCCCCTCGCCCCAGGTGCCGGATGCGTCGAGGTCGAGGCCGCGATCGGGGTCGTACGCGAGCGCCAGCCCCGGAACGGCGATCGGGGCACCGAGCCAGGCGCCGTCGACGTCCAGCACTCCGTCGACCCACACGTCGGTCCATCCGTGGAACGCCACCTCACCCGTGACCCGGCCGCGATCGGCGGGCGGCAGCGACGGTGCGCCCAGGAACGCGGTCAAGGTGGCGCTGGCGGGCACCAGCTCGACGTCGACGTCGCCGACCGCGCGCCACGTCGATGCGGCCAGGTCGACCACCGCGGTGGCGCCGATCCGGCCGCCGAGCGCGGTGCCGACGAGCGCGGATTCGATGAGGTCGCCGCGCCAGACCACTGGACCGTGCACGTCGACCGCGTGGGCACCGAAGGCGCGCACCGCGCCGTCCGCCAGCTCGAAGCTGCCGTCGGCGCCCACCTCGGTCCAGCGCAGGTCGCCGGCGACCGTTCCACCTTCGACGCCGTCCCACCAGGCGCGGGCGATCGTGGCGTCGGCCCGGTCGACGCGCACCGCGACGTCCGACGAGCCCCAGGCGGCGACGATCGACCCCTCGGCTGCGCCGTCCGGGGTGCGCACGCCGAGTTCGAGCCGGAAGCGTCCGTTCGGGAGCGTGGTGGCGTCGACGCGTTCGATCGCGATGTCGGGGAGGGTGAACGGGATGTCGCTCAGGCGCAGCGCCCCGCCGTCGATGCGGATCGCGTCCAGACGTGGACGGACGACGGGCGTACCGCCGCCACCGCCGGGCGGCGGCTCCAGGTCGGTCCACCGCACGTCCCCCTCCGCGTCGCGGACCTCGATCTGCAGCGGCAGCTCACCGACGACGAGCGCCGGTGCGAACCAGGAGACCGCGAGGCGTCCCGCCTCGAGCTCGACGCCCGCCCCCGAGACGACCACGTCGCGCAACGCGACCCCGCGCCAGAGGTTGCCCGTGGACCCCGAGAGTTCGATCCGGTACCCGGCCGCGGCCGCGACGTCGACGAGCGCGCCCACGGCCCGGTCGCGCACCCACGGGGTCGCCGGGACCCAGATCGCCGCAGCGACGAGCGCGGCGAGGAGGGCGAGGAAGAGTCGGGAGCGGTGCGGCATCGCAAGGGGGTAGAACGTGGACGCAGCGCGCGTCGAGGCCGTCCTGGTCGATACGGTACCACCGCTCCATGAGCATCCGGGTACCATGGGCCCATGCCGCCGCTCGCCGAGAACCCCTCCGCCGCCGCTCGTGCGACCGTGCTCGTGCGGGGTCGCGTGCAAGGCGTGGGGTACCGCGCCTTCGTGCGGCGCCACGCGCTCGATCTGCGGCTCGCCGGTCAGGTCGAGAACCTGGCGGACGGCCGGGTCGAAGTGGTCGCCGAGGGCCCACGGCTCGACCTGGAGCACCTGTTGGTCCACCTGAAGCGCGGTCCCGTGCACGCCACGGTGGCCGGGATCGACGTGACGTGGTCCGAACCGGTCGGGTTGGCGGGCTTCCATGCCTACTGACGTCGCACCGTTGCCGCTCGACGATGCGCACCTCGCGCGGGTGCCGGGCGTGTTGGGGGAGATCGCCCGCGTCCGCGCCCGAGACGCCGCCGAGGGCGGCGATCCCGATCGACCGGTCGAAGCCGTCCGACCCGCGGCGCCCGGCGGCCTGCGGGCCGCGCTGGCGGGCCGTGCGAGCGCCCGCGCCGCGCCGGCGGTCCTCGCCGAGGTCAAACGCGCCTCGCCTTCGCAAGGGCCGATCGCGGACCTCGATCCGCTCGCCACGGCGCGCGCGTACGCGGCGGCCGGGGCCGCCGCGGTCTCGGTGCTCACCGAGCCGCACCGCTTCGGCGGGCGGCTCGCGCACCTCGCCGCCGTCGCGGCCGCCGTGCCGGTCCCGGCGCTGCGCAAGGACTTCGTCGTGCACCCGGCGCAGGTCGAAGAAGCGGTGGTCGCCGGCGCGCGCGCCGTCCTGCTGATCGTCGCGGTGCTCGGCGGCGCGACGGCGGCGTACCTCCGCTACGCGCGCGCGCTCGGCCTCGACGCGCTGGTCGAGGTGCACGACGAGGCGGAGCTCGAGCTCGCGCTCGCGGCCGGCGCCGACTTGGTCGGCGTCAACAACCGCGATCTGACCACCCTCGACATCGACCTCGCGACCGCGCCGCAGCTGATCGCGCTGGGTCGGACGCAGGCGCCCGACGTCGTCTGGATCGCGGAGTCCGGCTACCGAGCCAGCGCCGACGTGGCCTCCCTGCGCGGCGTCGCGGACGCGGTGCTCGTCGGCACCCACCTCGCCGGCCAGGCCGACCCTGGCGCCGCCCTGCGGCGCCTGATGGGCGTGGCGTGACCGACCGAGCCGGCACCGAGCTCCGGGCGGTCGTCACCGGCGGTTCGAGCGGCATCGGCGCGGCGATCGTGGTGGAGCTGGCCGCGGCCGGGTGGCGGGTCGTCGCCGTCGGTCGCGACGCGGCGCGGCTGGACTCGGTCGTGGCGGCCGCGGGGCCGGGTGCCGAAGCGCACGTCGCCGACCTCGAGGACGGCGCGGCGCTCGCGGGCCTCGTGGCCGCCGTAGGGCCGGCGCCCCTGCACGCGCTCGTCCACGCCGCCGGTCGGGTGGCGCTCGGGCCGTTGGCGGAGGCACCGATCGCCGACCTCGACGCGCTGTGGCGCATCAACGTGCGCGCGCCAGCGCTGCTCACCCAGGTGCTGCTCCCGGCGCTGCGCGCCGGACCCGGCGACGTCGTGTTCCTGAACTCCGGCGCCGGCCTGCGGGCCAACCCGAACTGGGGCGCCTACGCGGCGTCCAAGTTCGCGCTCCGCGCTGTCGCCGACGCGCTGCGGGCCGAGGAGCGGGCGCACGGCGTGCGCGTGACCAGCGTCTACCCCGGGCGGACGGACACCGCCATGCAGCGCGAGGTCTTCGCCGCCGAGGGGCGGGCGTACGAGGCCGACGGGCTGGTGGCACCGGACGACGTCGCCCGCCTGGTGCGCGCCGCGCTCGAGACGCCGCGGCCCGCGTCCGTGCCCGACCTCGAGGTGCGCCCCCTCTGAGTGCGCCCCCCTGAGCGCGCCCCCGCTGAGCGCGACGGGCCGCCGCCGAGGGCGGTGCTACGCTCCGCGCCATGGCCCAAGAACCGACCCCTCTGCGCGACGTCACCCTTCCGAACGGGCTGCGCGTCGTCGTCGAACCGATGCCGTGGCTCGCGACGGCCACCGCGGTGCTCCAACTCCCGTTCGGCACCGTCGGCGACCCGGACGGAGCGCGCGGCGCGGCGCTCGTGCTCCACGAATGGCTGCAACGCGGCGCCGGCGGCCGCGACGCGCGCCAGCAGGCCGACGCCTTCGACGGCTTCGGCGTGCGCCGTGGCGGCGGCTGCGGGCGCGAGACGGCCGTCCTGAGCGCGGCGTTCCTGGCCCAGGACGTCGCCGAGGTCCTCGAGCTGCTCGCCGACGCGGTCCGCGCCCCCGCTCTGGCGGACGCCGAGTTCGACGGCCCGCGGGCGCTGGCGCTCCAAGAGCTCGCAGGGCTCGACGACGCTCCGGCCCAGCGGCTCGGCGAGTCGGTGGTGCGCGCGCGCTACGCGAGCGCCCACGGACGCAGCGCGTACGGCGACCGCGGCGAGCTCGAGGCGCTCACGCCCGATGCGCTGCGACGCGACGCCCGCGCGCGCCTCGGCCCCGCGGGGGCGGTCCTCGTGCTCGCCGGAGGCGGCGACCCGGATCGGCTCGTGGCCGTCGCGCAGCGCTCGTTCGAAGGGTGGACCGGGTCGACGCGCCCCCACCCGAAGCCCGACGTCCGCCCGGCCCACCGCACCCACGTCGACGGACCCGGCGCCCAGACGCAGATCGGGGTCACGGACGACGCCGTCGCGCCCGGCGCGGACGGCTGGACCGCGCAAGCCCTGGCGATGGCGGTCCTCTCGGGGGCCATGGGCTCGCGGCTGCCGACCGAGGTCCGCGAGCGCCGCGGCCTCGTGTACACGGTCGCCTCGAGCGTCCGCATCGTGCGCGGCGACGCCTACCGCTTCACGTACGCGAGCACGACCCCCGAGCGCGCTGCCGAGACGCTGGAGGTGGTCGTTCGTGAGCTCGATCGGTGGCGCAGCGGCGTCGAGGCGGACGAACTCGAGCGCGCGCGCACGCTGCTGCGCTCGAACCTGGTGATGCAGGCCGAGTCGAGCGGTGGTCGCGCCTCGCGGCTCGCGTCCGACGTCGAGGCCTTCGGGCGACCCCGGCCGCTGCACGAGGTCGAGGCCGCCGTGGCCGGAACCGACCTGGACGCGGTGAACGCGTTCCTGGCGGCGCGTCCGGGTCTCGAACCCACGATCGTCACGTCGGGTCCCGTGCCCCGGGTGTGGGAGGCGGTCGCGTGAGCGCCGCGACGTTCGACCACGTGGTGCTCCCCAACGGGTTGCAGGTCCTCGGGGAGCGCTCGCCGGCGCGCTCGGTGGCGATCGGGGCGATGGTCGACGCCGGCGCGCGCGACGAGGCTCCGGCCGAGGCCGGCGTCTCGCACTTCCTGGAGCACCTCGCCTTCAAGGGCGACGGAGCGCGCGACGCGGTCGAACTCAACCGCGCCTTCGACGCGCTCGGTGCCCGGTACAACGCCTTCACCAGCCACGAGCGGACCTTCTACTACGGTGCGGTCCTGCCGGAGGCGGCGCTGCCGCTGACCGACCTCGTGCTGTCGCTGCTGCGGCCGACGCTCGCTGCGGAGGACGTCGAGGTCGAGCGCCAGGTGGTGCTCGAAGAGATCGCGATGTACTTCGACCGGCCGGCCTCGCGCGCCTTCGAGAAGGCCTCGGAGCGCTTCTTCGCGGGCCATCCGTTGGGCGGCTCGATCCTCGGCACGGTCGGGTCCGTGGGTGCGCTGACGCCCGAGCGCGTGCGCGCGTACCACGCCGAGCGGTACGCGGCCGACAAGGTCGTGGTGGTGGCGACCGGCGCCTACGACTGGCCGCTGCTGGTCGAACACGTCGCGCGCGCCACCGAGGACTGGCGCCCGATGGGGGCGCCGCGGGCGTACCCGACGATGGCCCCGCGCCGCGGGGTCGAGGAGGAGCGGGTCGAAGGGGTCGCCCGAGCGCATCTGACGTACCACGCCCCCGCCCCCTCGGCGCAGGACCCGGAGCGCATCGCCGCCGCGCTGCTCGCGCGGGTGCTCGGCGACGCGGACAACGGGCGGCTCTTCTGGGCGCTCGTCGAACCCGGGTGGGTCGAGGACGCCGCGCTCTGGTACGACGCCGCCGACGGAGCCGGTACCTTCCAGGCGTACGCGAGCACCGACGACGCCTCGCTCGACCGCGTCGCGGAGACCTTCGACGCGGTCCTCGACCGGTTCGAACGCGAGGGCCCGACCGAAGCGGAGTGGGCGCGGGCCCAGCGCGGCTTCGCGACCGGCCTGACGCTCCGGGCCGAGACCCCGATGGGCCGCTTGACCGGGCTCGGCGACGCCTGGTTGGACCGGCGCGAGGTCGAGGCGGCCGCCGCCACGGTGGCGCGCGTGCTGGCCACGCCGATCGAGGCCGGCCAGGCGCTGCTCGAGACGCGGCCCTTCGCCGCTCGCTTCCGCTACGCGCTCCGGCCACCGCGCTGAGCGACCGGTGAAGGCGCTTCGGCTTCCGCCCGCGTGGCGCGCCCGGTACCCTGCACGCATGCAGCGCCCCTCGACCTCCCCGCGCGCGGTGCGCGCCCGCCTCGCCGTGCTGGTCGCCGCGTTCGCGCTCGCCGCGCCTCCGCTCCCGTTCGCGATGGCGCAGGCGCCGGTGGCCGAGCTGACCGTCGTCGCGTACGGAGCCCAGCGGTTCGACCTCGCGACCGGCCGGACCGTGCTCGACGACGGTGGCGAGGTCGTCGACCGCGCGAGCGGCGTGCGCATGACCGCCGCGTGGATCGCGTACGTCGACGGTGCGTCGCTGGAGGCCCGAGACGCGACGATCGCCGGCGACCTCGGCCGGGTGCGCGCGGCCCGGGTCGTCATCGATCTGGAGCTCGGGCGCGTGCGCGCGGAGGGCGACCTGGAGTTCGAACGCCCGGGCATCCGGGCACGAGCGGCGTACCTCGGGCTCGACGGGCCCGCCGGGCTGGCGTGGCTCGCCGGCGGGGTCGTCGCCGAGCTCCCCGACGCGACCGCAGCCGCCGTCTGGATCGACGTCGCCGACGGCCGCTTGGTCCTCGACGGGCCGTTCCGGTACGTCGACGGTCCGTTCGTACTCGAGGGGGACACCGGTGCCCGCCTGCAGCTCGATCCGATCACCGTCGATGACGCGGCCGGGTACGACGCGCGCACCGACGTCGAGGCCGACCTCGTGGAGCGCATCGCCTCGGTCGCGGCGGCGCTCGATCCTGTCCCTCCCACCGATCCGTGAGCCGCCGCGGCTGCTGGGCGGTGCTCGCGACGGCCGTCCTGCTCGTGATCGGCACCGGGCACGCGGCCGGCGAACCGGCGCTTGCTGAGGCCGCATGCCTGCCGGTGGCGGGGGGCGGCGCGCTCACGGTCGAGGGGGTCGGGCGGGTGGTGTTCGCCGAGCTCGCCACCGACCGCGTGCGCGATGCGGCGACGTTCGGTGGCCGGGTGTGCCTCGCGGTCGAGGGGTCGGAGGTGGTCTTCCGGACGCAGCGGCTGGACGTCGCGGGCCTCGGTGGGCCGCTGACGCTCGAGGCCAGGGGCGTGCGCGTGGAGGTCCCAGGGTGGGCGCTCGACGCCGCGACGCTCCGCGGAGGACCCGGGTGGGCGGAGCTCGCAAACGTCACGATCGTCGGTGCCGATGCGGTCGGCATCGCCGAGACCATGCGGCTCGATTTCGCCAGCGGGGTGCTCGTGGCCGCCGGGCTCCGCCTCGCGACGGCCTCGCTGCGCCTCGACGCCGTGAGCGCGTCGCTCGACGGCGACGTGTTGATCGCGAAGGGCGCGCGCGTCGCCAGTTGCGACTGCCCGCCCGAGGAGGCGCCGGTGCGCATCGACGCCGCCAGCGTTCGCCTCGACCTGACCGGCGAGGTGTCCGCGCTCGTCGAAGGGGGCACGATCGTCGGCGGCGGGGTCCGCTGGCCGCTGGGCGAGGCGCTCGTGCTGGACGCCGCGTCGCTGGCCGACTTGGCGCTGCCGATCGCGATCGGACCGGATCCGGATCGGGACGGCGCCTGGCGGATCGCGCTCCTCGCGCGCGAGGTCGCCGCCGATGCCCGCCTGTCGGCGGCGTGGACCAGCGCCACCGCGGATCGGCCGGCCCGCGGCGGCTTCGGGCTCGAGGTCCGAGACCGGGGCGTGAGCCTCGCGTGGATCGGGGCGAGCGATCGGTTGAGCGTCGACCTGCGCGGGGCCGACGAGTTGGGCGCGGGTTGGCGGGTCGAGGCCTCGCAGCGCTTCGAGGCAGGGGCGATCGAGGCGCCGTTCCGCGACGCGACCCTCGGCCTCGCCCACGCCACATCGAGCAGCGGCGCCTGGGGTCGGGGTTCGGCCGAGTTCGGCGCGCGGACGGCGCTGACGGGCCAGACGCTCGCCGACCGCGAGGTCGCCGGACCGCGTCTGGGCGTCGACGCCCGCGCCGGCTGGACGGCCCCTCCGGGCACCGTCGTGCCCGGACTCGAGATCGCCTTCGCTGCGACGGCGTACCCGAGCCTCGACGCTCAGCAGCTCTGGGCGTCGGTGCGGCCCGGGCTCGCGGTGCGCGCGGGTGGCGTGCGCGTCGACGCGACGCACCTCGCCCGTTGGGTGTCCGGTGGCTCGCCGTTCTCGGCCCGCGTCGATCGGGTGGTCGGGGAGCAGCGCAGCGACGTGGTCGCTCGGTGGAGCGGCGCGATCGCCGTCGACGTCGAGCTCGAGGCGAGCGCGACGCTTCGGTACCGGTGGAACCTCGACGCCGCGCGCGCCGGTCGGCGCCTCGGTGTCGAGGACCTGACGGTCCGGGCGCGCGCCACCGTGCCGGCAGGCGCGGCGTCGTTGAGCGTCGACGTCGACCTGTCCCTCGCGGGGCGCGTCGACCCACGGCCCGGACGCGACGCGTCCGCGACGGTGCGCACGACCTGGTCCCGCGATCGCACGGAGCTGGGGGCTCGGACGACGGTCGGCCTCGAGCCCGGCGGCGCGTGGCGCGACCTGACGGTGTTCGCGGCGGTACCGTTCGACGCGTCGCCGGCGTGGACCTGGCGGCCCTACCTGGCGGTCGACGTGCTCGCCTTCGCCGGCGGCGACGGCCCCTGGCTCCGAGGCCACGGTCTGGACGTGATCTGGAACACCTGCTGCGGGACCGTGGAGCTCGGGTACCGGAGCGACGCGGTCGACGGGGCGACCACCCACTTCGCGCTGCTGCTGCCCGTGCGTCCGCTCGATCCCGTTCGGTTGACCACCGTCCCCGGAGCGCGGTGAGCGCGCGCGCTCCCCGGACTGCGCAGAGCGCGCGCGGTACGATGCCGCCGGCCAGGAGGACGCCGTGACCCGCATCGATCGCTACCTTTTGCGTGAGGCGCTGCCGCCGTTCGTGTTCGGCCTCGTGCTCTACGCGGGCCTCGCGGTGGTCAGCGCGACCCTGCCGAGGCTGCAGTGGATCGTGGGCACCCCGGTCGGGGACCTGGCGCTGTGGCTCCTCGCGCTGCTGCCGCAAGCGCTCGTGCAGACGGCCCCCGTCGCGCTGGTGCTGGCCGTCCTGCTGGCGTTCGGGCGCCTGGCGACCGAGCACGAGCTCACGGCCGTGCAGGCAGGGGGGATCGCGGTGGCGCGCACCGCGACCGTCTTCGTCCTGGTGGGGGTCGCCGCGGGGGTGGGCGCGCTCGCCTTCAACGAGTGGGTAGTGCCGCGCGCGAACGCCGCGGTGGCCGACGTGTACTGGCGCCTGACCGCGGGGCGCACCGGGCTCTTCCGGCTCGCCGCGCAGCGCATCCCCGTGGCGGGGTTCACCCTCCGCTTCGACACCGTCGATCGCGACGGCACGATGGGCGACCTGCGGGTTGAGCGCTGGGATGGCGACGTCTACACGCTCGTGCGCGCGGAGCGAGCGGTCTTCGACGGCCAGGACCTGGTGCTGTTCGACCACCGGACGCAGCGCTTCGACCTCGCCGCGCTCGACCGCCCCGCGGGCGCGCAGGAGGCCGAGGCCACCGACGTGCTGCGCGCGCTCGTGCGCGTCGACGCGCGGGGCGACGGCGAGGCGGCGCCGCTCGTCCTTTCCGCCGGCGTCGACGAGGGCGAGCTGATCGCGCGGTTCAGCAACGGCGGGTTCGAGGACGCGCGCCCGGTGTCGCGGCTGTACGGCGATGCGAACGACGCGCAGCGATCGGCGAGCGAGCGGCGGGAGGCCTCGGTGCTGTTCCATCGGAAGCTCGCGGAGCCCGTGTCGAACGTGGTGCTGCTCCTCGTCGCGGTGCCGCTGTCGATCACCTTCGCGCGCTCGCGCTCGGTCGCCTTCGGCCTGGCGCTCGTCGTGACGCTCGCCTGGTACCTGCTGTACACGTTCGGGCAGCTGCTCTCGCTCTCGGGCGTGGTGGCCCCGTGGGCCGGGCCGTGGGCCGCGAACCTGGTGCTCGGGGCGTTGGGCGTGGCGCTGTTGGCCGCCCGTGCGCGCCGGTGACGCTCGCATCGGGTCGCCCCGCCCGCGGGACGAGTGAGGACCCCGTGGTACCCTCGGCGATTCTGATGGACCGGCTCAAGACCAGCCTCCTCGACGCCGTCGCCTACCTCCCCGATCGCGACCGGGGACGGATCGCGGACGCCTTCGACGTCGCCGAGGAGGCCCACCGCAGCGTCAAACGCCGCTCCGGCGAACCCTACGTCACGCATCCGGTGGCGGTCGCGGCGCTGCTCGCCGAGATGCACCTCGACGGCGACGCGGTCGTCGCCGGGCTGCTCCACGACACGGTGGAGGACACCGCGGTCACCTTCGATCAGATCGAGGCGCGCTTCGGCACGGTCGTCCGCCGCATCGTCGAGGGCGAGACCAAGATCTCCAAGCTCACGGTCCGCGCGTACGAGGACGAACAGGCCGAGAACCTGCGTCAGATGCTGCTCGCGATGGTGGGCGACGTCCGCATCATCATCGTCAAGCTCGCCGATCGGCTCCACAACATGCGCACGCTGAGCGCGATGCCGCCGGGCAAGCAGCAGCGCATCGCGCGCGAGACGCTCGAGATCTTCGCGCCGCTCGCGCACCGGCTCGGGATCAACCACATCAAGAACGAGCTCGAGGACCTCGCGTTCAGCTACCTGGAGCCCGAGCGCCATCAGCAGCTGCACCGGCAGGTGCGCATGCGCAGCGTGGAGCGGGAGGCGTACGTCCGCGAGTCGATCGATCTGCTCGCCGGACGCCTGCGCGCGGAGGGGCTGCGCTTCGAGCTCGCGGGTCGATCGAAGCACCTGTACAGCATCCACCGGAAGATGCTGCGCGACGGCAAGGGGCTGGACCAGATCTTCGACCTGATGGCCATCCGCGTGGTGCTCGAGCCCGACGGTGCAGCGCGCGGGGACGCGGAGGCGGCGGAGTCCGAGAAGGCGAGCTGCTACCGCGCCCTGGGCATCGTGCACAGCTTCTGGACGCCGATCCCGGGTCGCTTCAAGGACTACGTGGCGGTGCCGAAACCGAACGGGTACCAGTCGCTGCACACGACCGTGATCGGCCTGCTCGGGCAGCCGATCGAGGTGCAGATCCGCTCGCGCCGCATGCACGAGATCGCCGAGTACGGCGTCGCGGCGCACTGGGCCTACAAACAGGGCATCGACGACGTCGGCGAGGTGCAGAAGCGCCTGACGTGGATGGAGCAGCTGCTCGACGTCGACACCTCGGCGGAGTCCGCCGGCGCCTTCGTCGACGCGGTCAAGAGCGACCTGCTCGCCGAACGCGTGCTGGTCTTCACCCCGGCCGGCGACGTGTCGAACTTGCCCCGCGGCTCGACGCCGCTCGACTTCGCGTACTCGGTCCACACCGAGATCGGCCACCGCTGCGTGGGCGCACGCGTCAACGGGGAGATCGTCCCGCTCTCGTACGCCCTGCAGACGGGCGACCGGGTGGAAGTGCTCACGAACCGCAGCCAGTCCTACGGTCCCTCGCCCGACTGGCTGAACTTGGTCACGACCCGTTCCGCGCGTCAGAAGATCCGCCACTGGTTCCGCGCGAAGGAGCGCGCGGGCATGCTCGAGACCGGCCGCAAGTCGCTCGAGCGGGCGCTGCGGCGGCGCCAGCTCCCCGTGGCGTCCTCGCTCGCCAAGGCCAAGCTCGACGCCGTCGCGAAGAGCCTGCTGAAGGCCGACTCGGGGGACGACGTGCTGATCGCGCTCGCGTCCAAGCGCGTCGCCGTCAAGCAGGTGGTCGACGCCCTCGCGCCCGCGAGCGTGAGCGAGCCGAAGAAGGCGTCGATGCCCGCCCCGCCGACCACGACGAAGAGCGTGTCGGGCGTCTTCGTCGAGGGCATGGACGCGCCGGCCAAGCTCGCCCAGTGCTGCGGACCCGTGCGCGGCGACGACGTCGTGGGCTACATCACCCGCGGTCGTGGCGTCTCCGTGCACCGGATCGACTGCCCGAACGTCAAGCACCTCATGGGGACCGAACCCGAGCGCTTCGTCCAGGTCACGTGGGACGCGCCGGCGGGCGAGGTGTTCGCGGTCGACTTCGAGATCGTCGCGATCGATCGGCCCGGGCTTCTGAAAGACGTGTTGGACGTGTTGTCCGGGATGAACAAGTCGGCGACGCGGGTCGCCGCGGACGTGCAGAGCGCGACCTCGGCCCGCATCCACGTGCGCGTCGACGTCAAGGACCAGGGCGAGATCGAGCACATCAAGCTGAACGTCGGCCGGATCGCCGACGTCACGCGGATCTACCGCGCACGCCCAGGGTTGAAGGCGTGAGCGGGGACGCCCGA
This sequence comes from Trueperaceae bacterium, assembly GCA_046260675.1. Taxonomy (GTDB): domain Bacteria; phylum Deinococcota; class Deinococci; order Deinococcales; family Trueperaceae; genus JAABTL01. The sequence continues at coordinate 17,568 of JBHEOT010000005.1, read as the reverse complement.
AGGGCGCGCAGCGTGCTCTTCGTGTGCACGGGCAACATCTGCCGGTCGCCGACCGCCGAGGGGGTCCTGCGAACGCTCGCGGCTCGGTCCGGGCTGACGCTCGAGATCGATTCGGCAGGTCTGCTGGGGGCGCACGCGGGCGCGCCGCCCGACCCACGCGCGCAGTCGGCCGCCGTTCGGCGCGGCTACGACCTCGGGGCGTTGCGGGCGCGGCGCCTCGAGCCCGAGGACCTCGATGCGTACGACCACGTGTGGGTGATGGACCGAGGCCACCTCAACCAACTGAACCGACGGTTCGGCGCGCGTCCGAACGTGCACCTGTTCCTCGCAGCCACCGCGCCGGACGGCGTGCGCGCGCGCGAGGTGCCGGACCCGTACCTGGGCGAGGCGGCGGCGTTCGAGACGGTCCTCGACCTGGTCGAGGCCGGCTGCCGAGCCGCCGTGGCGGCGTGGCGGACGCCGGACGAGGGCTCCGACCCGAGCTCCGACGCGCCTTCCGATCTGGGGGCATGAGAGAGCCCCGCCGGAGTTCCGCGGCACCTGACGATCACCCCTTAAGGCTGCTTCTTCCGATCTGACCTGATTCGAGGGTCGCCACCGCGCGGTTCCGTCGGGGCACGCAAAGCGTAGCACGCGACGACCCGGCGCTGGCGTCGCCTCGGGTCAGGCGCAGGCGCGCCGCAGCGCGTCGACCACGCGGTCCTGGGCATCGGGCCCGAGGGTGGGGAAGACGGGCAACGAGAGCGCCTCCGCCGCCGCCGCGTGCGCGTGCGTCAGGGCCTCGGCCACGCGCCCGCCGTAGCGCTCGAGGGTGTGCGGGTAGTAGATCATCGTGGCGATCCCGCTGCGCCGCAGCTCCTCCGCCACCGCGTCGCGGCGCCCATCCGCGATCCGTACCGTGTACTGGTGGTAGACGTGGCCCGGCGTAGCCGCAGGCGGCGTCAGCCCGGCGACGCCGCCGAGCGCGGCGTCGTAGCGCGACGCCACCGCGCGCCGGGCGGCCGTCCAGGCCTCGAGGCGCGGCAGCTTGGCGCGCAACGCCGCGGCCTGGAGGGCGTCGAGGCGCGAGTTCACCCCCAGCTCCTCGTGGTGGTACCGGCGCTCGCTGCCGTGGTTGCGGAGCCTGCGCACGCGCGCCGCCACCTCCGCGTCGGGGGTGGTGAGCAGCCCGCCATCGCCGAGCGCGCCGAGGTTCTTGGTCGGGTAGAAGGAGAAGGCCGCGGCGTCGCCGAGGGCGCCCGCGGACCGACCGACCGGTGCGTCCGTCCTGCAGCCATCCGGATCCGGGCAGGCCCGACACGGAGCGGCGTAGCGCGCTCCGATCGCCTGCGCCGCGTCCTCGATGACCAAGAGCCCGCGGGCGTCCGCGAGCCGCCGCAGGGCCGTCGCGGGGGCCAGCTCGCCGTACAGGTGGACCGGCATGATCGCGCGGGTTCGGGGGGTGACGGCCGCAGCGGCGGCCTCCGCGTCGAGCAGGAAGCTCCCGGGCGCCAGGTCGACGAAGACGGGGGTCGCGCCCACGGTCAGGATCGTCTCGCTCGTCGCGAAGAACGAGAACGCGCTGGTGATCACTTCGTCGCCCGGACCGACGTCCAGGGCGCGGAGCGCGAGGAGCAGGGCGTCGGTCCCGGAGTTGAGGCCGACGGCATGGGGAACGCCCAGGTACGCGGCGGCTTCGGCCTCGAACGCCGCTACCTCGGGGCCGAGCACGAACTGGCCGGAATCGAGGACGCGCGCCCAGGCGGCATCGAGCGCTAAGCGCACGTCGGCGATCTCGGCGGTCAGGTCGAGCATGGGTACGGCGGCGGTGGCGGACACGCGGCATGCTAACAACCGCCGTCGCCGGACGCGGCGACGTTGGGTCTGGTAGCGTCGTGCGGTCGCGCGCGCCGCCAGGCCGGGACGATCGGAGAGCCGCATGGACCGAACCGAAGAGCCGACCGCTGCGTACGCGACCCGCGCCCGGGAGCTGGCGGCCGGAGCGGCGGCGTGAGCGCCCGCAGCGCAGGCGACGACCGCGGCGCGAGCGGCACGCGCGGGGCCGGCGGCGCGCGCCGCCTCGTCCACGAGACCTGGGGCGACCACGAGGCGCTGCTGGCGCGCAGCGACCACGGCGTCGACGGCAGCGTCGGCGTCGTGCGCCCCGAGGTCGTCGACGTCGCGTCGCCGAACGACCCCCTGCTCTTGGAGCGCGGCGGTCGCCTCGATCAGGTGGCGGTCAGCTTCGAAGCGTACGGAGAGCTGAACGCTCGCGGCGACAACGCGGTGCTCGTGTGCCACGCGCTGACGGGCTCGGCGCACGCGGCCGGGCGCCACGGGCCGCACGACGTGCCGGGTTGGTGGGACCCGCTGATCGGTGCCGGTCGTGCGCTCGACGTCCGCGAGCACTTCGTCATCTGCAGCAACGTGTTGGGGGGGTGCTACGGCACCACCGGTCCCACGGCGCTCGATCCCGGCACCGGTCGCCCCTTCGGGCCGACGTTCCCGCGCTTCACGGTGCGCGACATGGTCGAGGTGCAGCGGCGCCTGCTGGACCGGTTGGGCGTCGGGCGATTGCGGGCCGTCGTGGGCGGCAGCATGGGTGGGATGCAGGCGCTCGAATGGGCGATCGCGTACCCCGAGCGGGTCGGAGCGCTCGTCGCGATCGCCATCGGGGCGCGCCACTCGGCCTGGGCGATCGGCCTCAACGAGGTCGCACGCCGCGCGATCCAAGCGGATCCGGCGTTCGAAGAGGGGTGGTACGCGCCGGGGCGTCAGCCCGAGTCGGGGCTCGGCCTCGCGCGGGCGATCGCCATGCTGTCGTACCGGTCGTTCGATTCGCTCGAACAGAAGTTCGGTCGCGAGCGCCGGCCCGCCGAGCCGGGCCTCGACGCGAGCTTCGAGATCGCTTCGTACCTCGCCTACCACGGCGTCAAGCTGGTGCAGCGCTTCGATGCGAACACGTACGTGGGGCTGACGCGCGCGATGGACGACCACGACGTCGCCGACGGCCGGGGCCCGCTGCGCGAGGTCCTGGCGGCGGTCCGCGTGCCGACGCTCGTCCTCGGGATCCAGAGCGACGTGCTCTACCCGGAGTCCGAGGCGCGTGCGCTCGCGGAGGGCGTCCCGGACGCCCGCTACGCGCGGATCGTCTCGCCGCACGGGCACGACGCGTTTTTGATCGAGTTCCCGCAGGTGGCCGCCCACGTGCGCCGGTTCCTGAGCCAGGGGCGCTGACGCGGTCCGATCGGTCAGGCCGCCGGCGCCTCGGCCGGCGTCGCGTCGTCGTCGGTGGCGCCCGTCGCGCCGGCCATCATCAGTCCGAGGCGCTCGGTGGTCGCCTCGTCCGCGCTCATCGCCCCCATCACGCGCCCCTCGTGCAGGACGAGGATGCGGTCGGAGAGGCTCATGACCTCGTTGAGGTCGGCGGACACGAGCAGGACGGCGAGGCCGGCGTCGCGTGCGGCGATCACCTGCTGGTGGATGAACTCGATGGCGCCGATGTCGACCCCGCGCGTCGGCTGCGCCGCGATCAGCACCCTGGGACCGCGCTCGATCTCGCGCGCCAGGATGAGCTTCTGAGCGTTCCCGCCGGAGTACGAGCGCGCCAACACGTTCGCGGCGCGCGGTCGCACGTCGTAATCCTCGATGATCCGCTCCGCGTGCGCGTCGATCGCTTTGAGGTCGAGCAGTCCGAGTCGCCCGGAGTACGGCGCGCGGTGATGATCGCCGAGGACCGTGTTCCATGCAGCCGTGTAATCGCGCACCAGACCGCGTTCGTTGCGATCCTCGGGCACGTGCGACACGCCGGCTTCGCGCCGTCCGCGGGCGCCGTCGGCGGTCACGTCGCGACCGTCGAGGCGCACGACGCCGGCGTCGGCCGCGCGCAAGCCGGTGAGCACCTCCACGAGCTCGGTCTGCCCGTTGCCTTCGATGCCGGCGATGCCCACGATCTCACCCGCCCGCACGGCGAGGTCGACGCCGTCGAGGATCGGCTTGTGCTTGACGGGGTGGCGCAGGCGCAGGTCGACCGCCTCCAGGCGCACTTCGCCCGGTTCGGCGGCGCCCTTGTCCACGCGCAGCAAAACCTCGCGGCCCACCATCATGTTCGCGAGCCGCCGGGTGTCGGTCGCAGCGCGCTCGACGGTGCCGATCATCGCGCCGTCGCGCATGACGCTCATGCGGTCGCAGATCTCCATCACCTCGTCGAGCTTGTGGGAGATGAAGACCACCGCGTGCCCCTCGTCGGCGTACGCCTGCAGGAACTCGAACAGGCGGCGGGTCTCCTGCGGCGTCAGGACGGCCGTCGGCTCGTCCATCACCAGGATCCGCGCGTCTCGGTACAGCGTCTTGAGGATCTCGACCTGCTGCTGGAAGCCCACCGGCAACTCGTCGATGCGCGCGTCGGGGTCGAGGTCGAACCCGAACCGCTCGATCAGCTCCCGCGCGCGCTCGCGCGCGCGCCCGATGTCGAGCATCGGGCCGCGTCGTGGCTCGGCGCCGAGCACCAGGTTCTCGGCCACGGTCAGGGTCTCGACCAGCATGAAGTGCTGGTGCACCATCCCGATCCCGGCCTCGATCGCATCGCGGGCGCTGCGCATGACCACGGGGCGCCCGTCGATCTCGATGCGGCCCGCGTCGGGCGCTTGCAGACCGTAGAGGATCTTCATGAGGGTGCTCTTGCCGGCACCGTTCTCGCCGATGAGGGCGTGGACCTCGCCCCATGCGAGTTCGAAGTCGACGTGGTCGTTCGCGAGGACCAGGGGGAAGCGCTTGACGATGTCGACCATGCGCACGGCCGGAGGCATGCGGCATGCTAGCATGCGTCCTGGTGCGCTTTTACGTGCTATACTCAGCGCTCGGAGCGAGGGGTCGAGCGTCCCTTCGGCCCGAGCAGGTCCGCCCAGGCAACCGCCGGCCGGACGCCCCACCGGGTCGATCGGACCCACGCGCGGGGGCGACACGGTTTCGACGGGGTCCGCCGAAAGCGAGGCTGCGCGCCGCGGACGCAGCTGGCCGCGTCACCAAGCTGCAAACGCCATAACTGGCAACCAGAACTACGCTCTCGCTGCCTAAGGGCTAAGCGACGTCGCCCGGAGACCCTGCTTGGGGTCCGCCGGATTCGACGACCCAATCCAAGCTAGCGACCCGGTGCGGAGCGTCCGCCGGGAAGCGAAACTCTAGGCGCCTAATCGCACGGTGCGCTGGCCGACGAGCCTGCCGTGCGCCGACGATCGATCGACGGCTACGCGCGTAGACGCCCGCTGTAGGGGGCTCCGGACGCGGGTTCGACTCCCGCCGCCTCCACCACGATCCGACGACGCCCCGCGATCACCGCTCGCGGGGCGTCGTCATGGTGTGCGGTCGGATGCGCGGCCTCGGTCGTCGTCACGAGTCGAGCACCCGGCGCTGCAACAGCGCCTGCCACGAGCGCTCGGCCGGCGCGATCGCGACGATCAGCACCGAATCCGTGCGCATCCGGTACAGCACCCGCAGGTCGCCGTCGAGCTGCTGGCGCCCATCGGCGAGGCCCAACCGCTGGAGCTCCGGTAGGCGACGTCCGCGTCCCGGCGTCGCCCCGAGGCTCGTCAGAACGTTCTGAATTCGGTCCAAGAACAGGTCAGCACGGGTCGCACCCCCCCGATCGTAGGCGGCGGCGTAGAGCTCGTCGAGGTCGCGGGCGGCGCCGTCGGTCAACAGCACCTGAGCGCTCACTCGGCGGCGCCCCGGAAGGCGGCGACGGCGTCGGCCGCCGTCTGCACCATCCCGTCGGCCAGTTGGCGGTCGGCCAGCGACAGGAGCTTGACCAGGGCGACGGTCTCCTGGAGCTGATCGAAGGCGGCGACGTCGAGCAGGACGGCCCGGGCTTCGCCGTTCTGGGTGACGATCAGCGGCTCTTGGCGCTCGGCGAGGTCGCGCAGGACTTCGGCGGCGTGGGCTTTGAGGTAGCTGACGGAACGGACGCGGTGCTTGAGGCGCATCATGAGTCCGAATGTAGACCGAATCACGGTCGACTCGCAAGGGCCGCGGTGCGGCGGCGTGGTAGCCTTTCGGCAAATCTCAGAGTTCGATCGGAGGAGCCACCCATGGCCGAGGTCCTGCTGGAGAGCATCTACAAGCGGTTCGGGAACATCACCGCCGTCAAGGATTTCACCTTGCACATCAAGGACGAGGAGTTCATGGTCTTCGTCGGCCCGTCGGGCTGTGGGAAGACCACCACGCTGCGCATGATCGCGGGGCTCGAAGAGATCTCCGATGGGACGCTCTCGATCGGCGACCGCGTGGTCAACGACGTGCCCCCCAAGGACCGCGACATCGCGATGGTGTTCCAGAACTACGCGCTGTACCCGCACATGAACGTGCAACAGAACATGTCGTTCGGCCTGCGGTTGCGCAAGACCCCCAAGGCCGACATCGAACGCCGCGTCGGCGATGCGGCGCAGCTGCTGCAGATCGACCACCTGCTCGAGCGGCGCCCGCGCGAGCTCTCCGGTGGTCAGCGGCAGCGCGTCGCCCTCGGCCGCGCGATCGTCCGCGAGCCCAAGGTGTTCCTGATGGACGAGCCGCTCTCGAACCTCGACGCCAAGCTGCGCGTCGAGATGCGCGCCTCGATCAGCAAGCTCCACCGCCGGCTCGGCGTCACGACCGTGTACGTCACCCACGATCAGGTCGAGGCGATGACGATGGGTACGCGCATCGTCGTCATGAAGGACGGCCTCATCCAGCAGGTCGACAGCCCGATCAACCTCTACGACAAGCCGGTGAACAAGTTCGTGGCCGGCTTCATGGGCTCCCCGGCGATGAACTTCATGGTCGGCAGCGTCCAGGGCGGTCACCTCAAGTCGCCGCAGTTCGATCTCGCGCCCGATGGCGAGATGGCGCAGAAGATCAAGGCGTCCGAGGGCAAGAAGGTCTACGTCGGGATCCGCCCCGAGAACCTCGGGCTGCGCGGCAACACGGCCATCGAAGAGGGCCACAACGTCATCAAGGCCCAGATCGAGGTCGTCGAGCCGCTCGGCGCCGAGACCCACATCATGGCGAGCGTCGGCGGCGACCAGACGATCGTCGCGCGGATCGACTCGCACGCACGGGTCGAGCCGGGCGACCAGGTCGAGCTGCTCGCGGACCTCGGGTTCCTGCACGCCTTCGACCTCGAGACCGAGGCCAACCTCCGCTTCAGCTGATCGCCACCCGGGCCACCGCGCCCACACGCTCACGCCCGCACCGGCGCGCCCCTCGGAAGATCGAGCTTCCGGGGGGCGCGCGCGTTGCGGACGCGCGCCCGGGACCGCCCGGGTCGGGTACCCTCGTGGACGTGATCCTCGCCGCCCTCCACCAGGTCGAGAAGCACTACGGAGAGCAGGCGGTGCTCGACGGCGTCCACCTCGAGCTCCGCCCCGGCGAGCGGCTGGCGCTGATCGGCCGCAACGGGGCGGGCAAGACGACCGTGTTGCGGCTGCTGGCCGGACGCGAGGTCCCCGACGGCGGCGAGGTGCACGTGCGGTCGGACGTCACCCTCGGGGTGCTGGCGCAGGACCCGACCTTCGGCGAGGGCGGCACCGTCCGCGCGATCGCCGACGCCGCCTTCACGGAACTCGACGCGATGGAGCACGACCTGTCGGTGCTCGAGGCCGCCGGGCTCGACGCCCCCGACGTGTTCGCGCGCTGGGAGCCGCTGCACGAACACTTCGAGCGGCGCGGTGGCTACGCCCGGCGCGCGCGACGCGACGCCGTCCTGCACGCGCTCGGGTTCGCAGGTCGCGAAGAGGACCGCGTCGATCGGCTCTCGGGCGGCGAACGCACGCGCCTCGGGCTCGCCCGCCTGCTCATGGCCCAACCGGACCTCTTGCTTCTCGACGAACCGACCAACCACCTCGACCTCGCCATGCGCTCGTGGCTCGAGGGCTTCGTCGGCCGGTACCCGGGGGCCGCCGTGCTCGTCTCGCACGACCGAGCGTTCCTCGACGGCGCCTGCGACCGAACCGCCGAGGTCGACCGCGGCGAGCTCCGGGTGGCGCCCGGCAACCCGTCGACGTACCGGACCCTGCGGGCCGAGCAGGCGCGCATCGAAGCGCGCACGCGCGCCAACCAGGCCAAGGAGCACACCCGGCTCGCCGTCGCGGCGGCGCGCATGAAGCAGTGGGCCGGCCGCAACGAGAAGTTGCACCGCCGCGCGAAGGCGATGGAGCGGCGCGTCGAGCGCTTCGAGTCCGACATGCTCGACGAGGCGCGACCCGACGCCAAGACGACGCGCTTCACCTTCCCGTGCCCACCGTCGGTCGACCTGGTGCTGCATGCCGAGCGGCTGAGCGCGGCGTACGCCGAGCCGCTCTTCGGCGGCGTCGAGGTCGTCGTCCGACGCGGCGAGCGGGTCGCGATCACGGGCCCGAACGGGGCGGGGAAGACCACCTTCCTGCGGGTGCTCCTGGGCGTGCGGCCCTCGGACGACCCCGGCGCGCGCATCGCCTGGGGCACCCGCGTGCGGGTGGCGTACTACGACCAGGACCTCGCCGGCGTCGACCCGCAGGCGACGCTGTTCGAGGAGCTTCACAAGATGGTCGGCGACGTGCGCGCCCACGACCTCCTCGGCCGCTTCCTGTTCCCCTTCGATGCCCAGTTCAAGCGCGTCGCCGACCTCTCGGGCGGGGAGCGGGCGCGCCTGGCGCTCCTCAAGCTGACGCTGAGCGAGGCGAACGTGCTCGTGCTCGACGAGCCGACGAACCATCTCGACGTCGAGATGATCGAGGCGCTCGAGGCGGCCCTGGAGGCGTACGAGGGCACGATCGTGTTCGTCTCGCACGATCGTCGCTTCCTCGCCAAGCTGGCGACCCGCGTCTGGGAGGTCTCCGGCGGCCGCTTCGTCGATTACGAGGGCGACTGGGCCTTCTACACCCGCAAGCAAGCCGAGCGCCATGCGCCCGCCGCAGGCTCCGAAGCGCCGGCCGCCCCCACACCGCCGGCTGCGACGTCCGACGGCCCCTCCCCCTGGCGCCTGCGAAGGGACCTCGAGCGGCACGAGGCCGAGGTCGAGCGTCTGGAAGCCGAGCTCGTGGCGGCCGTCGCCGCCATCGACGCGGCCTCGGCCCGCGTCGCCGTGGGGCAGGCTGACGCCGCCGAACTCGTCGACCTCGGGCGTCGCCACGACGCGGTCGAGGTCGAGCTGCTCGCGGCCATGGCGACGTGGGAGGCGACCAGCGCCGCGCTGGAGCACCGGGAGGCGCCCGTCGAGCACGAAGGGCCCGGCGTCGCCGCCGGCGGCGACGGGTAGACTGCGCTCCACGCCGGCACGGTCCTGGGCCGAGCCGAGGAGGTCCGCATGCAGCGCGTCCGCTACCGCAGCTTCGACGGGGTCCATTGGGGCGAGGTCCAAGGGGGCCGCGTCCATCAGCTCACCGGGATGGTCGGTCGACCGAGCGGCCACGTCGTCGACCTCTCCGAGGTCACCCTGCTCGCCCCGTGCGAGCCGCGCAGCATCGTCTGCGTGGGCAAGAACTACGCCAAGCACGTCGCCGAGATGGGCGGCAGCGTCGACGCGCTGCCCCACGAGCCAGGGCTGTTCCTCAAGGCGCTCAACGCCCTCTCGAACCCGGGCGACGACATCCCCAGGCCATCGTGGACCCACGAGCTCCACCACGAGGGCGAGCTCGCGGTCGTGATCGCGCGCACCATGCGCGACGTCGCCCCCGAGGACGCCCTCGGCCACGTCCTCGGGTTCACGATCGCCAACGACGTCACGGCGCGCGACGCGCAGCGCGACGACCTCCAGTGGGTGCGCGCGAAGTCCTCGGACGGCTTCTGCCCCGTCGGGCCGTGGCTCGAGACCGACCTCGACCCCTCGGACCTGACCGTCCAGGTGCGGGTCAACGGCGAGCTTCGCCAGGACGGGCGCACGCGCGACCTGATCTTCTCGGTCCCGGAGATCTTGTCGTACATCAGCCGCTTCCTCACGCTGGAGCCGGGCGACCTGGTGTTGACCGGCACGCCGGACGGCGTCGGCCCGCTCGAGCCCGGCGACCTCGTCGACGTGACCATCGACGCGATCGGCACGCTGCAGAACCCCGTCGTCGCGCGCGATCGTGCCTGAGGAGCCCTTGCCGCTCGAACGCGCTGCGCGCCTGGCGGTGTTCGCCTCGGGGAGCGGCACCAACCTGCAAGCGCTCCTCGACGCCTTCCCACCGAACGGTGCCGATCCGCTCGGCCGGATCGTGCTGGCGATCTCCGACCGCCGCGGAGCGCGCGCGCTGGACCGCGCCCGCTCCGCCGGCGCGGCGGCCGAGCACGTCGCGTACCATCGCCGACCGGACGGAACCCTCGACCGCGCGGGCTTCGAGGCGCGCGCCCACGCGCTCCTCGAGGCGCACCGGATCGACGTGGTGGCATTCGCCGGCTTCCTGCGGATCGTCTCGCCGGGGTTCGTGGCCACCTGGTCCGGGCGCCTCCTGAACGTGCACCCGAGCCTGCTGCCGGCGTTCCCGGGCCTCCACGCCGTGCGCCAGGCGCTGGACGCCGGCGTACCGCGCACCGGCTGCACCGTGCACTTCGTCGACGCCGGCGTGGACACCGGGCCCGCGATCGTCCAGCGCACCGTCGACGTCCTGCCCGGTGACACCGAGGACGCGCTCCAAGCGCGCGTCCAGCGCGAGGAGCACCTCGCGTACCCGGACGCGGTGCGGCGCGTGCTGCGCGGCGAGGCGCGGCCGTGAGCGGAGCCCGCGTCCTCGTCCTCGGGTCGGGCGGACGGGAGCACGCGCTGGCCTGGGCGCTCGCGCGCTCGTCGGCGGTCGCCGAGGTCGTGCTCGCGCCGGGGAACGCCGGAACCCAGGGCCTTGGCCCGCAGGTGCCGCTCCCACCGGGGTTCCCTGCGCCGGCCGCGCTGGACGCACTCGCTGCTACCGCGGTCGCGCGCGCCGTGGACCTCGTGGTCGTCGGACCCGAAGCGCCCCTCGCGGCCGGCGTGGCCGACGTCCTGAGGGCCCGGGGCGTCCCGACGTACGGCCCCTCCGCGGCCGCGGCGCGGCTCGAAGCCTCCAAGGCGCACGCGAAGGCCTTCATGCATGCGCACGGGGTGCCCACCGCCGAAGCGACGACCGCGGCCGACGCCGCTGCGGCGCACGCCGCGGTCGACGCGCACTCGGCGCTCGCCGACGGACGCGTCGTCGTGAAGGCGAGCGGTCTGGCCGCCGGCAAAGGAGTGACGGTGGCGGCTACGCCCGCCGCGGGCCACGAGGCGGTCGCCGCCCTCTTCGCGGCCGGCGAGGCGGAGGTCGTGGTCGAGGCCTTCCTCGACGGCGACGAGGTGAGCCTCCTCGTCGTCACCGACGGCGCGGCGTACCACGTGTGGCCGCAGGTGGCCGACCACAAGGCGGCCTTCGACGGCGACCTCGGGCCGATGACGGGCGGCATGGGCACGGTCGCGCCCGCCGACCTGCTCGACCCCGCGGAGCTCGCGGAGGTCCGACGGACGATCATCGAGCCGACCCTCGCCGGTCTGCGCGCCGAGGGTCGACCGATGGTCGGCACCCTATTCCTCGGGCTCATGCGGACCGATCGAGGGGTGAAGCTCCTCGAGTACAACGTGCGCTTCGGCGACCCCGAGACCCAGGTGCTCGTCCCGCTGCTGCGCTCCGACGCGTTCGCGCTCCTCCACGCGGCGGCCACCGGTGGGCTCGCGGACGTCGCACCCGTCTGGAGCGACGCCGCATGCGCCTGCGTGGTCATGGCCGCCGAGGGCTACCCGGGCCCACCGCGGACCGGGGTGGCGATCGAGATCCCCGCCGACCTCGGGCCGGGCGTCACGGTCTTCCACGCCGGGACCGCACACGGCCCGGAAGGGCGGCTCGTGTCCGCGGGCGGCCGCGTGCTCGGCGTCACGGCCGTCGCCGGCGACGTCGCGGGCGCGGTCGCGAACGCGTACGCCGCCGTCGACCGCATCCGGTTCCCGGGGGCGCACGTGCGCCGAGACGTGGGCCGGCGGCGGCGCCGCTGGTAGGCTCGCGCCGATGCTCGACGATCCCGGAACCCTCCACGCCCGCGACCCCCACGGCCTCCTCGAGGCGCTCCTGCACATGCCGCACGGCGCCAGCGTCGACGATCGCGCCCGGTCTCGGCCGATCGGCTTCGAAGCCACCGGCCCCTTCGCGGTGCTCGTCCCGCTCGTCGCGCCATGGATCGACGGCCGCTTGGTCGCGAGCGGCACCCAGGTCCTCGTCGACGGGGGGTTCTCGGGCGACGACGTCGCCCTGTGGCGCTCGACCGCCGAGGCTGCCGGCGCCGAGGTCGTCGTCCTCGGGACCCACGACGAGGCCGCGGCCGCCGCGGTGCTCGGCGGCGTGGAGCAGGAGCCGGACGTGGCGCTGAACGACGGGCCGCTCGCGACGTTCGAGGCCGTTCGGCACCTCGCGTACGCGACCGGACAGGCTGAGCGACTCGGGGCCTACGACGAGCGGTTGGCGGCGATCGCCACCGCCTGCGCAGCGACCGTCCCGACCGAGCTCAACCCGGCGAAGGCGCTCGCGTGGCGGCTGCATCAGCGCGTGCCGCTCCTCGTCACCGCGCGCGGCGGCGGCGCCCTCCAAGGGTGGGTGCAGCAGGTCTTCGCGCGGGTCGCGAAGACGCTGGCGGTGCCGACCGGCGACCACGCTCCGCTCGTCGCGGCGTCCGCGTTCGAGGCGCGCCACGCGCTCGGCGACGACCTCGTCGGCCTGATCTTGGGGGTGGAGGACGCCGAGACGCAGCTGGTCGCCGAGGTCTTGGCGACGCGTACGGCGCAGGTCGAGCGCTTGACGCTGGGCGCCGACGGGTGGCCCGAGCCGCTGCTCGAGCCCGTGCTCGACGCCGCCCTCGTGGCGTACGCCACGACGTGGGTGGCTACGTACGGCGCGCTGCTGGGCCAACTGGACCCGGGCGACCCAGGCGTCTACGCGTCGGTGCAAGCGGCAGCCGCGGCCGAGGTTCGCGGTGGACGGTAGCATGCCGCCCATGACCGCCGCCGTCCGCACCCATCCCCTCGCGCTCCTGGCCGTCGTGGCGATCGCCGTGGCGAGCGTCGCCTGCGCCCCGGCCGTCGACCCAGGGCGCGTCGAGGTTCAGCAGTTCACCGGAACGCCCTCGTTCTTCCCGCAGGAGACCGGCCTCCGGTGGTCGTACCTCCCCGACGGAGCCCGGCTCGACGAACCGCGCTACCTGGTGACCGTCGAGGGGCCGACCGTGCTCGACGGCGAGGTGTGGATCCTGTTCCGGCTGGTCGGCGGGGGGCAGGACGCGGGCTTCTACCGTCAGTTCCGCGACGACGGCGTGTACCTGCGGCGCCAGACGCGCCCGGGTGGGTCCTTCACGTTCGAGCCCCCGATCCGGGAGCTGCCTGCCGCCAGCGAGCTGCGCGTGGGTGCGATCTGGTCGGGGTCGACCACCGTGGAGGGCGTCTTCCCGGGTGCGAGCCGGCCCGAGGGGCGTCGCTTCATGCAAGATGTCGATTACGTCTACACCGTGGTCGATCGGCGGACGGTCACCGTCGGAACGAGCGCGTACGAGGTCTTCGTGATCGACTTCACCACCCGCGCGTTCGACGAGGACGGCGCCGTCGCCGAGGAGCTGACGCAGACGCTGTGGTTCGGACCGAACGTCGGCACCGTTCGGCACGAGAACGGTTGGTTCCTGATCGAGACCAACTTCACCTCGGACGCCGAAGCGCCCTGACGGCGAGCGACGCGACCTTGCTCACGATTCGCGGTCCTGCGGAGCGGTATCCTGCACGTCAAGGTCGGAGGTCGCATGGGCTTACTCGATTACATCCACTGTTCGGCCGACGTCGGCCGGCTGCGGCGCGACGAGTTGCCGCAGCTGGCGGCGGAGCTGCGCGCCGAAGTCATCGACGTCTGTTCCGTCACCGGCGGCCACCTCGCCTCGAGCCTCGGAGCGGTCGAGTTGACGGTCGCGCTCCATCACGTGCACGACAGCGCCCGCGACCGCATCGTCTGGGACGTAGGCCATCAGACCTACGGGCACAAGATGCTCACCGGCCGGCGGGAGCGCATGCGTTCGATCCGCACGAGCGGGGGCCTCGCCGGGTTCACGACCAGCAGCGAATCCGCCGACGACGCCCTGACCGTAGGGCACGCCAGCACGAGCCTCGCGGCGGCGCTCGGCATGGCGCTGGCGCGCGACGCGCGCGGAGCTCCGTACGACGTGATCGCCGTGATCGGCGACGGCGCCCTCACGGGCGGCATGGCGCTCGCCGCGCTCAACCAGATCGGCCACCAAGCGACGCGCATGACGATCGTGCTCAACGACAACGAGATGTCGATCAGCGAGAACGTCGGAGCGCTGAACGCCACCATGCGCCGTCTGCAGGTGCAGCCCTGGTTCCAGCGGGCCGAATCGCGCGGCAAGGCCGCGCTCGAGGACCTGTGGGCGCCGCTGGCGGAGTTCGGCAGCCGCGCCAAGAAGGCCGCGCGACGCTTCTTCGATCCGGCTTCGAACAACCCCTTCCACGCGATGGGGTTGCGCTACGTGGGCCCCATCGACGGGCACGACGTGGAGCAGCTCGCCTTCTACCTGGCCAAGATCCGCGAGCTCGAGGGGCCGACGCTCCTCCACGTGCTCACCCGCAAGGGTAAGGGGTACGGCGTTGCGGAGGCCGACCCGATCGCGTGGCACGGGGCCGGGAAGTACGACCCGATCAACCCGGTGAGCGCGGGCAAGGGGTACCAGTGGTCGGACGCCTTCGGCGACGCCGCCATCGACCTGGCGCGGCACGACGACCGCGTCTGGGTGATCACCCCCGCGATGCGCGAGGGGTCCGGATTGGTGCGGTACTCCCGCGAGATGCCGCGCCGCTACCTCGACGTCGGGATCGCCGAGGACGTGGCGGTCACGACCGCCGCCGGCCTCGCGCTGCGCGGTGAGAAGCCGATCGTGGCGATCTACAGCACGTTCCTCCAGCGCGGGTACGACCAGGTGATCCACGACGTCGCGCTCGAGGGGCTCGACGTGGTCTTCGGGATCGATCGCGCCGGCCTCGTCGGCGCCGACGGGATGACGCACCAGGGGGTCTACGACCTCGCGTACCTGCGGCCGGTGCCGGGGTTGCAGATCGCGGCGCCGAAGGACGCGCGCGAGCTGCGTGGCGTGCTGCGCGCGGCGTTGGAGCGTGGCGGCCCGATCGCGGTGCGCTGGCCGCGCGGCGGCGTCGCGCCTGCCCCCGACGCTCCGGTCGACGCGTGGGACGACGTGCCCTGGGGCACGTGGGAGGTGGTGAAGGAGGGGACCGACGTCGCCGTCTTGGCGTTCGGCGCGACGCTGCCCTACGCGCGGACCGCCGCCGGCGACGACCCCAGGGTCGCCGTCGTGAACGCGCGCTTCGTGAAGCCGCTCGACGCTGCGATGCTCGAGCGCTTCGCCGACGCGGGCACGCCGCTCGTGACGGTCGAGGACCACGTGTTGCACGGAGGGTTCGGCGCGGCCGTGGCCGAGTTCCTCAGCGACCGCGGCGGGGCGCCCCGGCTGATCCGCCTGGGCATCGACGATCAGCACGTGCCGCATGGCGATCCGGTGGCGCAGCACGAAGCGTTGGGGTACGGGCCCGAGGGGATCCGCGCCGCGCTCGCGCGCCTGGGCGTCGGCCCCGCGGCGCCCGTCGCGGTGGCCGAACGCCGTTGACACCGCTCGACCGCCGCGGGTATCCTTGCGCTCGCTCGCCTTCCGTACGCGACGTGCGGGACGGGGTTCGTGCGAACGCGGAGCCGTAGTGTAGCGGTTAGCATATCTGCCTGTCACGCAGAAGGTCGCGGGTTCAAATCCCGTCGGCTCCGCCACGAGGCCAAGTAGCTCAGTTGGTAGAGCACACGACTGAAAATCGTGGTGTCGGCAGTTCAAATCTGCCCTTGGCCACCACCGAACGCGAAGGGCGCCGCCCGTCGGCGCCCGAGCTTCGCGCCAATGTAGCTCAGTGGTAGAGCAGCCGATTCGTAATCGGCAGGTCGTCAGTTCGAATCTGACCATTGGCTCCAACGACTGCCAGGCGGCAGCGAGGCGCCCGACCCCAACAGCTGGCGGTCGGGCGTTCTCGTTGCTTCCTCTTCGCGGCTCAGCCGATCGGCACCAGCGGCGGGGCGTCGTCCACGAGCTCCCCGCGTACCATCACCACCGGCACGCGCACCATGCGCAGCAGCTTCTCGGCCACGCTGCCCATCACCGCTCGGGAGAAGCCGCTGCGGCCGTGCGTCGCCATGACCACGGCGTCCATGTCCTCCTCGTCGACCAGGTCGGCGAGCTCCTGCGCGGGGTCGCCGAAGCGCACCACGAGGGCGACGTCGAAGCCGGCGTCGGCGAGGCGGCGCACGTCGTCGTCGAGCGCGTCGATGATCTCCTCGCGCGTCGAGGACCACACTTGGCTCTCGTAGATCGGGTGGTCGAAGTCGCCGCGGTCGCGCCACGGGGTGTGCAGCGTTTCGGCCCAACCGCCGATTACCGACGGGCGCGGCAACGGGCCGTAGACCCCCTCCGGCACGGGCGCGACGTGCGCGAGGGTCACCGAGGTCGACGCGGGGTCGAACAGGCGGCCGACCGTGCGGAACGCGATCGGCGCGAAATCGGAGCCGTCGAGCGGGACCAGGATCTGGCGCTTCACCATGACGCCCTCCTTGGGCGGCGCGAACGCACGCGGGGCTGCCTCGGACGAGCGCCCTTCACCGTACGCACGCGATCTTGGCTCCATCGTGGCGCATCGGCGCCACGGACGCGACGGACATCCGTCCGACGCGTCCAGGACGATCGACTCGGGCAGCAGCCGCAGGGCGGGCTCAGAGGCGTTCGGTCACCGTCCGCGCTTCGACGAACAGCCGCAGGTAGTCTGGGCCGCCGCCCTTGCTGTTCGTGCCCGACATCTTGAAGCCGCCGAACGGCTGCACGCCGACGAGCGCACCGGTGATCTTGCGGTTGAGGTAGAGGTTGCCGACCTTGAACTCGCGCCGGGCGCGCTCGAGGCGCTCGCGCGAACGGCTGATCAATCCCCCCGTGAGGCCGAAATCGGTGTCGTTCGCGATGCGCAGGGCGTCGTCGAAGTCGCGCGCGCGGATCACCGCCACGACCGGTCCGAACACCTCCTCCTGCGCCAACCGGGCGGTCGGCGCCACGTCGGCGACGATCGTCGGCGCGACGTACCAACCCCCGTCCGGACGCTCGGCGGCCGGTCCGCCCCCGAGCGCGATCCGGCCCTCCTCGGCGCCCAGGCGCGCGTAGCCGACGACCTTGTCGAACTGGCGCTCGCTGATGACGGCCGTGACGTCGGCGTCGTCGATCGCGCGGCCGACGCGCAGCCGCGCCACCGCGGCGACGAAGCGCTCGAGCACCTCGTCGTGGACCGCGTCGACCAAGATCAACCGCGACATGGCCGAGCACTTCTGACCGTTGAACCCGAAGCCCCCCTGCACCGCGGCCGTGACCGCGACGTCGAGGTCGGCCGTCTCGTCGACGATCAGCGCGTCCTTGCCGCCGAGCTCCATGAAGGTCTTCTTCAGGTGGCGCTGCCCGGGGTGCACGACCGCCGCGCGCTGATGGATGCGCAGGCCGGTCGCGACCGAACCGGTGAAG
>JBHEOT010000049.1:9252-14908 GCA_046260675.1 Trueperaceae bacterium | reverse complement strand
GCAAGAGACCCTGCTCACCGACGCCAACCTCGACCTGGTCGAGCGGCTCGTCGGCTGGAGCGCCGATCACGGCGTCGAGCTGATCGACCTCGCCTTCGCCTACCTGCTCGCGGAGCCGGCGGTGTCGAGCGTGATCGCCGGCGCCACCAAGCCCGAGCAGGTGCGGCGCAACGCGGCGACGGCTTCGTTCCGCGTGAGCGAAGCCCAACGCGCCGAGGTGCGGGCGATCCTCGACGCCGCCTGAACCGAGCCGATCAGCCGGCCCAAGCCACGGCGGCCGCCAGGAGCAGCACCGGGCCCGCCGAGCCACGCCAGCGCGTAACCAACGGCGACGCGCCGCGCCAGGCGCGTGCGCGGATGAACCTTGCCGCGGCGCGCGTCGGCCGCGAGCAGGCTGACCGGCGTCTGCAGCAAGAGCGCGCAATGGGCGACGAAGGCGAGCGCCACGGTCTTCACGGCGCGGCGCTGCGCGGGAGCCGTGCCGGCGTTCACGCGGTCCGCTCGACCCGCACCCGCCACAGCGCCGGTCCCTGCTCCAGGGAGGTCCAGACGGACTGCCCCGGGCGCTCCGTGGACCTTCCTCCAGGTGCGGGACGTCAGCGGCGCGCGTCGCCCTTCGCCGTCGGTCCGACCTGAACGCTCCCGGTGCCACGCCACTTGGATACGTACATCGCGGCGTCGGCGGCCCGCAGCAGCGCGTCGGCGTCGGCTCCGTGGTCGGGGAACAGCGCCACGCCGACGCTGGCCGAGACCCGCAGCATGCGCTCCTCCACCTCGACGGCGGCGGCACAGGCGGCGACCAACTTGTCGGCCAAGACGCGCACGCCGTCGGCGTCGACGGGCTCGCCGGTGAGCACCGTGAACTCGTCGCCCGACAGCCGAGCGACCGTGTCGCTGCGGCGCACGGCGCCGGTCATGCGCGCCGCCAGCGCCCGCAGCATCGCGTCCCCCGCGTGGTGGCCGTAGGCGTCGTTCACCGCCTTGAAGCCGTCCAGGTCGACGAACAGCACCGCGAAGCCGGTGCCGGTGCGCTCGGCCAACGCCACCGAGCGCTCCAGCCGATCCATGAAGCGTGCGCGGTTGGGGAGGCCGGTGAGGGGGTCGACGAAGGCGCGATCGGCCGCCGTCTCCGCGAGCGTGAGCGCGCGGGCGTGGCGCTCGAGCGACCACGAGAAGACGTGCAGCCCCGGTACGTACACCCAGCTCGCCAGGTAGAACTGCGCGATGGATCGCCACTCGATCGCGTCGACGACGAGCACGTACGCGCCCAGGATCGCCAGCGCTACGGCGTAGAAGGCGAACGACAGGCGCAGCCCGAGGCGCCGACCGAACGCGAAGTACGCCCAGAAGTACGCGAGCGGCGCCCACGGGGCGAACTCGCGCCACGCCTGCAGGTGCACGGCGTGGTCGTCGAAGGCGAAGAGCTTGACCGCCAAACCGCCCGCGAGGGCCAGCACCAGGACCACCAGCACCGCGACCTCCACCCGCCGCAGCGCGCCGCCGGGTCGGAAGAGCTCGACCAACGCGTACCCGAAGCCGACGAGCATCACCACGGCCAGCGCGCGGTCGATCGCGCTGCCGGTGGTCGCCTCGATCACCGCCAGGTAGCCGGCCACCGCGACCGTCGCGGCCACCAGGATGCCGCGGTAGGCCTGGCGCCGCACGGCCACGAGCCGGCGGATGTCGCCCAGCGGGTCGGTCGAGGCCGTGGGGACGGTGGCGTCGGTCGTTCCTGTGGGTCCCGATCGTTCCGAACCTGATCGTTTCGAGCCGTTGGGCACGCATCCAGGGTACGGGTTGTTGAGCCGTCGTGCACGGGGTGGGTCACCGAGGCACCGCCGACCACGCGATCGTGCGCGGCTGCGCTTGCAGCCCCGAGAGGTACGGCGCGGGGCGCGACGAGCGCGGTCCGCCCTACCCGAGCCGCAGCGCGTCCACCATCCACGCCGCCACGCGCGCGAGGCCGCGCACGTCGATCCACTCGTCCACCGAGTGGATCTCGTGCATGCCGACGCCGACGTTCGCGGTCGGCAGCCCCTGCTGGTTGAGCACGTTCGTGTCCGATCCGCCGATGGACCGCACGGTGGTCACGGTGAGGCCGTGCGCGGGCGCCGCCGCGCGCAGCCAGCGCAGCGGCAGCGCGTCGTCGGCGAGCGCGTAGCCGTCGTAGAGGCGCCGGTGGTCGACGTCGACGCGGGCCGCGAGCGGCGCGACCGCCGCCTCGGCGCCGCCGCGGACCTGCGCGAGCAGCCGCTCGAGGCGCGGCTCCTCGAACGCCCGCGCCTCCCCTTCCAGCACGACCTCGTCGGGCACCACGTTGCTGGCGCCGCCGCCGCGCACGCTCCCGAGGTTCGCGATCGCGCCGTCGGGCTGCAGGCCCATCGGGAAGGCGCGCACGACCTCGGCCGCGGCGGCGATCGCATGGACGCCGCGCTCGGGCTCGAGCGCCGCGTGCGCGCGGCGGCCGCGCACCGTGAGCAACAGCGCCTCCTTGAAGACCGCGGCCGCGATCACCTCGCCGACCGCCACCTCGCCGTCGAACACGAAGCCGGCGTCGGCGCGCAGCGCGGCGACGTCGAGCGCGTGGGCGCCGCGCAGCCCGCGCTCCTCGCCCACCGTGAACACCGCGACCAGCGTCGGCCGGTCCGCGGCCGGAAGCGTCCGCAGCGCGTCGACCACCTCGAGGACGATCGCGACCCCCGCCTTGTCGTCGGCGCCGAGGATCTGCCGACCGTTCGTGCGCACCACGTCGCCCTCGACCACCGGCGCGAGCGGCTCCCCGGGCACCAGCGGCACGGTGTCGACGTGGGCGTTGAGCACCACGCGCTCGGGGCGCCCGCCCGGCAGCTCGGCGATCAGGTTGCCGGCCGCGCCGCCGACCGCCGCCGCAGCGTCGTCCTCATGCACGGCCAGCCCCCAAGCCGTGAGCTCCGCTGCGAGCGCGTCGACGATCGCGCGCTCGTCGCCGCTGGGGCTCGGGACGCGGCAGAGCGCGACCAGCCGATCGCGGATGCGGGCGACCCGCTCCGCGTCCGTCACGCGCCCACCAACGACGGCAGCACCCGCCGGCGGGCCACGTCGACGATCCCCTTGTCGCTGATCTTCCAGTCGGGGCTCACCGTCAGCGGCAACAGGGTCAGGAGCAGCACCGGGTGCTTCACCGAAGCGCCCGCGGCGCGCAGGCCGCGCTCGAGCGCGTCGAAGCGCTCGGCGACCACCTCGATGGGCTCGTCGGACAGCAGCCCGACCAGCGGGAGCGGCAGCACCTCGACGGGCGCACCGTCGTCGGGCGCGAACGCCATGCCGCCACCGACGGCCAACATCGCCTCGAGCGCCTCGGCCATCGCCTGCGGCGTGCGGCCGAACACGAACACGTTGTGGCTGTCGTGCGCGAAGCTGCTCGCCCAGGCCCCGCGGCGCAGGCCGAAGCCGGCCACCAGGCCGACCTCGAAGCGCTCCGGGAGCGCGCTCGGCTCGACCAGCGCGGCGCGCGGGATCACCAGCGCCAGCGCGAGGTCGTCGTCGATCGGCGCGCCGTCGACGATTGCCACGTCGCGCTCGTCGAGGCGGGTGAAGCTGTTGGCCTGGTCGACGACCACCACCCGCGCGCGCACCGTGGCCGGGCCACGCCCGGTCGGCAGCGCCAAGCGCTCGGCCGGCACCGAGCGCACCCCGAACCCGGGCGTGGCCGGCGGCGCGGGGGTGGCCGCGTCGAACGGCAGGGCGCTGCCGGCTTCGGCGACGACCCGCCCGGCGACGACCACCTGGCGCGGTGGGAACGAAGCCAGCGCGTCGGTGACCAGCCAGTCGGCCCGCGCGCCCGGGGCGAGGACGCCCAGTCCGTGGAGGCCGAGGTAGCTCGCGGGGCGCAGCGTGGCCGCGGCGAGCGCGTCGAGTGGGTCCCAGCCCTGCGCGATCGCGACCTCGACGATGCGGCTCACGTGGCCGGACGTCAGCCGGTTGGGCATGACGTCGTCGGTGATCAGCAGCACGCGGCTCCGGTCGGGGAGCGCCATGACCGCCGCGACCACGTCGCGCGTGAGCGACTTCTCCTGCAGCATCACCCACAGCCCCTTGCGCAGCTGCTCGCGGAGCTTCGCAGGCGTCGACAAGGTGTGGTCGGAGCGGATGCCGTGCGCCACGTAGCGCGAGAGCTCGGGTCCGGTCAGGGTCGGCACGTGGCCCTCGAGGCTCAGGCCGACCTCCGCCGCGGCGCGCACCATGGCGACCAGGTGCGGGTCGTCGTCGACCAGCCCCTGGAAGTCCATCAGCTCGCCCAGCGCGACCACACCCGGCTCGCGGGCCAGGTCCGTGACGTCCTCGGGGCGGATCGACGCGTTCGGCGTCTCCAGTTCGGAGGAGGTCGCCGGGATGCAGCTCGAGATCGCCGAGTAGACGCGCTGCGGCAAGCCCTGGCTGGCGCGCACCATCCAGCGGATGCCGGGGGCACCGGCGACGTTCGCGACCTCGTGCGGGTCCTGCAGAACGGTCGTGGTGCCGTGCGGCAGCGCCGCCTCGGCGAAGCGTCGGGGGGTGACGAGGCTCGACTCGATGTGCATGTGCACGTCGAGGAAGCCCGGTTGGACCACGGCGCCGCCCAGGTCGACGCGTTCGCGCGCGGGGAGCTCGTCGGCCGCGGGCGGCTCGCCCGCCTCCACCTCGACGAAGCGGCCGTCCTGCACGGCGAACCAACCCCGGTACACCGTCTGGGTCGCGACGTCGACCAGCTCGGCGCCGTGCACGAGCAGATCGCGCGTCATGCGGCGGCGTGCAGGTCGTCGACGGCCCGCATCGCGATCTGGATGGTGGTCGCCTCCACCTGGCGGTAGAGCGCCTCCTTCTCGGTCATGGTCGGCTGCTCGGCGAGCCAGATGTTCGAGTCGGTGCCCAGCACCGCGCCCACCTTGACGCCCAGCAGCGAGCCGACGACGAACACCGTCGAGCACTCCTGCTCGGCGGCGATCACGCCGGCGTCGGTCAGCTGCTGGTTGAGGCCGTGGTCGCGGCGGTAGAAAGCGTCGCGGGTGTAGACGACGCCCTCGTACGCGCGCGCGCCGAGCACCCCCTCGGCGGCGTGGCGCAGGGCGAGGGTGACGTCCAGGTCGGCGACGGCGGGGTACGGGAGCGGGATGTAGTCCTGCGACGTCCCCTCGCCGCGGTAGGCGCCGGTGACCACGACCACGGAGCCGATCGGCACGTGCGGCTGGCGGCCGCCGCTCGACCCCACGCGGATGAAGTGGGTGGCGCCCACGCGCGTCAGCTCCTCGACCGCGATCGACGCCGACGGCCCGCCGATCCCGGTCGAACAGACGCTGATCGGCGTCCCCGCGGCGGTGGTGCCGGTGTAGAGCACGTACTCGCGGTTGCGGGCGACGAGCGTCTTGGTGGCGAAGGCGTCGGCGATGCGCTCGGCGCGGCCGGGGTCGCCGGGGATCAGGACGTACGGGGCGACGTCGCCGGGGAGCGCGCGGACGTGGCGTTGCGGATTCACGGGGGTGGTCATGCGGGGTCCTCCTGGTGGGGGGTTCGGGGGGCGGCCGTGAGCGGCGCGGTCGTCGGCAGCTCCAGACCGGCGAGCCGCTCGGCGGCGCGGTGGCAGGCGACGGACACGCCCTCGCCGACGTCCTGCAGCTCGGGTACGTCGCGGCGGCAGACG
>JBHEOT010000049.1:0-9242 GCA_046260675.1 Trueperaceae bacterium | reverse complement strand
CGGCACGTCGCCGCTCACCTCGACGTGCGCGCGGCCGCGCACGGCGGGGCTGGGGTCGGGCAGCGGGGTGGCGTCGACCAGCGCCGCCGTGTAGGGGTGCACGGGGCGGGCGAAGACCGCGCCCACCGGTCCGGTCTCGATGATGCGCCCGAGGTACATCACGCCGACCCGCTGGGCGACGTTGCGCACGACCGCGAGGTCGTGGCTGATCATCAGGAAGGCCACGCCGCGCTCGCGTTGGATGCGGTCGAGCAGCGTCAGCACCTGGGCGCGGACGCTGATGTCGAGCGCCGACACCGGCTCGTCGGCGACGACCAGCTCCGGTTCGGGCGCGAGCGCGCGGGCGATGCCGACGCGCTGCCGCTGACCGCCCGAGAGCTCGTGGGGCAGCCGGTCGAGGAACGACTCGGCGGGCGTGAGGCCGACGTCCTCGAGCAGCCGCACGACGCCCGCACGCACCGCGGACCGGTCTCGGTTCGGTACCGCGCCCGAGACGGTGAGCGCCGTCGACAGGATCTGCCAGAGCGTCTTGCGCGGGTTGAGGCTGGCGTTCGAGTCCTGGAAGACCACCTGCACGCGCCGCCGGAAGCGGGCGCGCTCGGTGGGGTCGAGGTCCTCCATGGGGGTGCCGTGGAAGCTCAGGCTGCCGCGCGTGCGCGGCTCGAGGCCCAGCACCATCCGCGCGGTCGTGGTCTTGCCGCAACCGCTCTCGCCGACGAGCGCGAAGGTCTCGCCGACGCCCACCTCGAAGTCGACGCCGTTGACCGCGTGCACGACGCGCCGCGCGCCGAACAGCCGGCGCCCGCTGTCGAAGTGCTTGACCAACCCGCGGGCCTCGAGGAGCACGGGCGCACCGGCGTCGGCCGCGCGGCTCACGACGCACCTCCGGCCGCATGCGCCGGATCGTGCAACCAACACGCGACGCGCCCCGGACCCCCCGGTCGCGGCGCCAGCGGCGGCGCCTCGCGGACGCAGACGTCCATCGCATGGGGGCAGCGCGGGTGGAAGCGGCAGCCCGACGGCGGGTCGGCCAAGTCGGGCACGCTCCCCTCGATCGCCACCCGGATCGCTTTGGGGGTCAGCAGGTCGAGCACGCCGTCGAGCAGCCCCTGGGTGTACGGGTGCTGCGGCCGCGCGAACAGCTCGTCCACCGGCGCGTCCTCGACGACGCGGCCGGCGTACATCACGACCACGTGGTCGCAGACCTCGGCGACCACGCCCAGGTCGTGGGTGATGAGCAGCATCGCGACGCCGCGCTCGCGCTGCAAGCGCGCCATCAAGCGCAGGACCTGCGCCTGGATGGTGACGTCGAGCGCCGTGGTGGGCTCGTCGGCGACGACGAGCGAAGGGCGGCACGCGAGCGCGCTGGCGATGCCGACGCGCTGGCTCTGGCCGCCGGAGAGCTCGTGCGGGTAGCGGCGCGCCACCTCGGGCGACAGCCCGACGTCGGTGAGGAGCTCCGCGATGCGCGCCTCGGCCCCGTCGCCCAAGGCGTGCGCCTGGAGCTGCTGCTCGAGCTGGCGGCCGACGGTCAGCACCGGGTTGAGGTACGAGGCGGGGTCCTGGAAGATCATCCCCACCTCGCGGCCGCGCACCGCGCGCATGTGTGGCTCGTCGAGGGCGCGCAGGTCGCGCCCGTTCAACAAGACCTTGCCGCTCGTCACGCGCGCCGCCTTGGTCGGGAACAGCCGCAGGATCGAGAACGCCGTCATCGACTTGCCGCTGCCGCTCTCCCCCACCAGGCCCACCACCTCGCCGGCGCGCACCGAGAGCGAGACCTCGTCGACGGGGCGCACCAGCCCCCGAACGCTGCGGATCTCGGTGGTGACGCCGCGGAGCTCGAGGACGGGGGCGTCGGCGCGGTTCCCGCTGGAAGCGGGAACCGCCATGTGATGGGTCCGCGCCTTCTGCGGACCCATCACGCACCTTCCCGAAGCCGCGGATCGGTGGCCTCGTTGAGCCCGTCGCCCACCAGGTTGAAGCCCAGCACCGCCAGCGAGATCGCGATGCCCGGGAAGACGCTCATCCACCAGGCGATGCGCACGTACTGCTGGGCGGTGTTGAGCATGCCGCCCCAGCTGCGCAGGTTGGGGTCGCCGAGGCCGAAGAAGCCGAGGCTCGCCTCGAGCAGGATCGCCTGCGCGATGTCGAGCGAGGCGACGACGATCACCGGCGCGAGGACGTTGGGGAGGATCTCGGCGAAGATGATGCGCAGCGGCTTCATGCCGATCACGCGCGCGCCGTCCACGTAGGGCAGCGACCGGTGCCGGAGGAACTGGCTGCGCACCAGGCGCGCCGTCTGTGGCCAGCTGAGGATGCCGATCACCAGGATCAGGTTGACCAGCCCCGACCCGAAGAAGGCGACGACGATGAGCGCCAGCACGAACCGCGGGACGATCTGGAACAGTTCGGTGACGCGCATCAGCAGCTCGTCGGCCCAGCCGCCGAAGTAGCCGGCCACGGCGCCGACCACGATGCCGATCACCGTCGCGGTGAAGGCCGCCGCGAGCCCGACGATCAGCGACACGCGCGCGCCCCAGACGATGCCCGAGAGGACGTCGCGGCCGAGGTGGTCGGTCCCGAGCAGGAAGCCGGGCGTGCCGGGCGGCTGTAGCGCGGCCCGCGACGTGGTGAAGGGGTCGTGCGGCGCCAACCACGGCGCGAACACGGCCACGAAGCCGATCACGGCCACCACCGCGAGGCCGAAGACGCCGGTGCGGTGGCGGCGGAACTGGCGCCAGAAGCCGGCCAGCCCACCGACGGCGGCCGCGCGCGTGGGTACGGGGACGGCCATCAGTAGCGCACCCGCGGGTCGAAGAGGGCGTACGCGAGGTCGGTGAGCAGGTTGACGACGATGACCGAGACCGACACCAGCAGCAGGATGCCGAGCAGCACCGGGTAGTCGCGCGTGAAGATCGAGTCGTACATCAGGCGTCCGACCCCGGGCCAGCCGAAGACCGTCTCGACGAGCGCCGAGCCGGCGACGATGAACCCGAAGTTGTAGCCGACGACGGTGATGATCGGCAGCGCGGCGGCGCGCAAGCCGTGCTCCCACAGCACGCGTCGCTCGGAGAGGCCGCGGGCGCGCGAGGCGAGGATGTAGTCGGCGTTCATGACCTCGAGCAGGCTGGCGCGCGTCAGGCGCGTGGTGATCGCCATGTACCGGAACGACAGCGCCAACATCGGCAGGATCATGTGGCGCGCTTGGTCGACGACCGCCGCCCAACCGGCGTAATCGCCCCGGATGCTGCGGAAGCCGCCGGCGGGCAACCACCCGAGCCCGACGGCGAACACGAGGATCAGGATCTGGCCGAGCCAGAACTCGGGGATCGAGTAGCCCAGCAGCGCGAACCCGGTGGCGCCGCGATCGACCGCCGAATGCGGCCGCCGCGCGGCCCACACGCCCAACACGATGCCGACCGCGGTCGCGAAGATCACGGTGCTCAGCATCAGCAGCAGCGTCCGGCCGAGGCGTTCGATCACGAGCGTCGCCACCGGCTGGCGGTTGGCGAACGAGAAGCCGAGGTCGCCGCGCACGACGCTGCCCAGGTAGCGCACCAGCCGTTCGGGGAGCGAGGCGTCGAGCCCGTACTGGGCGCGGACGCGCTCGACGTAGTCGGGCGGCGCCGGGTACTCGCCGATCAAGGCGGTCACCGGGTCGCCCGGCGCGAGCGATATGAGGACGAAGTTGATGACGATGACGCCGAGGACCAGCGGGATGGCGTTGAGGAGGCGCTCGAGGGCGTAGACCCCGAGCGCCTTGGATCCTCTGGCGCCGCTCACGAGCAGGCGCTCACGATCGGCTCAGCGGTGCGGGCCGCGCCGCACGTTCAGTTGCCGAACCAAGCGAACTCGAGCCCGTCGCGCTGGTCGAGCCGCTGCAGCAGGCCGTACAGGTTGGCCGACGAGGCCTGAGTGGAGAGCTCGTCGAAGATCGGCAGGGTGGGCACGTCCTCGACGAGGATCGCCATCGCCTCGGCGTAGAGCGCGGCGCGCGCGCCCCGGTCGGCCAGGCCAGCGGCCTCGGCCAGCAGTCGGTCGACGTCGGCGTTCGAGTACCCGCTGGCGTTGACGAAGTTCGAGCCGGGCTCGGCCGACCGGTAGATGCGGTGGTAGCCGATCGCCGGGTCGCCGCTGGAGGTGAACGACTGCAGCGTCAGGTCGTAGTCGCGGCCGTAGACGCGCTCCACCATCACCGAGCGCTCGACCGGTTGGACGTCGAGGGTGATGCCCACCTGGCGCAGGTTGTCGCGCATGATCTCGGCCGCCGCCGCGAAGGCGCCGCGGGCGGAGTCGTAGACGAACCGCAGGGTCAGGTCGGACACGCCGGCCTCGGCGAGCAGCGCACGCGCGCGCTCGGGGTCGTGCGGGTACAGGGTGCGGTAGTCGGTCGCCTCGGAGTACGCGTACGGGAAGCCGCTGCCGAAGGGGCCGCCGGCGATCTCGCCGAGGCCGCCCTGGGCCTGCTCGACGATCTGGTCGCGGTCGATGGCGTGGAAGATCGCCTGGCGCACGCGGGCGTCGCCGAGCTGCGGGTGGTCGTTGTTGACGAACATGAAGTAGAGCGAGGGGATGGTCAAGCCCTTCCAGACGTCGACGTCCGGGTTCGCCTCCAGGCGCCCCAGGTCCGAGGTCGGCATGTAGAAGCCCCAGACCAGGTCGGCCTCGCCCACTTCGAGGGCGGTGCTGCGCGCGACGTCCTGCGGCACCACGCGGTAGATCAGCCGCTCGAGGAGCGCGGGCTCGAGGAAGTAGCCGTCGAAGCGCTCGAGATCGATGCGCTCACCGCGCACCCACTCGACGAAGCGGAACGGGCCGCTCCCGACGGGCGCGTCGTTGACGGGGTTCGTCAGCGGATCGGTGCCCTCGTACAGGTGCTTGGGCAGCACCGGCGCATCGAACACGGTGAGCAGGCCGAGGAGCGGCGCGTAGGGGCGCTCGAGGGTGATGACGACGGTCCGGGCGTCGGGCGCTTCGAGCGATTCCATCACGGCGAAGGCGCGCTGGAAACGGCCGTGGTTGGGCCCCAGGAGCGACTCCATCGTGTGCACGACGTCGGCGCTGGTCACCGGCGTGCCGTCGTGGAAGGTCGCGTCGCGCAGGGTGAAGGTGTACACGAGGTTGTCGTCGGAGACGGTCCAGGACTCCGCCAGTTCGCCGTGGACGGCGCCGTCGGCGTCCTGGTACACGAGCGCGCTGTAGATGCTGGCGCCCACGGCGCCGACCGGGTACCCGGTGCTGATGCCGGCGTTGAGGTGCTCGGGGTCGCTTCCCAAGACGACGATGGCGGTGCCGCCGGGGGTGGGGGTTCCCTGAGCGAGCGCTGGCGCGGCGAGGAACGCCGCGAGGGACGCGAGTAAGATGAAGAGCCTGGACATGGATGACCTCCTGGGCGCGCGTCCGGGTGGCGCGGACGGCGCGCGCGTGCGCTCAGTCTAGCGCCGCGCCCGGTCGCTGCGGCGCGGTGCGAGCTCGCCGCAGGACACGCGACGGCGACACTAGCGCTCGATCAGGCCGCCGGGCGCGTCGACCAGGCGGTCGAGCTCGTCCGCGTCGACGTTGGGCAGGTCGCCGTATTGGCCGAGCGACAGCGCGGCGCACACCGCGCCTTGCTGCAGGCCGCGCCCGAAGTCGCCGCCCAGCACACCGTGCAGCACGCCCGCGACCATCGCGTCGCCGGCGCCGATGCGGTCGAGGAGCACCACGTCGCGCGCGGGCACGTGGTTCACGGCGTCGACCTCGCGGTCCCAGCCCATCAGGCCGTCGCCGCCCATCGACATGACGACCAAGCGCGCGTCGGTCGCGTCCGCCATGCCGCGGAGCACCCGCTCCGGCTCGCCCGGCGCGACGCCCAGGACGGCGACGGCGTCGGCCTGGCTGCAGAACAGCAGGTCGACGTCGCGGACCAGCGGCAGGGTCGCGGCGCGCGCCTCCTCGGGCGACCACAGCCGCGCCCGGTAGTTGACGTCGTAGCTCACCGGCACGCCGGCCGCGCGCGCGCGGCGCGCGGCCTCGAGCACCAGGGCGCGCGGGTTCCCGGGCAGGGCGAGGGTGATGCCGGTCAGGTGCAGCCGGCGGGTATCGAGCAGGTAGGCCCAATCCACGTCGTCCACCCCGAGGTGGGTGAAGCAGGAGTCGCGACGGTCGAACCACACCTGGATCGAACGGGGTGGCACGGCGTACTCGACGTAGTAGGTCGCCAGCCGTCCCTCGGCCCAACGCACGGCGGACAGGTCGACGCCGGCGGTCCTGTGGTGCCGCTCGACGCGGCGCCCCAGCGGTGAGTCGGGCAGCGCGCTCACCCAGGCCGTTCGCCAGCCCAGGCGCGCGAGGGTGTCGGCGACGTTCCCCTCGGTGCCGGTGACGTGGACGTCGAAGCGATCGGCGCGCTCGAGGCGCTCGCCGGCGGGCACGGAAAGCCGCAGTTGGCCCTCGCCGAGGGTGGCCAGGTCGAAACGGGGTGCGCTCATTCGTTGCGGCTGGCGTCCATCGTCCCGTAGCGGGTGCTGTAGCGCTCGTAGTTGGCGGCGATCTCGTCGGCCGGCAGCTCCTCGATGGAGCCGATCTGCAGCGCCAGCCAGACCGTCTTGGCGATGTCCTCGACCATGACGGCGGCCTTGAGCGCCTTCTCGACGCTGGCGCCGATGGTGAACACGCCGTGCTGCTTCATCAGGACCGCCAGCGACGGCCCGATGTGCTCGACGATCGTCTTGCCGATCTCCTGGCCACCGATCCGCGCGTACGGCGCGCAGGGGACCTCACAGCCGAACTCGTCGGCGATGGCGGTGAGCACCACCGGGATCGGGCGACCGACGGCGGCGAAGGCCGTCGCGTAGTTCGAGTGCGTGTGCACCACGCCCATGACGTCGGGCCGGTGGCGGTAGACGTACGCGTGCGAGGCCGTGTCGGACGACGGCCCGAGGTCGCCCTCGACCAGGCGCGTGTCCGGGTCGACGACGACCATGTTCTCGGGCGTCAGCTCGGAAAACTTGAGCCCGCTGGGCTTGATCACGATCAAGCCGGTCTCGGGATCGCGCCCGCTGACGTTGCCGCTGGTCCAGGTGACCAGGCCCTCGTCGAGCAGCGCGCGGTTCGCGCGGCAGACCTCTTCGCGCAGCGCCATCAGCTTCATGCGTGCACCTCCTCGACGTGCAGTCCGCCCTCGATCATGCGAGCCACCACCCAGGCCCGCGCCGCGGCCAGTCGCTCCACGGAGTCGGGCGCGTCGTCGTTCCACATCTCCACCATCACGGGGCCCGCGTACCCGACGGCCGCCAGCCGGGCGAAGGCGTCCGCGAACGGCACGCCGCCCTCCCCGAAGGGTACCCGCCGCGGTTCGCCCGGTCGCGCGTCCTTGGCGTGCAGCGCGACCATCCGGCTACGAGCCAGGTCGAGCTCGGCGAGGGGGTCCTGGCCCCGCTCGATCAGGTTGCCGAGGTCGGGGTACAGCTGCAGCCAGGGCGAGCCGACGCGCTCGAGCACGCCCAGCCCCTCGCGCAGCGAGGCGATCCCGACGGTGTCCATGTTCTCGATGCCGAGCATCACCCCGGCGCGGGCGGCGAGCGCCGCGCCCCGGGCCAGGCCGGCGACGTAGCGGTCCAAGCTCTCGGGCGCCTCGTCCTCGTAGTAGACGTAGTAGCCGGCGACCTGGATCACCCGCACGCCCAACTCCAGCGCCAGGTCGATCGCGCCCTCGAACAGCTCGTGGGCGCGCGCCCGGATGGCCGGGTCGGCGCTGCCGAGGGCGAAGCGCCGGTGGGCGCTGAGGCAGAGGCTGAAGACCGGCACCCCGGTCGCCGCCACCGCCGCGCGGATCGCCGCGCGCTCGGCGGAGGCGGGGTCGAGGCGCGCGAGGCGCGCGTCGCTCTCGTCGATCGACAGCTCCAGGTAGTCGAAGCCGAGCCGGCGGGCGAGCGCGAGGCGCTCGGGCCAGTCGAGCGTCGTGGGCAGCGCCTTCTCGTAGACCCCGAGGCGCACGGCGGCCACCTAGCTTGCCGCCTCGTGGGCCGTGGCGGCGCCGTAGGTCGCGGCGATCGCGTCCTGGAACGCGGCCGCGGCGGCGGCCGGGTCGGGCGCCGAGCGGATGGCGCGCCCGACGGTGAAGACGTGCATGGGCACGCCGGCGAACAGCGGCAGGTCGGCGACCTCGACGCCGCCGGCGACGGTCACCTTGAAGCCGAGGTCGGCCAGCCGGCGCATCTCGTCGAAGTCGCTGGGCTTCCAGCTCAGGTCGCCGAGCGCCTCGCCGTCGCGGCTGCGGTGGGCGATGACCTGTTCGATGCCCAGAGCGCGCCAGTCCGCCGCCTGCGCCCAGGTCCAGCCGTCGATCAGCTCGAGCTGGACGTCGCGGTCGCGTTTGCGCGCCTCGGTCAGCACGACCTCCATGGTGGCGGGCGTGGCGCCGCTGACGACGGTCACCCAGTCGGCGCCGGCGTCGAAGGCGAGCTTGGCGATGATGCTGCCGGCCTCGGCGATGCGCACGTCGGCCAGCAGGATCTTGTCGGGGTACAGCGCGCGCAGGGCGCGCACGGCGTGCATGCCCTCGGCGTAGCAGAGGATGGTGCCGGCCTCCACCACGTCGATGTGGGCCTGCGCCTTCTGCATCGGCGCGAGGGCGGACGGTAGGTCGAAGGTGTCGAGCGCGAGCTGCAGCATGGGGCGATGCATGGGGTCCTTTCGGTGTCGACCTGGCCTTCGACGGCGCGGGGCGACGGTTCGGTGCTCCGTGGGGCTAGCCCTTCACGGCGCCGGCCGAGACGCCCTGGACGATCTGACGGGCAGCGAAGAAGGTGAGCAGCAACGGCGGGATGACGATGAGGGAGCCGACGGCCATCATCTGCCCCCACAGGACGCCCTCCTCGCGGATGAACTCGGAGGCGAACACGGGCAGCGTCTTGGTGAAGCGGTTGGTGAGCATGAGCGCCAGGATGAACTCGTTCCAGGCGATGCGGAAGGTGAAGATCGCGGACACCGCGAACCCGGCGCCCATCAGCGGGAAGATGACGCGGAACAGCACCTGGAACAGGTTGGCGCCGTCGACGATCGCGGCCTCCTCGAGCTCGACCGGGATCTGCCGGATGAACCCGAACAGCAGCCAGATGGAGAACGGGAGGTTGAGGGCGGTGTAGAAGAGGATGAGGCCGAGCTGGCTGCCGTCGAGCAAGTTGCCGCGGCCGAGCCCGTTGGGCAGCGAGTACCGGATGCCGGGGACGATGTCGCCGATGCCCCAGGAGATCCAGAAG
>JBHEOT010000048.1:0-16664 GCA_046260675.1 Trueperaceae bacterium | reverse complement strand
AGGTCTTCCTGCGCCAGGTGCTGGTGCTCGGGCGCTTCCACGCCGACCTGCATCCGGCCGACCTGCTCGTCACCCCCGACGGGCGCATCGCGTACCTCGACTTCGGCATCGTCGGTCGCACCGAACCGGCGCAGCGAGCGGCGATCGCGCAGGTGTTGGCCGCGCTCGTGTACGGGGACGCCGATCGGGCGCTGCGCTACTCGCGCGCGCTGGGCCTCGAGGTGCCCCCAGCGCGCGAGGACGCCGTGCGCGCGGGGGTCGCCGCGCTGGTCGCCCGCCATTTGGCGGCGGGCGCGACGCCCGACGTGCGCCGCTTCGCGATCGGCTTCCTGACGCTGCTCGCCGACCAGCGCATCGCGATCCCCGAGGGGTACGGGCTGCTGATCAAGGCGTTGGTGACCGTCGAGGGGGTATCGCGAGCGCTGTACCCCGACCTCGACCTGATCGCGGCGGCGCGGCCCTTCGCGACCCGCCTGGTCGCGTCGCAGTTGGCCGCACCGGCGCGCCTGCGGGCGCGACTGCCCGCCGCGGCGGCGGCGGCCTGGCGCGAGCTGGTCCGCTGAGCGCGGCGTGCGCGCAGGGGGTCCCGCGCTACCCCGCAGCGGGCGTGCGCCCACGGGGTTCGGACGCGTCCGCCCGCGCCGCGCGCAGCGCCTCGACGCCGCCCATCGGCAGCGCCGCGAGCACGAGCGCGACGACGCCCGTCACGCGGATGAGGCCCGACACGACCACGCCGTCCACCGCGGCCGCGCCGAAGCCGGCGGCCAAGGCTCCGAAGGCGAGCTCCTGCACGCCGACGTTCCCCGGCGTCACCGGGAAGTAGGTCGCGAGCTGCAGCAGCACGTAGAAGGCGATCGCCTCGGCGACGCCGACCGGGCTGCCGAGCGCCGCGAAGCCGTACCAGAGCATCGCGCTCGCCTGCACGAAGCTGACGAGCGTCCACGCGAACACGCGCGCCAGGTAGCGGCGGTCGCGGAGGCTCTCCAGCGTCGCGCGCACCATCTCGCGGAGGCGGGCGCGGAGCCAAGCGAGCGGCCGCCAGCGGTCGGGCACGAGCGGCAGCGCGGTCAGGGCGACGAAGGGTGCGGTCGCTCCGAGCAGCGTCGCGCCCGCGAGCACGAGCCACAGCGGCCAGCCGCCGATCGCGGCCTCGGGTTGCAGCGCCGCCACCGCCACCGCGCCCAGCGCGAGGTTGAGCACCATCGCCAGCCACGGCGCGTTGACGAACGCGGCGACGAAGTCCTGGTAGCCGACGTCGAAGCGCCGGCGCAGTTCGACCGCGCGGTAGACGTTGCCCCCTTGCGGGACGAACAGGTTGAGGAAGCGGCCGATCGTGAAGAGCCGCAGCCACGGCACGAAACCGACGGGGCGGTGCGCGAAGCGCACGAGGACCACGTGGAAGCGGCCGGACTGGGCCACCAGGTACAGGAGCTGCTGCGCGACGAGCCACGCCACCGCGGCGGGCGCGAGCTCGGCCAGCGCACCGAGCTCCTCGCCGCGGAGGACGACCAGCGCGACGGTCGCGGCGATGGCGAGCGCCAACGCGAGCCACGGGGCCCAGCGACGCAAGCGCGCGGCGAGGGGGCGGGGGGCGGCGACCATGGCTCGCCGAGCCTACGCCGGTCGTCGGGCGGTGAGTTGGTGCCGGTGCACGCTGGCGGGCACGTGCGCCATGACGTCGCTCCGCCGCCCGCGCACGGCTAAGATGCGCGGATGACCCGCTTCGCGAACCGCTTCTCCGCCGCGGCGCTCGCCGCCCTCCTCTACGCGACCGCCTTCGTCGCCTTCGCCCAAGTGGACGACCGCGCCCGTGCGCTCCTCGAGGGGCTCGTGCCGCCCGCGGGCGAGACCGTCGACACGCTGCAGCAGACGATGGTGATGACGCTCCACCAGCAGGGCGACACCCAGGTGCGCACCACGTCGATCATCGACTACGTCGAGCGCCGCGCCGCGATCGACACCGAGATCAGCGAGGGCATGGTGGTCACGGTCGTGATCGAAGACGGCCAGGCCAGCATGCTCATGAGCGGCATGGCGCTGCCGCTGCCGCCGGCGCTCACGGAGTCGTTCGACGGCGTCTTCGACCGCGACCCCGGCGAGCTTCTCGCCGAAGGGTCGACCGCCACCTACGACGGTCCGGTGGCGTACGGCGACCTGCTCGAAGGCGAGCAGGTGACGGTCAGCGGCGCGAGCCTGGTGGCGGGCGTCGAAGAGGCGGAGGAGAGCCGCTACGTGTTCGACGGAGGTGGCAGCTTGCTCGGCGTGGTCACGGAAGCCGACGGCGACCTGGTGGTGATGGTGTTCGACGAACCCTTCACCGGCAGCGGCGTGGTCGGGCGCAACGCGACGCTGTACCTGCTCGACGACGCCGGGACCGCCGAGCGGTTCGCGACCATGGCCTTCGAGGACGTGCTCGTCAACGAGCCCATCCCGGAGGGCACCTTCTAGGTAAGCGCTCGAGAGCGAGGTCGGCGTGCACGTCGCGACCCTGATCCTGCTCGTCCTGAGCGTGGGCTTGGCCAGCCAGTGGCTGGCATGGCGCTTGCACATCCCGGCCATCGTGGTGCTCATCGCTGCCGGCATCGTGCTGGGTCCGGTGACGGGCGTCGTCGACCTCGGCTTGTCGCAGTCCGGGTTCTCGGAGCTGATCGGTCTGGGCGTGGCCATCATCCTGTTCGAGGGGGGGATGGCGCTCCAGTTGGGCGAGCTGCGCCGCGTCGGGCACGGGGTGGGGCGCCTCACGGTCCTGGGGCCGCCGCTGGCGTGGGCGCTCGGCGCGCTCGCGGCGCACTACGTCGCGGGCCTCAGTTGGCCGGTCGCGTGGGTCCTGGGCGCGATCCTGGTGGTCACCGGACCGACCGTCATCCTGCCGCTGATTCGCCAGGCGCGTCTGAACAAGGACTCGGCGTCGCTCCTCAAGTGGGAGGGGATCGTCAACGACCCGACGGGCGTGCTGCTGGCGGTGCTGACCTTCCAGTACTTCACGGTCGGCGGCGAGGGCGTGGCCGACGCTCTGGCCGGGCTCGGCGCGGCTGTGGGGGCCGCGGTGGTGTTGGGTGGAGGGGTCGGTTGGCTCACGGGCGTGGCGTTCCGGCGCGGCGCGGTCCCGGAGCACCTCAAGCCGTCGATCCTCATGGTGCTCGTGCTGGTCGTGTACTGGGCGAGCAACCTGGTGCAGCACGAGGCCGGACTGCTCAGCGTGACCGTGATGGGGGTGGTCGTCGGCAGCATGCCGCTCGCCGAGCGGGAGACGCTGCGGGACTTCAAGGAGAACCTGACGGTCGTCCTGCTCTCGGTGCTCTTCCTGGTCATCCCGTCGCAGCTGTCGCTCGACGACCTGGCGCTGATCGACCTCCGCGCGGCGGCGTTCGTGCTCGCCGTCTTGTTCCTGGTGCGACCGCTCGCGATCGGGATCGCTCTGTTCGGGGCGCCGGTGCGCCGTGAGGACAAGCTGCTGCTCGCCTGGATCGCGCCGCGCGGCATCGTCGCGGCGGCGACCGCGAGCCTGTTCGGCCCGGCCTTGGTCGAGGCCGGCTACCCCGACGCGGAGCGGCTGCTGCCCTTCGCGTTCCTGATCATCTTGGCGACGGTCCTGGCGCACGGTTTCACGATCGGTCCGCTCACCCGCCGGCTCGGGCTCGCCGCTCGGCGCGCCAACGGGCTGCTCGTCGTCGGCGCGAACGATTGGACCCACGCGCTGACGCGCGCGCTGCAGGAGCTCGACCTCGACGTCTTGGTCGCCGACGGTGCGTACGCCCGCCTGCGTCCGTTGCGGATGGAGGGCGTCCCGGTCTTCTACGGCGAGGTGCTCTCCGAGGAGGCCGAGGAGGAGCTCGAGACGCTGCACCTGAGCCACATCCTGTGCGCGACCTCGAACGACTTCTACAACGCCCTCGTCTGCAAGGCGTGGGGGGCGCGCTTCGGTCGCCATCGGGCGCTGCAGTTGGCCACTCATCAGGAGGCGGACGACGCGTCGAAGCGGATGACCTTGCAGCAGCGCGGCTACCTGGCGTTCGACGCCGAGGCGGACTTCGAGACGTTGCAGCAGCGGCTCGACGACGGGTGGACCGTGCAGACCACCGAGCTCACCGATGCGTACGGCATCGACGACGTCGAGGAGCGCCTGGGGACGGCGGGCGAGTCGTGGGTGCTGCTCGGCGGCGTTGGGCCCGACGGAGGGCTGCGGCTGCACTCGGTGGAGCAGCCGATCGAACCGGAGGCCGGCTGGCGCGTCCTCATCTTCGCGCCGGCGACCTGAAGGAGGAGACGGTGCCCTATCCTGGACCTGGTGTTCGCGTCCGCGCCGAGGTGCGCGGCCGCCAGGTCGAAGGAGGCCCGACATGGAACGTGAAGTCGACCCGACGCCCGAACCCGTGTTCGATCTCGTGAGCGACGGGGGCCTCGACGCCTTCGTCGATCTGGTGAACGACGTGCCCTTCGCCCCCTTCACGCTGAACTTCGGAGCCGAGAGCTTCCTCGCCACCGAGCTGCCGCGGGACCGGTTCTTCGAGCGCTTGACCGGCGACGGCCCCCACCCCACCACCAGCCAACCCGCCCCCGAAGCGTTCGCGGAGCTGTATCGGGCCGCGGAGCGGCCGCTGCTGGTCGTCACCATCTCGAGCGGCCTGTCGGGCAGCTTCAACGCCGCCGACCAGGCGCGCGCGCTCGCACCGGACGTACCGGTGACCCTCCACGACGCCCGCACCCTGTCGGGGGCGCAGGCGTTCCAGGTGCACGCGGCGATGACCGCGCGCGCCCGCGGCCACGACGTCGCGACCGCCATCGATTGGATGAAGCGCGTCCACGACGAGACCGAGCTGTACTTCACGATCGACACGCTCGAGTACCTGCGCCGCGGCGGCCGCATCGGGCGCGTGCAGGCGGCCCTCGGGGGCCTGCTGAACCTGAAGCCGGTCGTGACGGTCGACAAGGAGACCGGCACGTACACGAACGTCGCGCGGGCCCGCACCTGGGCCAAGGCGCTCGTGGAGATCGCTGGGCAGGTGACCGAGCGCTACGGCGAGGGGACGCCGCTGCGCGTGGCGCTGATGCACGGCGCCGAGGAGGACGTCGCCGAGCGCGTGCTCGAGCATCTGCGGGAGCGCCATCCGATCGTGTGGACCGGCATGGCGCCGGTGGGCGTGGCGCTGGCCGTGCACACGGGCCCCGTGGCGGTGGGGCTCGCGGTGGCACCGGGCCCGTGGCCGTGGGAGCGCGGCGACCAGGGCTGACGCGCGGGTCCCGTGGCCCGTGTAGGCGACGAGCGACGCGCTAAGCGACGTCCTCGAGGGTCGGGACGGGATCCGGGAGGGGCGCGTCGCCGAACAGCCGGCGCGCCGCCTTAACGTCCCTCGCTTCGCTCGCGGTGTGCCCGATCACCGCGGCGAGGCAGTCGTGCGCGAGCCGATCGTCGTGCTCCAGGCGCGCCAACCGCGCTCGCACCACGAGCGCATGCAGCGCGGCGGCCTGCTCGCCCGCCTCGCGCGCGATCCGCAGCGCTTCGGCGACGTGCCGGCGGCCCGCCGCCAGGTCGCCCTGCGCCACGGCGACGGAAGCGAGGCGGGCGGCCGCCCGACTCCGGAGGGAGGATTGGCCGAAGCGCGTCGCCAACTCGTCGCAGCGCAGCGCGTGGTGGACCGCGGCCGCGGCGTCGCCGCGCTGCTCGTGCAGGTCCGCGCGGTTCAGTTCGAGGTACGGCACCAGGTGCAGGTCGACGCCGCGGGCGATCGCGAGGCTCTCGCCGAGCATGGCGTCCGCCTCGTCGAGGCGCCCCTGCTCGAGCAGCAGCTCGGCGAGGTTGTTGAGGTCGATCGCGAGCCCCACCCGGTAGCCGGTCGAGCGATCGCGCGCGATCGCCGCCCGATAGTCGCGTTCCGCTTCGACGTTCATGCCGAGGATCGCCTCGGCGTTCGCGATCGCGCGCAGATCGCGCGAGACGCGCTCCGGTAAGTGCTCCTCGGCGATGGCGTGCGCCCGGCGGTAGGTGGCGAGCGCGTCGCGGGACCGGCCGGTGGCGACGAGCAGGTCGCCGCTCAGCTTGAGCGGGCGGTGCCGCGTCGTGGGGTTCACCTCGGCCGCGCCGTCGACGAGCGCGATCGCGTCCGCGACGACGGCCAGGGCCTCGTCGAAGCGGCTCATCCGGTAGAGGTGCGTCCCGCGCGCGCACAAGAGCTCCACGAGCGTCCCGGCGTCGCCGCCTCGCCCGGCGAGCGCGCGCGCGGCCTCGTCGAAGGCGCGCTCCGCCTCGAGGAAGCGCGCGCGCATGTCGGCGTAGAGGGTCAGCGCAGCGCTCGCCGCACCGAGCTCGCGGTCCCAGCCGGCGCCCGCGGCGAAGCGCCACGCTGCGAGCAGGTTCGGCCAGTCGTGGTCGGTCGCCGCGAGCGCCCCGCTCGGCTCCTCGCCGAGGATGGCGCGCGTGCGCTCGGTCAAGCGGCGCAGATAGGTGTGGGCGTGCCGCTCTTCGAGGTGCGCGGCGTCGGGGCGCTGCAGGAGGCGCTCGCCACCGGACTCGCGCACCAGCGGGTGCAGGTCGAAGCGCCCCGGCGCGGTGCGCTGCACGACGCCGGCGCCGACGAGGTGCGTGAGCATCGCCGCGGGGACGCCGGCGGCGTCGAACGCGGCCGCGGCGTCGAAGCCGCCCTGGACCACCGCGAGGCTGGCGAGGTGATGGCGTTCATCGGGCGACAGCAAGCTCCAGGTGGTGTCCATCACCCGGCGGAGGCCCGCGTGGCGGGGTGCGACCGCGAGGCCCGGGTTGTCCAGGTGCAGGACGTCGCGCTCGATCGCGTCGGCAAGCTCGCCGACGGTGCGGAAGCGCAGCCAACCGGCCGCGAGCCGGAGGCCGAGCGGGTGGCCGCGAAGGCGCGCGCACACGCGCATCACGTCCGAGTAGACGCCGTCGTCGAGGCGGAACGACGGGCGCGCACGCTGAGCGGCGGTCACGAACAGTCGAACCGCATCGCGGTCGCGGCCCTCCGGGTCGTCCGGGCTCGAGGGGTGATCGAGCCCGTCGACCGCGACGGTGAGCTCGGTCGGGCGCCCGGCCGCGATGCGGGTCGTCGAGATCACGCGCACGCCGGGAACCAGGTCGAGCAGGCGCTCGATCACGACCCCGAGCTCCGGCTGCAGGTGCTCCGCGTTGTCGAGGACGAGCACCGCATCGCGGTGCTGGAGGGCGTGCGCGAGTTGCGTCCAAGGTGGCTCGGCCCCCTCGAACGGCAACCGGGCCGCGTTGGCGATCGCGGCGACGACGAAGTCGCTCCCGTGCACGGCCTCCAGCGGTACGAACACCACCGCGCCATCCCCGGTGACGGAGAGGTCTTCGGCGACGGCGCGGGCGAGCCGCGTCTTGCCGACGCCGCCTGGTCCGACGAGCGTGATCCAGCGCTGCCCGCGCACGAGTTCGGCGATCGCGGCGCGCTCCTGCTGGCGGCCGACGAACGGGAGCTCGTCCTCGCCTTGCGGCGCCACGATCCGCAGCCGTGCGCCGGGTGCCGCCACCTCGTCGGCCCGGATCGCCGCGAACAGCTCGCGGGTGGTCGCGATCGGCTCCAACCCGAGGCCCTGGGCGAGCGCACGGCGGCACGTCTCGTACTGACGCAAAGCGCGCGGTGCGTCGCCGGAGCGCCAGGCGATCGTCATGACGCGGCGATGCAACTCCTCGTCCAGGGGATCGGCGGCCGAGAGCGGTTCGAGCAGCATGAGCGCTTCCTCGAAGGCCCCACGGTTCGTGAGTTCGGCAGCGCGCTGCAGCGCGAACGTGCGCGTCAGCCCGAAGATCCGCTCCCGTTCGACCTCGATCCAGTCGTCGAAGGCGGGCGCCTCCGGCACCTCGAAACCAGCGAGGAGCGCGGCGCGAACGGAGCCCGCGCCCAGGTCGCTCGGCAGGAGTGCGAGCGCGCCGGCGACGTCGCCGCCGGACCCACGCTGCTCGAACGCCGCGAGGTCGCTGACGCCGTCGAGCCGCAACCGTCCGCTGCCGGGTTCGTCGACGAGCCACCGGTCGGCGTGGACGCCGTGCCGCAACCGGTAGATCGCCGTCCGCAGGTTGCCGCGTCGACCATGCCCCCACAGCATCTCGGTGAGCTCGTCCTTGGACATCCCCTCGCGCCGGATCGCGAGGGCGTAGACGAGACCGGGAAGCTTGCGGCCCGGCACGGAGAGAGGCCGACCCTCCCACCGCAGGCTTGGGGGGCCGAGCACCTGCACCGCGAGTCCGTCCCGGCGCTCCATCATCACGCGGCGATTGTATGTGCACGGCGGGCGGCGTCGCAGGACCTGGGTCGCCGCTCCGGGGTGCCTTCGATATGGGCCCGGGGTACGACCACGGCGTCGCTCGCCGTCGTACCGTTGCCGGATCCCGCTAACGAGCACGGTCGGCGCTGCGCGCGCGTCCGATCGGGCATCGCGCCGGTCAGGAGGTCCCCATGGACGCCCCAGCGACGCCCGCCCCCTCTGAGCCTCGGTTCGACGTGGTCGCCGACCACGGTTTCGACGCCTTCGCCACCCTCGCCAACGACCCGATGCTCACCCCGTTCGTCGTGCAGCTCGGAAGCGAGACGCGCGCATCCACCGAGATGCCGCTGCCCGAGCTCCTCGCGCGCCTCGACTCGGGCGGTCCACATCCGAGCACCAGCCAACCGGCGCCGGAGAAGTACGCCGAGCGCTACCGCGCCGCGGCGCGGCCGGTGCTGGCCGTCACGGTTTCGGGGGCGCTGTCGGGCAGCCTGAACGCCGCCGATCAGGCCCGCGCGCTCGCCCCCGACGTCGCCGTGACGCTGCACGATTCCGGCACGGTCTGCGCCGCCCAATCGTTCCAGGTCCATGCGGCCATGACCGCCCGGGCGCGCGGCTTGGACGTCGCCACCGCCGTCGAGTGGATGAAGCAGGTCCACGCGGAGACCGAACTCTTCTTCACGCTCGGGACGCTCATGTACCTGCGCCGGGGCGGGCGAATCGGGCGCGTCATGGCGACGCTGGGCACCATGCTCGACCTCAAGCCGGTGATCACCGTCGACAAGCGCGTCGGTGCGTACGTGACCGCGGCGCGTGCGCGCACGTGGCCGAGGGCGCTCGACGCGATCGCGCGGCAGGTGACCGAGCGCTTCGGCGAGGGGACGCCGCTGCGCATCGGGCTCGTGCACGGCCTCGAGGTCGACGACGCAGAGGCCGTGCTGGCGCGGGTGCGCGAGCGCCATCCGATCGTCTGGTCGGGCTTCACCCCCGTCGGACCGGCGCTCGCGGTGCACGTGGGGGCCGTGGCGGTGGCGCTGGCCGCCGCGCCCGGGCCGTGGCCGTGGGAGCGGGCGTCCTGACGCCCGCGCCGCT
Organism: Trueperaceae bacterium; assembly: GCA_046260675.1. Taxonomy (GTDB): domain Bacteria; phylum Deinococcota; class Deinococci; order Deinococcales; family Trueperaceae; genus JAABTL01. The sequence continues at coordinate 7,337 of JBHEOT010000048.1, read as the reverse complement.
ATGCGGGCGGCCGCCGATCAGTCCTTGAGCAACGTGAGCAAAAGGATCGCTTCGCCCACCGCGGTGATCGGGTCGTGCGGTCCGGGCGCCATGCGCATCCAGCTGCCGGGTCCGGCGACGACGTCGGTACCCCCCAGGACCAGGCGCGCCTCGCCGGCGAGGACCTGGATGATGAACGACCGGCTCGCGACCTGATCCGAGAGCTCCTGACCGTCGGCGCAGCCGAACAGCGTCACCTTGACGTGGTCGTCGTGGTGAAGGAGCTCGCTGACGATCCGCCCGGCAGGCACGGGCGTGAGGCGGTGGACGAGGTCGGCGTGGAAGACGTACGGAGGGGCTTGCGGTGCTCGGGTCATCCTTCAGCATCGCGCGCCGGGCATGGTTCGGGCGTGATGGATGGCGCGTCGCGGTCTCGGACCGGCGGTGTCCGTGGTCACCGCCGCGCTGCGGGCCGGCGCGATTGACGCTTCGTTGACGGTGCGTCGCGCATGCTCTCGACGTGCACGATCGAACCCCGCACGCGAAGGAGCCCGCATGAGCTATCCCATTCGTTCGACGCCTACCGGTGCCGTCGAGGCAGGCGGAAGCTTTGGCCAACGCGGGTCGCGCCGCTTCTTTCGCCGCTGCGCGGTAGTCGTCGCCACCCTGATCTTGCCGTTGGCGCTGTCCTCGTGCCGCCTCGGCGAGTACCTGACCGGCGTCCGCAACGGATGCATCGAGTGGACCGCCGATTACGACTTCGCCACCTCGGACCACATCCTCCGCGGGACCTGGCACGACGCGGCCGTGGGCATGACGCTGGACGTCACCGCGACCTACGTCGACGCGCGGTCGTACGCCGTCGCGGGTACCTTCACGTACGAGCCCGACCCACCGCTGACGTTCGAGGGCGTGGTGCGCGGCGGATGCAGCGAGACGTACTCGCTGAGCTCCGCGCCCGGCGTCGCCTCGGCCGAGGACGTCCACGGCGACGTGGCGATCGCGTCCGCACCACCCCCCGCGTTCCTGAGCGCCGAGATCCGTGACGCGGGCGACGCACTGGTGTGGGACGCCTCGGCGAGCTGGGGTGGCTCCAGTGGGAGGCCCTCGTTGGCCGAAGGCGTCCTGACGCTGAAGCTCGGCTCCAATTACAGCGCCGAGTTGGCGCGGACCGGCGCGCCGCTCGGCCCCTGAGCCACGTCCAGGGATGCGTCGGCCACAGCGGCCGGACGACCGGGAGGAGCGGCGCGCGTCCGAAGCGTCCGCGGCCGTTCCCACGCCCCGGCGCACCCGTACCGGAGTCGGCCGTTCCAGGACCTATGCTGAGGCCACGTCCCATCACGACGCCGCGTGCGGCCGCCCGAGCCCGCGCGCGCCGAAGGGTCGTCCGTGGTCGCCGACGCCCGTTTGGGGGCGGCCCAGCGCGACCTCGCCGTACGACCCCCCGGTTCCACGGCCTCGGCGCCGTTCGTCCCACCGACGACGGCCAGGAAGGCGTTCATGGCTTCGCATCTCCCCCGCGTTCGCGAACGGCGCGTCGCGGCCCCGCCGTGGAACGACCTGGCGCCCGTGCGCCAGGAGCTGTTCGGCGCCGAGCGCCTCGAGCAGCACGCCGCCAGCCTCGCGGCGGCCCAGCGGGTCGCCGAGCGGCCGCGCGCCGTCCGCTCGCTGCGCGCCCGCCTCGACGACGACGCGGCGGCCCTGTTGGCCGCCTACCGCGCGAGCGCGGCGGAGGTCGCGCTCGGCCACGGCGTCGTGCCCGCGGGCGAGTGGTTGCTCGACAACTTCCACGTCGTCGAGGCCCAGGTGCGCGAGGTGCGCGACGGGTTGCCAACGGGCTTCTACCGTCAGTTGCCCAAGCTCGCCGACGGTCCGTTCGCGGGCTACCCGCGGGTGCTCGGACTGGCCTGGGCGTACGTCGCCCACACCGACAGCGACGTAGCACCGGAGTTGCTCGGCCGCTTCATCGCGGCCTACCAACGGGTCCAGCCGCTCACGATCGGCGAGCTGTGGGCGGTGGCGATCACGCTCCGATTCGTCCTGATCGAGAACCTGCGGCGGCTCGCGGTCGAGATCGCCGACGACCGCGCCGCCTACGCCGCGGCCGACGCGTTGGCCGATCGCATCCAGGAGTCGGGGTCGAGCCGTGCGTGGCGCGACTCCGACCTGGAGCCGCACGCCGACGACGCCTGGCGTGGCGCCTTCGCCGCGCAACTGGCCAAGCGCCTGCGCGACCAGGACCCGGACACCACGCCCGCGCTCGGGTGGCTCGAGGAACGCCTCGGGCGCGACGGCACCTCGATCGAGGGCGTGCTGGCGTTCACCCAGCAGCGCCTCGGCGCGGCGAACGTGACCATGCGCAACATCGTGACGAGCATGCGCCTGATGTCGGACATCGATTGGGCCGAGCTGTTCGAGCGCGTCAGCCTGGTCGACGAGCGCTTGCGCGCACGAAGCTCCTTCGCGGCGATGGAGTTCGCGACCCGAGACGCGTACCGCGGCGCGGTCGAGGAGCTGGCTCGGGGATCGGACGCCACCGAGCTCGAGGTCGCCGAACGGGTCCTCGCCACGGCGCGCGACGCGGCCGCGGCCGACCCCGCACAGGCCCTGCGCGTCGGCGATCCCGGCTACTTCCTCATCGGCGACGGCCGGCGCGCGTTCGAGCGTTCGCTCGGCGCCCGCCCGTCGGTGCGCACCCGGGTCCGGCGCGCCGTCGTGTGGCTCGGCCTACCCGGGTACGTCGGCGGCATCGGGCTCGCCACCGCGCTGCTCGTGGCCCTGGTGGTGGTCTCGCTCGCGGCCACGGGCGTCGGCGCCCTGTGGCGGGTGTGGATCGCGGTGGCGATGGTGCTGCCGATGAGCGAGATCGCGACGGCGCTGGCCAACCGCCTGGTCACGCGCCTGCTGGGCACGACGGCGTTGCCGGGTCTCGACCTGGACACCGGCGTACCGAGCGCCTGGCGCACGCTGGTGGTCGTGCCGACGATCCTGTCGAGCGAAGCCGACCTGGCCGAGCAGGTCGAGCGGCTCGAGGTCCACCACCTGGGCGGTGCCGACGGCGACGTCACCTTCGCGCTGCTGGCCGACGGCGTCGATGCCGACGCCGAGGAGCTCCCAGGCGACGAGGCGTTGCTCGCTGCCGCCGTCGCCGCCTTCGAAGGGCTGAACCGCCGCCATCCGCCGGGTCCAGCAGGCCCCCGGTTCCTGCTGCTCCATCGGCGCCGCGTGTACGCCGCCGGCCAGGGCGTCTGGATGGGGTGGGAGCGCAAGCGCGGCAAGCTCAGGGAGCTCAACCGACTGCTGCGCGGCGCGACCGACACCACTTTCGTGCCCTTGGGCGGACGCCCGCCGTGGGTGCCGAAGGGCGTGCGCTTCGTGCTCACGCTCGACGCCGACACCCGCCTGCCGCGCGGCGCGGCGCAGAAGCTGGTCGGCAAGCTGGCGCATCCGCTCAACCGCCCGGTGCTCGACGCGACCGGTAGGCGCGTGGTGCGCGGCTACGGGGTGCTGCAGCCGCGGGTGACGTCGCCGTTCCCCGAGCGCGGGGAGGACTCGGTCTTCCGACGGGTGTTCGGGGCGCCCAGCGGCATCGATCCCTACGCGTCCGCCGTCTCGGACGTCTACCAGGACCTGTGCGGGGAGGGCTCGTTCACGGGGAAGGGCATCTACGACGTGGACGCGTTCGAGGCCGCGCTCGCCGGGCGCATCCCGGACGCGACGATGCTGAGCCACGACCTGTTCGAGGGCGTCTTCGCGCGCGCCGGCCTCGCGACCGACGTCGAGGTCGTGGAGGCGTCGCCGTCGCGCTACGACGTCGCGGTGAAGCGCCAGCACCGCTGGACGCGCGGCGATTGGCAGCTGCTGCCGTGGCTGTTCGGGCGCCGCTCCGGTCCCCTGGCCGTGCCGCTGCTCGGGCGCTGGAAGATGCTGGACAACTTGCGCCGCTCGTTGCTCGCCCCTGCGGCGCTCCTGGCGCTGGTGTCGTCGTGGTTCCTCGGCCCGATCGGCAGCGCCGTCGGCGTCGCCTTCGTGCTCGGTGCGCTGGTGGTGCCGGCGTTCCTGCCGGCCTTCTACGCCGTCGTGCCGCGCCGCAGCGGCGTGGTGTTCCGCAACCACCTCGCCACGCTGCGCGCGGACGTCGGGCGCTCGGCCTCGCAGGCGCTCCTGGCCGTCGCGTTCTTGCCCGACACGGCCTGGTGGATGGTCGACGCGATCGTGCGCACGCTGGCGCGGGTCTTCCGCACGCGCCGCCACCTGCTCGAATGGACGACGGCGGCGCAGCAGGCGAGGGGCCCTCGCCTCGGCGTGGCCGGCTTCTACCGGGCCATGGCGGGGGGCACGCTCGTCGCGCTCGGCGCGGCGGCGGCCGCGCTCGTCCTGGCGCCGGCGTCCGCGTGGCTCGTCGCCCCCTTCGCCGTGCTGTGGGCCGCCGCGCCCACGATCGCGAGTCGCATCAGCCGCCCGCCGAGCGCGACCCACCGGCGCGCGCTGACGCCCGCCGACGCGACGGAACTCCGCCTCGTCGCGCGGCGCACCTGGCGCTTCTTCGAGACGTTCGTGACGGCCGAGGAGCGCCATCTGCCTCCCGACAACTTCCAGGAGGACCCGAACCCGGTCGTGGCGCGCCGCACGTCGCCGACGAACGTCGGCCTCTACCTGCTCTCGGCCGTGACCGCCCGCGACTTCGGTTGGGCGGGCACCGCGCAGACCGTCGCGCGGCTCGAGGCGACCTTGACGTCGGTGGCGGCGCTCGAGCACTTCCGTGGGCACCTGTTCAACTGGTACGCGACCGAGGACGGGCGCGTGCTCGAGCCCGGCTACGTCTCTTCGGTCGACAGCGGGAACCTCGCCGGCCACCTGCTGGTGGTCGCGAACGCTTGCGAAGAGTGGGCGCACGCACCGCGCGCGCCCGATGCCCGACGCGGCATGCGCGACGCGCTGCTGCTCGCCCGCGAGGCCCTCGCGCACGCGTCCCTCGCGCACGGAGCCCTCGCGCCGAGCACCCTCGGCGCCGCAGCGAGCGAGTTCGCGGCCTCGCTGGACGCGCTCGAGGCCCGATCGAGGGCGCCGGGCGCCTCGTGGTCGCCGCTCGGGCCGCTCGTGGACGCGGTCGTCCGTCGCGCCGCCGACCTGTCGGCGCCCGCGGACGACCTCGAGGACCTGAAGTACTGGGTGGGTGCGCTCCAGCGCGCCTGGTCCGGACACGACGACGACGCGCAGCTCGACGCTGCCGGCACGAGCGCGCTGAACGAGCGCTTGCGCGGCGTGGCGGCCACCGCGCGGTCCATGGCGCTGGCGATGGACTTCTCGTTCCTGGTCGACCCGGAGCGCGGCTTGCTGTCGATCGGGTACTCGCTCGACGAGAACGGCCTCGACCGCAGTTGCTACGACCTGTTGGCCTCCGAGGCGCGGCTCGCGAGCCTCTTCGCGATCGCCAAGGGCGACGTCGAGACCCGCCACTGGTTCCGGCTCGGTCGCGGTGCGACGCCCGTCGGCAGCGGCTCGGTGCTGCTCTCGTGGTCGGGCTCGATGTTCGAGTACCTGATGCCGTTCCTCGTGATGGACGCTCCGGCCGGCAGCCTGCTGGAGCAGTCCCAGCAGCACGCGGTGCGGCGTCATCGGGCGTACGGCTCGCGCCTCGACGTGCCGTGGGGCGTCTCCGAATCGGGCTACGCCGCGCGCGACCACGAGTTCACGTACCAGTACGCGAACTTCGGGGTCCCGGAGCTGGGGCTCAAGCGCGGTCTGTCCGAGAGCGTCGTGATCGCCCCGTACGCGACGGGGTTGGCCACGATGGTCGATCCCCAGCGCGCGCACCACAACTACGGACGCTTGCGGGAGCTGGGGGCGCTGGGTCGGTACGGGTACTACGAGGCGCTGGACTACACCCCCAGCCGCGTGCCGGCGGGCGCCCCCTTCACCCTGGTGCGGTCCTACATGGCCCACCACCAGGGGATGACCGTCGTCGCCGTCGCGAACGCGCTCGACGAGGGGCGGATGCGCGCTCGGTTCCACCGCGAACCCATCATCCAGGCCGCCGAGCTGCTGCTGCAGGAGCGGGTGCCCCACGACGTCGTGGCGGTCACCCCGCGCGCCGACGAGGTCGCGGCGTCGCCGACCGAGGTTCGCGCCGGCGCGGCGACCGTGCGCCGGCTGCATCCCGTCGCCAGCGACGCGCCCGTCACGCACCTGCTGTCCAACGGTCGCTACGCGGTCATGCTGACCGCGACCGGCGCCGGGTACAGCCGCTGGCACGACCTGGCCGTGACGCGCTGGCGCGCGGACGCGACGCGCGACGAGTGCGGTTCGTTCGTGTTCTTGCGCGACGCGCACAGCGGCGACGTCTGGTCGGCGGGGATCGAACCGATCGGCCGCGGGGGCGCGGACGACGTCGTGGAGTTCGCCGAGGACCACGCGGAGTTCATCCGCCGCAACGGCACCCTGACCACGACGACCGACGTCCTGATCTCGGGGGAGGAGGACGCCGAGGTGCGGCGCGTGTCGCTCACCAACGCCGGCCGCCGTGAGCGGGTGATCGACGTGACCTCCTACGCGGAGCTGGTGTTGACGTCGGCTGCGGTCGACGCGGCGCATCCGGCGTTCGCGAAGCTGTTCGTGCAGACCGAGTACCTCCCCGAGGTCGACGCCCTGATCGCGACCCGCCGCCGCCGTTCGCCCGAGGAGGCCGAGGTGTGGGCGGCGCACCTGGCCGTGGTCGAGGGCGAGACCGTGGGGCCGACGCAGTACGCGACCGACCGGGCGCGCTTCTTGGGGCGCAGCCGGTCGATCGGCGAGGCGGCGGCGATCGTCGATGCTCGGGTGCTCTCGAACTCGGTCGGCACGGTGCTCGACCCGATCTTCGCGCTGCGCCGCCGCGTGCGGGTGCCGCCGGGCGAGGTCGCGCGCGTCGCCTTCTGGACGGTGGTGGCGGGTTCGCGCAGCGCCCTGATGGACGCGATCGACAAGCATCGCGACCGCAGCGCGTTCGAACGCGCCAAGACGCTCGCCTGGACCCAAGCCCAGGTGCAGATGCGCTTCCTGGACGTCACCACCGAGGAGGCGGCCGAGTTCCAGCGCTTGGCGACGCCGCTGCTGATCGCCGACGCCCGCTTCCGGGCGCCCGGCGGCGCGATCGGCGCGGGGGCGGGCCCGCAGTCGGGCCTGTGGCCGCACGCGATCTCGGGCGACCTGCCCATCGTGCTGCTCCGGATCGACGACGTGGCCGACCTAAATCAGGTCCGCCAACTGCTGCGCGCCCACGAGTACTGGCGCCTGAAGCGCTTGGCCGTGGACCTCGTCATCGTCAACGAGCACGCGGCGTCGTACCTGCAGGACCTCCAGGTCGCGCTCGAGACCGC
>JBHEOT010000047.1:797-16751 GCA_046260675.1 Trueperaceae bacterium | reverse complement strand
GTTCAGGTCGTAGGCGGCGTTGCGGTCGCGCGCGGCGAGGTCGGCGAGCGCACGGGCGTGCGCCAGCCAGGCGCCGCCGCCGTCGGCGACGCTCACGGCCGCGCCGGTGGACGCGACCGCGTCGGCGGGCGATTGTCGGCGGGCCAGGTCGAGCCACTCGGCTTCGCTGCGGCCGTCGGCGGGGTAGCGCGCCGCCAGCGTCGCCGCTTGGTCGAACGCTTCGTCCAGGTCCCACGGGTCGAGGAAGCTCAGCTCCGCCGCGGCCGCGCGCGCCCGTTCGAGCGCGCTCGGCTCGCGCGTGGTGACCGTGGCCGAGATCGCGCCGACGAACGGCATCGGGTCGCCGGGCGCGTCCTTGAGGAAGCACGAGCCGTTGCGCGCGTTGAACGTGAAGGCCGTGCACGCGCCGTCGCGCAGGCAGGCGGCGCTGCAGCGCTCGAGGGTGACGTCGAAGATCGACTGCAGGTCGCCACCGGGGAGGTCGACGTCGCTCTGGAACGTCGCGAAGCGCTCGGGGATGGGGGCGTCTTGGGCGAGGGCGGACGCCGGAGCGAGCGCCGTCGCGGTCAGTGCTAGAAGGGCGGCCCACCGGAACAGTGCCACCCAGGGGGTTCGTTCAGGGAAGGAACGGACGGTCCGCGTGCGCATGGGGCGCCTCCTCGGCCACGGGATGCATCGAGGCTAGCACCGCGGTCCCGTGCGGTCGGGAGCTATGCCGCACGGCGGCACGGTCTGGATCGGGGAGAGGGTGCGGAGCCAAGAGACCGACGTCCGGCCGTGGCGTACGGAGTGCGCTGACTAATACGGCAGAAGGTTGCGATGACCACGAAGCTAACGCTCCGCATGGACGAGCGCCTCATCGAGGTGGCGAAGCGCCACGCCGCGGCGCACGAGACGTCGGTGTCGCGGATGGTGGCCGCGTACTTCGAGGCGCTCGAAGCGCTCACGATGGATGTGGCGACGCGCGGACCTCTGCCCGAGCCCTCGGAGCGCGTCCGGGCGCTCGTGGGGGTGCTGCCGGCCGAGCCCGATCCGGAAGGGACGTACCGGGCGTACCTCGAGCGCAAGCACGCGTGAGGGTCCGGGTCGACACCAACGTACTGCTCGACGTGCTGATGGCGCGAGAGCCGTACCTCGAACGGGCGCTGGCGCGCCAGTACGTCCGTCGGCTCCTCGAGCTGTTCGACGTGGCCTCCGTCGACCGGAACGTGCTGGTGGGTGCGCTGGACGCGCGCTTCGGCGACTTCGAAGACGGCGTGCTGCACGAGGCGGCCCGCGCCACCGGGGCCGACGCCATCGTCGCTCGCGACCGCGCGAAGTTTGCGGCGGCGACGCTTCCGGTGTTCACGCCCGAGGCCTTCCTCGCGGCGCTCCGAGGCGCGGCGGGCGCCGACGATGTGTGAGCGGCCGCAGCGTCGGTCGCCTCAGCCGCGCTTGCGCGACCCCGCGAACACCCCGCCCGAGAACCCGCCGATGCCCAACATGAAGCCGAAGTCGTACCAGCGGCCGAGGTTGGGCACCGCGTAGACGCGCACGGCGTCGGTGAACAGGCTGATCAGGAAGGCGACCGGCGCGATCAGGCCGTGCCAGAAGCCGCGGACGAAGCCCGGCGCATCGGCGGCCGTGGCGTCTGGAACCTGGATGGCTACGCAGCCGGCGAGGACGAGGACGACAAGAAGGGTGGACGCGACGGCGTGCGTGCAGCGCATGGGTGCCTCCCGGCCGTCATCATGCACCCGCCCGTGGCGCCATGCTGGGCAACACCAGGTCGACCACCGTCTCGAGCCAGGCCGCGTCGGGGGCGGCGTGCTCGAGCAGCGTGCGGTGGAGGAGGGCGCCGATCGGCGTCGCCGCCTCCATGGAACGCAGATGAAACGCCCGGCGCCTAGCGTGCCGTCATGACCCGAGCACCCCGCACGCACATCCGCCGAGCCCGGGCGTCCGAGGTCGACCGGGCCGCTCCGTGCCGTCCCCGCGAACGCCGCCTCGCCGCGCTCGCGCTCACCGGGGCGCTCGTGCTCCTGGGCACGACCCTCGCGCAACCCTTGATCGAAGACGCCGTGGGCCTCGTCGAAGCCGCCGCTACGGGCGGCTCGTACCGGCTGGCGGCGGGCGACTTCGTGCTCACCGAGACGCTCGTGATCGCGCGCGACCTCGAGCTGCGCGGCGAGCGCATGAACGGCACCGCCATCGACGTGTTCGCGGCGCCGGTGGGCATCCGGGTCGAGGGCGGTGCCTCGGTGCGCTTCGAGCGGATGTCGATCGGCTACGAGTCCGAGGTCCCCGGCGACGTCGTCTGGGTGCACGACGCGCGGCTCGACCTGGTCGACGTCCGCATCGCCCTGGGCCGCGGCGGCGTTTCGGACGACGTGGCGCGGCCGTTCGGCGTCGGCAGCGGCCTGGTCCTGACCGGCAGCGCGCACGCGACCGTGACGGGCGGCGGGCTCGGGCGCCACCAGCTCGCCGGCGCCGAGCTCCACGACGACGCCGTCCTCGAGTTGATCGACTCCGAGCTGGTCGCCAACGGCACCGGCGTCTACGTCGGCGGCGATGCCCGGCTCGACGTCCGCGGCACGCACGCGCGCGGCCACACCCGCAACGCGCTGTTGGCCGTGGACGCCGGCCACGTCGTCGTCGCCGATTCGACGTTCTCGGAGAATGGGGTATTGGGCGCGGACTTGGCGACGTCGTGGGACGGCGTCCGCCTGGGCGGCAGCGTCGAGGCGACCTTCGACGGCGTGATCTTCGTCGATCACCCGCGGGCCGCCCTCTCGCTGTTCGGCGCCGCGAAGGTCCGCAGCGTTGGCAGCACGTTCGAGGGGAACGGCGGACTCGACGCGGCCGGCGAGATCTACTACTCCGCGGTGCTCCTCGAGGGCGACGCGCACCTGAGCATGGAGGGCGACGTCCTTCGCGGCAACACCGGCGGCGCGCTCGAGATCGCCGGCAGCGCCATCGTCGACCTCGATGGCGTGACGATCGCCGAGAACGGCACGTGGTCGCACGTGTTCGTGACCGAAGACGCGCGCCTCACCGTGCGCGGGAGCCGCTTCCTCGACAACGAGGGGGCTCTGTACGGCGGCGGAAGCGCGCGGGTCGAGGTGCACACGAGCGAGATCAATGGGGGCGACACCATCGGGATCGGCGTGGGCGAGGGCGCGGTGTTGGAACTGCACGGCAGCGTCGTGCGCGATCACGCGCAGTACGGAGTGGCGGTCCAAGGCGACGCGCGCGCGACGATCACCGGCACGACCATCGAGACCAACGGCTCCGGCGTCGTCCTGGTCGGCCGCAGCTGGGGCAGCTTGAGCGACAACGACGTGCACGGCAACGTGGACTCGGGCCTCGCCTTCCTCGAGGGGGCGACCGGCGACGCCACCGACAACCGGGTCGACCGCAACGGGTGGAACGGCATCCTCGTCGGCGACGACGCTCGGGCCGACGTCACCGGCAACCTGCTCGACGGCAACCCCGAGCGCGGCATCCTGTTCGACGCGCGCGCGACGGGTCGGGTCGACGGCAACACGCTTCGCGGGGGCGCGATGGGCATCGCGGTGTGGGCGGCGGCGACGCCGCAGATCGGCATGAACACCTTCGTCGACGTCGTACGAGACGTCGTGGAGGACCGGTGATCCGCGCGAGGCTCGGTGCCATCGCCGTAGCGCTCTTGGTGGCGCTGGCTACCGCGGGCGCGCAGGAGCCCATCGCCACGGTCGAGGACCTGCGTGCGGCGGCCGCGGCGGGCGGGCGCCACGTCCTGGCCGCCACCACGTTCACGCTGGACGCCCCCATCGAGGTGGCGCTCGACCTCGAACTGGTCGGCGCGGGGCGCGACGCGACCGTGATCGACGTGGCCGGCCGGCTCGGCTTCCGCGTGGTCGAGCGCGCCATGCTGCGGCTCGAGGCGCTCACCGTCGCCGGGGCCGGCTCGGCCGACTACGACGGGCCGGGCAGCGACCTCGTGCTGGTCCGCGACGCGCGCCTGGCGGCCTTCGACGTCGCGTTCGCGCGCGCCCCGTTCGGTCCTCCGGGGGCCGACCCGGACCGCCCCTTCGGCGTCGGGACGGGGCTGGTGCTGCGCGGCGCGGCGGTCGCGGAGCTCGGCGGCGTCGAGTTCCGCCACCATCAGTTGGCGGCGGTGGAGCTGTACGACCGCGCCTACCTGTTCGCGGACGGCGCGGACGTCGTGGAGAACCACGTGGGGATGCTGGTCGAGGGGGACGCCCAACTCGTGGTCCAAGGCGGCCGGTTCGCCCGCTCGCTCGCCAACGCGCTCGTCGTCCGCGGGCGCGCCTCCGCCTCGGTCGCCGACTCGTCGTTCGAGGACGACGGCTACGTGAACACGGAGACCGGCCGCTCCGAGGTCGCCGTCGGCGTCGCGGAGCGCGCGCGGGCCGAGTTCCTGCGCACGACGTTCCGGGGCCACCCGGACAGCGCGCTGCTGGTGCTGGGCGCGGCGCGCGTCACCGCGCGCGACGTGCGGATCGAGGACAGCGGCCAAACCTACGTCGCGCTGAACGTCGACCGGCCGGCGGTCGCCGTCCGGGACGAGGGGGAGCTGCGCATCGAGGGTGGGACCGTGGCCGACAACCGCGGTGGCGCCTTCGACGTCGCCGGCACGGCGTCGCTCGACCTGGTCGACGTCGCGGTCGAGCGCAACGGCGGTCGGGCGCACACCTGGGTTCGGGGGGGCGGCAGCCTGAACGTGATCCGCGGGCGCTTCGTCGACAACGACTTCGGATTGATGCTGTTGCGCGAAGCCACGGCGTTCCTCGCCGAGGTCGAGATCGCCGCGAACGGCCTCACCGGCGTGCGGTTGTCCGGCGACGCCGTCCTCAAGCTGTTCGACGGCGTGGTGCGCGGCCACGACGTGAGCGGCGTCGAGGTCGACGTCCGCTCGCGCGCCGAGATCCGCGGCACCCGCTTCGCGGACCAACCGACTGGCCTGGTCGCGCACGCCGACGCCACCGCGCACCTCGAGGGCGTGGCGTTCGAGGACCACGCGCGCGTCGCGTTCGACCTGCGCGGGTCCGCCCACGTGGTGGCGGTCGACACGACCGTCACCGGGAGCCCGGAGGTCGCATCCGTCGAGGACGGAGCCGTGCTCGAGAGGTCGGACGCAGCGACCGACGGCGAGGGCGAGGCGCGGTAGCCTGGCGGCTCGGCAGGTGACACGTGTCACGTGACGCATTACCCAGGAACGCTGTGCTGGTGTCCGAGGAGGACTGGCGCGCCGTTCATGAGACGATGTACCTTCTGTCGGTCCCCGGGATGTGGCAGTCGACACCCGCGCGCGGCGAGACCACCTACGCCCACCACCACCTGGACGTCGTGCTGCGCGCGCAGCTGCTCACGACCTTCGGCTGGGACGTGGCTGCGGCGAGCGGCTTCCGGCGTGGGCCGGGCGAGGTCGGCCGCGACCTGCGGCGGGTGCTGCCGCCCGAGACCTGGGCGCGACTGGAGGCGACGTACGCGGACGCCGACCCCGAGCGGACGTGGGCGGCGCTCGAGGCGCTGTGCGACCTGGTCCGCGACGTGGCAACGGGCGTCGCCGAGCGCTTCGGCTTCGCCTACCCGCAGCGCGACGACGAGTGGGTGACGGCGCATCTGCGGCGAGTGTGGGCCCAGGCGGTCGAGGAGACGCCGCGATCCTAGGCAGTTTCCCCTTCAAGCCGTGTCACGTGACGCGTTACAGTTGGCCGTGATCCACTCGTTCGCCGACAAGGAGACGGAGCGGTTCTGGGTGACGGGTTCGACGCGGCGTTTGCCGCCCGACGTCACGCGTCGGGCGCTCCGCAAGCTGTCCACGATCGATGCGGCGACCACGGTCGAAACGCTGCGGGTCCCCCCGGGCAACCGACTGGAAAGGCTTTCGGGCGATCGAACCGGGCCGTGGTCGATCAGGATCAACGATCAGTGGCGGGTCTGTTTCCGGTTCGCTGATGGGGACGCCCACGACGTCGAGGTATGCGACTACCACTAGGGAGGAGGTTCGTGACCGATGAGCATCCCGAACACGCGGCCGCTCGAGCGCCGGCCCATACATCCAGGTGAGATCCTCCGCGAGGAGTTCCTTCCGGACTACGGACTCACCGTGCGCGGTCTTGCCGATGCGATCGGCGTTTCGCGGCAGTCCATCAACGAACTCCTCCGGGAGCGGCGGGCGGTGACGGCGGAGATGGCGCTGCGGTTGGCGCAGCACTTCGGAATCGAGCCGGAGTACTGGCTCAACCTCCAGCGCGCGGTCGACCTGTACGACGCGCGCCTGGCGCTCGCCCCGAAGAGCGCCGGCAGGGCCGGAGGTGCCGTGTCCGCCAAGGGCAAGGGCACGTCCACCTCCGTCGCCGTGCTCGCCGCCCAGGTGATGCGCGACCCGCGCGCTTCGAAGATCCAGAAGAGCCTCGCCGCGTCGGCGCTCTCCCAGCGGGCGGCGTCGCACGAGACATCGGCCGAAGCCGAGCGAATGGCGGCGAAGGTCCTGCGCGGCAAGCGCTACGCCGGCGCCACCCGCAAGCTGGCCGCGTCGGTCCTGGAGCGGGCACGCAGGGAGTGACGAACGCACCGATCGGGGGCGACGCATGCGCATCGATTTCACCGGACCGGTCTTCGAGTGGCGGGGTCCGGCCCCGTTCTTCTACGTGGCGGTGGCCGACGCCGAGAGCGCCGAGGTGCGCGCGGTCGCGTCGGCGGTCACGTACGGCTGGGGGATGGTGCCGGTGACTGCGCGCATCGGCGGCACCGAGTGGCGCACGTCGCTGTTCCCCAAGGAGGGGCGCTACCTGGTGCCGCTCAAGGACGCGGTGCGCATAGAGCGGCGCGAAGGCCGAGAACGCCAATCCTCCGGCGATGCCACCGTCCATGAGGGGCAGCTCGTGCAGCACCTTCTCGAAGTCCTCTTCGGGTCTTGACCCTTGCTAGTGGACACCCACGAGCGCACGCCAACCACCCGGAACACGCGCCCCTGCAATCGCCCCTACACCCGCTTCGGAGGGCCCATGCGCACCAACCCGCACGCCATCGCGCGCCTCACCACGCTCCTCGCGCTGATCATCGCGCTTGCGCCCACCGCGCTCGCGCAACAGATCGGCTTCGGCACAGCCTTCTTCGTGAACGACCACGGGGACGCGCTCACGAACGCGCACGTGCTGCGCGAGTGCGACCCGGACGCGGTCTTCGTGCGCGCGCGCGACGGCGAATGGGTTCCCGCTCGGATACTCGCCATCGACCAGGACTTCGACCTCGCGTCGCTCGCCACCGGCATCGCCACCGACGCCTTCGCGGCGGTACGCATCGTTTTTGGTACCTCTACGGTGTCGATCCCCGACCCGCCCGAGGACATCTTCACCGGGGGCTTCGACGGAACCGACGACGAAGCGTTCGACCTGCAACTCCGGTGGGGGCAGGTGCAAGAGGGACTGCCACCCAACGAGTTCCCGTACCTCAACGTCATGCGCAACGCCAGCGGACCCGGAAGCAGCGGCGCACCAGTGCTCGACTACGCCGGCCTGCTCGTCGGCATCATCCTCGGCGGCACCACATTCCCAGCGGTCGACCTAGACGGCCTATCCGAAAGTGGGTACGGCGAGAAATGGGTCTTCATCCACAACAACAACGCCATCGTCCAGTACGCGAACCGTACCGGCCTCCGCATCAACGCCTGGGACCGCGGGCAGAACCTAGACCCCATCGCTATCGCCCGCCACCTCGGCAACATCACCGTGCAAGTCGGCTGCATCGTTCGCTAACGCGCCGCGGCATCGCGCCGCCCCCACGCAACCCACCCCAGCACCGCGCTCGCCGACCCCCGAAGGTCGGCGAGCGCGCGATCCGCTACCTCGAGCACAAGGGCGAAGAACCCAAGCGCTCTGACCGGCACGTCGACGCGCTCCTCGACAACGACCCGGAACTGCACGCGCTGCGCGAGCAGGAGTACGGCGCGGACGCCTACGAACGCATGCTGCGGGCGCTGCAAGCCGGCAACGAGAACGCGTACGCGCTCCTCTCGCGCGAGATCATCCGCCGTACGCTCGACAGCGACCGCGCGCTCGGCCAACCACACGGTAAGGGTAGAAAAGCACCCAAGCGTGGTAGATTAATAGACATGAGCTTGAACATCAAGCACCCCGAAGCGCACCGCCTCGCCAAGGAGCTCGCCACCGCCACCGGCACCTCCATGACCGAGGTCGTGACCGAAGCGCTCCGCGAACGGTGGGAGCGCGAGCAGCACGCCGCCACGCGGCGGACGCCCAAAGAGCGCGCTCGGCTCATCGAACGGGCCCTCGCCATCGGCCGCGATTGCGCCGCCCGACTCGCGCAGGCCGAGCTCCCCGAGAACCCCGACGAACTGCTGTTCGACGAACGTGGGTTGCCGCACGATGCTGGTCGTTGATTCCTCCGCCTGGGTGGCCATCTTGCGCGACGAGCCCGACGCGCCCTCCCTCCTCGAGACGATCACCAACGCGACCACTGTCCACGTTTCGGCAGCCAGCTACGTCGAGGTCGGCGCCGTCATCGACGCCGCACGCAACCCGATCGCCTCGCGCCGCTTCGACGAACTCCTCGAGCTCTACCAGGTCGTGATCGAGCCCGTCACGCCCGACCAAGCGCGCCGTGCGCGCGAGGCCTACCGCGACTTCGGCCGCGGCAGAGGGCACCCCGCCCGACTCAACTACGGGGACGTGTTCAGCTACGCCCTCGCGACCGACCTCCGCGCGCCGCTTCTGTTCAAGGGCGACGACTTCACGCACACCGACGTCATCGACGCGCGCGCCTGAGCTCCACGCCCCCCAGGCAACGACGCACCCCCGTGCGGTAGCCCGACCCCAACGCCTCGCGCGCTGAGGCGCTCCCAGGCCACGCTCCCCCACCACAAGACTGCACCGCACCCAACCCCGCACACGCCACGCCCCGGACGCCCCTAGCGCCCGCAGGGCGGGCGCACGCATGCCCGCAGGAGGAACCATGCCCCCCGAACCGCCCTCACCGCCATCAGCAACGGCAGCCTCGACGCCCACCTCGACACGCTCTCGCGCGCGATCAAAGCCCGCCGCCAGTTCCGTGCCACCCTCGAGGGCGCCACCCTCAACCCCGGCGACCACGTCGTCATCCACGGAACGCGACCCACGTACCTCAACGGCCAACACGCGATCGTGAAGAACGTCAACCAGTGGACGGTGACCGTCCGCTTCGAGAACGAGAACGCTGCGCGCCGCTTCGTCAGCACTCCCGTCCGCGTCCCCGTCGCCTGCGTGGCTGCTGCGTGAGCACGCCCGACCGTCTGCGCCAGTCTGGTGTTTGCCGGGTTCGTTCCCGAGTTTCCGTTCAAAGGCAGATGGGATGTCGTGCAGCGAGCAAGCTTCTTGACGAGACGAATCGGTCCGGACATGGCGAGGTTCGCATGGGGCGCACCTTCAGCTCGGCCTACAAGCAGCGGATCCTGGCGGAGCTCGATGACGCGCTCGCGCCCGGCGAACGCGGACAGATCCTGCGGCGCGAGGGCCTTCACTGGTCGACCGTGAGCCGCTGGCGGTAGCGCCGCGACGCAGCGGTACGCGCGGGTTTGAGCGACGCCAAGCGCCGTGGAGGCGCGGTTCCACCCTGGGTGATCCAGACCTCGAACGCGAACCGTCAGACCGGCAGCACCCACGCCACCGCCAACACCAGCGCCGACGCGATCGGCGCCAGCCCCGGCGCCCCGAACGCCACCGCCAGCATGGTCGGCGCGGCTGCGACGAGCGCCGCGACCAGCTGCGCCTCCCAGCCGCCCGCGCCCACCCCGCTCCAGGTGCCGTACTTCTCGAGGACGACGCCCACGGTGGCGAGCAGGAGGGCCGCGCCCCAGGCGGCGGCGAGCGTGGGCCCCAATCCTGCGAGCACGCCGACCAGCGCGGCGAGCCCCAAGCCCAAGGCCAGCGCCGCACCGCCCACGGCGAGCCGCCCGGCGGTGCGCGTGCCGGGGTCCACGGGCAGGGTGCCGGCGGGCAGCGAGGGGCCGAGCCACGAGCCCCACGCCCGCGCCGCCCACCAGGCGGCGCCGAACACGACCGCCGCGACCAGCACGCCCTGCCCGAAGGCGTCGCCGGGGGTGACGAAGCCGGATTCGGGGAGCGCCGTCGGCCGCGGGCTGGCGGCGACGCCCGCGGCGAGCGCGCCGGCGGCGGCCCCCAGCGTGGTGGCGAGCGAGGCCAAGCGCGGCCACGTCCGGCGGCGCACCCAGGCGCTCGCGGCGCGCCAGGCGAACGCGCGCCAGAGCGGCGCGGTTGCGGGCGGCGGGCGCAGCGAGCGGCGCGGGCGCACCGCGTCGGGACGGTCGAACAGCGCGGCGAGCAGCCGGTCGCGCACGAACGCGTCGGCTTCGCCGCGCATCGGGAGCCCGGCCGCGCGGGCGATCCACTGGAAGGTGCGCATCGCCTGGAGCTGGGTGAGCACCAGGCTCTGCGGTGCGAAGCGCGGCGGCCACGAGCTCGCCAGCGAGCGCCGCACCGCGGCGGAGGCCACCAACGCGAGCAGCGCGGGCAGCGCGAGCACGAGCGGCGACGCGCTCGCCAGCGCCCCCGCCGGGCCCAGAGCGGCCCAGCCGCGACCGATCGCGACGCCCAACAGCGCGCCCGCGGCGCCGCCTGCGACGGCGAGGCCGAGCAGGGCGGTGGTGACGCGGCGCGCCTCGCGCCCGTCCTCGTCGGGTCGCCGGTACCCGGCGTAGCGCAGCCAGCCGAGGTCGACCCAGGCGACCGCCGCTAGCGCCAGCGCCGGCGCCGCCCACGGCGCGCTCGTTCCCGCCAGGGCGGGAGCGAGCAGGCTCCATGCGCCACCCGCCACCGCCCCCACGGCGCCAGCCGCCACCCGCCGCGCCCGCAGCCGCCAGCGCAGGACCGCGTAGGGGGGCGCGGCGCTCAGCGCCAGGCGGTAGAGGTCGCGCCGGTCGAGCGCGACGGGCGGCGCTCGGCCGGCCAACGCCAGCGGCGCGAACGCGAGCAGCGACGCCAGCCCCGCGAGCGCCGGCGCCACCGCCGCGGGCAGCGGCGGGTCCAGCGTGGGCAGCGATTCGAACGCGGCGATCCCGAAGACGACGACCCAGAACACCAGGTAACCGATCGTCCACCAGCCGACGGCGCGCCCCACCCACACCGCGTACCCGCGCGCGGCGCGGCCGAGGGTGCGGCGGCGCAGGTCGGCGACGGCTCGCGCCGCGGCGCTGGCGTCGGCGCCCGTCGCGACGTCGGCGACGCCCGCGGTCGGGATCACGCCTCGGCGACCAGGTGGCCGCCGCGCAGCGCCAGGACCCGCGCGCCGAGCGTGGCCGGCAGCTCCTGCTGGTGACCGGTCAGCAGCACCGCGCCGCCGTCGGCCGCGCGCACGACCAAGGCCTGCGCCAGCGTCGCCTGCGCGTCCGCGTCGAGGCCGTTGAAGGGCTCGTCGAGCAGCGTCAGCGGCATCTCGAGCCCCAGCGCGAGCGCCAACCCCAGCTTCTGGCGCATGCCGCGCGAGTGGCTTCCGGGGATCTCGTCGAGCTTGGTGCCCAGGTCGAACGCTTCGAGCAGCGAGCGCGTGCGCGCTTCGGCTTCGGGGCGCCGGTACAGGGCGGCGGTGAAGCGCGCGTGCTCGGCCAGGGTCAGGTCCTCGTACAAGGCGGGCTCGTCGGGGGCGAAGACGAAGGTCGCGCGGGCGGCGGTGCTGCCTGGCAGACGGCCGGCGACGCGCACGTCGCCCGACGCCGGCAGCAGCCCCGCGAGCGCGCGCAGCAGCGTGCTCTTGCCGGCGCCGTTGGGGCCGACCAGGAGCGTCAGGTCGCCCGGCGCGAGCGCGAGGTCGATGCCCTCGAGGATGGCGACGCCGCCCAGGCGCACGCCAACGTCCTCGGCGACGAGGACGGGCGTGGGGACGGCTTCGGGGGTGGGCATCGTGGCGAACGGTACCAGTCGGTGCGCTCGCGGCGCAGCGGCGGCGCGATTGCCTAGGGTTTCTCGGCACCAGCCCCACGGGCGCACGTCAGGACCGGAAGCACCGGCCATACTCTTGGTGTGAAGGTCACCGTGTCCATCCCCGACGACGTGTTCGAGGACGCCGATCGCCTCGCCCGCCGCCTCGGCCACTCACGGAGCCAGCTTTGCGCCCGGGCGCTGCGAGAGTTCGTGGCGCGCTTCGACCCGTCGTCCGTGACCGCCGCGCTCGACGCCGTCGTCGAAGACAAGCCGACGGTCGACGCCTTCGTCGCGCGCGCAGGGCGCCGCGTCGTCGCGCGCGGCGACGGGTGATCGCGTAGAGGAAGGTCTGGTGGGCCGACCTCGCCGAGCCGTGCGGATCGGAGCTGGACGCCGAATGGCCCGTCGTGCCGTTCCGTGCGATGTCGCGCCCCTTGAGCAGCCAGCCCACGTGCGTGTCATCGTCGACCTGATCTTCAGCCGCGAAGCGCTCGTTTCCTGTCGGGCATGCCCCCGGTCATTCGGTGGTTCGCAGTGAAGCGGGGTGCGCGGTGCTCGGTGTCACGGCGCGTCTGACGGCTCGGGGCCATGCTGGTGTAGGGTTTCACACAGGAGATCACACACATTGGCCACGAACCTCGACCTCGATCCCCGACTCCTCGATCGGGCGTTCCGCCTGAGCGGGGAGCGCACCAAGAAGGCGACCGTGACCCGCGCGCTCGAAGAGTACGTCGCGCGGCTGGAACAGCGGCGCGCCACGGAGCTGTTCGGCGAGCTCGACTGGGATGCCACCTTCGACTACAAGGCCGAACGCTCACGCGACGGATGAACCTACTCGTCGACACCAGCGTGTGGTCGCTCGCCTTCCGACGCGACGGCGGAGAGACAGGGACGCAGGTGGCGGCGCTGCGCGAAGCGCTCGGTGGCGGCACGCTGGTCGTCACCACGGGGTTCATCGTTCAGGAACTCCTGCAAGGGTTCGCCGGCCCGCGCGACCGCGAGCGACTCCTGGAGCACCTCGCGGCGCTGACGTTCGTGCACCCCGACCTAGACGACCACGTCGCGGCCGCCGAAGTCCGCAACGCCTGCCGTCGCAAGGGCGTTCAGGTCGGCACGATCGACGCGTTGATCGTTCAGCTGTGCCGACGGCACGCGCTGGAGCTCCTCACGACCGATGGCGACTTCGCCGCCGCGAGGGAGCACGTCGCGTTCCGCCTCTGGTCGGGGTGATCCGGTGCGCCGCGGGCGGCCCGCTGTCCGAGCCCCACTTGACGCTCGAGACAGCTGCTCAGTGCCCGCTGCGCTCGAGGAACCCGAGCAGCACCTCGTTGAAGGCGTCCGGTCGCTCCTCGTTCGGGAGCAGCGCCGCGTCGCGCAACACCACCAGCTGGGCGTCGGGGCGCGCCAAGACGAAGTCCTCGGCGTCCTCGTAGGAGCTGAATCCGGGGGCGGTGCCCCACACCAGCAGCGCCGGTTGGCGGGTGGCGGGCCAGAACTCCGAGACGTCCTGGTCGAGGTTGCCGCTGACGAACGAGAACACGATCCAGCGCGCGTCCTCCGAGCGCAGGTTGCGGTCGTAGGAGGCGAGCACCTCTTCGGTGAGGCTGGCGCGGTCGGCGTAGGCGTCGAGCAGGAAGAACCGCTGCGCCCCCTCGTCGACCAGCAGGCCGGTGAAGACCTCGCTGACGATCGGGTTGGCGAAGACGTCGTACGTGCGCTCGCGGCTCGCGTCCTGCGGGCGGTTGAGGCTCCGGTAGCCGGTGGGCGCGATGAGCGCCAGGCCGGCGACCAGGTCGGGGCGCTCGGCGGCGATGCGGATGGCGTGCGCCGCCGAGAGTCCGTTGGCGACGAGCACGGCCGGTTCGCCCACCACGTCCTCGAGGAACGACGTCACCTGGGCCACCAGGTCGTCCTGCACGGTGCGCTGCTGCGGGCGCGACGAGCGGCCGAACCCCAGCAGGTCGAGCGCGTACACCCGGTAGCCCGCGTCGGCGACCGCGGGGGCGTTGCGCCGGTACTGGAACACGCTGGAGCCGCCCCCGATGCCGTGCACCATCACGACCGGCGGGCCGTCGCCGAGCACCTCGTAGCCGGTGGTGAAGTCGCCGAACGGGGCCGAGGCCACGCGGGCGCCCGGGATCACGGGCTCGGTGCCGACGCCGTCGACGACGGGGACGCAGGCGGTGAGGGCGAGCAGCAGGAGGGCGAGCGCTATGGTTCGCATGGTCTGACCCTAACGCGGGTTAGGTGGCGCGACGAGAAGCCAGCGTCCCATCGCTCGGGGCGGGTGGCCGACGTCGGACGCTGACTCGCGGCACGCGTCCCTGCCAAGCGCTCACGCCGCCGGTTCGAGGTCCAGGACCGTGAGCTCGGCCGGGCAGTTGATCCGCAGCGGCAGGCTCGTCACCCCGAGGCCGCGCGACACGTAGCCGCGCGCCGGACCTTCGACCCAACCCGCGAGGAACCGGTCGCCGTAGCGCGACGACGTCTGGAGCGCGCCGACGCCGGGCAGCACCACCTGGCCGCCGTGCGTGTGCCCGGAAAGCGTCAGGCCGACGTCGGTCGGCACCTCCGGGAGCACGTCGGGGTTGTGCGAAACGAGCAGGGTGGCGCCGGCCACGGGCCGGTCACGCAGGGTGGCGCCCAGGTCGGGCCGGCCGTTGCGGTAGTCGTCGAGCCCCGTGACGTACAGGTCGGGGCGCACTACGACGCCGCGGTTCACGAGGACGTCGATGCCGGCGCCCTGCAAGCGGGCGACGTAGGGGCCGAGCCCGCGGAAACGGCCGTGGTCGTGGTTGCCCGCGACCGCCAGCACGCCGAGCGGCGCGTGCAGGCGGGCGAGCTCCGCGAAGAGCTCGGCGTCGGGGTCGGCCCCCGGGGTCTGATCCACGAGGTCGCCCCCCAACAGCACCAGATCGGGCGCCTCGCGGAGCGCGGCATCGACCCAGGCCCGCACCGAGGCCGTGCGGACGAACTCGCCGTGGTGGAGGTCGGTCAGCCAGGCGATGCGGAGCGGGGTTCGCAACCCGGTGAGCGGCGCGCGCTCGTGCACCACGTCGAACGGGTACGTGCCCGAGGCCTGGGCGGCGGACGACCCCAGCGCGGCCGCGGTGGCGACGGCGGCCGCGTGGGTGAGGAAGCGTCGACGGTTCACGGCCTTCGAGTTTAGCCGGGACGCGTGAGAAGGGCGCTCGCCTGGACGCCGCGGATCGGGTCGGTCGGCATCGCGTTGGTGCGCGGCGTCGTGGGGGCGGGTCGCGGGCATCCGCGCCGTCCACGGGTACGCTGGCAGCCGTGTTCGGATCTGGTCAGCGGCCGCCTGAAGCGCGGGAAGGCGCCGCGGCGTGCCGGGTTCTCGGTAGGACGCTGGAAGCGAGGCACCATGAACTTCGAGGAACCGATCGATCGCAACGAAGTCCCGACGATGAAGTGGAGTCGAGCCTTCCTCGCCGAGCACTTCGGGAACGAGCGAGCGATCCCGATGTCGGTCGCCGACATGGACGTGAAGGCGCCTCCGGCGGTCATCGAGCGCCTGGAGAAGCGGGTGGCGCACGGGATCTATGGCTATGGAACGAAACCCGACGACTACTTCGCCGCGCTCGAGAACTGGTACCGGACCCGGCACGGTTGGGCGCTGGCTCGACGCGAGCTCACCGCGAGCCCGTCGGTCCTGAGCGCCGTCTCGATCTTGATCGACCAGCACTCGAACGAACGGGACGGCGTCATCATTCAGCCGCCGGTGTTCTTCGAGTTCCGGTCGGCCATCCGAGGGACCGGGCGCAGGATCGTCAAGAACCCACTGAAGCTCGTGTCCGGGCGCTACGAGATGGACTTCGAGGACCTCGAAGCGAAAGCGGCGGACCCGAACACCAAGGTGATGATCCTGTGCAACCCGCACAACCCCGTCGGTCGGGTGTGGTCGGAGGCGGAGCTCGCGCGGGTCGCGGCGACGTGCGCGCGCCACGGCGTCTTCGTCATCGCCGACGAGATCCATGGCGACTTCGCCTTCGCGCCACACCGGTACGTTCCGTAC
>JBHEOT010000047.1:0-787 GCA_046260675.1 Trueperaceae bacterium | reverse complement strand
CGCGATGGTGGTGATCCCGGACGACCGCCACCGCGAGGCGTTCCGGGGCTTCGCCCGCCGGTTCCACATCAACAAGGGGAACGTGTTCGCGGTCGCAGCGACCGAGGCGGCGTATCGCGACGGCGCGGGCTGGCTCGACGCGTTGCTGGACCATCTCCGAGGGAACGTCGACCTCGTCCGCGAACGGTTGCGGGCCCACGACCTCGGCGTCTCGATGATCGAACCGGACGGCACGTTCCTCCTGTGGCTGGATTTCCGAGGCCTCGGCCTGGACCCGAAGGAGCTCGAGACGCTCCTGGCGCGTCGAGCCGGCCTCGCGCTCGCCCCCGGATACTGGTTCGGACGCGAAGGGGCGGGGTTCGCCCGGATGACGATCGGCTGTCCACGACAGACCGTTCAAGACGCCCTCGACCGACTGACCGAGGCGGTCGCGTCCCTTCCCTGAAGGTGGGGAGCGCCGCCATGATGGAGTACTACCGTTCGTGGGGCCCGGACGCCGCCGCGATCGCGCCTACGTCCTCGAACGTCGAGTGCGCGCAACGGTCCACCTCGGCGTCTTCAGGGGCGTTTCGAGCTGGGTCTCGACGGCGCCTTCGCGCGCCGCAAGGCCGCGCCGCGGACATGAATGTAAAAAACACTTGACACGATGTCACGCTCGCTTTACACTCCGCATGTCAAAGAACTTCGACATGGGGAGGGCTCGATGACGTTCCAAGAGAAGATCACGTGGGTCAACGGCCTGGTCACGCTGCTCGCGGCGAGCTGGTACGTCTGGACGGTCGTGGGC
>JBHEOT010000046.1:0-17898 GCA_046260675.1 Trueperaceae bacterium | reverse complement strand
CCATGAACCTGCCCGAGGCCGACGTCGCGCTCGTCTTCGGTGGCAACGCCGCGCGCCTGCTCGGCCTCGACCTCACGCCCCGGGGGACCGGCGCATGACCTGGCACCCCGCCTACGCCGACCGCGTCTTGGCGCCCGACCACGCCTTCGCCGCCGAGCACCTGTACGACGCGTTCCTCGACGCGCTCACGGCCCACGCGCGCACGGTCGCGCGGCTGCCGGCGGCGGCCGGCCACGAGGCCGAGCTCGACGCCCTCGACGCCGGCCTGCGGCGCCAGCGCGACCTGCCGCCGCCACCCCCCGAGGCGGGCGTCCCCGACCTCTACTTCGCGCTGCAGAAGCGGCTCGAGGCGGAGATCGGCGCCGACGCCCTCGCCTGGCTGCGCTTGGGCCTCAGCCGCAACGACCTCGACATGACCGCGTACGTGCTCGCCGCCCGCGACGGCCTGCTGCGCGTCGCGCGCCGCGCGGGGGCGCTGCGCGCCGCGCTGCTCGACCTGGCGGACGCCCACGTCGACACCGTGATCATCGCCACCACCCACCACCAACCGGCCCAGCCGACCACGTTCGCGCATTACTTGGTGGCCGCGGCCGCGATGGTCGGGCGCGACCACGAGCGCGTGCTGGGCGCCCTCTCGCGCCTCGACCGCTGCCCGCTCGGCGCCGCCGCGCTGGCCGGCTCGAGCCACCCGCTCGACCGCGCCTTCACCGCGGCCGCGCTCGGCTTCGCCGAGCCGGTGGCGAACACCTACGACGCGGTCGCCGCGGCGGATTGGCAGCTCGACCTGGCCGCCATCGGCCAGACGCTCGGCGTCGGGCTCTCGCGACTCGTGCACGACCTGGTCGCGGCGGCGGCCGACGGTTGGTTGCGCTTGGCCGACGACCTGGTCCAGGGGTCGTCGATCATGCCGCAGAAGCGCAACCCGGTGACCCTCGAGCACGCCCGCACGCGCTTCGGGCGGGCGGCCGGAGCCGCCCAGATGCTCGCCTTCGCCGGCCACAACGTCCCCTTCGGCGACGTGAACGACGTCGGCCCCGACGCGCAGGAGGCCGTGCACACGGTCTTGGACGCGCTCGACGCCGGCCTCGAGCTGCTCGTCGCCTGCCTTCGCGGCGCCACCGTCGACGCCGACCGGCTCGCAGCCCGCGCCGCGGCCACCGACACCACCGCCACCGAGCTCGCCGACGAGCTCGTCCGGTCGGGCGGTCGCACCTTCCCCGAGGCGCACCGCATCGCATCGGCTTTGGTCCGACTTCAGGCGGACCGAAGCCGCCCCCTCGCATCGGCCACGCCCGACGACTTGGTCGGGTGCGGCGGCCCGCGGCTCTCGGCCGAGGCGCTCGCCGACGCGCTCTCGCCCGCCGCCTTCGTGGTGCGCCGGAACGGCATCGGGGGACCTGCCCCCACGGCCGTTCGGTCGCAGATCGAACTCGCCCGGCGCGAGCTGGCCGAGTATCATCGAGCGGTCGACACCTCGACCGCTCGGATCGACGCGGCGCACCGGCAGTTGCGGGCGCCCGGAAAGGACACCACCACATGAACCTGAAGCACCTCGTCCGCACGCTCCTCGTCGCCGCCGTCGCCGTCATCGGCGTGGCGCAGGCGCAGGTCAGCATCACCTATTGGCAGTACGACTTCGGCGCTCGCATCGACGCGATGGAGCAGCTCATCGAACGGTTCAACGCCGAGAACCCCGACGTCATCGTCGTCCAGGAGAACGCCGGCCCGTACGCCTCCTACCAGGAGCGCGTCGCGGCCGCCCTCGCCGCCGGCGAGGGCCCCGACGTCGTGCAGCTGTTCTACGGCTGGGCGGGCGCGTGGCAGCGCGCCGGCTACGTCGAGCCCCTGCCCGCCGAGCACTTCGACGAAGCCTCGATCGAGAGCTACTTCATCCCGATGGTCGACGCGGTGAAGATCGACGGCGCCTACTACGGTCTGCCGACCGCGGTGCGGGCGCTGGCGCTCTTCTACAACAAGGACCAGTTCCGCGAGGTCGGGCTCGACCCCGAGAACCCGCCGGCCACGTGGGACGCGTTCGTCGACGCCGCCAAGGCGCTGACCATCAAGCGCGGCCCGCGCTTCGAACGCATCGGCTTCGGCGTCTCGCCGGCCGGTCAGGACCACCACGTGGTCCGCACGGTGCTCACGAACCAGCTCGGCACGCCGCCCTACAGCGCCGACGGCACCGAGGTGCTCTACGGCAACGAGATCGGCGCCGAGGCGCTGGCCTTCTACACCTCGCTGCAGACCGAGCACGAGGTCGGCGTCGCCGAGTTCGTCCCGGGCAACAGCGGCTACCGCGAGGGCTTCGTCAACCTCGAGAGCATCTCGATGATCATCGACGGCTCGTTCGCCCTCGGCAACGTGAGCACCAACGCCCAGTTCGACTGGGGCGTCGCCGAGCTGCCGACCTTCGACAACGGCGTCCAGAGCAACTTCGGTTCCTTCTGGATGAACGGCCTCACCGGCAACGCGTACGCGAGCCCCGAGAAGCTCGAGGCCGCCTCGCGCTTCATCAAGTTCGTCACCTCCGAAGAGTCCATGCAGCTGTGGCTCGACGTCGTGGGTGAGCTTCCCGCCGCCCGCACGTTGGTCGCCGACCCCGAACTGATCGCCGACCCGGTGTACGGCGCCTTCATCGCCGGCCTGGCGTACGCCGAGGCCACCCAGTTCGTCGACGAAGGCGCGCAGCGCAGCGCTTTGATCGACGCGATCAACCGCGTCCTCCTCGAGGGCGCCGACCCGCTCGAATCGATCCTGCAAGCGGCCGCGGAGGACCAGGCGCTGCTCGACGCCGCCAACGCGCAGTAAGCCGCCGTTCGACCCGGTGGGGCGACCGTTCGTCGGTCGCCCCACCGTCCGCCTCGAGCCACGCACCCAGCAAGGAGCCGAGTGACCTCCACACCGCCCGGACGCCGTCGTCGTTCCCTGTCGCTCGCGCACCGCGAGGCGCTATGGGCGTACATCTTCCTGGCCATCCCGCTCGCGTTCTACGGCTTCATCCGCTTCTGGCCCGCGCTGCAGTCCTTCTATCTTTCGCTCTACACGTGGCACGTCGACCCGGCGCGGCGCACCTTCGTCGGGCTCGGGTACTACCGCGAGTTGCTCGAGAACCCGGTCTTCCACCAGGCGCTCAGGAACACCTTCCAGTACGCCGTGATCACCGTGCCCGCCTCGATGGCGCTCGGCCTCGGCATCGCGCTCATGCTTCAGGCGGTCGCTCGCGGGCGCAGTACCTACCGCGCCATCTACTTCGCTCCCTACATCACCCCCGCGGTCGCCGTCGCGTGGGTGTGGGGTTGGATGTACAACTACAACTACGGCATCATCAACACGCTGCTCATCAATTGGTACGTCTTCCTGGAGCAATTCGGGCTGGAGCGCCTCGCCATCGACCCGCAGCGCTTCCTGACCGACCCCAACCTGGCGCTCGTCTCGGTCGCGGTCGTGGTGGTCTGGCAGCAGCTCGGCTTCCAAGTGGTCATCTTCCTCGCCGGTCTGCAGGGCGTCCCGCGCATCTACTACGAGGCGGCGCGCATCGACGGCGCCACGCCCTGGGACCTGTTCTGGCACGTCACGCTGCCGCTCTTGAACCCGGTGATCGTGTTCAGCGTGGTCATCACCACCATCAACGCGCTGCAGCTCTTCGACCAGATCGTCAACATCAACTTCACCGACCAGGGGGGGCCGCTCAACCGCACCCTGTCGATCGCGCTCTACATGTACCAGGAGGCCTTCGGACGCGCCCGCCTCGGGTACGCCGCCGCCGTGACGGTGGTGCTCTTCGCCATCATCCTGGTGGTCACGCTCATCCAACTGCGGCTGACGCAGCGCCGGGTGGAGTACTGATGGGAGCCTTCGCATGATCGCGAGCGAACCGACCGTCGTGCGCGGCCTTCGCGCCGGCGACGCGCCCCCACGGCGGCGCCCCGCCAACCTCTGGGTCGTCCTGAGCTACGTGCTGCTCACGCTCGGGGCGCTGGCGATGGTGTTCCCGTTCCTCTGGATGCTGCTGAGCTCGTTCAAGCCCTACCGCGAGGTCCTCTCCTTCCAGATCTGGCCGGAGCGGTTCACGCTCGGGAACTACGTCGAGGTCGTGACCGGCACCGCCTTCCCCCAGTGGTTCCTCAACAGCATCATCGTGGCCGTCGGCACGACCGCCTCGGTCCTGTTCTTCTGCGCGCTCGTCGGGTACGTGCTCGCCACGCTGAAGTTCCCGTACAAGAACCTGATCTTCCTTCTCATCCTGTCGACGCTGATGGTGCCCACCGAGATGCTCGTCATCCCCTGGTTCGTCATGTCGGCGGACTACGGTTGGGTGAACACCTACTGGGGCCTGATGTTCCCGGGGCTGATCCCTGGCTTCGGCGTGTTCCTCATGCGCCAGTTCTTCCAGACGCTGCCGCGCGACCTGTTCGACGCCGGCCGCATCGACGGCGTCAGCGAGTTCGGCCTGTTCTGGCGCATCGGGCTGCCGCTGGTCGGCCCGGGCCTCGCCGCGCTCGGCATCTTCGCCTTCATCGGCAACTGGAACGCCTACCTGTGGCCGCTGATCGTCGGGCAGCGCCCCGAGATGCGCACCATCCCGGTCGGCATCTCCAACTTCTCGGGTGAGGCCGCCACCCAGTGGAACCTGATCATGTCCGCGTCGTCGCTGGCGATCGTGCCCGTGCTGATCATCTTCCTGATCTTCCAGAAGCAGATCATCGAGGGCGTCGTCCTCACCGGCGTCAAGGGCTGAGCGTGGGCCACCACGAGCGGCCGCCGCGGCTGATCGTCGCGGGCAACGCCAGCATCGACCTGCTCCTGGGCCCCGTCGCGCCCTGGCCCAAACCCGGCACCGAGACGCTGGTCGACCACATCGACTGGCGGGTCGGCGGCGCGCTCGGCAACACGGCGCTGGCGCTCGCCGGCATGGTCGTCCCCGCACGCTTGGTCTGGGACGTGGGCGACGACACCATGGGCGCGTGGCTCTTGGCCGCGCTCGCCGCGGCGGGGGACGCGCCGCGCGCCGTTCACGCTCCGACGTCGGTCACGGTCGCGCTGAACCACCCGGACGGCGAGCGCACCTTCGTGTCGCACCTGGGGCACCTGGCGGTCAGCACCCCCGACGCGCTGGCGACCGTCATCGAGGAGGCTCGGCTCGGCGACCTTCTGCTGGTGGGCGGGCTCTTCCTGCTCCCGCGCTGGCGCCCGGAGATCCCGACGCTGCTGGCGCGCGCCCGCGCCCGCGGCCTGCGGACCGCGCTCGACACGGGCTGGCCCGACGAGGGTTGGACGGCGCCGGTGCGCGCCGAGCTCCGAGCGGCGCTCGCGCACGTCGATCTCTTCCTCCCGAACCTCGAGGAGGGGCGCGGCCTGCTCGACGCACCGAACCTGGAACCCGACGCGGTCTTGGCGGGGCTGGCGCACGGGGTCGCCGGCACCACGGTGCTCAAGCTCGGCCCCATCGGCGCCGCGTTCCGCAGCGAGGGACGGACGGTCGTCGTCCCTGCCCCGGTGCTCGACGTGGCCGACACCGTCGGAGCCGGCGACACCTTCAACGCGGCGCTGCTGGCCGCGCTGGCCTCCGGTGTCCCCCTCCCCGACGCGATCGCCATCGGCGTGCAGGTCGCCTCGCACGTGGTGGCGACCACGCCGCGCCGGTATCCGAGGTGGGAAGACCTGAGGCCCACCGCACCCACCAGCGTCGGTGGGTTCGTCCCCGCAACGCGCTGACCCTGGAGTCGACCGAACGGATCAGCGGCATCCGCGACCGCGAGGCGCCGGCTTTCCGCTCGTGCATCGCGGTGAAGATCGCGGGCTGGCTCGTCAAGCCTGCGTCAAGCCCATGGCGTCGCTGGACCGCACCACCACCCCTGGGAGGCTCGTGCTAGCGTCCCCCATGCCCGCACGCACGCGCCTCGCCGCGCGTCCCTGGCGAACCCGCGCGCTCCTCGTGGCGCTCACGCTTGCGCTCGCGACGCTCGCCCCCGCCCAGAACGACCCACCCGTGGACGCCCCCGGCGCGCGCCCCGCCCCCGACCTCGCCCCCCGCGCCCTCGAACCCGAGGAGCTCGACGCGGTCACCGTCGCGCGCCTCGCGCTGCGCTACGACCTCGACGGGGTCGCGCTCGACGTGCTCGGCGCGAGCGGCGCCCCCGGGCTCGTCCTCGGCGTGGCGGTCTCCGGTCAGACGGTGTTCCTCGAGGCGTACGGCTCGGCCACGGTCGGCGGCGCCCCGATGCCGCTCGACGCGCCGCTATGGCTGGCCTCGGTCTCCAAGCCGCTCACCGCGATCGCCGTGCTGCGGCTCGCCGCCCAAGGGCGACTGGACCTCGACGCCGACGCCGCGACGCTGCTCCCCGAGGGCGCCCTCGGCCCCCCCGCCCATCCGGAGGACGGGCCGGTCACGGTCCGCCACCTGCTGACGCACACCGCCGGCCTCGACGTGCGGTCGCTGGGTCTGACGCTGGCGGAAGGAGCCGCGGCCCCTTCCGCGCGTGCCGCGGTGACCAAAGGCCTGCCGCCGCGCGTCGCCGCCCCGGGCGAACGCCTCGTCTACTGCAACGCCTGCTACCTGGCGCTCGCCGCGATCGTCGAGGGCGTGACCGGCCAGGCGCAGGAGGAGGCGTACCGGGAGCTCGTGTTCGAGCCGCTCGGGTTCGCCGACGCGTCGATCGCCGCGGACGACGACGACGCGTACGAGTCCGCGACGGTGCCGGGGCACGCGGTGGCGCCCGGCGGCGTGAGCGCGCTGGAGATGCCGCGGCTGCTCGAGAGCGGCGCCGGCCGGGTGCGCGCCAGCGCGTCGGACGTCCTGGCCTTGGCGGAGGCGCTCACCGCCCCCGAGGTGCCCGACGCCCTGGGCGACGGCGTGCGCGCGCAGCTGCTCGCTCCGGCCGTGCGCTTCGGATCCGGCATGCCCGGTTGGACGCTCGGCCTCGCCGAGAGCGCGGTCCTGGGCCATCCGGCGGTGCGCCATGAGGGCGACCTACCCGGCGTCCGAGCCTCGCTGCTGGTCGTGCCCGGCGCACAGCTCGCGGTCTTCGCGTACCTGAACGGCACCGGGGCCGACGTGGGGCTCGAAGCCGCCTCGGGCCGCCGCGACGCCCGCGACGTGCTCCTCGAAGCCGTCGCGGCGCGGATCCTGGGCGATGCCCACGACGCGGACGCACCCGGACTGGGGTGGCCAGCGGCGGCGGACGCCACCGCCGCCCCCGAACCGGGCCTCTACCGCTTCGACCGCGTCGCCCGCACCGGCCCCGAGCGGTTGCTGGCCGCGGCGACGCCGGTGGTGCGCATCGCGTCGCGAGGCGACGCCCTCGATGTGGTGCCGCCGCCCGACCTCGCCGCGCCGGCGACGTACCGACGGGGCGACGACGGCGTCTTCCGGCGCGTCGGCGACGGCGCCCCGCTCGCGTCCGCCGGCACGCCCGGCCGAGTGCTGCTCCACCTGGGCACCACGGTCGGGCTCGAGCGCGTGCCGTGGCTGCAGCGCCCCGGCGTGTTCGCGGCCAGCCACCTGGCCGCCACCCTTGCTGCGCTCCTGGTGCTCCTGAGCTGGCCCTTGGGCGCCTTCGCGCGCTGGCGGCGCCGCGAACCGGTCGCGTGGACCCTCCCGAGCGCCGTCGGTCGCGCGCGCGCCTTCGCGCGCGTGGGCGCCGTGGCCGCCCTCGGCGTGCTGGCCGCACTGATCGCCCTCACGCAGCGGGTGCTGGCGACCTCGGACCCGCCGCTCGCCGCGGCGGCGCCGATCCTGCAGGGGCTCGCCCTCGTCCTCGCGATCGCCACCCTCGGGCTCGTCGCGTCGAGCGCCGCCGGCGTCGCGCGCTACCCGAACCACCGCGCCCGCTGGGCCTGGCACGCGCTCGTCGCGCTCGCCTTCGTGGCGCTGCTCCTGCAAGGCTGGACGTGGGGGGTGTGGTCGCCCGACGCGCTGCAGGCCACGTGGGCCGGGTTGGTCGGCGGCGGCTCGGTCGGCGGCGTCCCGAGCCCGTAGCATGCCGGCATGACCGATTCCGGCACGACCGATCCCGTCCGTCCCCCCGAGCTCGCCGTCGCCACCGTCGCCGGTGGCTGCTTCTGGTGCACCGAAGCCGTGTTCGAACAGGTCGAGGGGGTGCACGCCGTCGAGAACGGCTACGTGGGCGGCCACCTTCCGAACCCGTCGTACGCGCGCGTGTGCGACGGCGACACCGGCCACGCCGAGGCGCTGCGCATCACCTACGACCCCGCCGTCCTGCCGTACCCGGCGCTGCTCGAGATCTTCTTCGGTACCCACGACCCCACGACCCAGGACCGGCAGGGGCACGACGTCGGCAGCCAGTACCGTTCGGCGGTGTTCGCGCACGACGCCGATCAGGAGGCCGCTGCCCGCGCTGCCATCGCCGCACTCGAGTCCGAGGGGGTCTACGGTGCGCCCATCGTGACCGAGGTGGTCCGCCTCGACCCGAGCACGCTCGCTGGGACCTGGTACCCCGCCGAGGCCTACCACCAGGGCTACTTCCGCGCCAACCCGTACCAGGGCTACTGCACGGCCGTCGTCGCGCCGAAGGTCGCCAAGTTCCGCCAGCGCTTCGCATCCCGACTGCGCGGCGCAGCCTGACGGCGGGCGCCATCGGCGGCGGGCGCGCCGCCGCCACCGTCGACGCCTGGGTCGACGACCTGCGGCCCGGCGACGTCCTCTTGCACGCCCGCCGCGGTCCCGAGGGCGAGCGCCGCAGCCTGCGCTTCCGCGACCCGCTCGGCGTCCATGCCCTGACCGACCCCGCCGGCACGCCCGCGCTGCTCGACGCGCTCGACGCCGAGCTCCGCGCCGGGCGCGCCATCGCCGGCTTCCTGGGGTACGAGGCGGGCGCGTCGCTCGTGGGTGCGCCGCTCGCCGGCACCTCCGAGCCGCCGCTCGCCTGGTTCGGTGCGTACGCCGCCCCCGAGGTGGTGGACGCCGGGCCGGGGGGCGCGCCGCTGAGGCCGCCGCTGGACGCGCATGGCACGCTGCGCGAGGTGCACTTCGAGGACGACGAGGCGGCGTGGGTCGCCGGGGTCGCGGCCGTGCGCGCCGCGCTGATGGCCGGCGACGCCTATCAGGTCAACCTGACCACCGGCTTCGCGTGCCGCGTGGGCGACGTGCGCGACGCGTACCGCGCGCTGTCGGCGGCACAGAGCGTCGCGTACGGCGCGCTGCTCGATACCGGAAGCGTCGCGCTCGCGTCGGCCTCGCCGGAGCTCTTCGTGCGGGCGCGCACGGCGGGCGACGCGCTGCATCTGATCGCCCGGCCGATGAAGGGCACCGCGCCGCGCGGCGCCGACGCCGCGTCCGACGCGATCGCCGCCGAGGCGCTGAGCGCGGATCCCAAGAACCGGGCCGAGAACGTAATGATCGTCGACCTGTTGCGCAACGACCTGGGGCGCGTCGCGCGGCCGGGGAGCGTGCGAGCCACCCGGCTGTTCGACGTCGAGCGCTACCGGCGGGTGCTGCAGATGACCTCGAGCGCCTCCGCGCGTCCGCGGCGCACCTCGGCCTCCCCTTCGACCCGACCGCTGCTGCGGACGGGGTCGCCGAAGCGGTGGCGGTCGCCGGTGGCGGGCGCGACCCCACCCTCGGCAGCGACGCCGTCTTGCGGGTTCGCCTCGACCTGCACGAGGACGGTCGCTGCAGCGCGGCCGCGCGCCCGCACGCCGATGCCGACTCGGGCGCGCCGCCGGTCGCGGTAGGGATCGCCGACGTGCGGGTGCGCGCGGACGACCCCGCCCGCCGCCACAAGACCCGCGACCGCGCCGCGTACGACGCCGCCACGGCGTGGGCCGCGGCCCGCGGACTGGCCGACGTGGTCTTCCTCAACGACCACGGCCGGGTGGCCGAGGGGGCGATCTCGACCGTGTTCGTGCGCGACGACGACGGCCTGTGGCGCACCCCCCCGCTCGCCGAGGGGGCGCTGCCCGGCGTCCTGCGGGCCGCGCTGCTGGCCGCGGGGACGGCCCGCGAGGGGCTGGTGAGCGAGGCCGAGCTGCACGAGCGCGACGTGGCGATCGGCAACGCGCTGCGCGGACTGCGGCGTGCGCGCCTCGACCCCATGGCACGATGGCCGGCGAGCGAGGAGGACCCGAGATGAGCGCTGCGCCCCCCACCAGCTACTGCGACGCCGTGCGCCGCGGCCTCCCGGACCCCCATCGCGAGTACCACGACCACCGCTACGGCTTCCCCCTCGAGGGCGACGCGCCGCTGTTCGGTCGGCTGATCCTCGAGATCAACCAAGCCGGCTTGTCCTGGACCACCATCCTGCGCAAGGAGGCGGCGTTCGAGCGCGCGTACGACGGCTTCGACGTCGACCGCATCGCCGGCTACGGCGAGGCCGACGTGGCCCGGCTTCTCAGCGACGCATCGATCATCCGGAACCGGCTCAAGGTGCGCGCCGCGGTCACCAACGCCCGCGCGATCGTCGCGCTGCGCCCGGAGTACGGCGGCTTCGAGGGCTGGCTCGACGCCCACCACCCGCTCGCGCAGGGCGCCTGGCTGGCGCGCTTCAAGGCCACCTTCACCTTCGTGGGCGGCGAGATCGTGCGCGAGTTCCTCATGTCCACGGGCTACCTGGATGGCGCGCACGACCCGGATTGCCCGGTGCGGGCCCGGGTGCTCGCCGCTCGGCCGCCGTGGACGCGCAGCGGCTGACGCCCCGGGCGCCGAGCGAGCGGTGCCCCCCGGCATCGCACCGGGGGGCACCGCACACCACGTTCGTTCTTCTCGCGCGACGCGCGAGCGCCGACGTCAGGCCAGGATCGCCTCGGCTTCCGCGGCGTTGATCGCCGCTTGCGCCGCGGCCAAGCGCGCGACGGGGACGCGGAACGGGCTGCAGCTCACGTAGTCGAGCCCGATGTCGTGGCATACCGCGATCGAATCCGGATCGCCGCCGTGCTCGCCGCAGATGCCGACGTGCAGGTCCGGGCGGGTCTTGCGCCCCTCGGCCACCGCGATGCGCAGCAGCCGGCCGACCCCGTTCGGGTCGAGGTGCTGGAACGGGTTGGTCGGGATGACGCCCTCCTCGACGTAGCGCATGAGGAACTTGCCCTCGGCGTCGTCGCGGCTGATGCCGTACGTGGTCTGGGTCAGGTCGTTCGTGCCGAAGCTGAAGAACTCCGCGGTCTCGGCGATCGTGCCGGCGGTGAGCGCGGCGCGCGGGATCTCGATCATCGTCCCCAACTTGAACTCGACCACGTGGTGCATTTCCTCGAAGACGGCCTGGGCGACCTCGTCGACGATCTGCTTCATCACGGTCATCTCGCCGACGTCGCTGGTGAGCGGGATCATGATCTCGGGCGCGACCGCGATGCCCTTGCGGGCGACGTGCACGGCGGCCTCGAGGATCGCGCGCACCTGCATGGCGGTGATCTCGGGGTAGACGACGCCCAGGCGCACGCCGCGCAGGCCGAGCATCGGGTTGGCCTCGCGCAGGTCGCGGACGCGCGCGAGCACGTCCTCCTTCTTGCGAACCTCGGCCAGCGCCTCGTCGATCGCCGAGAGCGAGCTGTGGTGCTGGAGGTGGACCTTGAGGTCGGCGAGCTCGAGCTGCAGGTCGTCGTAGCCGGGGAGGAACTCGTGCAGCGGCGGGTCGAGGAGGCGGATGATGACCGGCCGCCCCTCCATCGCCTCGAACAGACCCTGGAAGTCGCTGCGCTGCACGGGGAGCAGCAGGTCGAGCGCGCCGGCGCGCCGCTCGGCGGTTTCGGCCATGATCATCGACTGCACGAGCGGCAACCGCGACTCCTCGAAGAACATGTGCTCGGTGCGGCACAGCCCGATGCCCTCGGCACCGAACGAGCGCGCGCGGCGCGCGTCCGCCGGGTAGTCCGCGTTGGCCCAGACGCCCAGCTTGCGGTGCACGTCGGCCCACGACAGCAGCTTGGCGAGCGCCTCCTCCTTGGCCACGTCGGGCTCGTGGGTGGGGAGCTGGCCCAGGAACACGTCGCCGGCGGCGCCGTCGAGGCTGATCCAGTCCCCCTCGCGCACGAAGATGGGCGACCCGTCGACCAAGACCGCCATCGACTTGCGCTCGATGTCGATCTTGAGGTTCTCGGCGCCGCAGACCGCCGGCGTGCCGAACTGGCGCGCGACCACCGCGGCGTGGCTGGTCGCGCCGCCGCGCGAGGTGAGGATCCCCTTGGCGGCGATCATGCCGTGCACGTCGTCGGGCTTGGTCTCGGGGCGGACCATGATCACGGACTCGCCGCGCTTCGCCCACTCCTCGGCGGTGTCCGCGTCGAACACCACGCGCCCGACCGCAGCGCCGGGGCTGGCGTTGACCGCCTTCTCGACGATCCGCTTGCCGCCCTCCACGGCCTCCGCGCGGGTGTCTTCGGTGTACTGCGGGTGCAGCAGCTGGTCGACCTGGTCGGGGGTGACGCGCAGCAGCGCGGCGCGCTGGTCGATCAGGCCCTCGTCGGACAGGTCGACGGCGATCTGGATGGCGGCCCGCGCGGTGCGCTTGCCGTTGCGGGTCTGGAGCATCCAGAGCTTGCCGCGCTCGACGGTGAACTCGACGTCCTGCATGTCCTTGAAGCGGTGCTCGAGCCGTTCGCAGATGGCGACGAACTCTTCATACACCTCGGGCATCTCGGTGCGCAGCTTGGCGATCGGCTCGGTGTTGCGGATGCCGGCGACGACGTCCTCGCCCTGAGCGTTCAGCAGGTAGTCGCCGTACAGCTCGTTGCGGCCGTC
The DNA here is from genome assembly GCA_046260675.1 of Trueperaceae bacterium. Lineage (GTDB taxonomy): Bacteria > Deinococcota > Deinococci > Deinococcales > Trueperaceae > JAABTL01. Next base: position 5,204 of record JBHEOT010000046.1, on the reverse strand, counting down.
GACCGGGTTGCGGGTGAAGGCGACGCCGGTGCCCGACTTCGCGCCCATGTTGCCGAACACGACCATCTGGATGTTCACGGCGGTGCCGAGGTCGTGGCGGATGTTGGTCGCGTTGCGGTAGTCGACCGCGCGCTTGCCGAACCAGGAGTTGAAGACCGCGCGCGTCGCCAGCTCGAGCTGCTTGACGGGGTCCTGCGGGAACTCCTGACCCGTGAAGGCCTTGAAGAGCTTCTGGAAGCGACCGGTGATGACCTTCCACTCGTCGGCGTTCAGCTCGACGTCGTGCTTGAGGCCGCGCTCGGCCTTGATCTCTTCGATGACCTCTTCGAAGGGCTCGTCGTCGATGCCCATGACCACGCAACCGAACATCTGCACCAGCCGCCGGTAGGCGTCGTACACGAAGCGCGGGTCGCCGGTGAGCTCGGCCATCGACTCCGCCACGGCGTCGGTGAGGCCGATGTTGAGCACCGTGTCCATCATCCCCGGCATCGAGAACTTGGCGCCCGAGCGGCACGAGACCAGCAGCGGGTTGGCGGGGTCACCGAACTTCTTGCCGGTGGACTCCTCGACGCGCGCGAGCGCGGCGATCTCCTGCTCCCACATGCCGGGCGGGAAGGCCCGGTCGTGCTCCAGGTAGGCGTTGCAGGCGGCGGTCGTGACCGTGAAGCCGGGCGGCACCGGAACGCCCAAGCGGGTCATCTCGAACAGGTTGGCCCCCTTGCCGCCGAGCAGCGACCGAGCGGCCTCCCAATCGCCGGGGGGCAGCGTCGCCTCGACGCGGTCGAGCTGGTCGAACCCGTACACCCAGACGGTGCTGGCCTGGTCGGCGACCGGGGGCGTGCTTTCGAGCGTGGCTTCGGACATGGTTCCTCCAAAGAGGGTCCGCCGAGCCGGTCGGTCCGGCGGTGGGGGGGTTCGAGGGGGCATATCCGTGACCGTGGCCGACGTCGCTGCGGCGCGGTCGCTGAGGGCAGCCACCCGTACCCCTCTACCTTGCGCCTCCGCGAGTGGGTCGCGGCAGGGTCGTCCGACCCGGCGGAACGCCGTTGTGGGCCGGCCGACCCCGCCGCGGTACCATTCGGCATGACGGACGCCCCCGAAGACCCCACCGTGGTCGCCCTCGGTGAGTCGCTGATCGACCTGATCGGTGAGCAAGGCGCGTCGGGCGAGATCGCGTACCACGCCCGGCCCGGCGGCTCCCCGATGAACGTGGCGGTGGCCGCCGCGCGCCTCGGCACCCCCACCGCCTTCCTCACGCGGCTGTCGACCGACGCCTTCGGCGCTCGGCTCACCGACCACGTCGCCGCCTCCGGCGTCGATCTCCGCCTCGCGCAGCAGGGACCCGAGCCCACGAGCCTCGCGGTGGTGACGCTCGACGCCGAGCGCAACGCCCGCTACGCCTTCTACCGGGAGGGCACCGCGGACGTCGCGTACGACCCGCGACCGCGCCCGACGCTGCCCAGGACGGTCGCGATGGGCTGCGTCACGCTGTCGCTGCTCCTCGAGCCGGCGCGGAGCGCGTTCCGCGACGTGGTCGCGGGCTCGGGCCGCGCGGCGGGCTCGGGCCGCGTCGTCTGGATCGCCGACCCCAACGTGCGGCCTGCCCTGATGCCCGACCGCGACGCCTTCCTGAGCGACGTCGACGGGTGGGCCAGGCTCGTCGACGTCGTCAAGCTGAGCGACGAGGACCTCGAGCACCTGGGGCTCGGGGAGGCCGAGGCGGCCCAGCGTTGGTTCGCCGAGGGCGTGCGCGCCGTCGCGTTGACCGCCGGTGGCGACGGCGCCCGCCTGCACCGCCCCGACCGGCCGGTGCTCGTCGTACCCGGTCGGGACGTGGCCGTGGTCGACACGGTCGGGGCCGGCGACACCTTCACCGCAGCGCTCGCGACCGGGCTCGCGGCCGTCGGCGGCGGGACCGACGGCGGCGCGGAGCTGGACATCGGGACGCTCGACGACGCGAGCTGGCAGGCCGTGCTCGAGCGCGCGGTGGTGGCCTCGTCGATCACGTGCACCCGAGCCGGCGCCGACCCACCGACCACCGACGAGCTGGCCGCCGCCTCGTGAGCCCGGGCGCAGCGGCGCGGGCGCAGCGGCCCGGCCGTCCGACGTCCACCACCGCGGCGTGGCGGTAGACTCGCGGGCCGTGTCGAGCCCCGCCCCCGCCCCCGTCCCCCCCGAGGTCGCCCGCCGCCGGACCTTCGCGATCATCTCGCACCCGGACGCCGGCAAGACGACGCTCACCGAGAAGCTGCTCCTGTACTCGGGCGCGATCCGCGAAGCGGGCATCGTCGGGGGCAAGAAGGGCACCAAGGGGGCGACGTCGGACTGGATGGCGATGGAGCGCGAGCGCGGCATCTCGATCTCGTCCGCGGCGCTGCAGGTCGACTACGAGGGCTTCGTCCTCAACCTGCTCGACACCCCCGGCCACCAGGACTTCAGCGAGGACACGTACCGCACGCTCACCGCCGCCGACTCCGCGGTCATGCTGCTCGACGCCGCGCGCGGGGTGCAGGAGCAGACGCTCAAGCTGTTCGAGGTCTGCCGCCGCCGCGGCCTGCCGACGTTCACCTTCATCAACAAGCTCGACCGTCCGGCGCGCGACCCGTTCGACCTGCTCGACGAGGTCGAGAAGGTGCTCGGGCTCGCGACCTCGCCGGTCACGTGGCCGATCGGCAGCGGCCCGGACTTCCGCGGCGTGTACGACCGCCCCGGACGCGCGGTGCACCTCTACGAACGCGCCGAGCGCGGCGGGCGCGCCGGCGTGGTCGCGGTCGGCGGGGTCGACGACCCGCACCTCGCCGAACTCTTGGGCGTCGACGCGCACGCGCGCTTGGTCGACGAGATCGAGACGGTCGAGGCGCTCCTCCCCCCCGCCGACCCGGCAGCGGTGCTCGCCGCCGAGGTGACGCCGGTGTTCTTCGGCAGCGTGCTCAACAACTTCGGGGTCGACATCTTCCTCGAGCACTTCGTGCGCTTGGCGCCGGCGCCCGGCGACCTCCATCTGTTGGACGGCGGCACCCTGCCGGTCGCGGGGCCCGACTTCACCGCGGTGGTCTTCAAGCTGCAGGCCAACCTCGACAAGCGCCACCGCGACCGCACCGCGTACGCGCGCATCGCCACCGGCACCTTCGAGCGCGGGATGACGGCCACCCACGTGCGCAGCGGCCGCACGCTGCGGCTCGCCCGCGCCCACACGCTCTTCGCCGAGGAGCGCGAGACGATCGAGGTCGCCCACCCGGGCGACGTGGTCGGCCTCGTCAACCCGGGGCTGCTGCGCATCGGCGACGTGATCAGCACCCGCGAAGGCGTCGCGGTCGCGCCGCTGCCGCGCTTCGCCCCCGAGGTGTTCGCCACCGTGCGCACCAAGGACGTGCAGCGCGACAAGGCGTTCCGCAAGGGGCTCGATCAACTGGCCGAGGAGGGCGTCATCCAGCGCTTCTACCCGGCGCAAGGCGCCCGCGACGCCGTCCTGGGTGCGGTCGGGCAGCTGCAGTTCGAGGTGTTCGCGCGCCGGATGCGCGACGAGTACGGCGTCGAGGTGATCCTGACCGCCGAGGCGTTCACGCAGGTGCGCTGGCTCGACGCCACCCCCACCAGCCCCGGCCGCTTCGGCAAGCTGGTGCACGACCCCGACGGCGCGCCCGCGGTGCTCTTCCGGCACGCGCGCGAGATCGACTACTTCCAAGAGGAGCACCCCGGCCTCGGGGTGCGGTCGCTGCCGACGCTGTGACCACGGCCGACGAGCGCCGCGCGAGCCACGTGTTGGCTCGCGCGTCTCGGTGGTTCCAGGACGCGCTCGAGGGACCGTACGGCGACGACGACACGGTCGGGTGCAGCGTCAACCCCCGATCGTGCGCTGCAAGAACGCCCGCAACAACGCCCACGCCTCCCCTTGCACCGGGTCGCTCGCGATCGCTTGGGCGGTGGTCACGAAGGCGTGCCCCACCCCGTCGAACACGCGCACCTGGTGTTCGACGCCGGCCACCACGAGCCCGCGCTCGAAGGCGGCGACCTCGGTGAGCGGGATCGACGGGTCGTCCGCGCCGAAGACCCCGAGCACCGGGCCGCCGAGCCGCGCCAACGCGTCGGCGTCGCCGGGCACGTTGCCGTAGAACACGCCGGTGGCCCGGACCTGCGGGCGCTCGAGCGCGTAGCGCAGCGCGTGCCGGCCGCCGAAGCAGAAGCCCATCACCGCGAGCCGCTCGGTGTCGACGGCGAGCTCGGGCGCCAGATCGTCGGCGGCCGCCAGCACGGCGTCGAGGTCCGCGCGCACGCGCTCGTCGGGGGTGCGCACGGTCTGCCAGATGGCGCTCGGCAGCCAGCGGGTGGTGCGGCCGCGCATCAGGTCGGGCGCGACCACCACATAGCCGTCCTCGGCGAGCAGCTCGGCCTTGCCGATCGTCGCCTCGTCCAGCCCCCAGAACTCGTGGATCATCACGACGACCGGGAACGGGCCCTCGACCTCCGAGGGAACGGCGACGTAGGCCTGCAGCGGGCCGTCGGGGCCGGGGACGGTGGCGTTGGCGAGGCGCTCGACGGTGCCGCGCGCCAGCCAGCGGTCGACGGGGATGGAGACGGCGACGGCGGCAATCACCGCCAGGAGAGCGACGAGCAAGCCGACGAGGACGCGCTTGAGAAGGAGCATGCCGAAGCCTAGAACGCCGCGCGCGTCGGTGGGCGGGGTCGCCACGCGCGGCGGATCGGCCCATCACCCGCCCGGGGTCGCCGTGTCCACGCCCACTTGACGCCCCCCGCCGCAACGTGTACCGTTCGGTCGTCCCTGGATAGCAGCTGAACGCTCTGTTCTGAGGCCCGGTGCAGCATTGTGCGCATCGGTACGTGAATGACTGCCATGAACACCATGGCGGCTCAAGGAAGATAGGTACGACAATGGCTACCGGAACTGTCAAGTGGTTCAACAACGAAAAAGGCTTCGGCTTCATCGCGGTCGAGGGCGGCGGCAAGGACGTTTTCTGTCACTTCTCCGCGATCACCGGCGACGGCTACCGCTCGTTGAACGAAAACGACGAAGTCGAGTTCGAGGTCGAGCAGGGCGCCAAGGGCCCGCAGGCCAAGCAGGTCAAGGTGCTTCGCAGCGCTGCGCCCTCCATGGGTGGCGGCTCGCGCGACCGCTACTGATCCCGCTCCACGTTCGCTGACGTCCACGGCGCTCGACCTTCGGGTCGAGCGCCGCACTCATACTC
>JBHEOT010000045.1:0-17932 GCA_046260675.1 Trueperaceae bacterium | reverse complement strand
CTGCGGGTCGCGCCGTCGTGGGACGTGGCCGCGACGCTCGCCGACCTCGATCGGCTGGTGCGCGAGTGGGGGGCGATCGCCGTCTACCGGCGCGAGGGGCGGCTCCTGGACTAGAGCCCGCGCCTCGGCGCGGGGGCGACCTTCTTCCGGCTTCCCGATGTCGATCCTGCTGCGCGGCCCAAGAGTCCTTCGACCGCCCGCACGACCGCTGCGTCGCCGATCGGCGCCGCGGCGGGCGATGGAAAGGGTGTGCCCACGCGCTCTGCGAGCGCCTCGGCCTGACCGCGCAGGTCCCACGCGAGCCCCGGATGGCGCCCCGCCAGGTCGAGGAAGCCCACGGCCCGTTCCCGCTCGCCGCGCGCCGCCGCCACCTCGGCCGCCGTGAGCGCGGTGTGGGCGAGGAAGCGCGGCGAGTCGAGCGCGAGCGCCATCCGCAGCGCCTCGGCCAGCGCGGCCGTCGCCTCGGGGAGTTCGCCGAGGCGAGCGTGCGACGTGGCCAGCTGTTGGTTGGCCAAGGCGCCAACGGGGATGACGCGCTTCGGTGCACCGGTCACGGTCAACGCCACCTGCGCCTGCGCGATCGCCTCGCGCGGCGTCCCGAACCGGAACCGGAGCTCGCACCCGATCCCCGCCTCGGCGATGGGCGCACCTCCCTGCCGTGCGACCCAGGTCACGTAGGCGGCGTACCGCTCCTCGGCGACCTCGCGCGGCGCGGTGATCGCCGTCCACCACACCTCGCCCTGCAACATCTCCTGCTCGTGCCCGAGCCCGCCCGTGCTGGACACGCACGCGCGTGCGGCGGCGAAGTGGCGCCGCACGGCGTCGAGGTCGCCGCGGAGCATCGGCGCAGCCGCGAGGCACTGGTGGAGCCAGATCTCGCCTTGAACGTCCCCCAACCGCCGGAGCAACGGCAGCGCCTCGTTCAGCAGCGCGACGCCCTCGTCGGTGCGCCCGATGTACGTGAGCCGCATCCCCCGGTCGGTGAGCAGACGCGCCAGCCCGATCGGGTCACCGGCTCGGTCGAAGGCGGCGCGCGCGCTCGCGAGGCGCTCTGAGACGCACATGGTGGGCGCGCTCCCGATCAGACCAGCCAACGCCATTGCGATGGCCCGGTCGTCCCCCGCGCGGCGCCCCAGCGCCAGAGCCCGAGTCGCGAATCGGAAGCGGTTTCTCGGGTCGTTCCCCAGCTCCGACAAGAGGCGCGCGAGCGCCCGCTCGCGTGGCCGGCCGGGCGCGTCGGCGAAGCGCCGGCGGACGCTCGGCGAGCGCAGCCTGGCCACGGCCTCGTTGCCGAGCGGTTCGATCTCGGCGCCCCGCCCGACCTGGTCGAGCGCGCGGAAGAGCCCCACGGTCATGTCGGCCAGCACCGGCGCGTCCCCGTGGGCGACCGCCCAGCGCCAGGCCCCGAGCGCTTGCTCGACGTCGTGGGGATGCCAGCGCCGCAGGCGGCCGCTGCGCGGGTCCACCTCCTCGGCGATCCGCGTCCGCCAGGCGCCCACCGCCGCCCGCCAGGCCGCGTCGGTCCACCCCTCGGCGGCCGCCCGTTCGCGCCCGAAGCGCCCGATCAAGGCGTGCAGTTCGATGCGATCGCGCCGGTGCCGCCACAATGCGCGGTCGCGCAGGCGCACCAGCCCGCGCCAGCCGACGCCGGCGATCTCCACGGCCACCGTTCGATCGAGGCTGCCGGGCATGACCGCCAACCGCGCCCACGCGGCGCGGTCGGCGCCGCCCAAGTGCTGCCAGATCTCCTCGATCACGGCGTGGACGTCGCTCCGGCGCGGCGAGCGGTCGGCATCGTCGCTGTGGAGCGGCGCCCATGAGGTGCTGAGCCGCGCCTCGAGCGCGTCGAGCCCGACCACGTCCATCCACGAGGCGGCCAGCTCGATCGCCAGCGGATGCCCGCCCAGGGTCGCCACGATGCGCTCGACCGTCTCCGGGTCGAAGCCGCGCACGACCTCTGCCTGCGCCCGGTGGGCGGCCGCCCGGACGAACAGCTGCGCCGCCGGGCTGGTCGGCGCCGCGACCGCCTTCGTAGGACCACCGGTCGCATGGGTCTCGAGCGGCTCCACGTCGACCACGAACTCGTTCGACAGCTGCAGGCGTGCGCGCGACGTGACCAACACGCGCAGGTCGCGCGTGTCGCGGACGAGCGCGTCGACCGTCGCCACTTCGTCCAAGTGCGTCTCGAACCCGTCGAGCACCAGCAGGGCCCGACGACCGTCGAGCGTCGCGGTCAGTTGCGACGCGACCGGCGCGCGCGGGTTCACGGCGATGCCGGTCGCGCGCGCGACCATCCGGGCGACCGCGTCCGACTCCAGCGCGTCTTCGAGCGGGGCGATGAAGACGCCGTCGGGGAAGGCGGGACGCACGCGCGAAGCCAACGCGGCCGCGAGCGCGGTCTTGCCGATGCCGCCAGGGCCGAGCAGGGTCACGAGTCGGACGTCGTCGTCGTGCAGCAACGCGCCCAGGTCGGCGAGGGCCTGGTCGCGGCCGAGCACCGAATGCCTGTGCGGAGTACCGCTCGTGCGCCGGGTGGGTGGCGCGCTCGCTTCGTCGGGCGTGGGTGAAGCCGACGAACCGGCGAGCAGCTCTTCGCGCAGTTCGCGGGTCGCGGGCTCAGGCAGCAGCGCGAACTCGGAGGCGAGCAGCGACTCGAGCGCTCGGTAGCGCAGTTCCGCGCCGTGGCGGTCGCCGAGGGCGATCGCGGCGCGCATGGCGTCGCGCACCGCTCGTTCGTCGAGTGCATCGGCGTGCAGGAGCTGATCGGCGACGTCGAGCGCGTCGTCGAAGCGTCCGGCATCGCGGGCCTCGTGGATCAGCGCCCGACACGCACGCCGCCACGAGTCGGCCACCACCGTGCGTTCGCTGTCGAGCCAGGCGCCGAACTCGTCCGCGTCCTCGATCTCGAAGCCCTGGAGCAGCGGTCCGCGGTGGACGTCGACCACCTCGCGCCATCGGCGGTGGGCGAGCGCCTCGCGGAACGCGTCGATGTCGGCGGTCCGGTCGACCCACACGCACGTGCGGTTCGCTCCTACGATCGCTCCGAACGGCTCCTTGCGCAGGCTCAGGAGCGCCTGCCGCAAACCTGCGTGGGCATGATGATCGTCGGCTTCGGCCCACAACAGCGCGGCCACCTCGGCGCGGCGCACGGCTGCTCCGTGGTGCGCGACGTACGCGAGCACCGCGTGCGGCTTCGTCGGACTCAGCGGCGTCCAGACGTCGTCCGCGCGCACGGCCGGCGGCCCCAGGAGGCGGACGCTTGCATCCATGGTCCATATTCAGTTTACGCCTGGGCCGTCGCCGCCGAGGTGCGCGGGTCACCGACGCCTCAGTGCGCGCCGCGCGGGTGCGGACTCCCAGGCCACGGGTGGCGCCAGGTTGGCCGCTCGAGCCGCCGGGGTCGGGCGCCCTCGACCTCGACGTGGCGCAGCAGGCGCTCGCGCGCCGCCTGCCGACGCCGCTGCTCGAGTTCGAACTCGAGGGTGTCGACGAACACGTGGACGCTGCCGAAGCTCAGCGCGGACATGCCAGCCCCCTTCCACCTCCACCTTAGGAAGGGGTGCGTCAAGCCAGCGTCGAGGGGGGCTGGAGCTACAGCAGGTCGGCGATCTGGACCGCGTTGAGCGCGGCCCCCTTGCGCACTTGGTCGCCCGCCAGGAACAGCGCCAGCGCCCCGGGCCGGCTGGCGTCGGCGCGCAGGCGTCCCACCAGAACGAAGTCCTGGCCGCTCGCCTCGAGCGGCATGGGGAAGCGGTTGGACGCCGGGTCGTCCACCAGGCGCACGCCGGCGGCCACCGCGAGCACGGCGCGCGCCTCGTCGACGCTCACCGCGCGGGCGAACTCGGCGTGAATCGCCTCCGCATGGGCGCGCACCACGGGCACGCGCACGCACGTGGCCGACAGCGCCAGGTCGGGGCGGCCGAGGATCTTGCGCGACTCCAGCAGCAGCTTCCGCTCTTCGAGGTTGTAGCCGTCGGCGCCGACCTCGGAGTCGTGGCTGAACAGGTTGAAGGCGATGGGGTGCGGGAACTTGACCGGGTCGGGCTCCGCACCGCCCAAGACGGCGCGGGTCTGACCGAGCAGCTCCTCGATGCCCGACTGGCCGGCGCCCGACACCGCCTGGTAGGTGGCGACGGTCGCGCGCGTCAGCCCGAAGGCGCGGTCGAGCGGAGCGAGCGCGACGAGCGCGAGGATCGTCGAGCAGTTGGGGTTGGCGATCACGCCCTGGTGGCCCTGCACCGCGTCGGGGTTCACCTCGGGCACCACCAACGGCACCCGCGGGTCGAGCCGCCACGCGCTCGTGTTGTCGACGACCACCGCGCCGTGCGCGGCCCAGGTCCACGCGTGCGCCGTGGAGATCGAGCCGCCGGCGGCGGAGAAGGCGACGTCGACGCGCAGGTCGCCATCCTCGGGGAGGGCTTCGACGGTGAGCTCGTGGCCGCCGTACGCCACGCGCCGGCCGGCGGAGCGCGGCGAGGCGTACAGCCGCAGCGCCTCGGGTGGCACGGGTCGTCCGGCCACGCCGCGGTGGGCGAGCAGGTCGAGGAACTCCTGACCGACGGCTCCGGTGGCACCCACGATGGCGACGCGCATGGCCGTCGAGCCTAGCACGCGGTCGTCGACGCGCGTACACTCGGCGCCGTGTCCGCCGCCCCGCCGCTCCCCATCCGCGCCCGTCGCGTCGTCGTCAAGGTGGGCACCAGCTCGCTCACGGACGACGCGGGTCGCATCCACCCGCCGGCGGTGTGGGCGATCGCGCGCGGTGCGCAGGTGCTCGGTGAGCGCCTCGGGGCGCAGGTGGTGCTGGTGTCGTCCGGCGCCGGCGCCGCCGGTCGCGCGCGCTTGGGGTTGACGCTGCCGCTGACGCTCCCCGAGAAGCAGGCCGCGGCGGCCGTGGGCCAAGCGTTGCTGATGCTCGATTGGGAGCGGGCGCTCGCGCCGACGGCGGTGGCGCAGCTGCTGCTGTCGGCCGGCGACGTCCAGGAGCGCGAGCGCTACGTGAACGCCAAGAACGCGCTCGAAGCGCTGCTGCGCCTGGGCGTGGTGCCGGTGGTGAACGAGAACGACAGCGTCGCCACGGCGGAGCTGAAACTGGGCGACAACGACACCCTCTCGGCGTGGGTCGCGTACCTGGTCGACGCCGACCTGCTCGTCGTGCTCACGGACGTCGACGGTCTGCACGACCGCGACCCTCGCCACCACCCGGGCGCGCGCCGCCTCGAGGTGGTGGCCGACCTCGACGCGCTCGCCGCCGACGTCGGGGACGGCGGTTCGGGCCGCGGTACGGGGGGGATGGTCACCAAGCTGCGCGCCGCTCGGATCGCCACCCGAGCCGGCATCGAGACGTTCGTGATCGGCGGCGGAGGCGCGGGGCTCGAGGCGCTGGCGCGCGGCGAGGTGCGCGGCACCCGCTTCCTGGCCAAGCGCGCCACGTCGGCGCGCAAGGCGTGGATCGCGGAGCAGCCGGTCCGCGGCCGGCTCGAGGTGGACGAAGGCGCGCGCAGCGCCCTCGCTCGGGGGCGCAGCCTGCTTCCCTCCGGCGTGGTCGCGGCGACCGGGCCGTTCGCCTTCGGCGACGCGGTCGAAGTGGTGCACGCGGGGACGGTCGTCGCGCGCGGGCTCTCGAACTACGCCCGCGACGCGGTCGACCGCATCCGCGGGAAGCACACGTCGTCGATCGCCGCCGTGCTGGGCGCGAAGGACTTCGACGAGGTCGTGCACCGCGACAACCTCGTGTGGCTCGACCCCTCTGGTAGCATGCCGCCACGATGACGACCCGAACGCAGCTCGCCTACGCCGCCGCCGGGGTCGTGTTGGTGATCGGCCTCCTCAGCCTCCTCAACCCGTGGCTGGCCGCCCGCCTGCTCGGCTTCGAACTCGCGACGCCGCGCGCCGTCTCCGAGGTGCGCGCCACGTACGGCGCCGTGCACGTGACGATGGCGGCGCTGCTGCTCTGGGCCATCCCGCTGCGCCCGCGCGCCGGCTTGGTCGTGCGCGTGGCCGGGATCCTGTGGGCCGGTGCGGCCGCCGGGCGCACGGCCAGCTTGCTGATCGACGGGGTGCTCGGGCCCGTCAACCTCGGCCTGCTGCTCGTGCAGGTCGCGGTCGCCGCGGTGCTCGTATGGGTGAGCTTCGAAACGCCGCCGAGCGGCCAGGAGCTGCGCACGCGCCGCAAGGTAGCCGCGGCCAAGCGCCGCGCCGACGAGGCCCGAGGCGCCGCGCCAGCGCCGGACACCCGCGAGGACCTCGCCGGTCCCGACGGTGCCGCGTCGAGACCCGCCGGGGAAGCCGAGCGCTCTTGAACACGCCGGTCCCGGATGGCACCCGGTTCGTCCTGCCCGCTGACGCGGCGCGCCGGGGCGAGGTGGTCGACACCCTGCGCGCCCTGTACCGCAGCTGGGGGTACGACCTGGTCGAGGTGCCGGCGCTGGAGCGTTACGACCCCGCGCACCCGCGCGCTGGCCAGTCGTTCAAGCTCGCCGACCGCGACAGCGGGGTCCTCGCGCTGCGCAGCGACTTCACGCCTGCCCTGGCGCAGTTGGTGCGCACCCACCACCCGGCCGTCGCTGGTGGTGCCCGCCGCCCCCTGCGCTTGTGCTACGCAGGCACCGTCTGGCACGCGATCGACCCGGAGTTGGCGCGCACCCGCGAGTTCACCCAGGTGGGGCTGGAGTTGATCGGTGTGTCGAACGCCCGCGCCGATGCCGAGGTGCTGCACCTGGCGCGCGCCTCGGTGCGCGCCGTGGGGCTGCGGCCGGTGCTCGAGGTCGGGAACCCCGGCTTCGTGCGGGCGCTGTTCGACGTCGCCGGCGTCCCCCGGTCCGACCGCGACGCCGTCGCCGATGCGATCGACCGCAAGGACCGCAGCGACCTGCGCGATCTGCTCGGACGCGCCCGGCTCGACCTCGCGGACGGCGCCCCGGCGGCCGCGATCCTGCACGTGCCCGACCTCTACGGCGGACACGAGGTGCTGGGCCGTGCCCGCGCGGTCGCGCCCTGGCCCGAGGCGCAACGCGAGCTCGATCGGCTGGAGGGCGTGCTCACGGAGTTCGAGGACGCCAGCGACCTGGCGCTCGACCTGGCGATGGCGCGGCGGCTCACGTACTACACGGGCGTCACCTTCCGGGCGTACACCCCCGACTTCGGTCAACCGCTCCTGGGTGGGGGTCGGTACGACGGTGCGCTGCTGCCCGCCGCCGCCGGCTTCTCGATCGGCGTCGAACGCCTGCTCCGCGCGATGGCGGGCACCGGACCGCTGCGCGAACCGCCGCCGCAGGTGCTGGCGATCGACGACGTCGGCGCGCGTCGGCTGCGCGTCGCCGGCGTCCGGGTGGTGCGCGCGCTGCACGAGGACCGCGTCGGCGCGCTGGAGGAAGCGCGCGAGCGGCGGGTCCCGTACCTGCTCGTCGCCGGCCGGCTCGAGGCAGTGGCCGCGGAGACGGGCGAGCGCGACCGTCTCGAGGCGCTGCTCGCCACCGGGGGCGAGGCGTGAGCGCGCCGGGCAAACTGGTGTTGGCGCTGCCCAAGGGGCGCGTCAAGGACGAGAGCCTGGCGGCCTTCCGGGCGGCCGGCTTGACGCTCGCCGACGGCGGTGGCGACCGCGCCCTGCGGTACGACGCGGGCGATGCGGTGGTGATCGAGATGCGCAACGCCGACGTCCCCACGTACGTGGAGCTGGGCGTCGCCGACGCCGGGGTGGTGGGCAAGGACGTCCTTCTCGAGGCGGGCGCACGGCTCGCCGAACCGGTCGACCTCGGCTTCGCCGCGTGCCGCCTGTCGCTCATCCGGCCGCGCGGCGCCCGCGGCACCGCCCTGCGCGTGGCGAGCAAGTACCCGCGGCTGACCAGCGCGTACCTGCGGCGCGTGGGCAGCGGCGCCGAGGTGGTCAAGCTGAGCGGCAACGTCGAGCTCGCGTGCCTGACCGGGCTCGCCGATGCGGTGGTCGACGTCGTGCAGACCGGCGCCACGCTCGAGGCGAACGACCTCGAGGAGGTCGACGTGTTGATGCGCTCCAGCGCTCGGTTCGTCGTGAACCGGGCGTCGCTCAAGCTCAAGGGGGACTCGCTCCGCGCGCTGATCGAAGCGCTGCGGACCCTGCCGGACGCTTACTGACCCGCGCCGTCCGGCGCGACGTCCGCGCCCAGCTCCGCCATCGCGACCTGCCAGTACACGCGCCGGGCCACCGGCGCCCCCGCCATCCGGCGCAGCATCACCAGCTGCCCGACGTGCGTGGCCGCGTCCAGAAGCGGACCCTGCAACACCTGGTGGGCGCCGACCGTGCCCGAGGGCTGGGGTTGCGCGCGCAGCAGCGCGTCGAAGGCGCGCAGCTCGGCGCTCCAGCCTGCGAGCTCGTGATGCCAGTCGAGCGGTTCCGCCTCGGCGACCTCGGTGCCCGTCCACTGCGCCGCCGCGAAGCGCACGAGGCGCCGCAGGTGGCGCACCAGCGCCAACGGGGTGCGGACCCCGCCGCCGGCGTCGTACGCGCCGAAACCCGTCGGGGCGTCGCCCACGGCGTGGTCGAAGCGGTCGGCGAGGGTGACCAGCACGTGGCGCAGGGCGTCGGTCGACGTGGTGAGCGAAGCAGGCACGGTGGACCTCCAGGTCGTCGCGCGTCGGTCGTCGCGCGTCAGAGGAAGCGGCGGCGCCGCATCCAGAAGAGCATGCCGGCGGTCACGGCGACCATCAGCCCCCAGACCGCCGCGTAGCCCCAGCGCCACGCGATCTCGGGCATGTTCCAGAAGTTCATGCCGTACACGCCGGCGATGAAGGTGATCGGCATGAACACCGCCGTGAACACCGTCAGCACCCGCACGACCTCGTTCGTGCGGTTCGCGACGCTGGCGGCGTACGTCTCCTGCAAGCCGCCGGCGATCTCGCGCAGCACGTCGGTCGCGTCGAGGACGTGCGCCGCGTGGTCGTAGACGTCGCGCAGATCGGTGAGGACGTCCGCCCCCAGCTCGGCGGGCGCGTCGCGCCGCAGCGCGGCGAGCAGCTCGCGCGTCGGCGACGCGACCCGGCGCAGGTGCGCGAGCTCGCGCTTGAGCTGCACCAGCTGCTCGAGCACCTTGGGCGTCGCGCCGTCGAGCACCCGGTCCTCGAGCCGTTCGAGCTCGTCGGACAGCGCCTCGAGCGCGACGAACCCCTGGTCGACGACGCCGTCGAGCAGCGCGTACAAAAGGTAACCGGCCCCTCCGGACCGCAACCGTCCGTGGCCGCGGCGCACGCGCTCGCGCACCGCCTCGAAGCGCTCGCTCGCGCGCTCCTGGAAGGTCACGACCAGCGCGCCGCGCACGACGATCGAGACCTGCTCGTCGCGCAGCGCCGGCGCCACCCCGTCCACCGCCGGGGCGACCGCGAGCGTGCGCGCCGCCACGTAGAGGTAGCCGTCGAAGGGTTCGGCCTTGGGGCGCTGGCCCACGTGGGCGAGGTCTTCGAGCGTCAGCGGGTGCAGCCCGAGCGCCGACCCGAGCGCGCGCAGCGCATCGAGGTCGTGCACGCCGCCGACGTCCACCCAGGTGACGCGCCCGGCGGGCTGCAACGCGGTGGCCTCGATCGCGGCGAGCGCGACCGCCAGCGGGGCGTCGAGCCGCTCGTCGAAGCCCTCGGCGTCGTAGACGGTGACGTGCGCCTGGACCTCATGGTCGCGCTCGATGCCGGTGTAGACGAGCGCGCCGGGCTCGAGGCCGGCTTTGCGGGCGGTGGGGGCGAGCGGCGCACGGACGCGGCGCGGGCCGCGGCGGCGGCTCACGAGGGTCGCGCACCGCGCGCTTCGCCGCCACCGGTCGGAGCGGCGGGCGCCGAGCTTCGGGCGCCTCCGTCCGCCGCTGCCCCGTCGTCGGGGCTCCCGTCGTCCGCCGCGCCATCGCCGGCGGCGACGAGCCGCACCGAGAGCGGCAGGGCGGCGGGTTGCAGCGTGCGCTGCGGGAAGGGGATCTCGATGCCGGCGGCGTCGAACGCCTCTTTGACCTCGCGGGTGATCATGTTGCGGAGCGTCAACCACTGCTCGCTCTTGGCCCACACGGCGAGCGTGTAATCGATCGACGAGGCGCCGAACCCCTGCGAGATCAGCAGCGGTGCGGGCTCGTCGAGGCACAGCGGGTTGGCCTGCGCGGTCTCGAGGAGCGTCTTCTGCACGAGCCCGAGGTCGGAGCCGTAGCCGACCCCGACGGCCAGGTCGAAGCGGCGGATCGGGAAGCGGGTGAGGCTGACGATCTCGCTCTTGACCATCGTCTCGTTCGGGATGCGCACGAGCAGGTTGTCGAAGGTGCGCAGCTTGGTCGAGAGCAGGTCGACCGAGATCACCTCGCCGGTGCGGCCACCGACGGTGACGACGTCGCCCGGCTGCACCGCGCGCTCCAGGATCAGGAAGAGCCCCGAGATCAGGTTCGACGCCGACGTCTGGGAGGCGAAGCCCACGGCGACGGTCACGATGCCGGCGGCGCCGAGCAGCACGGTGAAGTCGAACCCGAACTGGCGCATCGCCGAGATCGCGAACAGCGTGAGCACCGTGTACGACGCGATCCGTGAGAGGAGCAAACGCTGGCCGGTCTCGAGCGTGGTCAGCGAGCGCTGCACCCCGAAGCGCACGATGCGCGCCAGAACGGCGCCGACGATCAGGTAGACCGCGGCGCGCGCGATCGACCACCACAGCGCGGGTTCCGCCAGCACCGCCAGGAACGCGAAGGTCTCGAGGCCGGGGTCGTTGGTCATCGAACGTCCACCTTGAAGAGCCGGCTCACGGTGCGGCTCAGGGTCTGCGTGAGCGTGGGGGCGTCGCGCGGTTCGGCGAGGAGCGTGCCGCCCGTGGGCGCCGCCGGCTGCGCTTCCACCGTCGTGTCTCCGTCGGATTGGTGCACGAAGCGTACCCGGTCGGTCCAGAGGCGGCCGTCCGGGTCGACGTGCAGCGCCAGGAACGGCATGGGTACGGCGATGCGGACGAGGGCGAGCGGGGTCGCCGCCTGGTTCTCGACGGTCACGGCGGTGACCGCTCGGTGCGGGCGCAGCGGCAGGTCGGCGACCTCGGTGCGCGCCGCGGTGCGCACCGCGTAGCAGAGCTCGCCTTCGCGGGTGTTGGGGCCGTACCAGGTGTCGGTCGGCCGTGCGGTCGGGAGCTCGGCGACGACCGCCAGGTCGGTAGCGTGCGCTCGGCCGCGGCGGGTGCGTCGCACCTCGAACTTGATCGCCATCCACACCGGCGTGCTCGCGTACAGCGTCACCGTCTCGCCCGGCGGCACCACCAGCGGCGTCTCGGGCCGAACGACCACCGGCCGGTCGGCCAGCCGCGGGCGCACGTGCAGCGTGTCGGGCGATTCGGCGAAGCTGAAGCGGAGCGTCGGTTTACCCTCCGGCGCGCCGTCGTCCAGGGCGTGCACCCGCTCGGCCACGACCGCGTAGGCGTCCGCCCCGCCCTCGTGCCAGACCCGCCAGTCGGACGTGCGCCGCTCGACGTGCACGGTGCTGGGGCCTGCGCGCAAGCGGGCGACACCACCGGGGGCGAGGGTGACCTCGCCCCACCAGCGCGGATCGAGGGGTTCGGCGGAGGTCGGCTCGGGCGGCGGATCGACGACCGGCACCTCGACGTTCTCGAGGTGGGGTCCACCCGCTTCCTCTGGGGCGTCGGGCTCCTGGGGGACGTCGGACATGGCGCTAGGGTACCAGCGGCGGGGGCGCCAGCGACCGGCCCCGCCCGTGGACGCGAGCGCCCGAGCCCGCGCCGTACGATGCGCGGCATGGATTGGCTCCCGATCGCCCAAGCCGCCCTCCGTGCCCACGGGCTCGCCGCCTGGTGGATCTACGACTTCCGCGGCACCAACCCGGTCGCCGCGCGCTTCCTCGGCATGCCGGACGCGCACTTCAGCCGGCGCGTCGTGCTCGCGGTCCCCGCCGAGGGGACGCCGGTCTTCCTCGCCCACGCCGTCGAGCGCGGCTCCGCGGAGCGCGGCCCCTGGCCGGTGCGCACCTACGCCGACCGCCAGGGCCTGCGCGATGCGCTCGCGGCGCTGAACCCGGGGGGGCCGGTGGCGATCGAGTACTCCCCCGAGGCCGACTTGCCCTACGTGTCGCACGTCGACGCCGGCACGGTCGAGCTGCTGCGCGCCCTCGGCGTCGACGTGCGCTCCTCGGCCGACGTGCTGCAGGCCTTCGCGACGTGGACGCCGGCGCAGGTGGCGGCGCACGAGCGCGCGGCCGAGGCGGTCATGACGGTCGCCCACGGCGCCTTCGACGAGATCCGGCGCCTGCGGGCCGCCGGCGTGGAGGTGCGGGAGGCCGCCGTGCAGGCGTGGATCGCCGCGCGCTTCGCCGAGCGCGGCTTGGTCACCGGCCACGACGCGATCATCGGCTTCGGCCCCAACGCCGGCGACCCGCACTACGCGCCGGTCGCCGGCAGCGACCGTGCGCTGGTCGAGGGCGAGGTGGTGCTGGTCGACCTGTGGGCCAAGGAGGACCACCCCGACGCCCCGTTCGCCGACGTGACCTGGATGGGGACCTGCGGGGAGCCCACGGCCGAGGTGGAGCGGGCGTGGGCTGCGGTGAAGGGCGGGCGCGACCTGGCGGTGCGCGTCATCGCCGAGCGGTACGCCGCCGGCGACCCGCCGGCCGGCTGGGAGGTCGACCGCGCCGTGCGCGACCACATGAGCGCGGCCGGCTACGGCGACGCCTTCGTCCACCGCACCGGCCACAGCCTCGGCATGGCGTTGACCCACGGCGAGGCCGCCCACCTCGACGACTTCGAGACCAAGGACGTGCGCCGCCTCACGCCCGGGTTCGGGATCACCGTCGAGCCCGGCGTGTACGTACCGGCCTTCGGGGTGCGGAGCGAGATCGACGTGATGCTCGAGGCGGACGGTCCGCGCGTGACCACCGGGCTCCAGACCGAACTCGAGCGCGTGTGAGCGGCGAGCCGAGCGCGGCGGTGCATCCCGGCGCGGCGCTCGACCCCGGCGGCCGCCGACCGCTGGTGGTCGTGGGCGACGCGGTGTGGGACGTGCTCATCCGCACCAACGCCAGACTGCAGCCCGGCGGCGACACGTACGGCGAGGTCGAGCTCGCCCCGGGCGGCAGCGCCGCCAACGCTGCGGTCTGGGCTCGGCGCTGCGGCCTCGCCACCGCCTTCGTGGGCAAGGTGGGGCGCGATCGCTTCGGCGCGCTGGTCGAGGCCGACCTTGCCGACGAGGGCGTCGAGGCCTATCTGGTGCGCACGGACGCGCACCTGACGGGCACCGTCGCGGTGTGGATCGACGACGAGGGGCAGCGCTCGATGGTGTCCGGCAAGGGCGCGGACCACATGCTGTTCCCGCAGGAGCTGCCCCGCGCGCTCGTCGAGAGCGCGCGGCATCTGCACCTCTCCGCCTGGTCGTTCTTCGCCGATCCGCCCCGCACCGCGGTGCGCCGCGCCGGGCACCTGGCCAAGGCCGCCGGCGCCACGCTCTCCTTCGACCCCGGCTCCTTCCAGATGATCGAGGCGCTGGGGGTGGACGCGTTCCTCGAGGCCTCGGTCGACCTGGGCGTCGACGTGGTGTTCCCCAACTACGACGAAGGACGGGCGCTCACCGGACACGAGGAGCCACGCGCCATCGCCGATGCGGTCGCGGCGCAGTTCCCGGGGGCGCTGGTGGCGCTCAAGCTCGACGAGCACGGCGCGCTGGTGCGCGAGCGCGACGGTCGCGTCACCGAGGTGCCACCCGAGAGCAACCGGCTGGTCGACGCCACCGGCGCCGGCGACGCCTTCGCGGGCGCCTTCCTGAGCCGCTGGCTGCTCGGCGCCGACGCTGCCGACGCCGCCCGCTTCGCGGTGCGGGTGTCGGAATGGGTGATCGAGCAGGTGGGCGCCCGAGCCACGGTGGACGACCGGCTGCGGGGGGTGTTGGGGCGAGGCTAACGCGCGCCGCGGACGGCGCGGGGGCTTCGCCCCCTGCGCCTGCGGCGCGAGGCGGTCGCGAAGCGACCGCAACGCCGCGCAGCCGTGGGGGCGAAGCCCCCCGGCGTCCGCGCAACGCCGCGCAGCCGTGGGGGCGAAGCCCCCCGGCGTCCGCGCGGCGCGCACTAGGGACGTATGGACGGCACCCCGAGCGCCTCGGCGGCTTCGGCCAGCGCGACGTCGAAGGTCACGAGCGTCGCGGCTTCGACCGAGGCGGTGGCCAAGTGAAGGGCGTCGAGCGTCCGCAGCGCGGTGGTTCTGGCGAGGAGCCAACGGCGAGCCAGGGCTACGTGCTCGGGCCGAAGTGGATGCACTTTGTGACGACCGGCCGTCACGTCCTCATCGAACGCACGCTCGAGCTTCGCTGCCTGACCTTCGCGCAACTCCTGGGTACGCACCCACCGCGCGACGGCGCTCGCGAACTCCAACCGCACGAGTTCGCTGAGCAAGACGGGTTCGTGCTGCCTCTGCAGCAGTTCCTCGATCGTGTCGCTGCGTTGCTCCCGTCGATAGAAGGGGAGCAGCGCGCTCGTGTCGAAGTACAGGCCCATCAATAGCGCTCTTCGTCCCGAAGCGCACGGACGAAGTCCTCGGCGTCTTCGCGCATCGGCGGAAGCGCCTCCCGGAGATCGCGTCGCGACGGGAACGGACTCATGGCGCTCGCCACCGGCACGAGTCGCGCCACGGGCTGGTCACGGCGAACGATCAACACTTCCTCGCCGGCCTCGACCGCGTCGAGGAGTTGGGCGAGATGCTCGCGGGTTTCACTGACGTTGACCGTGCGCACGATCGCCTCCTGTACAGGTTAATTGTACATCAGCTCGAGCGAGTGGACGGTTTGGCTGCGCGAGGCGGTCGCGAAGCGACCGCAACGGGCCGCAGGCGTTGGGGCGAAGCCCCACGCCGTCCGCGGCACGCCTAGTGCTCGAAATGCCCCATCTTCGCCCGCTTGGTCGCCAGGTACGCCTCGTTGTAGGGGTTCTCGCCCGCGTGCAGCGGCACGCGCTCGACGACTTCCATGCCGAAGCCTTGCAGCCCGACCACCTTGCGCGGGTTGTTCGTCAGCAGCCGTAGGCGCTTGACGCCCAGGTCGGCGAGCACCTGCGCGCCTACGCCGTAGTCGCGCAGGTCGGCGGCGAAGCCGAGCTGCTCGTTCGCCTCGACGGTGTCGGCGCCGGCGTCTTGCAGCGCGTAGGCGCGCAGCTTGTTCAGCAGTCCGATGCCGCGCCCCTCCTGGCGCAGGTAGACGAGCACGCCGCGGCCCGCGTCGGCGATCGCCTTGAGGGCGGCGTCGCGCTGGAAGCCGCAGTCGCAGCGCAGGCTGTGCAGCGCGTCGCCGGTGAGGCACTCGCTGTGCATCCGCACGAGCGCCGGCTCGCCGTCGGCGACGTCGCCGAGCACCATCGCCACGTGCTCGGTGCCGTGCAGCGTGTCCCGGTAGCCGACGACCCGGAACTCGGCCCAGGGCGTCGGCAGCTTCGCCTCGGCGACGCGTTCGACGAAGGCGTCGCGCTCGAGCCGGTAGGCGATCAGGTCGGCGATGGCGCCGACCTTGAGGCCGTGCTCGGCCGCGAAGGCGCGCAGCGCCGGCAACCGCATCATGGTGCCGTCGTCGTGCATCACCTCGCTGATGGCGGCCACCGGGCCCAGGCCGGCGAGGCGGCAGAGATCGACGCCCGCCTCGGTGTGGCCCGCGCGCCGCAGCACCCCGCCGTCGCGGGCGCGCAGCGGGAACACGTGGCCGGGGCGATTGAGGTCAGCGGCTCGGGAACCCGGGTCGGCGACCACCCGGATCGTCCGCGCGCGGTCGGCCGCCGAGATGCCGGTCGAGACGCCCTCGGTCGCCTCGATGGTCACGGTGAAGGCGGTCTCACGGTTGGCGGTGTTGCGCGCGACCATCGGCGGCAGGTCGAGGCGATCGGCGACGTCGTTCGGCATGGCCACGCAGACGATGCCGCCGGTGTGGCGGATCGTGAAGGCGAGCAGATCCGGCGTGGCGTGTTCGGCGGCGAAGAGCAGGTCGCCCTCGTTCTCGCGGTCGGCGTCGTCGACCAGGATGACGGCGCGGCCGGCGCGTAACTCGTCGAGCAGCTCGGGGACGGTGGCCAGGGTGGTGCTCACGGCGTCCCCCCTTGCGGCGTCGGCACCGCGCCGAGCGCCAGCAGCCGCTCGACGTGCTTCGCGAGCACGTCGGCCTCGAGGTTGACCGCGTCCCCGGGCTTCAGGTCGCCCAGGGTGGTCACCTGGAGCGTGTGCGGGATGAGCCAGAGGGTGAAGGTCGCCGCGCCCAGGTCGTCGCGGTTGCCCGCCGGGCCGCCCACGTCGACCACCGTGAGCGAGACGCCGTCGACGGTGAGGCTGCCCTTGGGGATGAACCAGCGCGCGAAGTCGTCGGGCGCCTGCACCGTCACGACGTGCGCCCCCGGTTGGGCGTCGATGGCGAGCACGGTGCCGGTGCCGCCGACGTGGCCGGTGACCACGTGGCCGCCGAAGCGGCCGTCGGCGGCCAGCGCGCGCTCGAGGTTGAGCGCCGCGCCCTCGCGCCAGCGCGGTGCGGTCTTGGCGACCGTCTCGAGGGAGAGCTCGACCTCGAACGCGCGGTCGTCGTGCGCCACGACGGTCAGGCAACAGCCGCCGCAGGCGATCGAGTCGCCGATTTCGAGCCCGTCCAGGACCCGCTCGGCTTCGACGCGCACGCGCAGGTCGCCCCCGCGGAGCTCAGCCGAGGCCACGCGGCCCACTTCTTCGATGATTCCGGTGAACATCAGCGTTCCTCCTCGGGGTCCGGTGGCGCGTCTGGACGCACCAGGTCCCCCTCGATCAACAGGTCGTCGCCCAGGCGCTCGACGCTCCAGTCGGGCAGCGCGTAGGCCTCGTCGAGCGTGGCCACGCCCAGCCCGGCGAGCGGGCTGGCGCCGCGCCCGCCGATCAGCTTGGGCGCCACGAACCAGGCGATGCGGTCGATGGCGCCCGCCTCCAGGAAGCTCCAGGCGAGCGTGCCGCCGCCTTCGAGCAGCATCTCGACGACGCCGTCGGCGGCGAGCGTGCGCAGCGCCTCACGGACGTCGGGGCGCCCCTGGCGAGCGGCGACGCGCAGCACCTGGGCGCCGCGCGCTTCGAGCGCGGCGACCCGCGCGGCGGGCGCGTCCGGGCCGACGACGATCGTCACGCGCGCCGCCGCCCCGTCGGGGCCGCTCTCGAAGGCGCTGGCGGTGACGGGGGTGCGCGCCACCCCGTCGAAGATCAGCTTGCGCGGCGTGCGCCCCGGTCCGTCCGGCCCATCGAGGCGCGTGGTGAGCGCCGGGTCGTCCTGCAGCAGCGTGCTCACGCCCACCGCGACCGCGTCGGCGGTGTGGCGCCAGCCGTGGACCAGCGCGCGCGCCGCCGGGCCGGTGATCCACCGCGAGCGGCCGGTGCGGGTGGCGATCTTGCCGTCGAGCGTCATCGCGGTCTTGTAGCGCACCCACGGGCGCCCCTCGCGGCGATGCACCAGGTAGGCGGCGTTCAGCGCGTCGGCGTCGTGCCGGAGCACGCCCTCGTCGACGGCGACGCCCGCGTCCCGCAGGCGCGCGACGCCGGCGCCGCGCACCCGGGCGTCGGGGTCCGGGGACGCGACGACCACCCGAGCCACGCCCGCCGCCACGAGCGCGTCGGCGCACGGCGGCGTGCGCCCGTGGTGGGCGCAGGGTTCGAGGGTCACGTAGGCGGTGGCCCCGCGGGCGCGGGCGCCGGCGGCGGCGAGCGCCGCGGCCTCGGCGTGCGGCCCGCCGGCGCGCTCGTGCCAGCCCTCGCCGACGACGGCGCCTTGGTGCACGAGCACGCAGCCGACCATCGGGTTGGGGTGGGTGGTCCCGCGGCCGCGGATCGCCAGGGCGAGCGCCCGGCGCATCCAGGCCGCGTCGCGGTCGGCGGTGGCTTCGGATGGGGACGGCACGGTGTTCGGGGCACCCGTCACGGGGCACCTCCGGTCCGCGCCGCACGGTGCGTGCGATGCGTCATGAACGCCTCCTTCTC
>JBHEOT010000044.1:0-18272 GCA_046260675.1 Trueperaceae bacterium | reverse complement strand
GTCGTAGTCGACGCCCAGGCCGCCACCGACGTTCAGGTAGCGCACGTCGGCGCCCATCCCGACCACGTCGACGTACACCTGCGCCGCCTCGCGCACGGCAACCTTGATCTTGCGCACGTCGGTGAGCTGGCTGCCGACGTGGCAGTGGATCATCTGGAGCGCGCCGAGTTTACCGAGCGCCCGCAACCGCCCGACCGCGTGGATCAGCTCGGTGGCCGTGAGGCCGAACTTGGCCTCGTCGCCGCCCGACGCCTCCCACTGCCCTGCCCCCTTGGCGTGCAGCTTGAAGCGGATGCCGACCACCGGCTCCACGTCCATCTCGGCCGACACCCGCAGCACGCGCTCGAGCTCGCTCGGCTTCTCGAGCGTGATCACGACGTTCTTGCCGAGCTTGCGCCCCCACAGCGCGAGGTGGATGAAGTCGTCGTCCTTGAAGCCGTTGCAGCAGATGAGCGCGTCCGGGTGCGTGTCCTGCACCAAGATGAGCGCCAGCTCGGCCTTGCTCCCCGCCTCGAGGCCGGTGGCGTAGCGCGCGCCGTACTCGGCGATGGTCTCCACGACCACCCGGCGCTGGTTGACCTTGATCGGGTAGACGCCCTGGTAGCGCGCCTCGTAGCCCGCCTCGCGGATCGACGCCTGGAACGCTTGATTGATGCGGTCGAGCCGGTCCTCGATGATCTGCGGGAAGCGCAGGATCACCGGCAACGAACGCCCCTCCGCCACGAGCCCGGCGACGATCTTCGGGATCGAGGTGCCCGGCCCCGGTGCGTTGCGCAGGGTGACGTGCATGTCGCCGCCGGCGCCGACCTCGAAGTACCCGCTCGACCACGATGGGACGGCGTAGAGCTCTTCGGCGTCGGCGACCTTGAACGGGACCTCGGGGACGGTGTGGACCAAAGGGGGCCTCCAGGGCGACGGGCGCGCGTCGAGGCGCGCCCGGAGTGGGTGTGCGCGGTGGTGCGGTGCCGCCGTACGAGCGCTCGCGTGGGCGCTCGGTGGTGCAGCGTCCGGCACGAGACCGGGCGCGCCGGTGCATCACCCTAGTTTAGGGGCCGGCGACCGCCTCGTGGAGCCCGAGCGCGTCGAGCGCCCGTGCCCGAGTACGCCGGGCGGTCCACGCAGCGGTCCGCTCCGGCCGCGGCGCCACCGTCGCCGCCACCGCGAGCGGCGCGTGGGCGGCGGCGTCCACGACGCTGGGGTACACGCCCGCCGCGACGCCGCCCAGGAGCGCCGCCCCGACGGCCGACGCCGCCGGACTGGCCAGGACATCGAGCGGATGGCCGATGGCGTCGGCGAGCGCCTGGGCGAACGCCGGTTCGCGCAGACCGCCCCCCGAGGCCCGCACGGGACCCACCGGGGCCCCCGCTTCGAGCAACGTCGCCACACCGTCCGCGATCGAGGCGATCACGCCCTCCACGCCCGCGCGGGCCAGGTGGCGGGCGCCATGCTCCGGGGCCAACCCCAACCAGGCGCCGCGGGCGTGCCCCTTCATCAGCGGCGTGCGCTCGCCGGTCAGGTACGGGAGGAACGTGGGGGCGTCGTCCAGGGTGCGGTCGTCGAGGGTCGCGTACAGCTCGGCCCATTCGAGGCCGAGCACGTCCTTGGCCCAACCGAGGGCCGCGCCGGCGTTGTTCACGCTCGCCTGCGACAGCCACCTTTCGACGTGGGCGAAGGCGTGCAGGCGCCCGGCCGCGTCGACGACGGGCGCCGCGCGCACCGCCAGCGCCTGCGCGCCGGTGCCGACCATCAGCTGCATCTGGCCCGGTCGCACCGTGCCGGTGCCCACGGCCGCTGCCTGCTGGTCGCCGGCGCCGAAGGCGACGGGGATGCCGGCGGGCAGCCCGAGGTGGCGCGCCGCCTCGGGCGTGAGGCTGCCGGCGCGGGCGCCGCTCGCCCCGAGGGGGGGCAGCAGGCGCGTCGGGATGCCGAACGCGTCGCACGTGGCGCTCGACCACCGACGGCCGGGCACGTCGAACAGGAGCGTCGCGGACGCGTCGGTGGGCTCCGCGCCGGCCGAACCCGTCAGGCGCATCCGCAGCCAGTCCTTCGCGCCCAAGAACCAGGTCGCGCGCTGCAGCACGTCGGGTTCGAACTCCCGCAACCACACGAGCGGTGGGAGGCTCAGGCCGAGCACCACCGGGTTCCCGAGCTCGCCGGCGAGGCCGGCGTCCGCGACCCTGCGGCGCACGTGCTCGAGGAGCTCGCCGGCACGCGTGTCCATCCACGTGACGGCCGGCCGCAACGGGACCCCGTCCCCGTCCGCGAGGACGAAGGTGTGCATCTGGCCGCTCAGGCCGATGCCGACGACCTGGGCGTCGGGCGGCAGCGACGCAGCGACCGAACGGCTCGCCGCCCCAGCCGCCGCCCACCACGAAGCCGGGTCCTGCTCGGCCCAACCGGGGCGCGGCGTGTCCGTGGGGTACGCGGCGGTGGCTTCCGCGAGAACGGAGCCGTCGCCCCCGAGGGCAAGCACCTTGAGGCTCGACGTGCCGAGGTCGAGACCGATCAGAACGGTCTTCGCACCGGGAGCCCGCCCGCCGTCTCCATGCGGCGTGTTCTCCATGGGATCGAGCATACCGGTATGATGCCTTTGTTTCCCTTGTCGTACTGCGCGCCCTGCCCCGCACCCGCTGGGCCAGGGATCGCCACCGACGTGGACCGAACCGGTGACGGCGAGGGACCGAAGGAGGCATTCGTGACGTCGTTCCCAAGCCCCACCCTTCGCAGGCTCCTGGCGGTCCTCACCGCCCTGGCGCTCTTCGGAAGCGCCGCCATCGCGCAGGTCACCCTGCGCATCGCCGAGCACCCCGGGCCGCACGTCGAGGCCATGGAGGAGTACTTCATCCCGCTCTACGAGGAGCAGACCGGCGTCGACATCGTCTACGAGGTGCTCCCCTCCGATCAGGTCTGGCAGCGCCAACAGCTCGAGGCGCAGGCGAACAGCGACTACTACGACATCGGCTACCACAGCCCCGGCTGGTTCGGGTACTACTACCAGAAAGTCGCCGGCCTCGACGACCTGATCGAGCAGTACGACTTCGACCTGTCGCAGTACTCCGACGCCGTCCTGAACTCGCACATGCGCAACGACCTGCTGCGCCCGGGCGAGATCATCGCGATCGCGCGCAACCCGCAGACCCCCATCTACAGCTACCGGATGGATTGGTTCGAGCACGAGGGCGAGCAGGCCGCGTTCCAGGCGGAGTACGGCCGCCCGTTGGCGCCCCCCGAGACCTGGGAAGAGCTCTACGAGATCGCGGCGTTCTTCACCCGCCCGGCCGGCGCGACGGTGGCCGGCGAGACGCTGGATCAGCCGCTCTTCGGCTACTCGGCCTCGATCAAGCCGCCCGGCGGCATGGCGCGCGCCTTCCTGGCGATCCTCTACTCGCTCGGCATCGACGGCTGGAACGCGGACTTCGAGACCGACCTCGACGACCCGATCCTCCTCGAAGGCGTCGCCTACTGGAAGCGCCTCATCGAGGACACCTTCCCGCCGCAGGCGCAGACCTGGGACTTCCTCGAGCACCTGTCGTTCATGCGCGAAGGCCGCCTCGCGACCGCCGAGATGTGGCCCGAGGGCGTGCTGACCGTCGAAGAAGACGGCGCCCCGACCGCCGGGAAGATCGGCTACGCCACCCTGCCCGTCTGGCCCGGCAACCAAGCCGACCTGCCGATCGGCCGCTCGTTCATCGGCGGCGGCGGCGTGCTGATCTTCGACACGCCCAACACGGAGGAGTCGTTCAAGTTCCTCCAGTGGCTGTTCGAAGAGCAAGCCGCGGAGTTCAACAAGCGCACCGCGATGTTCGCGCGCGCCGACCAGTTCTCCGACCCCGAGATCCTGGCGGAGTACGACTTCTACGACACCTTCCTGCCGGTGTTCCAGGAGCAGATGACGTACGGCTTCCCGCGGCAACCGATCGCCGAGTGGGGCGCGGTCATGTACACGCCGGTCGGTGAGTTCGCCAACGACGTGCTCTACGACGTGATGACGCCCGAACGGGCGCAGCAGCGCCTCGTCGACAACATGGAGCGCATCTTCGACGAGTCCGGCTACACCGACTGAGCGGCCGCCATGGCGAGCCATCGGCACTTCAACCCTTGGGCCTTCGTCCTCCCCGGCGTCATCGCCGGGGGGGTCATCCTGGGGGTCCCGGTGGTGCAGGCGCTGTGGACCAGCCTCCACCGCCTGCGCCTCTACCGCCTCGACGACCAGGTGTTCGTCGGTCTCGAGAACTACATCCGACTCCTGCAAGACCCGCTGTTCCACTTATCGATCCGCGCGACCGTGGTCTTCACGTTCGGCTGCACCGTCCTGAGCGTCGTCATCGGCCTGGCGGTCGCGGCGGTGATGAGCACCCGGGGCATCCGAGGCACCGGCTGGGCGCGCTTCTTCATGGCGTTCTACCTGGTGCCGTTCGTGGCCACCCAGGTCGTCGTCGGGATGCTCGGCCGGCTGTACATCTGGGAACCCGAGTACGGCCTGGTCAACTATCTGTTCGAGCTCGTCGGGGTCCAGGGGCCCATGTGGCTCATCTCGGTCGACACCGCGATGTGGGCGACCATCATCACCAACACGTGGCGCCTGATCCCGCTCGCGCTGCTGATCTTCTACGCCGCTCTGGCCACGGTGCCCGATGAGCTGCTCGAATCGGCCGAGGTCGACGGAGCGGGGGGCTGGCGCGCGCTCTGGAGCGTCAAGCTGCCGCTCATCCGCTACCACATCGGCTTCGTCGCGCTGATCCAGCTGACGTCGGCGTTCCGTGAGTTCGACACCGTCTTCGCGCTGACCGGCGGCGGTCCGGGGCGCGCGACCAACGTTCTGAGCTTGCTCGTCTACAACGAGGGCATCTCCGCCGCCAACCTGGGGATGGCGAACGCGATCTCGTTCACCATGCTTTTGATCGTCGCCGTGATGTCGCTGATCTACATGCGGATCACGCGGCTCGGGGAGCTCGACCGCTGATGGCGACCATCTCCGGCACCGCCCACGTCCGCCAGGCCCGCGTCGGGCTGGCGCTCCGGTTCCTGTTCCTGATCGGCTGGCTGCTGATCTGCATCGTGCCCATCGTCATCCTGGTGATGGCGTCCCTGAAGGACACGGCGCTGTTCCAGTCGATCCCACAGATCTTGTCGTTGGACGCGTTCACGCTCGACAACTACCGGCGCAGCTTCGAGCAGGGCAACTACCTGCACTTCCTGCGCAACAGCATGATCATCTCGTTCAGCTCGCTCGTCGTCGTGCTGGTGGTGTGCACGCCGATGGCCTACGGCATCACCAAGCTGGCATCGAAGCGCACCCGCAACGCGATCGTCTTCTTCGTGCTCAGCACCCGCTTCCTTCCGTACGTGGTGCTGGCGCTGCCGATGTACCTGTTCTTCGCGCGCATCGGTCTGCAGGGCACGCTGCTCGGCGTGGTGCTCGCGCACCTGGCGATGCAGATGCCGTTCATCGTGTGGCTGATGCTGGGCTTCTTCGCGGGCATCCCGCCCGAGGTCGAAGAGGCGGCGGTCATCGACGGCGCCAGCCCGTTCGGCGTCTTCTGGCGCATCTGCCTGCCGATGGTGCTGCCAGGGCTCAACGCCTCGGCGATCCTGGCGTTCATCATCAGCTACAACGAGTTCCTGTTCGCCTTCTTCCTCGCCGGGTACGAGGCCCAGCCGCTCACGGTGGGCATCACCCGCTTCGTCGGTGGCGCGGACGTCGGCG
Organism: Trueperaceae bacterium; assembly: GCA_046260675.1. GTDB lineage: Bacteria > Deinococcota > Deinococci > Deinococcales > Trueperaceae > JAABTL01. Next base: position 12,565 of record JBHEOT010000044.1, on the reverse strand, counting down.
CCCAGTACGGCGTGATCGCGGCCTTCGGCAGCCTGATCATCCTGCCCATCATCGTGTTCGCGCTCATCGTCAACCGCTACATCGTCAGCGGCCTGACGCAAGGCGCGGTCAAGGGCTGACGAGGCTCGCAGAAACCCGTCGGGGCGCGGCGCCAACGCCGCGCCCCGACGGTTCCTGATAGGGCTCGACCGGGGTGTGGTGCGCCGACGGCCGCGCGCGAACGCGGGTGCTACCGTCGAAGCGCGAGGCAACCACCACAGCGCCCCCATGGGAGACCGCATGCTCCACCTCGACCACCCCACCCCCGCCGATCAGGGCTTCCGGATGCCCGCCGAGTGGGGGCCGCACGCCGCCACCTGGACCAGTTGGCCGGCCGACGACGAGCTGTGGGAGGGCCACCTCGGCGCGGTCCGCGAGGAGTTCACCGCGTTCGTGGCCACGCTCGCGGCCTTCGAGCCGGTCTGGGTGAACGTCGCCGACGACGATGCCGAGGGTGATGCGCGCGCCCGGCTGAACGCCGCCGGTGCGGACTTGGACAACGTGCGCTTCCACCGCGTGCCGCTCGACGACGCCTGGTTCCGCGACAACGGACCGATCTTCGTGGTCGACGGCTACGGCGCCGTCGCCGCCACCGACTGGCGCTTCAACGCGTGGGGCGGCAAGTACGCGCACGAGCGCGACGACCGCGCCGCCGAGGCGGTCGCCCGCACCCTGGGCATGCGGCGCTTCGCGCTGCCGTACGTGCTGGAGGGGGGCGCGATCGAGGTGAACGACGAGGGGCTGCTGATCACCACCCGCTCCTGCCTCCGGACCTCCACCCGCAACCCCGACCTGGACGAGGGCGAGTACGAGGCGCTGCTGCGCGCCGGCCTCGGCGTGCGGCACGTCGTGTGGCTCGACGACGGGCTCGAGGGCGACCACACCGACGGCCACGTCGACACCATCGTGCGCTTCGCCGGCGATCGCACGATCGTCTGCGCGGTGGCCGAGGACCCGCGCGACGCCAACTTCGACCCGCTGCAGCGCAACCTCGCGACCCTGCGCGCGCTGCGCACGCCCGACGGCGAGCCGTACCACGTGGTCGAGCTGCCGCTGCCGCGCCAACGCTTGGAGGAGAGCGGCCACCGCTTGGCGCCGAGCTACGCCAACTGGTACGTCGCGAACGGCGTGGTGGTCGTGCCCGTGTACGGCGACGCCAACGACGCGCGCGCGCTCGAGATCCTGCGCCCGCTCTTCCCCGACCGGAAGGTGGCCGGGCTGCGCGCCCGCGCCCTGATCACCGGCGGCGGCGCGTGGCACTGCGTGACGCAGCAGCAACCGGCCGGCCAGGTGGCCGCGGAGGAGTTGGCTGCCGATGGTTGAGCGACCCGTGTGGGCGTCCGAAGCACCCGTCGGCCAGGTGGACGCCACCCTCCGCATCGCGTTGGTGCAGATGGCGTGCACCGACGACCTGGAGGCCAACGTGGCCGCGGCCGAGCGCCACGTGCGCGCCGCCGCGGCGCAGGGCGCGCGGTTGGTGCTGCTGCCCGAGCTCTTCGAGTTCCTCTACTGGCCGCAGGTCGAAGACGAGCGCTGGTTCGCCCTGGCCCATGAGGTCGAAGGGCACCCGTTCCTCGGTCGCTTCCAGGCGCTCGCGGCCGAGCTGGGCGTCGTGCTGCCGGTGTCGTTCTTCGAGAAGGCCGGCCAAGCACACTTCAACAGCCTGCAGATGATCGACGCGGACGGCCGCGCCCTCGGCGTCTACCGCAAGAGCCACATCCCCGACGGCCCCGGCTACGAGGAGAAGTACTACTTCAACCCGGGCGACACCGGCTTCGAGGCCTGGCGCACGGCGGTCGGCACCGTGGGCGTCGGCATCTGCTGGGACCAGTGGTACCCCGAGTGCGCGCGCGCGATGGCGCTGCAGGGGGCCGAGCTGCTGCTCTACCCCACCGCGATCGGCAGCGAGCCGGAGGCGTCGGGCGGGCTCGACACCAAGGACATGTGGCAGCGCGCCATGCAGGGGCACGCGGTCAGCAACGCGATGTACGTCGCCGGCGTCAACCGCGTCGGCACGGAACGCTCGCTGGACGGCCGCGCCGAGGCGACCTTCTACGGGGCGTCCTTCGTCGCCGACCCCACCGGATTCAAGATGGCCGAGGCCGACCGCTCCAGCGAGGCGCTGGTGCTGGCCGACCTGCACCTGGGCGCGGCGCGGCGCTTCCGGGCCGGGTTCGGCTTCTTCCGAGATCGCAGGCCCGACTTGTACGGGCCCCTCATGGGGTTCGACGGGCGTTAGCGCACGTTCCACGCCGGCAGGTCGCCCGGCACCAGCGGTCGCACCTCGCCATCGACGCCAAAACGCACGAGCGTCGACACGCCGTCGTCGTCGAGCGCCGGCAGCACCAACGCGTCCGAGGACGGCGACCACAGACGGTGCGAGCGCGCGTACTGGTCGAAGAACGGCAGGTACTGCGCCAGGAAGAGCGGCGATGGCGTGAACACGCCCAGCGGCCGCGCGGTGCCCGCGTCGACGTCGATCACCTTGAGCGCGAGCGTCGTGCGCTGCGCCTGCACCGGCAGCGCTACCTGAAGCGCTGCCGCACCGCCTGCTTGGATGGTGCGCTCACCGCCGCCACCGACGAGCGTGAGCGTCGCGAGGCGGGCGCCGTCGGGCGACCAGAACGACGCGATCACGAAGTCGTCGGTGAGGCGGCGCACCGCGCCGGTCTCGGCGTCGATCAGGTCGATGGGGCCGTAGGGGTGGGGCGAGGGCTCCGTGGAGCGCTGCACCGCCACCTGCGCGCGCCCCGGGCGCCACGCGAGGGCCGCGGTGCCGCGGAACGCGACCATTACCGAGTCGCCTTCGACGTCGGGGCGCTCGGGGTTCGGACGCACGACGACGCTGCGGCCGACCGGCTCGCGACGCGCGTACGCCACGAAGCGATCGTCGCTCGAGAGCGCCGGCGACTGGAAGCCGACCGGGTCGGGCAGCGGTTCGCGCACGTCGAACGCGGTGACCGACGTCACCCCGGCGAGCGCGTCGGGGCTGCCCACGTCCACGTGGACGAGCAGCGCTCGGCCGGTGCGCGACCACGACCAGTAGAACGGCGCCCCTTCGGCGAGCGTGCGCACGCCGCCGGACCCGCCGGCGGTGTCGGTCGCCACCAGGTCGAGCGCCAACCTGCCGGTGGGGAGACCGACCAGGACGGCGAGCAGACGGTCGTCGGGCGACCACCCGAGGTAGATCGGGCTGCGCCCCGCCTCCTGGTGCACGGTGGCGACCTCGGACCCGTTCGCCACGTCCACGACGTCGACGCGCACGCCGGCCTGGTCGGAGACGATCGCAGCGACCCGGTTGCCGTCGCTCGACCAGACCGGGAAGGCGCTGCGGACGCCGACCGCCCCGACGGACGCCGTCGCGGCGGTCTCGGGGTCGAGCAGCGCCAGACTGCCGTCGAGGTCGACGAAGGCGATCAGGCCCGCGGTCGCGTTGGGGGCGAGCTGGGCTCGTCCGAACGGAAGGGCGGCGACGACCACGAGGGCGCAGAGCAGCGCCCATGCGGCGCGGTGGCGGGCGGACGATGGCGCGGTGCCGCGGGCCGCGACCTGCACCGGAGCGCTTGGCGAACGATGGCGTTGCATGCCGGAGCCTAGGGCACCGCGGCACCGGGCGGGGGGTGCGCGCCCACGCTTGCCCGAACACCGACCGTAGCGGCCGCGCCTCAGGCCCCGGTGCGCCGCCGTTCGCGCGCCGAGGCGCGCTCGGCGAAGGCGCGGGCGAAGGCCTTCATCTCGACCATCAGGTCGTCGTCTTGGGTCGCTCGGCGGTACGTGTCGGCGAGCGACAACAGCGTCTGGTAGACGAAGTCGTTCATGTCGTCGACGGTCAGGCGCGGCGTCCACAGGTCGATGCGCATGGCGTTGCGGTGCTCGCCGTCCCAGAGCGCCAAGATCATCGCCTCGGCGGTTTGGGGGCCCGAATCGGGGGCGTCGTCGGCCTGCCAGCTAAGGTCGGTCACGCCGTCGTCGCCGCTGGTCACAGAAACGCGGATCTCGGAGGTCTGGCCCATAGGTGTGCATCCTAAGCCGTGCGCCTGGGACTCAAGGCGTACCGTTGCATCAGGAGGCACCTATGAAATCGACGATGCTCGTCGGGCTGGTGCTCGTGCTGGCTGGGATCGTGTTGTTCGTGCTGCAGGCAAGTGGCGTGTTCGTCGATCGCGCCGGGATCGAGATCGGCGACTTGGAGGTCGGCGTCCAAGCGGCGAGCAATCCGGCGTGGCTACCTTGGGTGGCAGGCGGCAGCGCAGCGCTCGGCGCAGTGCTGATGCTGACGTCGCGCCGTTGACGAGGAACGGCGTCGCCGGCGGGCGACGCACGCCACGTCGCAGGTCCGCCCCGCGCGGTAGCGTCACATCCGGAGGTTCCCGTTGAAAGGACTCATCCTCGCCGCGGGCCTCGGCACGCGGCTGCGCCCGATCACCAGCCTGCGGCCCAAGCCCACCATCCACGTCGCCGGAAAGGCGCTCATCCACTACGCCGTCGACGATCTGCTGGACGCGGGCATCCGCGACATCGGGATCGTCGTCAGCCACGACACCATCGATCACCTGAAGGAAGCGCTCGAGGGCTACCGCGACGCGCACTGCACGTACTTGCTGCAGAGCCCGCCCAAAGGGCTCGCGCACGCCGTCTCGGTGGCGCGCGAGTTCCTGGCGGACGATTCGTTCGTGATGTACCTGGGCGACAACCTGTTCGAACACGGCATCCGCCCGTTCGTCGACGCCTTTCGGCCGGACGAGGGCGTCAACGCGGTGTTGGCGCTGGTGCGCGTCGACGACCCACGCGCCTTCGGCGTCGCGGTGGTCGAAGACGGCCGCATCACGCGGCTGGTCGAGAAGCCCGCCGACCCGCCCTCCGACCTCGCGGTCGCGGGCGTCTACGTGTTCGACGCCTCGATCCACCAGGCGATCGACGGCCTCGAGCCCGGCGCCAAGGGGGAGTACCAGATCACCGACGCCATCGCGCGCCTGATCGAGCGCGGCGGGCGCGTCGCGCCGGTCGAGGTGACCGGGTGGTGGAAGGACACCGGCAAGCCCGACGACATCCTCGACGCCAACCGGCTGCTCCTGCTCGAGCGCCGCCGCGACGTGCGCGGCACCGTGGAGGATTCGCAGCTGGTGGGCGACGTGGTCGTCGAGGACGGCGCCACCGTGCGCCGCTCGACCATCTTCGGCCCGGCGCTCGTGCGCGCCGGCACCACGGTCGAGGACGCGTACGTCGGACCGTTCACCACGCTGGGCGAGGACGTGACGTTCGCGAACGCCGAGATCGAGTACGCCGCCGTCGGCGCCCGGTCCACCGTCCGGAACGTGGACGTGCGCATCCAGGCGAGCCTGATCGGCGAGGACGTGGTGATCGAGGGTGCGACCCGGCGTCCGAGCACGCACCGCATGATCGTTGGCGACAAGAGCTCGATCCTGTTGCCTCAATAGCGCCCCACCGCGATCGACCTCGCGCCCGCGTCGCCCCTCGACGACGCGGGCGCGTTCTTCGTGCGTGGCGAACGCTCAAGCGCGCCACATCGACCAGCTTCGTGTGACGCTCGTGCGCTCTGATCCGTAAAGCGTGCGTTTCGTACCTCGACTTCGTGCCATCTTGCGATATCCCTGTTGACATCGTGCACTTTTATGCGTACCGTTGCGCGCACACCGAGCCCCGACGTGGCGCTCGGGCCCCCGAGGAGGAACGACATGCGCGCATCCCTGGCTCCGTGGCTACGTTCCACGGTCACCTTGCTACCTTTGGCGTTCGGCGTCGCGCTCGCGCAGAGCGCCGAACTCACCCAGCTCGCCGAGCTCGCCTACGCGTTCGACACCTTCGCGCTGCTGATGTGCGCGGTTTTGGTGCTGCACATGAAGCCCGGCTTCGCGCTGCTCGAAGCGGGCCTGCACGGCTCCAAGAACGCGGTCAACATCTTCATGAAGAACTACGCGACCCTCGCGATCGCCGGCCTCGCGTTCTGGGCGGTCGGCTTCTCGATCATGTACGGTGCGCCGCTGTTCGTCGCCGGCTACGAGGCCGACGCCTACCCGGGCGCGGCCGACTTCCTGTTCCAGATGGTGTTCGCCGCCACCGCCGCGACGATCGTCTCGGGTACCATCGGCGGCCGCATGAAGTTCCCCGCCTACCTGGTCTTCGCGGTCGTGATGACCGCGCTCATCTACCCGTTCCTCGGCAGCTGGCACTGGGGCGGCGGCTGGCTCTCCGAGCTGGGCTTCTACGACTTCGCCGGCTCGTCGGTGGTGCACGCGGTCGGTGGCTTCGCGGCGCTCGGCGGTACGCTCGCCGTCGGCCCGCGCCTCGGGCGCTACGTGGGCAACCGGGTCGTCGCCATGCCCGGCCACAACCTCCCGCTCGCCGGGTTGGGCGTGTTCCTGCTGTGGATCGGCTGGTTCGGCTTCAACGGCGGCTCCCAGCTCGCCTTCAGCAGCGAAGGCGACGCCCGCGCGATCGCCACGGTCATGCTGAACACCAACCTCGCCGCCGTCGGCGGCGCGGTCGCCGCCCTCTTCCTCAGCTGGGGCATCTTCAAGAAGCCCGACTTCTCGATGACGCTCAACGGCGTGATCGCCGGCCTGGTGTCGATCACCGCCGGTCCCGACGTGATCAACGGCATCTGGGCGGTGCTCGCCGGGGCGATCGGCGGCGTCGTGGTCACCTACTCGATCCTGTTCTTCGACAAGCTGAAGATCGACGACCCGGTCGGGGCGATCTCGGCCCACGGGACGGTCGGGATCTGGGGCACCGTGGCGGTCGGCATCTTCGGCGGTGCGAACCTGGGCGTGCAGGTCCTGGGGACGCTGACGTACGCCGCGGTCGCCTTCGTCGCCACCTACGCGCTGTTCATGGCGCTCAAGGCCGTCATGGGGATCCGCGTCTCCGCCCACCACGAGGTCGGCGGGCTCGACCTCGCCGAACACGGCGCCGAGGCCTACCGCCACGCCGATTCGCTCAACAACCCCGTCCTCATGGGCGCGGGCGACTGAGGTACCGACATGAAGCTCATCACCGCGATCATCCGCCCCGACCGCCTGCCCGAGGTCAAGGAGTCCCTGTTCAAGGCCGGCGTCCGCGGCATCACCATCAGCCGCGTCAGCGGCCACGGCGGCCAGGCCGGCATCACCGAGCAGTACCGCGGCAGCCAGTTCGTCGTGGAGTTCCACGAGAAGATCGAGGTCAAGATCGCCGTCTCGGAGCCGTTCGTGCAGGCGACCATCGACGCGGTCGTGCGCGCCGCGCGCAGCGGCAACGTCGGCGACGGCAAGATCTTCGTGCAGCCGCTCGAGCGGGTCGTGCGCATCCGGACCGGCGAGGAGGACATGGAGGCGCTGACGCCGGTCGAGCCGGCCTGAGGCTCCATCGTCGACCGAGCGTCGACCCGCTCGAGGCTCCGCAAGGGGGCACGGGACCGCGAACGCGCTCCCGTGCCCGACCTCCGAGCGCCGCCCGCACCGCGGGGTGGTTGGTTCGGAGCCCGAAGGTCGGGCTCAGAGGCCGACGACGACCCCGGTGCGCCCGGGCAGGCGCGCGTGGAGCGTTCCATCGGCGACGTCGAGGGCCGCGGCGCCGAACAACGGCGCCCGCACCCCCGCCGCGAGCCCTCCGATCGGCACGCGCGCATCCGCCTCGTCCTCGCGCTGGTTGACGACCACCAGCAGGTCCTCGTCCGCCGACCGGCGGCGCACCGCCACCACGCCGTGGTGCGCGTACGCCACGTCGACGTCGCCCGTGCGCAGCGCGGGGTGGGCATGCCGCAGCGCGATCAGGTCACGGAACTGGGCGAGCCGCTCGAAGTCCCAGGCGTCCCGTCGATGCCACGGCATGGCCTCGCGGCACGCCGGGTCGTGGCCGCCGTCGAGCCCGATCTCGTCGCCGTAGTAAACGCACGGCGCGCCGGGGAGGGTGAAGAGCAGCAGCGCGGCCAGGTGCACGGCGCTCGCGTCGCCCTCGACGACCGCGGCGACCCGCGGCGTGTCGTGGGATCCGAGCAGGTTGAGCTGCGCTTCGGTGATCGGCCGCGGGTAGCGTTCGAGCTCGGCACGGAGCACCTTGGCGAAGCGCTCGGCGCTCAGCTGCTCCAGCTCCCGGTACCCGCACTTCGCGACCTCGGCGTGGTCGATCGTGCGCGCGGCGAACCCGAGGACGGCCTTGGTGATCGGGTAGTTCATCACCGCATCGAACTGATCGCCCTGCAACCAGCGGCTGGCGTCGTCCCAGATCTCGCCGACCAGGTAGGCGTCGGGGTTCACCGCCAGGCAGCGGCGCCGGAACTCGCGCCAGAAGGCGTCGTCGTCGATCTCGTTGGGCACGTCGAGGCGCCAGCCGTCGATGCCGAAGCGCAGCCAATGCTCGGCGACCGAGAGCAGGTACCCACGCACTTGGGGGGTGTCGGTGTTGAGCTTCGGGAGCGCCGGGAGGTTCCACCAGCACTCGTACTGGGCGGCGACCCCGCCCTCGCCGTACGCACCGAGGGGGAAGCCGTGGATATGAAACCAGTCGCGGTAGGGGCTGGCCGCGCCGTTCTCGAGCAGATCGTGGAACGGCAGGAAGCCACGGCTGGCGTGGTTGAACACCCCGTCGAGGATCACCTTGATCCCGCGCGCGTGCGCGGCGTCGAGCAGGTGGCGCAGCGCCGCGTCGCCGCCGAGCATGGGGTCGACCGTGAAGTAGTCCTGGGTGTGGTACCGATGGTTGCTCCCCGAAGCGAAGACCGGGTTGAAGTACAGCGCCGTGATCCCCAGGTCCTGCAAGTGATCGAGCCGCTCGGCGACCCCGTAGAGGTCGCCCCCCTTGTACCCGTGGACGGTGGGGGGCGCGTCCCACGCTTCAAGCCCGTTCGGTTGCAGCGGCACCTTGCCGCTGCGGGCGAAGCGATCGGGGAACACCTGGTAGAAGACGGCGTGCTTGACCCAGTCGGGGGTGCGGACGGAGCTCGGCATGCGTCAGCCTAACGCCGGCGTCCGGGCGTCGGGGCGACCGTACGCTGGACCACGGGACCCGTGCTACACTGATCCCGTGGCCAACCTGACCCTCGCCATCGACGACGCCCTGCTGCGCCGCGCGCGCATCCGAGCCCTGGAGCAGGGCACGTCGGTCAACGCGGTGGTGCGCGACCTGCTCGCCGCCTACGCCGACGACCGCGCGGTCGCCGGCCGCCGCCGGGTGGTGGCGCTCGCCCGGTCGGCCGCCTCCGGTGGCTCCGGACACGGGCGCGCGTGGACGCGCGACGACGCCTACGGGGACCGCGGCCGTGCCGGCTGATCCGCCTCCGCGCCTTGCGTTCGTCGACACCGACGTCCTCGTGTACGCCTTCGACGCGAGCGAACCCGCCAAGCAAGCGCGCGCGCTCGAACTGCTCGCCGACGAGGACGCCGACCTGGTGCTGAGCGCGCAGGTCCTGAACGAGTTCTACTGGGTCGCCACCCGCAAGCTGAGCCCACCGCTGGCGCTCGAGGTCGCGCACGAGGTCGTGCGCGAACTGTCGCTCGGGCGCGTGGTGTCGGTGGACGCCGACCTGGTCGACCGCGCCATCGAGTTGTCGCGAACCCACGGTCTGGCGCTCTGGGACGCCGGCGTGGTCGTGGCGGCCCAGACCGCCGGTTGCGGCGTGCTGTGGACCGAGGACTTGAGCGCCGGCCAACGCTTCGACGGCGTCGTCGTTCGCGATCCGTTCGCGCGCTGAAGCACGCGGCCCACTCGCCCGCCTGCTCGTTCGGGCAGCGGCGCGAACAGCGCCGCGACCGCCACCAGCATCAACCCGGCGGTTCCGACCCAGCGGGCGCACTCCACGTCGCGCTCCCGACCGGGCGCAGCAGCGGGAACAAGATCACGTCGCGGATCGAGGGCACGTCGGCGAGCAGCATCGCCAGCCGGTCGATGCCCAGCCCCAGGCCACCGGTGGGCGGCATGCCGTACTCGAGCGCCTCGAGGAACTCCTCGTCGAGCGGCTGCGCCTCGTCGTCGCCCGCCTCGCGCCGCGCCGCCTGCTCCTCGAAGCGGCGTCGCTGGTCGATCGCGTCGTTGAGCTCGCTGAAGGCGTTGCCGAGCTCCATCCCCACCGCCACCGGCTCGAAGCGCTCCACCAGGCCGGGGCGGCTGCGGTGGCGCTTGGCCAGCGGACTGATCGCCTCCGGGTGGTCCATGACGAAGGTGGGCTGCAGCAGGTGCGGCTCGACGTAGACGTCGTACAGCTTGGCGAGCAGTTGGTGGAACGGCTGCTCACTGAGCGGCACGGTCCCGCCGTCGGCCTGGCCGGGATGGTGTTCGGCGGCCCAGGCCCGCAGGCGCGCCTCGTCCATCACCTCGAACTCGATCCCGGCGCGCTTCGCGAGCTCACCGGTGTAGTCGACGCGCGGCCAGGGCGGGGTGAAGTCGAGCGTGCGCCCCTGGTACGGGAGCGTCATCGAACCGGCCAGTTCGAACACCAGCTTCGAGTAGAGGTCCTCGACCAGCGCCAGCACGTCTAAGTAGTCCTTGCCGGCCCAGTAGAGCTCGAGCATCGTGTACTCGGGGTTGTGCTTGTAACTGATGCCCTCGTTGCGAAAGTTGCGGCCGATCTCGTACACCGCATCGAAGCCGCCCACGATCAGGCGCTTGAGGTAGAGCTCGAGGCTGATCCGCAGGTGGAAGTCGTGGTCGAGCGCGTTGTGGTGCGTGACGAACGGCCGCGCCTCGGCGCCGCCCGGCACCGCCTGCAGCACCGGCGTCTCGACCTCGAGGAAGCCGAGCTCGTCGAGGTAGCGGCGGATGAAGGCGATCGCCTTGCTGCGCAGCACGAAGGCGCGGCGCACCTCGGGGTTGACCATGAGGTCGAGGTGGCGCTGCCGGTAGCGCGCCTCCTTGTCCGCCAGGCCGTGGAACTTGTCGGGAAGGGGCCGCAGCGACTTGACCAGCGGACGCCAAGCGGTCGCTTCGACGGTCAGCTCGCCGGTCTTGGTGACGAAGGGATGGCCGGTCACCTCGAGCCAGTCGCCCAGGTCCACCTTCTTGACCCCCTGGTACGCCTCGCCCAGCGCGTCGCGCTGCAGGTAGACCTGGACGTCGCCGCTCGCGTCGCGCAGCGTCGCGAAGGCGACCTTGCCCATGTTGCGCACCGTCATCGCCCGCCCGGCGACGACCACGGCCTCGTCGGGCCAGGCGTCGCCCGGCTGCCCGCCCTCGTGGGCGGCGTGCAGCGCCGCGGCAGTGGTCGTCGGCGCGAAGGCGTAGGGATAAGCCTCGAAGCCGCGCTCCTCGAGGCTCGCGAGGTTCCGTAGGCGCTGCTCGCGCTGCTCTTGGAGGCTCTTCTCGGCCATGACGCGCCAGTCTACCCGTGGGGGTCGGCGCGCGGGCTCAGCCCGCGGCGCGGGCACGGAGCCGCCGCATGCGCTCGACCTCGGCCGCACGCCGGTCGGCGTCCGCGGCCTCGAGCGAGGGGTAGCGCCGGATCCCCGGCGCGAACGCCGGCGGAAGCTCGTGGGTCGCGAAGCGCAGGAGATTCCAGACGCCCTCCATCGCGACCGGGTCGCTCGGATCGAGCGCCTCGGGCGGCGGCACGTCCTCGACCCGGCGGTAGCGCTGCACCGGCATCAGGCGTCCGTCCCCACGCCGAAGGCGTCGCGCAACCGCTCGGCGTCGGCGCGGTCGACGGGCCGCACCGTGTCGTGCTTCATGGCGTAGAGGGTCGCGGGCGTCGCCAGACGCACCGGCACGCCGCCCAAGTCGCGAACCTCGGAGTTGAGGTCGCCGAAGACGAAGCGATCGCCGAGGCGCGCGATGAGGTCGAGCACCGGTCGCCCCTCGGGCGGAACGTACCGGACCACCGGGTAGTCGCCCGCCAGGTCCTCGGCGCGGATGCCGTCGACGTCGGGATCGGCGTATAGCCGACGCAGCGCACGGCGGACGCCGGCGACGTTCTCAGCATCCGGTTGCACGAACAGATCGACGTCCTCGGTCGCCCGCACCACGCCGTGCAGGTTCATCGCCACGCCCCCCACCAGCACGTACGCGACGTTTTCGGCGGCGAGCGCCGCGAACAGGCGCATCAGGTCGTCGCGTTCCACGCGATCAGCATGGCACGAACGCCCTCGGTGCCGGCCCGCTGCCACATCACAACGCACTCGACCGTGCCCGAACCGACCAACACGGCCCACGCCACGACGTACATTAGCTGCAACGACGTGGCGAAGCGTCCACCGCCCGCCGCCCGGTCCACGGGCTGCACAGGGCAACGCCACGTCACCGAACCGCGCCAACGCGCTCGAGGCGCGGGCCCCCAGAAAGGGTCCCCCATGCATCTTCACCACGCCCTCCGCCGCACCGCCATCGCGCTCGCGGTCGCCCTGCTCGCCGGCGTGCCTGCGCTCGCGCAGGCCGACGATTGCGCCGGCTTCGACCGGACGATCGTCTTCGCCGAGCTCGGCTACGGAAGCGCCGACATCATGACCGACGTCGCCCGCTTCGTGCTCGACGAGGGCTTCGGCTGCAGCACCACCACCATCCCCGGCGCCACCCTGCCGATCCTGCAAGGCATGATCCGCGG
>JBHEOT010000043.1:0-18632 GCA_046260675.1 Trueperaceae bacterium | reverse complement strand
CTGACCACCCCGAACGCCAACCCCCCCGGGTCGTCGCCCAACCGCATGATCGCCCCCTTGCCGAACTGCTTCTCGATGCTCAGGAGGGCGCCCTTGAGGGCGCGTTGGCGTTCGGCGTCGTAGTTGGTGGGGAGGGTCATCGAAGGCTCCTTCCGGGCGAAGCGCCCGAGGCCGCCCGAAGGGGCGGCGCGATGCGGGCGAGTATACCTCACTATTTGCGGTATGGGGTCGCCTTGGCGCCATCGTGCCGCGCCGACCTCGCGTTCGGCGCGGCGGGCTCGGCCCGTACCGCGGTCCCCTAGGCCCGGGACGCGAGCAGCGCGGCCAGCAGCGCGGACAGGCCCAAGCCCGCCACGGCCACGAAGCGCATCGTGGTCCGGAACGAACCGCGGACGTCGTCCTCCTCGAAGCGCGCCGCCCACGCGAGCTGCCATGCGCCGAGGGCCCCGAGGAACACGGCGAACGCGGTCGCCCACACCAGGCCGGACCGCACGGCCACCAAGACCACGAGGGCCGTCGAGCCGACCGCACCCACGACCGCGGCCGCGCGCAGCGCGGTCCGCGCCCCCCACAAAACCGGCAACGTGCGGTCGCCGCGGCGCCGGTCCTCGACCGTCTGATACGACTGGCTCACCACGTACAGCCCGAGGACCAGGCACGCCGGCACCAACAGGTGCATCGGTGCCAAGGCGCCCACGAGCGCGCCCGCCTCCGCCCACCCGTCGCGCACCGCCACCGCACCCGCCAGCGCTCCAAGCCCGCCCTGGCCGAACCCCACCGCGGCCAGCGCCGCCACCGGACGCGCCTTCCAGCGGGTCGCCGGGTGCGAGTACGCGGTGGCGACGCCGAGCAACGCCAGCCACACGACGACGAACGGTCCCCCGACCCAGGCGGCGAACGGCAGGCCGGTGAGCTGCACCGCCCAGGCCCAGCGCAGCAGACCCGGGTCGACGGCGGGCGGCTCGAACAGGCCGCCGATCGGCCCCTCGTCGCGGTCGTAGAACGAGTTGAGCGCGTTCGTGCCCCCGTACAAGAACACGTGCAAGGCGAGCCAGGCGACGACGAGGCGCATCGGCTCGGGCGCGACGCCGCCGTCCGCGGAGGCCCACCACGCCCCCCACAAGAAGAGCGGGGTGAGGAAGAGGTTGAAGGGCAAGCGCAGGTGGCGCACCCAGGGATGGCGCCAGGGTCGCCGCCACGTGGCACCGGACGACGAGGCGCTCACCCAAGGACCTGCCTCACGAGAGGCCCTCCATCACGAAGCGCCCGCGCGTCCGCGCCGCCAGCGGCGGACGCAGCGCCGCGGCGAGCAGCGCGTCGCGCACCGCGCCGCCGATCGGGCCCACGGGGCGACCGAGGGCCGTGTTCGCGGCGGCCCGCGCGATCGCGCGCCGCGCCGCGCGCTGGCGGTGCCCGGCGGCGCGCGCGAGGAGCGGTCCCGGGTCGCCCTGATCGAGGCCCGCGTCGAGGGCCTCGGCGACCGCCGCGGCGTCCAGCCAGCCGAGGTTCATGCCCTGGCCACCGATCGGGCTGACGACGTGGGCCGCGTCGCCGACCAGGGCGACGCGGCCCACCGCGTACCGGTCGGCCGACCAGCGCTCGACGCCGAACGCGCTCGCGCTGCCCCAGAGCGCGCCCTCGAGCGGCGCGCCCAGGCGACGGCCCGCTTCGGCCGCCACGAGCGCGGCGAGCTCGTCGGGCGCACGGTCGCGAAGCTCGTCCGCACGGCCACGCCATCGGACCACCCAGCGGCGCACCCCACCCGGCAACGGGAACCCCTCGACGACGCCGTCGGCATGCAGCACGACCCACGCCTCGTCGGGCGCGTAGCGGTCCGGGTCGTCGGCCAGGTCGGCCATCGCGTAGCGGTCGGGGTACCGACCCCCCCGGCGACCGACGCCGAGCGCCCGGCGCACCGCCCCGTCGCGACCGTCGGCGCCGACGACCGCGGCGGCGCGCCAGCGCCGGCGCGTGCCGTCGCCCGCCACCCCATCGACGACGACCGACTCGCCCTCGTGGTGCAGGGCCTCGGCCCGAACCCCCGGGACGAGGGCGACTGGGTCGGCGGCCGTGAGGGCCGCCCGCAGCGTCGCCTCGGTGATCGCCTGCGGGACCGTGAGCACGAACGGCCACGCGGCCCCCGGCGCATCGAACCGCACGGTGCCTAGGGCTCCGCGCACGCCGCGCGCCCGCCCCACCCGCACCGGCCGCCCAGCGGCCACGAGCGCCGCGGCGACGCCCAAGCGGTCGAGGACCTCCAGGCCAGGCGGGTGGATGCCGATCGCGCGGCTCCCTCCCGGCGCGGCTTCGCGGGCCTCGAGCACCCGCACCTTGCGGCCGCGGCGCACCAGGTCGAGCGCCAGCGCGGTGCCCACCGGCCCGCCACCCACGACCAGAACGTCGACGCGCTCCACCCTTGCCGCCACGTCGCTCACGCGCTGGGCACGGCTCGGAAGAGGGCGCCGTCGACCGTGAGCCCCGGACCGAACGCGAGGGCCGCCACCGCGTCGCCGACCGCAGGACCGGGGCGCGCGGGGTCCATCAGGTGTTCGAGCACGAAGAGGACGGTGGCGCTGCTCATGTTGCCGAACGTGCGCAGGACCTCGCGCGACGCCGCGACCGCGTCGTCGGGAAGCGCCAGCGCGCGCGCGACGTTGTCGACGATCGCGCGCCCTCCGGGATGCACGGCCCACCACGGGACGTCGGCCGCGTCGACCCCACCGCGGCGCAGCAACGGCGCGACCGCGGCCCCGGTCTCGGCCTCCAGCACACGCGGCACGTACGCGGTGAGGGTCATGTCGAACCCGTGGTCGCCGATCGTCCAGGCCATCTCGTCGACCCCGCTGCGGGCCACCGCCGTCGACGTCGCCTCCAGTCGCAGGGGCCGGACGTCGCCGACCGGCGGCCGGGCCGACACGAGCACGGCGGCGGCGCCGTCGGCGAACACGGCCGCGGAGAGCACCGAATCGATGTCCGAGCGAGGCTGCAGATGCAGCGTGCAGAGCTCGACGCAGACGATGAGTACGACGGCCTCGGGGTCGAGCGCTACGAACGCGCGCGCGAGGCGCAGCGCCGGGAACGCGGCGAAGCAACCCATGAACCCGACGTGCGTGCGCTCGACGTCCGGCGGCAGTCCGAGTTCGTCGACCAGGTGCAGGTCGACGCCCGGGGTCGCGAACCCGGTGCACGAGACCGTGACCAGGTGCGTCACGTCGCCCGCGGCCAACGCTCGGGTGCGCGCGAACGCCGAGCGCGCCGCCTCGGCGGCGAGCGGGCCGACGTCGATGGCGTAGCGGGCGTTGCGCTCCCCGGTCGACGGCGAACGGAAGGCGCCGTCCGCTCCGACGAACAGGGCGTCCGCCTCATCGCCGTTGCGGTCGTCCAAGAAATCGCCGATCACGCTGTAGCGGGCGTCGATGGCGCTCTGCGCGTAGATCCGGTCGAGCAGCTTGCCGGTGCGCCGGTCGGGGCTCAACCACCGCTCCATGACCGCGCGGAGGTGGGGCTGCGAATAGCGATGAGCGGGCAGCGCGGTGCCGACCGCGTGCAGCATAGGAGCCTTCATGCGGCACGATACGCGGATGAGCGCGAAAGGAAGGTGGCCGCGACCGCCCGTCGCCCTGGTGCGCTTCCGGTAGGCTGCACGCGCATGGACCGCACCGAACCGCCGCCGGTCGACGACCCTCTGGCGCACGCCGTCGCCCACGGCTTTGACCTCGACCTGGGCAGCGTGCTGCGCGCGTCCGCCGCCGCGCTCCGCGGCAGCAAGCGCGTGGTGCTGGCCGGGGCAGCGGCGTGGCTGGCGATCACCTGGCTGGTCGGGATCGTGACCTTCGCCCTCGGCCTCGGCGAGCTCGTGTCGGCCTCCATCGGCATCTTGGCGACGACGCCGATCACGCTGGGGCTGCTGATGGTGGGCGTTCGGCGCGCGCGAAACGAACAGGTCGCCTTCGGCGACCTGTTCGCCCACACCGGAGCGACCGCGCAAGGCGCGACCGTCCTGCTCGTGAACCTGCTCGTGCTCAACGCCGCCGAAGCCCTGCTCGGACCGGTCCTGTCGACGCCGATCGTGCTCGCGTACGTGCTCTTCGCCGGCTTCGCACCCTACCTGGTCGCCGACCGCGGCATGGACGGCTTCGGCGCGATCGCGACGAGCTTCCGCCTCGTGCGCCACCGCTGGGGGACGCTGCTCGCGCTGCAGGTGCTGCTCGGCCTCGGGCTGGCGCTCGCGGCCCTGCCGTTGGGCCTCGGGCTGATCTGGGCCGCTCCTTACGCGGTGGTCGCGCTCGGCGCCGCGTTCGACGCCGCGGTGCCGGCCACCTTGAGCACCGCGTCCAAGAACACCTTGTCCGGCTGACCGCCGAGCACCCGTTCCTGGCCGCTCGGTCCGTCGATGACCGTATCGGGCACGCCCGAGATGCGGTAGCGCTGCGCCAGCTCCGGGAACTCGCTCGCTTCGACGCCTTCGGCGATCACGTTCGGGTTGGCGAGCGCCATGCGGTACGCGGCGAGCACGGCGCGCGGGCAGTACGGGCAGGTCGGCGTGACGAACGCCTGCAGGCGCACCGGCGCTTCGAGGTCGGCGAGGCGCTCGCTGGACGCCGGCCCGAGGCCGGAATCGCCGGTACCCACCATGCGCACCACCTCGACCAGGGTCTGGAACTCGTAGCCGCTCGGCAGCCCGACGAAGCGCACGTTGTCGGCGTCGCTGCCGGCTGCGCGGAAGACGATCGTCGGCGTGCGCACGATCCCACGTGCACGAGCGTCGCCGTCGAGCGTCGTCTCGACCACGGTGAGGCGCTCGGACGTCTCGGCCACCTCGCGCACGAGCTGGAGGGTCGCAGCCTCTTCGCCGGCGTCCTCCTGGCCCGGGACGACGAGGCGCGAGGCGACGTGCACGACCATCTCCACGTCGCGATCGAGGGGGGCGAAGGCTTCGGCGAGCTGGGCGGTCAGGGTTTCATCCAAGAAGCGTTCCATGCCCCAGGTATACCCCACCGGGGTACCTGCAGACGTCGGACGAACGACCCGGTCGCCTCAGACCGGTCGCCTCAGACCGGTCGCTTCAGAAGGTGGTGCCGACCACGCCGCCGTCGACGAGCAGCGTCTGGCCAGTCACGTACGCCGCCGGGCCCGAGCACAGGAACGCCACCGCAGCGGCGATCTCGGCGGGTTCCCCGAAGCGCTTGGCCGGGATCGTCGCGATCAACCGGGCCCGCGCGTAGTCGTCGGCGAAGAGCTCGTCGAGGCGTTCGGTCGCGGTGTACCCAGGTGCGACCGCGTTCACCGTCACCCCGTGCTCGGCGACCTCGCTCGCGAGCGTGCGCCCGAAGGCGGTCACGCCGGCCCGGAAGGCGTTCGACAGCGTCAGGTTCGCGATCGGCTGCTTGACCGAAACGCTCGTGACGAACACGATGCGCCCCCATCCGGCGCCGCTCATCGCCGGGAGCACGCCCCGCGCCAACCGCACGGCCGACATGAGGGTCAGCTCGAAGCCCTTCGCCCAGGCCGGGTCCTCGAGCGACGCCGCAGCGCCCAGCGGCGGGCCACCGGCGTTCGCGACCAAGATGTCGGGATCGCCGACCGCCTCCTTGGTCCGGGCCAACAGCGCCTTGATCTGCTTGGCCTGGGCGACGTCGCCCGCGACCGCGTGCACCTCCGCGCCGGTCGCGCGCAGACGCTGCGCCGCCGCCTCCAGCGCCTCCTCGTCGCGCGCGTTGACGACCAACCGCGCGCCCTCAGCGGCCAACGCCGCAGCGACCGCGAACCCGATGCCCTTCGATGCGCCCGTGACGAGCGCCGCCTTGCCTGCGACCTTAAGATCCATGGGCGTCAGCCTACACGAGGGCGCAGCCGCGTCGTCGCCAGGGCCGACAGGTCGGCGACGCCCATCAGATGCATCGCCAGGCGAAGCTCCTCGATCACCCCGGCCAGCACGGCCTCGACCGCGTCCGCCGACTCCAGCGCCGGCGCCAGCAGCGGCCGCGCGATGGCGGCCATGCTCGCCCCCAACGCGATCGCCTTCGCGACGTCGAACCCCGAGCGAACGCCACCGGACGCGACGAGCGGCGTTCCCGGCAACGCCTCGCGCACCTCGACCAGCGCCTCGGCCGTCGGGATCCCCCACTCCACCAGCTCCAGCCGCCGCACCGAGCCGTACCGGACCAGTTCCTCGACGCGCGCCCAGGACGTGCCGCCAGCGCCCGCGACGTCGACCGCCGCGAACCCCACCGAGGCGACGGATCGGGCCATCGCGCCCGTCAGGCCGTGGCCCACCTCCTTGAGCAGCACGGGCGCGCCGACCTCGGGGACGACGGCGGCCAGCCGCGCCCGCACGCCGCGCCAGCGCACGTCGCCGCCCTCCTGGAGCGCCTCCTGGAGCGGGTTGACGTGGATCGCCAGCGCGTCCGCCCCGACCTCGGTGACGGCCCGGCGCGCCTCGTCCACCCCGAACCCCGCCACCAGCTGCGCCGCGCCCAGGTTGCCGATCAAGAGGACGTCGGGCGCGACGTCGCGCACCTCGAAGCTGGCACGCACCTCCGGCTGCGCGAGCATCACGCGCTGCGAGCCCAGCATCATGCCGACGCCCAGGCGCTGCGCCGCGATCGCGAGGTTGCGGTTGATGGTCGCGGCCCGCTCGGCACCACCGGTCATCGCGCCGATCAGCAGCGGCGCGCGGAGGCGCTTCCCCAGGAAGCGCGCTCGCGTGTCGACCGCGTCGAGGTCGGATTCGGGGAGCGCCGCGTACGGCAGGTCGTAGCGCTCGAAGCCGGTCGTGCGGGTGGTGTACCCGACGGGGCCGGTAAGGCACACGTCGAGGTGGCGGCGCTTGCGGGCGGCGAGGTCGTCCGAGGGCATGCCGGAGTGTACGCAGACCCGCACGCGGAGCGCCGTTGGGGCACCGTACGATGGGGGCATGCCTCAGCCTGCGCGCGTCCTCCTCGCCCTCGGCGCCGCGGCCGTCTTGACCGGCTGCGCCCTGCTGTTGCCGCCGCGCCTGACGGTCACACCCACCGCACGCGTCGTCGACCTCGCGATCGGCACGACCGCCGCGTTCACGCTCACGAACGACGGTGCGGCTGGCTCGGTCCTCCATTGGAGCTTCGTATCCAGCGAACTCGACGCTTGGCCCACGTCGGGCACGCTCGTGGCGGGTGCCTCCACCCCCGTGCTGACCGTCGTCCCGGTCGGCGCCGAAGGAACGACGCTGGCGGGCCGCTTCGTCGCCGCGCGCCAAGCGGTGGACGTGTCGATCGAGGTCGTCCGCGGGCCCACGATCACCTGCGACCCAGGCACGGCGTTCGCTGCCGCGTCGGACGGCACCGTCCGGCTGCTCGTCGGCTACCGCCACGACGTGCTCGCGACGGCCGCCGCGCGCGCGAACGGCGGCCGCGCCACCGCGGCGCTCGCCAGCGCGTCCGGCGCCGCCATCGAACGACTCGGCGGCGGCACCGAGTTCGACCTGCTGCGCGCACCGTCCGCCGCGGTGAACGGTCTGCTCGCCGCTCTGAGGGCCCGGAGCGACGTAGCCTTCGCGGTGCGCGACGTGCCGATCGCCCGTTCCGCGGCCCCGAACGACGCCCTCTTCGATGCGCAATGGAACCTCTCGTCGTTCGGCGCCGAGCACGCGTGGGATCGCGTCGACCTGCTGCCCGAAGGCATCGAACCGGTCGTCCTCGCCATCGTGGACGACGGCATCGCGGTGGATCACGTCGACTTCGACGGGCGCACGCTCCCAGGCTGGGACGCGTTCGGCAACGATGCCGACGTCCGCAACTGCACCGATCACGGCACCCACGTCGCCGGCATCGCCGGTGCGGCGCGCGGCGACGCGATCGGCGTCGCGGGCGTCGCATCCACGCCCTGGGTGCGGCTCTTGCCCGTCAAGGCCTGGCCCGACACGACCGACCCGCGCGCGACCACCGGGATCGCCGAGATCGTCGACGCGATGCGCTGGGCCGGCGGCCTGCCCGTCACGGGCTTCCCGCCCAACGCCTTCCCGGCGGACGTGATCAACCTGAGCCTCGGTACGCCCAGCGCGTCGGTCGACGAGGCGTTCCGTCCCGTCATCGAGGAGCTCCAAGCGCTCGGCGTGATCGTCGTAGCGGCCTCGGGGAACACCAACACCGGCGCCGAACCGCCCGTCGCCGACGGCATTCAGTACCCCGCTGCCTCCGGTGCGATCGCCGTCGGCGCCGCCGATCACTCGTTCGAGCGCTCGTGGTTCAGCTCGTTCGGCCCCGGCCTCGACCTGATCGCTCCCGGCGGCTCGGCGCCCCCTGGCAGCAGCGGGTGCTCGGCCGTCACGAGCACGGGGGTGGCGTACGCGGACGGCGCAGCCACCGAGACCTGGACCTGCAAAGCCGGCACGTCGATGGCCACGCCCTTCGTGTCGGGCGCTGCCGCACTCCTGCTCGGCGCCGAGCCCGCGGTCCGGGCGTCGTTGGATCGCGCCGCCGTCGTCGAAGCGCGCTTGCGCGACGCCGCTGCGGTCCGACCCGGACCCGACCCGGAGCAGTACGGCGCCGGCGTCCTCTGCCTCGACGCCCTGCTGACCACCACGCACGTCTGCGGCACGGCGGTCCCCTGAGCCGGTTCAGAACAGCTGCACCACCAAGCGGCCGACCTGCACCAGCGCCACGGCGACCACCAACACCGAACCGACGCCGACGAGCACGTCGACGCGGCGGTCGGCGGGCAGCCCCTGGCGCGCGAAGCCCCACAGGAGCCCGCCCAAGACCCCGCCCACGTGGCCCCACAAAGAGACGTTCGGGATCGCGACCGACAGCAGGACGATCATCGCCATCCACTGGAGCAGCGAGCGCAACAGCGCGCGGTCGATGGCCCCCTTCCCGCGCGCGACGTCGGCGAGCAGCGCCCCGGCGACGCCGAGCACCCCACCCGACGCACCGACCAGGACGAGCGTCTCCCCCGCCTGGGCGACGCTGGTGAGGTACGCGCCCATGGCCGTGCCCGCGACGAACGCGGTCGCGAGGTACCCCGGACCCCGGCGCAGCTCCACCATTCGGCCGATGTCGAAGAGCACCCAGAGGTTGAAGCCGACGTGCACCAGGTTCCCATGGACGAAGGCGTAGCTCAGGAAGCGCCACCAGACGTCGAACTGGGCGCCGACGCTCAGGACGAAGGCAGCCACCGCGGTGCTCGCGTCCAGGCGCACGTTGCCGGCCAGGAAGGGACCGAAGCTGCGATCCAGCAGCAGCTGGCCGCCGAACGCCAGCGCGATCACGCCCACGGCGGTCCACGTGGCGGGGGTGCGCCCACGGGTGCGCGCCGGCGCCGGCGCCGGCTCACCGACCGCGTCCAGCGCCCGCACGTGCGGCCCGCGGCGCCCTTCGGGCGCGAGCCGCGCCGCCTCGCGGCGCAAGCGCAAGGCGCCATCGCGCTCGCCGGCCACCTCGGCCGCCCGCGCTGCGATGCCCAGGACGACGTCGGCCGGGACGCCGGCGGGCGGGGTCTGCAACAGTTCCTGCACCTGGCGCAGATCGCCTCGCTCGGCGTCGAGCCGCCCCTGCGACAGCACCCACGCGCGGTACACGGCCGGGTCGCCGGTCCCCGACTCGACCGCACGCCGCAGCGCAGCGGTCGCGTCGCGAGCCTCGTCGAGCCGCCCGAGCGCCACCCACGCTTCGATCCGCGCGGCGGCCCCCGCCGGCGCCGATCCGGCGGCGTCGCCGAGCGCGAGCACGGCCGACCAGTCCTCGCGCACCGCGTGGGCTTGCGCGGCCAACGGGGCGTCCTCGAAGCCCGGCAGGTGGGCGAGCGCGCCGGTGGCGTCGCCCTGCTGCAACGCGGCCTGCGCCAGCAAGCGGCGCACCCCACCGCGACCGGCGGGCGTCCAGTAAAGGACCGCCACGAGCGCGTCGGCGACCGGCCACGCGCGCGCTCGAGCCAGCGACGGCATGACGAGCGGGGCGATGACCCAGGCGGCGCTCACGGCGACCGCGAGCGCTCTCCAGGCCGGAGCTGGCGCCGCACCGGCGACGCTCGCTGCGACGGTCGCCGCGGCCACCGCCGTCGCGAACAGGGTCTTGAGCGGCAGCTCGCTCCAAGGCGGCGCGAGGCGGCGCGTCCAGCCGACCGCGTACACGCCCAACAGGGCCATGCCGAGAAGGAAGAAGGCGTCTTGGCTCATCCGCGCGAGCCTACCCCCGACCGTCGCTCGTGCCCGTCGGCCGGCGGCGCCCGGTACGATGCGGTGATGCGCACCGCTCCCCCACGCGTCGGAAGACGCCCATGAACGCACCCATCTTGGGCGTGGCGACCGTCGTGCTGGCGTACCTGATGGGGGCGATCCCCACCGGTCTGCTCGTCGCTCGCTGGCGCGGCGTCGACATCCGCGCCGCCGGCTCGGGCAACATCGGGGCGACCAACGTGCTGCGCGCCGTGGGACCGTTCGCGGCGATCCTGGTGGTGCTGATCGACCCGCTCAAAGGGGTGCTGGCGGTGATCGTGCCGACGCTGCTCGGGGTCGGGCCGTGGTGGGTGGCCGGAGCGGCCTTCGCGGCGGTCGTCGGCAACTGCTTCAACGTCTTCCTGCGCTTCCGCGGCGGCAAGGGCGTGGCTACGAGCCTCGGCGTCTTCGTGATGATCGACCCGTGGGTCACGCTGACCGCCGTCCTGATCTTCGCCCTGACCGTCGTGCTCGGCCGGATGGTGTCGCTCGCGTCGCTCGTCGCCGTGTTGGCGACGCCGATCATGCTCGTCGTCCTGGGCGACGCGGCGCCCTCCACGCTCACGCTCGCGTTCGCGATCTCCAGCCTGCTCGCGTGGCGCCACCGGGACAACGTGGCGCGGTTGGCCGCCGGCACCGAGCGACGGCTCGGCGGCGCCCGGCGCGGCTGACTCAGAGGATCGGTGCGGGCCGCGGTGGGCGCCGCTTCGAGCGCTGCACCAAGACCAGGCCAGCGACCGCCACGGCGCCACCGACCACCGTCAGCGAGGACGGCACCTCACCGAGCCACCACCACGACAGCAGCAGCGCGACGACCGGCACCAGGTACAAGAACGACGTCACGATCGGAGCCGGAGCGCGCGACAGCGCGATCGCGAAGAGCGTGTAGGCGATCGCCGAAGGCACCACCCCCAGGTGCACGACCGCCCAGGTCGACGTCGCCGGCGCGTCCAGCACCGCCGCCGCGACGCCCGGCACGAACGCGAGGAGCGGCAGCGTGCCGCCCCACGTCACGAACGCCGTGACCTCGAGCGGGCGGTACCGGACCAACATCGGGCGCTGCAGCACGGCGAAGAACGCGGTCGCGAGCGCCGACATCAAGATCAGCGCGGCCGCAGGATGGAGTCGACCCACCGCCCCGTCGCCCAGGACGATCAGGGCGACGCCGGCGAAGGACACCGCCGATCCCACCCAACCCAGCGCCGGCAGCCGGTCGCCGGTCAGGCGCCACGCCACCAGCGCGGTGAGGGCAGGAGCGGTGGCGATGATCAGGCTCGTGGCCCCCGCCGACACGTGGACCTCCCCGAAGTTGAGGCCGAGGTGGTACGTGGTCATCCCGACGACACCGAGGCCGACGAAGACCGGCACGTCGCGTCGGTCGGGCCACATTCGACGCCGGAACGCCAGCAGGAACGGGACGAACGCGACCGACGCCACCGTGTGCCGAAGCAGCGTCAAGTGCGCGGGGCCGTACCCCTCGAGGCCGATCTTGATCGCCGGGAACGCCGACGCCCACAGCACCACCAGGAAGCCGAGCGCTACGAGCGTCCCCGGGCTCATGCGTGCGGCCCGGTCCGCGGGGCCGCCGTGCTCACGACGGCAGCACGACCCTGCGGCCGCAGGCGCACAACTCCTGGTCGCGCACCATCGTCGTCACCCCTTCCCGGTGCCAGAGCGCGTCGCACTCCGGGCAGCGGATCTCGGGCGCCACCAGCCCGGCGATGGCGTCGGCGTCGACGAAGCGGGCCTGGCCACACCAGTGGCAGACGACCTGAGCGCCCCCTTCCTCTTCGATCATCTCCGCGCGTTCGCCCGGGCTGAAGTACGCGATCGCCGCGAGCGCCTTCTCGTCGCTGCAGCGGCAGCTGAACTCGAGCGGCAGCGCCTCCTGGGTCATCAGCTCGAAACCCAGCCCCCACGTCAGCTCCTCCATCGCGTGCTGCAGCGGATGCTCGTGCAACACGTCGGTGAGCTGACCGAACGCCTTGACGTTGGCCTCGAGGAGCGCGAGCGCGGCGTCGCCAGCCCCGGGCAAGGCCTGCAGGACCACGCCGCCGGCGCGACGCACGCGCCGCGCCGGCGGCGTGCCGGGGCGCGACTCGGCGAAGCTGACGCCGAGCAGCACCGCCGAGGCGATCTGCTCGGAGCGCGCCAGGAAGGTCGCGACGTCCTCGGCGACCTCACCCGAGACGAGCCGCACGCTGGACGTGTACGGGTCGCCGTACGGGGCGTGCGACCGGATGACCTCGATCTCGCCGTCGCGACCGACCGCGCCCCCCACGTCGAGTTTGCCGTCGGCGCGCAGCGGGAGCTCGGTCTCGGGGAAGCGCGCGTAGCCGCGAACGGTGCCGTCGAGGCCGGCGTCGGCGATGACGCCGCCGAGCGGTCCGCCGCCGGACAGCTTGACGGTGACGCGGTCCCGGTGGTCCTTGAGCAGAACGTGGGCGAGCAGGAGGGACGCCGTGAGCGTCCGGCCGAGGGCGGCGCCGGCGGTGGCGCCGGTCTCGTGCCGGGCGAGGGCCTCGGCGACCAGGTCGGTGGTATCGGCGGCGATCACGCGGAGGGTGCCGTCCGCGGCCATGCCGCGCAGCAGATGCGCCATGGTAGGTCCTTTCGCCACGCGGGTCCTGCCCGCACGGCCGCGAAAGTCTACCCCCCGCCGCGCCGCCGTCCGGACCGCTCGGCGACCGAGCCCGGGCTCAGCCTCGGCCGCGCGTCACCTTGGCGTCGCCGAAGCGCGCGTCGAGGGCGGCCAGCGAGGCGCGCGGCACCAGCTTCGCGACGTCGGCGCCGAGGCGCGCGATCTCCTTCACGCGGGTGCTCGACACGTACGACCAGCGGGTGGCGGTCATCACGAAGCAGGTCTCGACGCCGGGGTGCATCTGGCGGTTGAGGTGCGCCTGCTGCAGCTCGGTCTCGAAATCCGAGATCGCGCGCAGCCCCTTGACGATCACGGGCGCCTCGACGCGGCGGCAGAAGTCGACGAGCAGACCGCCGAACGTCGCGACCTCCACGTTGGCGAGCCCCTCGGTGGCGGCCCGCACGAGCGCGACGCGATCCTCGACGTCGAACAGCGTGTGCGGCTTCTCGGCGTTGTGCAGCACCGCCACCGTGAGCCGGCCGAAGATGCGGCCGGCCCGCTTGATGACGTCGAGGTGGCCGTTGTGGAGCGGATCGAAGCTCCCCGGGTAGACGGCGTGGACCATGCCGCGAGCCTACCAGCCGTCGCGATCGACGGCCCGCCGCAGCAGCGCCACGGCCTCGGCTTCGGGGTCGGCGGGGTCCCCGGCGGCGTCGCCATCGCCCGGCGCACCGGCGGCAGCCGCATCGGCGGCGGCGCGACGAAGCCGCCGCTCGGCGCGCACGAGCACCTCGAAGCGGTGGCGCGCCGCGCGGCGGGCAGCGCCGCCGCCGAAGGTCGCCTGATGGCGCTCGTGCGCGTCGAGCGCTGCCGCCAGCGCCGCGACGCCGCCGTCGGGACCGACGTCCGCCGACGCCGCCGCGGCCGCTGCGGCCGCGAGCGGCACGACCGCCGGGGTCCAAGCGTCGGCGTCCGCAGGGCGCAGCGCGAGCGCGTCGCGCACCTCGCGCGCGAGCTGCGGCGCGTCCGGCCGGTCGGCCTTCGTCAGCGCGAAGACGTCGGCGATCTCCATCAACCCGGCCTTGGCCGCCTGGACGTCGTCGCCCTGCCCGGGCGCGATCGCGACGACGACGGTGTCGGCGACCGCCACGACGTCCACCTCGGCCTGACCGACCCCGACGGTCTCGAGGAACACGACGTCGAAGCCGAACGCCTCGAGCAGCGTCAGCGCGTCGAGCGCCGTGGGCGCCAAGCCGCCCGTGCGCCCGCGGCTCGCCATCGAGCGCACGAAGACCCCCGGGTCGGCGCTCCACCGCGTCATGCGCACCCGGTCGCCGAGGAGCGCGCCGCCCGTGAACGGGCTGGACGGGTCCACGGCGAGAACGGCGGCGCGGGCACCGCGATCCCGCCAGGCCCCCACCAACCGGTCGACCAGCGTGCTCTTGCCCGCACCCGGGGCGCCGGTGACGCCGACGACGCGCGACCGGCGGTCGCCGGCTCGACGCCGGCACGCGGCCACCAGCGCTCGGCCCGACGCGTCGCCCACCTCGGCGCGGGTGAGCGCCCGGGCCAGAGCGCGCACGTCGCCGGCGAAGAAGCGTTCGCTGAGGTCGTCGGGCACGGCCACGGAGCCGAGCCTACCCGCTGGCGTCGCCCACGTCGCGCGTGGGCGCGCCCACGTCGCGCGTGGGCGCGCCCAGGTCGCCGGTGGGCGCGCCCGCGAGGACCGCCGCCGGCGGGGTCCAGGCGTCCGGTGCGGCGACGAGCAGGTCCATCGCCAGCGCGACCCCGCCCAGCGGCACGGCGTCGGGCCCCAGCGGCGACACGACCACTGGGCACGGGCCGCGGTGGCGCGCGAGCTTCGGTTGGGCGAGCGCACGCTCGACGGCCCGCGTCAGGTACGGCGCCACATGGGCGAGCGACCCCGCGAGCACGATGCACTCCGGGTCGAGGAGGTCGACGGCGTCGGCCAGCGCCCGCCCGAGCCGCGCACCCGCGCCGTCGAGCACCGCCAGCACCGTGGCGTCGCCGGCGCCCGCGAGCGCGGCCGCCCCCTCGTACCCGGCGACGACCACACCCCGCTCCCGCAGCTGCGCCTCGATGGCCCGCTCCGAGAGGTAGGCCTCGAGGCAGCCGCGGTCGCCGCACCCGCAGAGGCGCCCGCCCTCCTCCACGGTCACGTGGCCGAGCTCGCCGGCGAACCCACCGGCTCCGCGCACGAGGCGTCCGTCCAGGTGCACCGCGCCGCCGATGCCGGAGTGCCCGGCGACGAGCACGAAATCGCGCGCCTCGCGCGCAGCGCCGAACAGCCGCTCGGCGAGGGCCGCGGCCTTGGTGTCGTTGTCCACCACGACCGGCACCGACCACGTCGCCACCAAGCGCGCCCGCAGCGGCACGTCGCGCCAACCGAGGTTGGGGCCGAACACCACGCGTCCGTCGCGCGCCACGAGCCCAGGAACGCCCACGCCCAACGCCCGCACGGCCGACCGCGTCGCGCCCAGGTCCGAGAGGAGCGCATCGACGCCGGTCTCCAGCGCCCCCAGCGCACCGTCCGGGTCGGCGTCCGCCGGTCCCTGCCACGTCGCGCGCGGCAGCCCGCCGATCGTGGTCGCGACCAGGCGCACGGTGCCCGGCTCGAGCCGCGCCCCGACGAGCACACCGGCCCCCTCGTCGAGCACGAGGCGGACCGGCGGCCGGCCGGTGCGCCCGACCGCCCCAGGCCGCGAGGGCGTCGCACCCGCCTCGTCGCCTTCGGCGACGCGCACCCAGCCGTCGGCGCGGAGCTGGTGCAGCACGGCGGTCACGGTCGCCGGGTCGAGCCCCGTCGTCGCCACGAGCTCACCGTGGCTGGCGACGCCGACGTCCCGCAGCGCATGGAACACGCGCGCCGTGTTCCAACGGCGTACGAGCGCGGGGTTGACCTTGGTTCGGTTGCTTGCCATCCCCGCGCTCCTCCCCCGCTGCCCTGCCCGCGGCGGCAGGCGTTCGTCCTTGACGTACACCGAGCGATGCGGGTAGCCTAGCACTTAATTCGACAGTCGTCCGAACTCCGCGCGGTCCGCCGCGCGGCGTTCCCCGAGCCGCCCGACGGAGGCGCCCGTTGCCGCACCCAACCATCCTCGAAGGCCGTGGTCTCAGCAAGGCGTTCGGCCCCGTCGAGGTCCTGCACGCGGTCGACGTCGACGTCCGGCCGGGCGAGGTGCACGCGCTCCTCGGCGAGAACGGCGCCGGCAAGTCGACGCTCATGAAGCTGCTCTCCGGGTTCCACGAACCGACGGCCGGCACCGTGCACTTCGACGGCGCCCAAGTTCGGTTCGCCGACTCCAACGCCGCGGAGGCTGCCGGCATCGTCCTCATCCACCAGGAGCTGAACCTGGTGCCCGACCTGACCGTCGAGGAGAACATCACGCTCGGGCGCGAAGCGCACCGCTTCGGCTTCGTCGACCGCGCCGCCGGACGCGCCCGCGCCCGCTCCCTGCTCGACGCCCTGCGCACCGAGGTCCCCGTCACTCGGCGCGTGCGCGACCTGTCGGTATCGCAGGCGCAGATGGTCGAGATCGCGAAGGCGGTGTCGCGCAAGGTCCGCGTCCTGTGCATGGACGAGCCCACCGACGTGCTCACCGGCACCGAGACCGAGGTGCTGTTCGACCTGGTCCGGCGCCTGGTCGCCGACGGCGTCGCGGTCTTGTACGTGTCGCACAAGCTCGACGAGATCAAGGCGATCGCCGATCGCGTCACCATCCTGCGCGATGGGGCCAAGATCGGCACCTTCGCGGCCGCCGACCTCACGACCGAAGAGATGGCGCGCCGCATGGTGGGCCGCGACCTCGCCGACATGTACCCCACCAAAAACCCCGTGCCCGAAGGCGCGCCGGTCGCCCTCGAGCTCGACGACGTGTCGGTGCCCGGGCACGCCGAGGGGGTGACGCTGCACGTGCGCCGCGGCGAGGTGCTCGGGCTCGCGGGCCTCGTCGGCGCCGGCCGCACCGAGCTCTTCGAAGGGGTGCTCGGGCTGCGCCCGATGCGCGGCCGGGTGCGCAAGGACGGCGAGCTCGTGCGCTGGCGCCACGCCGAGGACGCCAAGTTCGATCGCGTCGCGTACCTGACCGAGGACCGCAAGGGCAAGGGGCTGCTGCTCGAGAAGTCGCTGCGCGAGAACGTGACGCTCCAGGCGCTCGAGCGCTTCGCCCGCCCGTTCCTCGACGACCGCGCCGAGCGTGCGGCGCTCGAGGCGGCGATCGACGAGTTCGACGTGCGCGTCGCCCGCCACGAGGTGGCGGCCGGCACGCTGTCGGGCGGCAACCAGCAGAAGCTGGTGCTGGCCAAGCTCATGCTCACCGAGCCCGACGTGATCGTCCTCGACGAGCCGACCCGCGGCATCGACGTCGGCACCAAGCGGCAGATCTACTTCTACGTCGCCGAACTCCTCGCACGGAACGTGGCCGTGGTGCTCATCTCGAGCGAGCTCCCCGAGCTGCTGGGGCTCGCCCACCGCGTCGTGGTGCTCAAGGACGGCGTCGTCACCGGCACGCTCGAGGACGACGACCTCACCGAGGAGACGATCATGGCCTACGCGACCGGCCTCCGGCGCGACCCCCCGCCCGCCCGCAAGGAGGCCCACCGTGTCGGCGCCTGAACCCGCCGCGCCCGCGTGGCGCGCCGCGCTGCGCCGGGTCCCGTGGCAGCAGCTCACGCCGCTCCTCGGCCTCGCGCTCCTCGTCGTCATCGGCTCGCTCCTGCACCCGTCGTTCCTCACGCCGACCAACCTGTTCAACGTCCTGACGCGTTCGGCCTTCATCGGCATCATCGCGGTGGGCGCCACCTTCGTGATCATCGGCGGCGGGATCGACCTCTCGGTCGGCTCGATGGCCGCCTTCCTCGCCGGTGGCATGATCCTGGGGATGAACGCGCTCGCAGGCGGCTCGATGTCGACCCTGACCGTGGTGCTGCTGGGCGTCGCCGGGGTGCTGGCGGCCGGGCTGATCTCCGGCGCCGCGAACGGCATCGCCATCACCCGCGGCCGCATCGAACCGTTCATCGTCACCCTCGGCACGCTGGGGATCTTCCGGTCGTTGGTGACGTACTTCGCGAACGGCGGGACGCTGTCGCTCGACTTCGCGCTGCGCGGCACGTACCGCCCGGTCTTCTTCGGCGCCTTCCTCGGCGTCCCCATCCCGGTGTGGGTCTTCGCCGGCGTCGCCACCGTCGGCGCGATCCTGCTCCATCGGACCCGCTTCGGCCGCTACGTGCGCGCGATCGGTTCGAACGCCGAGGTGGCCCGCTACGCCGCGATCCGCGTCGCCCGCGTGCGCACCCTCACCTACGTCATCCAGGGCGTCTGCGTCGCGATCGCCGTGGCGCTGTACGTCCCGCGCCTCGGCTCCGCCTCCGGTTCTACCGGCATCCTGTGGGAGCTCGAGGCGATCGCCGCGGTCATCATCGGTGGCACCGCCCTCAAGGGCGGCTCCGGCCACGTGTGGGGCACGGTCGTCGGCGCGATCACGCTCTCGCTCATCGGCAACGTCCTCAACCTCACCAGCGTGATCAGCGAGTACCTCAACGGCGCCGTCCAAGGGCTGATCATCATCGGCGCCGTCTTCTTGCAGCGCGGCCGCAGCGGCCGCGGTTAGGAGGTGGACCTGCGCCCAGCCCGCACGACCCCCGACCCTCTCGCTCTCTTCGCCATCAAGGAGCCTTCATGTACCGAACCATCCGAACCCTCGCGCTGCTCGCCGTCCTGAGCCTCGGCGTCGCGCTCGCCCAGACCATCGTCGTCGGCGTGTCGATCCCGGCCGCCACCCACGGCTGGACCGGCGGCGTCAACTACTGGGCAGCCGAGACCGAAGCGCGCCTCGAAGC
>JBHEOT010000042.1:0-19209 GCA_046260675.1 Trueperaceae bacterium | reverse complement strand
GTGCGCGCCGCTTCGCGTCCGACGAGGACGCGCGGACGGAGCAGCTCGGGTGGGATCGCCGCGAGCGTCGTCAGCGGTGTGCGGACGACGATGGCGCGCTCGGCCGCGGCGATCGCGGCGCCGAGCTCGGCGGTCTCGGGCAGCGGTTCGACCCCGAGCTCGCGGTCGAGCAGCATCCGGCACGACTCGTACTGGACCCGGGCGGCCCGCACGTCGCCCCGCTGGAGGTGCAGCCGCACGACGGACTGGTGCGCGGTCTCGTCGAGGGGATCGAGGTCGAGCAGCGTCGCCGCGAGGGCGAGCGCCTCCGAGCGGTCGCCGGCCGCCGCGCGCTGCGCCGACGCGCCCCGCAGCGTCGCTCGAAGACGACGACGTCGCAGCGGACGTTCAGGCGCACGGGGCCGCGCCCGGTCGAGAGCCAGCGTTCGCCACCAGGCGCCTGGCGGAGCGTGTGGAGCGCCTGGTGAACGCTTCCGACGCGTCCGGGACCCCATAGGAGCTCCGCGAGGTCGCGGCGCGCGACGCCGCCGTCGGCGCGCGCGAGGTACGCGAGCAGCGCGTGCGCCTTGGTCGCCCGCGGCGCGACCGCCGCGCCGCCCCACGAGAAGGCGGGGGCGCCTAGGAGCCGCGCGATGAGTCGGGGACCGGGCATCCGGCCACGCTAACCGCTGGGGCGGCGGTGCCCCGTTCGGGCGCTGGTGGGGTTCCGGCTCGTGGGCGGCTGCGCTTACCGCCCCCAGATCCCGAACCCGGTGGCCATCGCCCCCTGCGCGGCGCTCCACCACCCGGAGTCGCCGAGGCGGATGCGGACGCTCTGGGTCCCCTCGGGGATCGTCACCAGGTACGACATCGCGTGTTCGTGTTTGGTGCGCGGACGGTTACCCTCCACGCGCCGTCAGCCGTCGCCGACGTCGAGGTCGACGGTGCCCCAGGCGACGAAGCGCAGGTGCGCGTTCGCTGGCGCGGGCGCTTCGAAGTCCACGCGGCAGCCGTCGCCGCACGGCGCGTCGGCGGTGCTCCGAACGTAGGCGTGGGGGCCGCCGATGGCGGCGATCATCTGGAACGGACGCGAGGGTTCGATCTCGAGTTCGTCCCAGTGCCAGGTGTGCGGTGCGCCCGCCCCGTCCTTGGTGGGGGTGTAGCTGTGGTGGCCGAGCTGGACGATTCCTTGGCGCCAGGGGATGGGGCTCGGCGTGGTCCACGTGTGGAAGGTGCGCCCGTGGTCGGGCATGCCGACGGTGACTTCGGTCGGCGATACGCGGACCTCGAAGGTGTCGCGCCGCGCCGCGTCGGGGGTGAGCCACCCCTGGTACGGCGCCCACCAGGCGCAGCCGCTCTCGAGGTGGTGGGGGGTGAGGGCGACGCCGTCGCGGTACTCGTCGATGCACAGGACGTTATCCGAGAGCATGCGGACGTGCAGCGCGTTGCGTGGCGGACCCTGCAGGTCGACGTCGCCGAGGTCGAAGGGGCGCACGAGTTGGTCGTCCCAGGGGGTGATCCACAGATCCCACCAGTCGCGCGTCGAGCCGCGCAGGGTGCTGACGTCGATGCGGACGAATGCCTCGCCGCCCGAGAAGTCGACCTGGTGGTCGGGCGTCAGGTAGACGAGCCCGTAGTCCTCGGCGTGGACGGCGGTCATCACGTGGTCGCGGCAGAGGAAGACGGCCTGCTCGACCGTCGCAACGTGGTGCGTCAGGTGTGGTCCTTCGCAACCGGGCCCGTGCTCGGCGTGCATGGTGTCGAGCTGCCCGGGGCGCAGCGGATGGTCGCGCTTGTGGACCTGGACGTCCCACCCGGCGACGGCGAAAGGCTGCGGCGCGTCGGGTTGGCCGTCGAAGCCGTAGCGGTAGGCGGTCGGCGCGCCGGCGGAGGCGTCCGCGGCTGCCCGGTCGCACGCTGCGACGGCGACGATCGCGAGCAGGACGGCGAACGTGCGAGCGAGGGCGCGGCGGTGTCGGTCGGCCATGGGGTCGCTCCCTCCGGCGGCCACCCGTCGCGGGTGCCGGTGACCAACGATGGCACGGCGGTGGGCCGGATCGGAGGCCCCCGCACCCGCACCGCCGGCTAGCATGGGGACGCGGTTCGGCGCGACGTCGGGGTGCTTGCGCTTACCGAACCGGAGCCGAGGTGCACCGTGCCGAGACCGACGAGCAAGCGGGACCTGTTGGCGGCGATCGAGCACGAGCGGGCGAAGCTCGACGCGGCCCTGGACGTCGTGGCCCCGGAGCGGATGCTCGAACCCGGGGTGGTCGGCGAGTGGTCGGTGAAGGACGTGCTGGCGCATCTGTACGAGTGGGAGCAGATGGCGTTGGGGTGGTACCGGGCCGGTCTGATCGGCGAAGTCCCCGAGTTGCCCGCCCCCGGGTACACGTGGAGAGCGACCCCGCAGCTCAATCGGGCGATCTTCGAGAAGCACCGCGACCGTCCGCTCGACGAGGTCATGGTGGCGTTTCACGCCTCGCGGCGCGAGATCCTCGGTGTGATCGAGTCGCTCTCGGACGAGGACCTGTTCACGTCCGGCCGCTTCGCCTGGACGCGCAAGAACGCACTGGGTGCGTACTTCGTGTCCGCGACCAGCAGCCACTACCTGTGGGCGCGGACGCGCATCGCGCGGTGGGCCAAACGGTCGGCGGGTTCCTGACGTGGATCGCCTTGCAGGTCACCTGCTGCCCCAAGGTCCCGTTGGAGTCCGGCCGCGCGTGGTGATCGTCCAGGGTGCGGCGGCGTTGGCGGCCGGAAAGGCCCTAGCCGGTGCGCTGCTTCCTGGGCACGATGGGCGTGACGAAATCGCGCTCGCCCGGAGGAAGCGCCGTGCACCGAACCGACTTCGATCCCAGACGCCTGTACGTGATCGGCGGGGTAGCCGCGTTGGCGCAACTGGTGGCGATCTTGGCGCTGCTCGCCGTTCAGGCCGCGCTTGGCCCCGCACCCGCCGGGCCCGAGGAGTACTTCGTCATCTACCAGCGGAATCCGCTGGAGATGCTGCTCCGCGGAAACTTCCTGTTGCTCTTCCTGCTCGCTGCGTACCTGGGCACGTTCCCTGCGTTGTACGTGGCGCTGAGGCGCTTCCACCCGCTGGCCGTGTCGTACGCGACCCTGCTGACCGTGATCGCCGTGGTGGGGTTTTTCGGCGCCGAATCCACCTTCGCCCTCTACCACCTTGCCGGACAGTACGCATCGGCGACCACTGAGTCGGTCCGCGCCCAACTCGTGGCTGCCGGGTACGCCCTGATCGCCTCCGACTCCTGGAATGGTTCGGCGGCGTATCTGGGTGGCGTGCTGCTGCAGGGTAGCGGGGTACTCATCTCGTGGGTGATGCTGCGCAGCCGCGACTTCAGCAGGGTGACCGCCATCAGCGGGCTGCTGGGCAACGGCTTCGACCTGGTGCAGCACCTCCTGCACCCGTTCGTGCCGGCCGTCTCGGCGCCCATCCAGTTGGTCATGGGCGTTTTCTACTTCGTCTGGTTCCCGATGCTGGCGCGCGACTTCTTCCGACTGGCAAGAGGGCGCGGGACCGACTGAGGCACCTCGGCAGGTCGGGCACGCTTCGTTGGCGCAGGACCGCGTCGCGAGGTGCGCTTCCCTACCCCTCGGCTGAGTCGTCGTCCTCGGTCGTCGCCGCGTCGGCGGCCTCGAACGCCGCCTCGGCTGCCGACGCGATGGCGCGGTAGGTCGGCCCCAGGTAGGCGACGAGGTCGTCGTCGAGCGCTTTGAGCGGCCCCAGCCGGCGCAGCAGCGACAAGTCGGGCCGCTCGGTGGGAAGGTCGATGCGGGGCGGCGGCTCGGCGGCGGACCAGAAGTCGGTGGGCTCGAGGGGGGCAGCGTTCCCCAGCGACGTCGCCGCCGGGCCCTCGTCCGCGCCCGCGTCCGAGTCGGATCCCCCGCCCGCCCGCCGCTGCAGGCCCGCGAGGACCTCGTCCTGGCCGCGGCCGCGGAGGCGGAAGAGGAGGAAGGGGTCCTCGTCGAACTGCTCGCCGAGCAGGTAGCTGGTGGCCGCGACGTGCTTGCAGAACGTGACCGGGTCGGGGCAGTTGCAGTTCAGCCGCAGGTGGTCCGGCTTCGTCGGGAAGAGCGCGGCCCGCGCTTTGGAGAACACCTCGTCGATGCCGTGCGGCATCTCGCCGGCGAGCAGGCTGGCGGCGAGGTCGGGGCGGTGCGCCAGCGCGCCGATCACCCGTTCCCAAGCCGCGCCGGAGAGCGGTGCGAGGCCGATCGTGACGCGGTAGGGCGTGCGGCGCGACCCCTGCACCTGCGCGTGGACGGTGCCGTCCCGCTCGACGAGCGCCAATACCTGGCCGGCGCGGGCGTAGCTCTGGCCGCGGGCGAGGCGGGCCGGTGGTACGAGGCGCTCCAGGGCGGCGACCCAGCGCTCGGCCCACCAGCTCTCGACGAAGGCGCCGCGCTGGCTGCGGCTGGCGACGCCCTGGTCGGTGGGGATCGCCTGCGTGGGTCGGGGGCGGGAGCGTCGTCGGGTGCGTTCCGCGGCCTTGGTGCGCGCCGGCGCCTTGGGGCGGGTTTGGGGGTCGGGGCGGGACTGGGGATCGGCGCGCGACCGGTCGCCGCGACGCGGGCGGCGGCGGCTCATCCGAGCGCCTCCCGCCGCAGCGCCACCAGGTCGCGCAGCTCGCGCCGGTCGAGGTTGGCGAGCGCGCGGTCGCCGGTCGCGATGACCTCGCCGGCGAGCGCGCGCTTGTCCTCGATCATCGCGGCAATGCGCTCCTCGAGCGTGCCGACGGTGACGAAGGCGTGCACCTGCACGCCCTTGCGCTGGCCGATGCGGTAGGCCCGGTCGGTCGCCTGGTCCTCCACCGCCGGGTTCCACCAGCGGTCGTAGTGGAAGACGTGCGAGGCGCGGGTCAGGTTGAGGCCGGTGCCGCCCGCCTTCAGGGACAACAGGAACACGGGCGCCCCGTCCTCGGCCTGGAAGGCGCGCACCAGCTCCTCGCGCCGCGCGAGGGGCACGCCGCCGTGCAGGAAGGGGACGGGGGCGCCCAGCCGGGCGGCCAGGTGCGCGGCGAGGAGGTCGCCCATCTGCCGGTACTGGGTGAACACCAGGGCGGCGTCGCCGGCCGCCACGACCTCGTCGAGCAGCGTGCACAGGCGCGCGAGCTTGGGGCTGCGGCGCTCGAACGCCGCCAGGGCCGCGGCGTCCGTCGCGCGCGCGGCCGAGGGGCGCTCGCCGAGCGCCTGGGCGGGGTGGTTGCAGACCTGCTTGAGGCGCGTGAGCATCTTCAGCACCTGGCCCTTGCGGGCGATGCCTTCGGCTGCGTCGACGGCGCGCAAGGACTCGTCGACCACGCTCTGGTAGAGGCTCGCCTGCTCCTCGGAGAGGTGCACCCAGGCGGGCTGGACGACCTTGTCGGGCAGGTCGTCGATGACGTCGCGATCGCTCTTGAGGCGCCGCAGCACCAGCGGCCGCACCAGGCGCTGCAGCGTGGCGGTCGCCCGCGGGTCGCCCTCGCGCTCGATCGGCACGGCCAGCCGTTGGCGGAAGGCGCTGCGCGGGCCGAGGTAGCCGGGGTTGAGGAACTCCACGATCGACCACAGCTCGTCCAAGCGGTTCTCGATGGGCGTGCCGGTCAGCGCGATGCGCACGCGCGCGCGCAACTGCCGGGCGGCCAACGCCTGGGCGGTGTCGGGGTTCTTGATCTGCTGCGCCTCGTCGAGCACCAGCGCGTGCCAGTCGATCGCCTGCAGCGCTTGGGCGTCGCTGCGCAGGAGCGCGTAGCTGGTCACCACCAGATCGGCGCCCGCGAGCGCCTCGGGCAGGGCGTCGCCCCGAGGCCGGTCGGCGCCGTGGTGCACGACCGTGCGCAGGTCGGGCGTGAAGCGCTCCGCCTCGTCGCGCCAGTTGCGCACCACCGACGTGGGGCAGACGACCAGCGAGGGGGAGCGGGCGCGGCCCGTGGTGCGCTCGTGCAGCAGGAAGGCCAGCGTCTGGACCGTCTTCCCGAGCCCCATGTCGTCGGCGAGGCAGACGCCGAGCCCGAGCCGGGACGCGAGCGAGAGCCAAGCGGCGCCGCGCTGCTGGTACGGGCGCAACGTCGCGCGCAGCCCCTGCGGATCCGTCCACGGCTCGGCGTCCGTTCCGCCCTCGAGGGCGGAACGCCAGCGCCCGGCCTCGCCCTCGAAGCGCACGTCGACGACCGGCAGGCCCGCCACCTCGGTGCGGTCGCCGAAAGCGCCGGCGAGCGCTTCGGCGACGCTCAGGTCGCGCTGCGGCCGGCGGCGCTCGTAGAAGCGCGCGGCGGCCTCCACCACCTCGGGATCGAGCCGCGCCCAGGCGCCGCGCCAGCGGACGAGCGGGGCTTCGCTGCTGGCCAGTTCGGCGAACTCGTCGGCGCTGAGGGTGTTGCCGCCGAGCGCCACCTGCCAGCGGAAGCGCAGCATCTGCGCCATCCCGACCTGGCCGGCGGCGCGGCCGCCGCGCGGCGCCGGGGCGACCGTCAGCCGGGCACCGAGGCGGGCTTCGGGCTGCGACCACCACGGGGGCGCCAGCACCCCGAACCCACCCTCCTCGAGCAGCGGCGCGGCGTCGCGCAGGAAGGCGAAGGCCTGCTCGACGTCGAGCGCCACCGGGGCGGGTGCGGCGCCGGCGAGCGCTTGGCTCAGGGGCGGGAAGACCCGGGTCGCGTGGCCGAGGCCGGTGAGCAGCAGCGCCTGGGCGTCCGGGAAGCGCGCGGCGAGCGGCCCCAGGGCGCCCCGGTAGGCGTCGCCGGCGTCGACCTGCACGGTGGGGTCGGCGCGCGACTGCAGCTGCGCGCGCAGCAGCCAGGGTTCGCCCTCTTCGGACGGGTCCTCGAGGCGCAGGGTGAGGCGCGTGCGCTCGTCCCCGGCGGCGGCGAGGCCGCGCCACCAGTGTCCGTGCGCCTGGCGCAGCCGCTGCAGCTGTGCGGCGCTGCCGCCGACGTTCGGGTCGTCGCCGAAGAGCGCCACCTGCCAGCGGCCCGCGGGGGTGGAGCGCGCCGGCTCCGGCTCCGGGGGGCTCGCCCACACGCGCACCAAGGCGTCGGCGCTGGCGTGCAGGAAGTCCTCGAGCAACGCCTGGTTCGTCGACGCCGTCCTCGGGTCGTTCGCGCCGGCACGGCATGAGGGCGGCATGGCGCTCGCCAGCTCGGCCACTACGGGCGCCAAGTCTGCGTCGCGGAGATGGAGCCGCCAGCGGGCGGCGGCGCCCGCGGGGTTGGGGACCAGTCCGGGCACGAAACGCTGGCGGGCGAGCGCGGCGAGCACGAGGCGGGCGGCCGCGCGGAACGCGCGCAGGTCGTCGCCGAGCGCCGCGTCCGCGTCGTCGTCGGCTCCGTCGCCCGGTCGCGGCGTCAACAGCCAGTCGACGGCCACGGCAGGCGCGAGCGCGCGCGCGGGCACGTTCCAGCGGCGCAGCCGCACCTTGGGCGGACGGCCGCGGTGGCCGTGCTCGAGCGGCACGGACGGGATCGGGGCGCTGCGCGTCGACGGGAGCCAGAGGCGCGCCTCGAGCGGCTCGGCGCGCGCGAGCGCGGGGTCCAGGAGCGAAGGGTCGAGGGTCGCGGGGTGGAGGTCGCGGGGTGCGTCGGGGGGCGGGCTGGTCGCCGCGTCGGCTTCGGCCCACAGCAGCAGGCGGCCGCCGGTGGCGTCGGCAGGGTCGGGGCGCCACAGGGCGTGTAGGGCAGGCACGCTGCATCGTAGCCGGAGCGGTGGGTGTGGCGGGTGCTTTTGGACCGCGCTGGCGTTCGTTGGTCTGGCCAGGTCGGCGCCGCCGTCGACGCGCCGTCGGGCCGACCAGCGTCAGCCGCGTCGCGCCCGGACGAGCCGCGGCCACTGCCACATGGCGACGCCGCTCGCGCCCAGCGCGGGGAAGACGCCGAAGAGGACCACCGCCTCGAAGACCGGCTCCGTGCCCCAGGGCGAGTAGAGGTAGACGCCGAGGACGACCGATCCGACGATGTGGAGCCAGCGCAGCGCGCGGCGGGTGGTGGCGGGGTTCATGCGACCCTCCTGAGGTCTTGGGGCGATGGCGCGCCGTCGGCCGCCAAGGTGCCCGGCCGCAGGGCCTCGGCGGCGAACGCGCCGGAGATGAGGACGGCCTCGATGCCACCACCGTGCGTGGCGGCACCTGCGAGCGCCAGGCCGCGCACCGGGGTGGTGTTCGGGAGGTGGGCGTCGGGGCCCTGGACCCCGTAGATGGCGCCGTCGGTGGTCCAGGCGTAGCGCGCGAAGGTGAGCGGGCTGGCGTCGCTGCGGTAGACGATGCGCTCGTCGAGGTCGGGGATGGCGTGCCGGGCGCGGGCGATCAGCCGGTCGCCGGCGGCGCGCTTGCGCGCGATGTACGCGGGATCGCGCCGCAGGGCGCGGTGGTCGCGGTCGCTGGGGTCGGCACTGCCGAACCACGAGCGTGCCTCAGCGTGGGGCATGAGCTCCAGGATGGCGAGGGTGGCGTAGCCAGCCGGAGCGCAGCTCGGGTCGACGACCGACGGGGCCACCAGGGCCGCGAAGCCGTCGGGGGTGTCGACGTGGACGACGGGCGGGAGGGCGAGGGGACCGCGGAGGCCGAGGTTCACGCCGAGCGCGGTGCAGCTCGTCCGCCAGCTCTGGGCCTCGCGGACGAGCCCCTGGGTCGCGGGCGCGGCGCCGTCGAGGAGGTGGGCAAGGGCGCGGGCGTCGCCATTCCAGATGACCGCTTGGGCGTGGACGGCGAAGCGTTCGCCGCGGGGCGGGCGCACCACGACGCCGCGGGCGGCACCGTCCTCGATCAGGACCTGTTCGACGGCGTGGCGCAGGACGACGCGGCCACCGCGGTCCTCGATGGCGGCGACCAGCTTCGCGGTCATCGCGCCGGAGCCGCCGATGGGGTAGTGCCCGCCGTGGAAGTTGAAGCCGAAGATCGGCACCATGTCGCGCACACGCAGGCGCCGCGGGTCGTCGGTGACGTAGCCGGCGAGCGCGTGGAGCCACGCGATCACGCTGGGGTCCTGGAGGTGACGCGCCACGAACGCGAGCCACGGACGGTCCATCCAGGCGGCCGCGAGCGGATGGGCGTGGGCGAAGGCGAGGACGCCCTCGGGCGTGCCCGGCGTGCCCGGGATGCCGCCGCGCTCCGCGGCGGTGGAGAACATCGAGTCGTACACCGTGCGCAGGTCGTCGAACACGGCGCGCAGGCCGGCGGTCGCGTGGGGGTACTCGGCGGCCAGCCGCTCGACGTAGACCTGAGCGTCGCGCGGAACGTCGATCGTGCGGCCGTCGATCTGGTAGCGGTGGTCCAGCCGGACCCACATCGCCGGGTCGTCGATGCCGAGGCGCTCGAACAGTCGGCGAACGGTGCCGCCCGGGTGGGTGCCGGAGACGTCGTGGACGCCGGCGTCGAAGCGGAAGGTCACGCGCTCGCCGGTGAGCGGGTCGCGCGTGCTGCGCGTCCAGCTGTGGGCGAAGCCGCCGGGCACGTCGTGCTGTTCGAACACGGCGACGCGCAACCCGGTGTCGGCGAGCAGGGCCGCCGCGGTCAGGCCGCCGATGCCGGCGCCCACGATGGCGACGTCGACGGCGTCGAAGGGCGCCGCGGCGGTGCGGGTGATCGGGGACGTCCGTGCCATGGGCGCGGCGCGCGGCGCGTCGTCGGCGGGTCGCGCCGCGAAATCCGGCGGAGCCCAATCGCCGTGGTTCGTGCCGCGAGCCATGCGCTTCAGGCCGCGGCGCATGAGGAAAGGTGGCAGCGCGATCGACGCGACGCCCCCCGCGGCGAGGGGCAGGTAGCGCAGCAGCGGCGGCAGGTCGAGCAGCGAGCCGGCTGCCAACCACGCGAACAGCACGGCCCAGATCGTCGAGGTCGCCGCGTTGACCGAGGTGAAGAGCGGGGTGCCAGCGGCACCGCCGTAGGCGGCCGCTGCGTAGGCGGCCGTCCAGGGTCGGCCGCGGGCCAGGCTGACGGCGGCACCGCTCGCGAGCGCGGCGTTGAGGATCGCCTCGCCGTGCGGGGCCCATCCGGCGAGGGGCGGAAGGTGGCTGGCCCCGGCGCCCACCAGGCCCACCACCAGCGCGGCCTCGATCGCCGGCGGGTGGCCG
The DNA here is from genome assembly GCA_046260675.1 of Trueperaceae bacterium. GTDB lineage: Bacteria > Deinococcota > Deinococci > Deinococcales > Trueperaceae > JAABTL01. The sequence goes on along the minus strand of JBHEOT010000042.1, from coordinate 9,171 downwards.
CGGTGGCGGCGCCTCGCCATGGCCAGCGCCCACGTGAGGCCGATGGCGGCGCCTAGGGCACCGTAGCCGAGGGCCGCTCCGACCAGGTAGGGGGCGATCGGTAGGATCGCGGCGGTCACGCTCAGGAAGGCGTTCATGGGCACCTCTCGGGGTCCGGGGGGCTATAGTCCGGCGGCGTTTACGCCGTAAACTTAGCACCCGTTGTGTACATTGTCAACAACGAGGGGGCATGATGTGGCCATGGCGTCGGCGCCCCCTCCCCACGCCCTCGGCGCGCGCGTCGTCGAGGCGGCCATCCACCTGCTCGAGACGAAGGGTCCCGACGCCGTGACCCTTCGGGCCGTCGCGGCGGCCGTGGGCGTGTCGCACATGGCGCCCTACCGCCACTTCGCTTCCAAGGACCTGTTGCTCGCCGCCGTGGCCGAGCGCGGTTTCGACGAGCTGTCGGACGGGATGGAGCGGGCGGCGGGTGACGTGGCCCCCGCCCTGGCCAGGCTGCGTGCGTTCGGCCACGGGTACGTCGGCTTCGCCCTGCGTCGGCCGGCGCTCTACCGCCTGATGTTCGGCGCCAAGGCGGTCGACCACGACCGCCCGGCCGGCCTGACGCGCGCGGGCGCCCGCGCGTACGGGTTCTGCGCGGACACCGTCGCCGCGGTTCTGGAGCGTGGGGGCCCGGTCGACCCGGAGCGCCACCGCGCGCTCACGGTCGCCACCTGGTCGCTGGTGCACGGCTTGGCGCTGCTGCTCATCGATGCCCAGGTGGTGCCCGACCCGGGCCTCGACGGGCGGGAGGAGCTGATCGATCGGGTGCTCGGGGCGTTCGGGGCGGTGTTTCGCTGAGCGGTGGTCGCTGCGTGCCCATCGACGACCATGCGTCGCGCGCCGACGCGACCAAGACCTGCGCGAAGTGCTCGACCTCCTCGAATCCCACTCGGCCCCCGTCGGCCGTGCCCCCCATCGGAGCGACGCATGACCCTGAGAATCCTCGGCGCGACCGGTAAGACCGGCGTCCACCTCCTCGCCCAAGCCGACGACCGCAGCCACGTCCGGGCCAGCCCGGCCGTGTCCATCTGACGTGGCGGGCGAACTCGGCGTGATCGCCGTGACCGGCGCCACTGGCAACGTCGGCGCCGAGGTCGTGCGCCTGGCGCGCGCGGCCGGCGCGCCCGTGCGGGCGCTGAGCGTCGATCCCGAGCGCGCCCGCGCCGCGCTGGGCGACGACGTCGAGCACGTGCGCCTCGAGTTCGGCGACGAGGGGACCTACGCGGCCGCGTTCCGTGGCGTCCACGCCCTCTTCTTGATGCGCCCGCCGCAGATCGCCGACGTCGAGCGCCGCATCCACCCGGCGATCGACGCCGCGGTTGCTGCCGGCGTGCAGCGCGTCGCGTTCCTGTCGCTGCAGGGGGTCGAGCGAAACCCGGTGGTGCCGCACTTCAAGATCGAGCGGCACCTGCGGGGCTCGGGCGTGCCCGCGACCATGCTGCGCCCGTCGTTCTTCATGCAGAACCTGAGCACCACCCACCGCGACGAGATCCGCGACGAGGGCCGGATCGTGGTGCCCGCCGGCCGGGGGCGCACCAGCTTCGTCGACGTGCGCGACGTCGCCGAAGTCGCCGTCAAGGCGCTGCTCGAGGACGGCCACGAGGGCCGCGCCTTTGAACTGACCGGGTCCGAGGCGCTCGGCTACGCCGAGGTCGCCGCCATCCTCAGCGAGGTGCTGGGGCGCACGATCACCTACGCCGACCCGTCGCCCCTCGCCTTCTGGCGGCGCAGCCGCGCGCAGGGGACGCCAGCCGCGTTCGTCACGGTCATGCTCGGGCTCTACACGGTCGCGCGGCTGGGCCTGGCGGCGCGGGTGACCCCTGAGCTCGAGCAGCTGCTCGGGCGGCCGCCGATCACGGTGCGGCGGTTCGTGGAGGACTACGCGGGGGTGTGGGGGTAAGGCTTCGACCTGCCACCGCGTACGATCCGTGGCGATGCGGTTCCACAAGTACCAAGCGCTCGGCAACGACTACCTCGTGCTGGAGCCGGGGGAGGCCGTCCTGACCGCGCCGCTCGCCCGCGCGATCTGCGACCGCCACCGCGGCGTCGGCGCCGACGGCGTCCTGGTCGAGGACCGGGCGCCGGACGGCCGCCTGGCGGTGCGCATCGTCAACCCGGACGGCTCCGAGGCCGAGAAGAGCGGCAACGGGCTGCGCATCTTCGCGCGCTACCTGTGGGACCGCGGCCGCGTCGACGAGGCGCCCTTCGAGGTGGCGACCCAGGGCGGCATCGTGCGGTGCCAGGTGCGCGACGCCGGCTGCGCGGTGTTCGTGGCCATGGGCGCCGCGCGCTTCGACAGCCAAGCGATCCCGGTCGTGGGCCCGTGCCGCGAGGTGGTGGACGAAGCGATCGAGGTGGCGGGCGAGCGGCTGCGCGTCACCGCGGTGACCGTGGGCAACCCGCACTGCGTCGTGTTCGTCGACGCGCCTACGGAGGCGCTGGCGCGGCGCTTGGGGCCGGCGCTCGAGGTGCATCCGCTCTTCCCGAACCGCACGAACGTGCAGTTCGTCCGCGTGGTCGACCGGCACCGCCTGGAGATGCACGTCTGGGAGCGTGGAGCCGGGTACACGCTGGCGTCGGGGAGCAGCGCCTGCGCCGCGGCGGCCGCGGCGGTGCGGTTGGGGCGCTGCGAGGGGGACGTGACCGTCGCGATGCCCGGGGGTGAGCTGGCGATCGGCGTCGGCACGGGCTACGAGCTGACGATGGTCGGCCCGGTGGGGAAGGTGGCGGAGGGGAGCGTGGCGGAGGAGCTGCTGCGCACTGCGGAGCGCGTGCGGTCGGCATCGGTGACCGCACGGTGAAGACTGCGGTGGAAGTGCCCGCGTGCGGTGCCTCGAGCCGCGATCGCGCCGGTAGGTCCCTGGCCTAGGTTTGGTCGGCATCTGCCGCGCTCGACGTTGACACCCTCCGCGGCGCGTACTACGGTCTGTAATACAGGAGGTGGCCTCATGTTGACGGTTCGATTGCCCGACGACCTCGAGCGTGAACTCGAGCGCCTCGCCGCTGAGGAACGGACGACGAAGACGCAGATCGTTCGGCGGGCGCTCGAGCGGTACGTGACGTCGCAGCGCGAACAGCCAAGCTCCTTCGAACTCGGCGAGGCGTACTTCGGGCGCTTCGGCTCCGGCGATGGAACGCTCTCCAGTACCTACGAGCGCCGCGTTCGGGAGAAGCTGCGTGCGAAGCATCCTGGTTGATGCGGGTCCTTTGATCGCCCTCTTCGATCGCGACGACGCGCACCACGCCGCGATCATGGACCTGCTCCGGCGGACGCCGGGGCGGCTGATCACCACCTGGCCAGTGCTCACCGAGACCTCGCATCTGCTCGACTTCGACGTGCGGGCGCAGATCGACTTCTACGGTTGGATCGCCACCGGCGGTGTCCTCGTCCACGACCTGCCGATCGCGGCGCTCGAGCGGATCGAGGACCTGGTCGAGGAGTACCGCGATCGACCGATGGACTTTGCGGACGCGACGCTCGTGGTCGTGGCCGAAATGCTCGGGGTCACGGAGATCATCTCGATCGACCAAGACTTCGACATCTACCGGACGTCGGATCGTGCCTGGTTCGTGAACCTGTACACGGCGGGCGCGTGACTCGCTGGCTGCCGCTCGCCCCGTGACCCTCGTTTGGCCTCGTAGACGCCATCGAGCCCGCTTGCGCCGCGCCGGACCGTCCGCGCCGCTGCGCGTGGTCGCGGCACGTGGACGACGGGCGCGATCTCGGCCGACGCCGGGGTGGTGAGGTGTCCGCGCTCAAGCAAGCACGTATAGTACACGTGTAGGAGGACGACATGCGTCGCAAGTTGACGATCACCGTGGACGAACAGGTTTACGCGGGGCTCCACCGGGTCATCGGGCGGCGCCGCATCAGCGGCTTCATCGAAACGCTGGTCAAGCCGCACGTGGTGCGGGAAGACTTGGCGCAGGCCTACCGGCAGATGGCTCAGGATGAGGAACGCGAGGCCGCGGCGCTCGTTTGGGTGGAAGCTACGGTCGAGGATGTTGCAGATGAACCGAGGTGAGGTGTGGTGGGTGGGATTCGGTCCCTCGCTTGGTGGTGAGGTTCGGAAGCGCCGGCCGGCCATCATCGTGAGCAACGATGCCGCCAACCAACACCTCAACCGTGTCCAGGTAGTTCCTCTTACCAGCAACGTCAGCCGGCTGTACCCGAGCGAGGCCTACGTCGTGCTCGCCGGCGAGCAGCGCAAGGCCATGGCGGATCAGCTCACGACGGTCGCCAAGGGTCGCCTGGAGGCGTTGATCGGCAGCCTGTCGGCGTCCGACATCACCGGCGTCGAGCGCGCCATGCGGACGCAACTCGCCCTTGGCTGAGGGGGCGTGTCCTTGCGGGGACGGGGACGGGCGCACGCGGGAGCAGCTTCAGAATCCATGCGCGCGCCACAAGGGCGCCCCACCCCGCGTACGATGGCCGCCGGCGCGCCGATCGACCGCCTGGGTAGCCACGAGATCGAGCGCGACGGAAAGGGGTCCCGACCATGTACGGCTTGATCGGCAAGATCCACGCGGTGCCCGGCGCGCGCGACGAGCTGGCCGCCATCCTGATCGGCGGCGTCGGCGGCATGCCGGGCTGCCTGAGCTACGTCGTCGCCCACGACCCCGACGACGCGGACGCGCTGTGGGTGACCGAGGTCTGGCGCGACGCCGAAGCGCACCGCAGTTCGCTGACGCTGCCTTCGGTTCAGGACGCCATCGCGCGCGGACGCCCGCTCATCGCCGGCTTCGGCCAGCGCGTCGAGACCCGCCCCGTGGGCGGCCACGGTCTGGACGCCGCAGCATGAGTCGCCGCGTCAAGACCGGGCTCGTCGTGGTGGCGGCCGTCCTCGCCTTGATCGTCGGCGGCTTCTACGGTTGGACGCGGACGGCTCGGTACGCGGCCTTCCCCGAGGCGGTCGCGGTGGCCGAGCGCGCCGACGCGGTGCGCGGCTGGACCGTCTTCGAGCCGACCGAGGCGCCGATCGCCGGGTTCGTGTTCTACCCGGGCGGCCTCGTGGACGCCGACGCGTACGCACCGCTCATGCAGCGGCTCGCAGACGGTGGCGTGCTGGCGGTGATCGTCCCGATGCCGCTCGAGCTGGCCGTGCTCGGCATCGGGCGCGCGGCCGCGGTGATCGATGCCTTCCCGCAGGTGGGCACCTGGGTGATCGGCGGCCACTCGCTGGGCGGCGCGATGGCGGCCGAGTTCGTCAAGGGCGACCCCACGAGCGTCGATGGGATCGCGTTCCTGGCGTCGTTCCCGGCCGAGGCGACCGACTTGTCGGCGCTGCCGATCGCGGCCGTCTCGACGTACGGCACCGAGAACGGGCTGACGCAGCCCGAAGGCTTCGAGGCGTCGATGGTGCGGCTGCCGCCCGGTAGCGAGCTCGTGGTCATCGATGGCGGCAACCACGCGGGCTTCGGCCACTACGGCCCGCAGGCCGGGGATGGCACCGCGACGATCGACCGCGAGGAGCAGCAGCGGCAGGCGGCCGAGACCTTGCTCGCGTTCGTGCGCTCGTTGGATTGAGCCCAGGCGCGGTCGATCCCGTGGATATCTTTTTCCGGCGAAAGCAATGCCAAGCTAGTGCCAGAGGCGAACATCACGTAAGCGACCACTCGAAAGGGGCAACCGATGAGCGACAAGGAACTCGAGAAGCAGAAGACGCAGGCGCAGCTCGACGAATGGCGCGCCGAGGTCGACAAGCTCGACGCGCAGGCCAGGGGTGCCTCCGCGGACGCCCAGATCGAGCTGAACGAGCAGATCGAGGCGCTCCAGAGCAAGATCGACGAGGGGAAATCGAAGCTGGGGGCGCTCGTGGAGAAGGTCAAGGAGAGCTTCGGCGGCTGAGGGAGCGATCACGGTCGCGCCGCACCGCGCGACCGAGCGTCACAGCATGACCAGCACCGCCGCGACGTAGAGCACCAGGATCAGCGCGCTCTCGAAGCCGATCGTCGCGACCCCGGAGCGCTCGCGCCGCAAGAGGCCGAGCAGCAGGACCGCGGTCATCAGGATGGTGACGGCAACGACGAAGAGGTCCTGCCGGTTGAACTGGTGGAAGAGCGAACCGTCTCGGTAGGCGACGTCGGAGGCGGCGAGGAAGAGCGTGTCGAAGGCGTTGCCCCCGATGATGCCGCCGACGGCGAGGGTGAGCGCTTTGCGGCGCACCGCGGTGATGGTGGTGACGAGCTCGGGCAGCGACGTCACGGTGGCGATCAGGAGTCCGCCGACGGCGGTGTCGTCGAGCCCGGAGCGGTCCGCCACCGCGATCCCGAACTGCGTCACCAGGTACCCCGCCGCGCCGAGCGCGGCCACGGCGAGCGCGAAGGTCCCGTAGATCCATGCGCTGGAACGCGCACGTCCATCGTGGTCCCTGGACGGCTTGTCGGGCACCGTCAGGGCCGTCTTCTTCGGGAACCACATCGGCTCGCTGCGCGCTCGCTCGACCATCCGCAGGCCGGTGACGTAGGCGAGCACGAGCACGACCGACGCCGGGTGCACCCCCCAGAACGAGAGGTCCGGGCCGAACGAGGTCACCAGCAACATCGACAACAGGGTGACGAGGAGCGCGGACAGGCTGAGGTTGGTCGTGGACGCCGCGGCGTGCTCGAGGTTCGCGCGGCGATACGTGATGTCTGCGATGGCGAGGAACGCGGTCTGGACGGCGATCCCTCCGATGGCGTTGGAGATCGCCAGCGAAGGGTACCCCTGCCAGGCGGCCGTGACCGAGGCGACGAGGCCGGCGAGCGAGGTGGCCCCGCCCAGGATGAGCGCGCCGACGATGGCTTCGCCGAGGCCGGTGCGGTCCGCGATCTCGTCGGCCCGGGTGACGACGGTCACCCCGGCGATGGAGATCAGCAGGGCCGCGCCCGCGAACGCGGCGAGGAGGGCCGGCAAGCCCCAGGCGGACAGGTCGAAGGGCATGCGTCAGGTTAGCCCTGTGACGTGCCCGCGACGGGTGCACAGCTGGGCTGACGCTCAGCCGGTGCGCGGTTCGCCTAGAGGACCAAACCCCCGTCCACCCCGAGCACCTGCGCCGTCACGTAGCTCGACGCGTCGCTCGCGAGCCAGAGCGCCGCGTTCGCGATGTCCTCGGCCTCGCCCATGCGCCCGAGGAGCGTCTTGGCGGTCATCGCCTCGAGGATGTGCTCGGGGACCTTCTCGGTCATGGGGGTGCGGATGAAGCCGGGGGCGATCGCGTTGACGCGCACCTTGGCGCCCTTGCGCGCCAGCTCCTTGGCCCAGGTCTTGGTCAGCGCCACCACCCCGCCCTTGGAGGCGGCGTAGTTCGACTGCCCGACGTTGCCGGTGAGCCCGACGATGCTGGTCATGTTGACGATCGAACCCTCGCCCTGCTCCATCATGATCGGCCCCACCGCGCGCGTCATCTTGAAGACGCCGGTGAGGTTGACGGCGATGACCGCGTCCCACTGCTCGTCGGTCATCTTCTGGACGAGCGCGTCGCGGGTGATGCCGGCGTTGTTGACGAGCACGTCGATGCGGCCCTCGTCGGCGTGGATCCGCTCGATCTCGGCGGTCACCGCGGCGCCGTCGGTGACGTCGAGGACCACCGGCTTCACCGAAGCGAACTGCGCGGCGACCTCGTCGAAGCCGTCGAACGCCATGTCCAGCGCGTAGACGGCGTGGGCGCCGGCCGCGGCGTAGGCCTCGACGATCGCGCGGCCGATGCCGCGGGCGCCGCCCGTCACCACGCAGGTCTTTCCGGTCAGGTTCATTCGTTCCTCCAGTCGTGCGTTGGGGTGGGGCGAGGCGCGCACCTCACAAGGAGAGGTACGCCGCCTTCACCCGTGGGTGCGCGAGCAGCTCGGCGCCCGTGCCACGCAGCACGACCTCGCCGGTCTCGAGCACCACGGCGTGGTCGGCGAGCTGCAGCGAGCGCTGGACGTTCTGCTCGACCAGCACGACGGTGGTGCCCTCGGCGTTGATCTGTGCGAGCGCGGCGAACACCGCGCTGGAGAGCGCGGGCGAGAGGCCCAACGAGGGTTCGTCGACGAGCAGGAGCTTCGGCTGGGACATCAGCGCGCGGCCGATGGCCACCATCTGGCGCTCGCCGCCCGAGAGGGTGCCGGCGAGCTGCACCGCGCGCTCGCGCAACCGGGGGAAGAGCTCGTACACGAAGCTGCGGGTGCGCTCGGCGTTCGCCTTGGCCGCCGGCAGGTAGTCGGCGCCCGAGTCGAGGTTCTCGCGCACGGTCATCAGCGGAAACAGCTGCCGGCCCTCGGGCACGTGCCCGACGCCGCCGCGCACGATCTTGGCGGCGCTGCGCCCCTTGAGCGGCACGCCGAGGGCGCTCGCCGATCCCCGGCGGATGGGGATGAGGCCGGTCAGCGCCCGCAGCAGGGTCGTCTTGCCGGCGCCGTTGGCGCCGATGATGGCGACGAACTCGCCCGGGGCGACGTCGAGGTCGATCCCCCACAGCACTTGGATCTTGCCGTAGCCGGCCTCGAGACCGCGCACCTCGAGCGCGGCCGCGCGGTCTCCCGCGATGCGGTCGCGCGTCATGCGGTCGCCTCCTCTTCCTCTCCGTCGGTCCCGAGGTACGCCTCGATCACGCGCGGGTCCTGGGTCACCTCGGCGTAGCTACCTACGGTGAGTACCTTGCCGTAGTTCATGACCAGCACGCGGTCGGCGAGGTCGCGCACGACCGGCATCACGTGCTCGATGAACACTATCGTCAGGCCTTCGTCGCGCAGGCGCTTGACCAGCACGACGGCCTCGCGCGCCTCGGCGGGTCGCAGGCCGGCCATCACCTCGTCGAGCAGCAGGACGCTCGGCTGGGTCGCGAGCGCGCGCGCGATCTCGAGCCGCTTCTCCTCCATCAGCGTCAGGTCCTCGGCGTCGTCGTCGGCACGCGGGTCGAGGCCGACGTGCGCCAGCGCCTCGTCGGCGCGGCGTTCGGCCTCCTTGCGGCCGATGGCGGGCTTGCCGAACATGGCGCCGACCAGCACGTTCTCGCGGACCGTCATCTCGGGAAACGGCTGCACCACTTGGAACGCGCGACCGAGCCCCAGGTGGCAGCGCTCGGCGGTGCTGAGGCCCGCGAGGTCGCGGCCGCCCAGCTCGACCGTGCCCGCGGTGGGCGCGAGCAGGCCCGAGATCAGGTTCAGGAG
>JBHEOT010000041.1:322-20839 GCA_046260675.1 Trueperaceae bacterium | reverse complement strand
TGCCGACGAACGCACCGCACCGCGGCACGTCGAGGGCGCACAGGACCGGACCCTCATGCCTAGCACCGCCGCCGACGGCGCCCAGTCGCCGAACCCAGCACCGAACGACACCGTCCGCGTCGCCGCCGTCCAGGCGACCCCGGTGTTCCTCGACCGCGAAGCGACCGTCGACAAAGCGTGCGCGCTGATCGCCGAAGCCGGCCGCCAGGGCGCGCGCCTCGCCGTCTTCCCGGAGGGCTTCGTCCCCACGTACCCGCTCTGGGCCTGGTACGTCCCGCCGTACCGGACCAAGGACGCGCGCGTGCTGTACGACGAGCTGCTGCGCCAATCGGTCACGGTGCCGGGTCCGACCGTCGAGCGCCTGGGCGACGCCGCCCGCGAAGCCGGCGTGGCGGTCGTCATGGGCATCAACGAGCGCAACGCCGAGGCCAGCGGCACCACGCTCTACAACTCGCTGTTGTTCATCGGCCCCGACGGCCGCCTGCTCGGGTGCCACCGCAAGCTCGTACCGACGGTCGCCGAGCGGCTGGTCCACGGGCGCGGCGACGGCCGCACGCTCGCGGTGTACGACCTCGACATCGGACGCCTCGGCGGGCTGATCTGCTGGGAGAACTACATGCCGCTGGCTCGCTGGGCGCTTTACGCACGCGGCGTCCAGATCTACGCCGCGCCCACGTGGGACCGGGGCGAGCCCTGGACGTCGACGCTCCGCCACATCGCCAAAGAGGGGCGCGCGTTCGTGATCGGCTGCTGCTCGCCGGTCCACCGCGACGACGTCCCCGACCGCTACGCGTTCAAGACCGAGCACCTCCCCCCCGACGCTCGATGGATCAACCCGGGCCGCAGCGCGATCGTCGACCCCGACGGACGCTTCCTGGTCGAACCGGTGACCGAACGCGAGGAAATCCTCTACGCCGACCTCGACCTGGGCGTGCTCCGCGGGTCGCGCTTCTAGCTCGACGTCGCCGGTCACTACGGACGGCCCGACGTGTTCGACTTCCGGACCGGCGGCGCTGCGACGCCCCGCGATGGCGCGCTGCTCGTCGACGGGCGCGGGCACGCGCCACCGGCGGACGCAACGGACACCGCGGACTCGTCGTAGGCGAACTCGTACAGGCGCTTGCGCGTCGGGCGCGCCAGAACATATCGTTCCTCGTCGACGGAGCCTCGGACAAGCACCCCACCGATCGGTCCAGCCGCGACGTCCGCGCCCTCGCGAACGGCGCCCACGACGGACCCCACCTCGTCGCACCAGGAGCGTGAACCCATGGACACCTCGATCTTCCGCGGCTCCCTCGCGGCCGTCATGACGCCGTGCGACGCAGCCGGCACCCCCGATTTCGACGTGCTCGTGCGCACGTCGCAGCGGCTCGTCGCCACCGGCATGCGCGGCGTCGTCTATTGCGGCTCGATGGGCGAGTGGCCGCTCCTGACCGACGAGCAGCGCCAGGAGGGCGTGCAGCGCCTGGTCGAGGCCGGCGTTCCGGTCGTGGTCGGCACCGGCGCGCAGAGCCCGGCCACCGCCGTGGCCCACGCGGCCCATGCGCGCGACGTCGGCGCCCACGGGTTGATGGTCATCCCGCGCGTGCTCTCGCGCGGGACCTCGACGCGTGCCCAGCGCGACCACCTCGCCCGCGTCCTGGCGGCGGCCCCCGACCTCCCGGCGGTCGTCTACAACAGCCCGTACTACGGCTACGAGACCGGGCCCGAGCTGTTCTTCGACCTGCGGCGCGACCACGCGAACCTGGTCGGCTTCAAGGAGTTCGGCGGCGCCGCCGCGCTGACCCGCGCAGCCGAGCACATCACCCACGCCGACGACGAGCTGCTCTTGCTGGTCGGCGTCGACACCCAGGTGGTCCACGGCTTCTTGCGCTGCGGCGCCGCCGGCGCGATCACCGGCGTGGGCAACTGCCTCCCCACCGAGGTCCTGCACCTGGTCGAGCTCTGCCGCCTGGGCGCCGCTGGCGACGCCGAGGCGACCCGCCTCGCGCACGAGCTCGACGACGCGCTGCACGTGCTCGCCACCTTCGACGAGGGCCCCGACCTGGTGCTCTACTACAAGCTCCTCGCCACGCTCCTCGGGGACGACGCCTACGCGCACCCCGTGCACCCCGGCGACGAGCTCTCGCCCAGCCAGCGACGCTACGCGGAAGCGCAGCTGCACCGGTTCCAGGCCTGGTGGCGGACGTGGCCGGGCACGACGTACGGGGCGGAAGCGAGCACGAACGGGGCTTGAGCGCGCGCGAAGGGGTCGCGGTACCCTCCCGCATGCACCGCTCCCCCTGGCGCCGCGACCTCCGTGGCCTCTTCCCCGACCCGGCGACCGGCTACCGCGGCACGCGCTTCTCGCTCTGGCTGCTCGTGGCGCTGACCGCGGTCACCGCGGTCCGCAGCCTGGTGCACGTCTTCGCGCCGGACGGCGGCGCCGGCAGCATCGCCGGCCTCGACGTCGAGGTGGAAGGCGGGACGAACCTGATCGCGCTCTTCGCCCAGTGGGGCTGGGCTCAGGCGCTGCTGGCGCTCGTCGGCATCGTGGCGCTCACCCGCTACCGCTTCCTGATCCCCTTCGCCTGGCTGCTCCAGGTCCTGGACTGGGGCGGACGGTCGCTCGTGGGCCAGCTCAAGCCGCTCGTCATCGACGCACCGCCGCCGGGCGCGCTCGGCAACGCGGTGTTCCTGCCGCTGGCGCTGGCGGCGCTGTGGTTCGCGCTGCCGCGGGTCGGGGCGTCGGTGGACGAGGCGCGCGACCCGCTCAGGTCGCCGAACGAGCCGCCGCCGCCCGGTCCATCCACGCCACGACCGCCAGGTGGGGCATCGTCAGGGCGCTGATCCACGCCAGGTAGAGCGCCACGAACCCGCCGACCCCGTCGATGCGCGGACCCGCCCACGCGCCGAGCGCCGCGAGGAACAGCAGCGCGATCAGCGTGATGGGGACCAGGTCGCGCGTCAGCCGCAGTACCGGGCCGCGCAGGTCGCCGCCGGCGACCGCGCGCGCGTCGACGTCGCGCAGCAGCAACAGCCGCGCCAGGTGCCGCAGCGAGTGCCAGAAGAGGAAGTACGCGCCGATCGCCAGGTACGCAGGCACCCAGGCGAAGAGCGCGACGAGCAGGGCCACCTCGCCGACGTCGAGCCAGCGACCCGCAGGGGTCGCCCACGCGCGGCGGAGCCCGAGCGCGTAGACCGAGCCACTGACCAGCAGCACGAGCAGGAGGCCGCCGCGCACCAGCGGTGCGCTCAGGTCGAGGCCGTCGGCCCCGGCTCCGAACGCAGCCGCGGCCGACGCCAACAACCCTTGCGCGACGTCGGTCTGGACGAGCACCGGGATCGCGACCGGCAGGGCGCCGCGCAGCACGATCGCTGCGGCGTACCCGAACGGACCTGCCCGCCGGCGCCCCACGAAGCGCTCGAGGAAGTCGACGTCGCCTTGGCCCCAGTGCGCGACGGTCGCGACCAGGAACCCGATGAAGGCGAGCCCGGGCGCGACGGACCACAGCGCCAGGTAGCCGAGCGCGAGCACCACGTACCCACCGAGGAAGAGCACCATCGGCAGCGGCCGACGCCCCCAGGCAGCGCCCAATCGTGCGGGCACCAGGTGGTCGAGCGCGCCGTGGGGCAGACCGAAGAGCACCAGCCCCACCAGCAGCGGCACGAAGGCCGCGCGCTCCGCGGTCGCCGGGGCTAGGGCGAACCAGGCGAGCGCGGCCAGCGCCGCGCCCACCCCGATGGACGCGATCGGAAAAGCCAAGCGCGCCGCAGCGCGCACGGCGTCTGGCCGACGCGCACCCAAAGGAACGCGCTCGAGCCCCGCCGGTGGGCGGGACTCGAGCGCGAGGGCCTGGCTGGTCGTGGTCAAGCCTTGGCGGTACCGGCCTTCGCCGGGGCCGCGATGGCGCCGCTCGGCGACCAGCCGTCGGCGCGCGACTTCTCGACCGCGATCCACACGATCATCGCTCCGAAGAAGGGCTTCGCGATGATGTCGGCCAGCGTGTAGCCGGTCTGGAGCGCGACGACCGCGCCGGCACCTTCGAAGCCGAGGACCGGGGCCAGGAACGCGATCGGGTACACGCCCCAGCTCGCGAGCAGGAGGAGTCGGAGGTTGCGCACCAACACGCGCACCTTTGGCGGCTGGGTGACGAGCGACTTACCGAGCTCCACCCACAGGACGTACAGGATGTAGATGAACGGGATCGTGCTGATCGTGCCCCAAACGAGGCGCGTCGCCGTATCCGTGGCGATCTCGCCCGGGTACCCGGTCACGATCATCAGCACCGCCGCGATCGACAAGCGCGCGATCATGCCGCCCGCACCCTTGGCGAGGCGCAGCACGAGCACCGCTTCGACCAGGAGCAGCGGCACCGTGAGCAGCCAGTCGACGTAGCGGTACGCGTCGTTGAACGGCTTCCCGGTGGACACGTACATGCCGCCCTCGAGCATGTACGCCGCCGCCCAGCTCTCGAAGATGCGCAGGTAGTGGTAGAAGGCGATCGCGACGACGAGCGCCGAGACCGTCAGCGCCGTGCGATAAGCGGGCGCAACCTGACCACGCGACAAGATGAAGTACAAGAAGCCTGCACCCATCGCCGCGATGGCCAGCGAGAAGCCGTTGTAGATCAGATTGAACTGACCTGGCGTAAGTACCGGAAGTTCCATCGGGTCACCTCCACGGGACCGAACTGTGCGGAGGCGCGTTGGCCAGGTGGATGCCCCCCTTGGGCTCGACCGTTGGCACCGCCACCGCCTTGAGCACCAAAGTCTAGTCCGCACAGCCTTAGCCAAACTGTGTACAAACCCTCTAAGTGTGGCCCGCCGTACGCGGCTGAGATGCTACCACCACCGGTCGACGACCGGCCTGGTTCCGGATGCGCCCACCGCACGAACGAACCGTTTCGCGCCGTGCCTTCGCCTTCGACCCCCTCGGTTATCGTGTACCTCGTTCGGTGCCTCGGCACCCCAGGACGGTGGGCCGCCCGGCGGCAACGCCACGACGCGTGCGGTCGCGTTTCGGAGACCCGTTCCAACGAGGTCGAGCCCGCAGGATTTACTGAGCAGAACCCCCTGATCGGTCAAGGAGCCCACATGAGCGACGAAGCCAAGTGCCCGGTCCACGACAGCGCCCTGCCCACGACCCGAGCGACCTCGCCGCGATCGAATCGCGACTGGTGGCCGAACCAACTGAACCTCGGCATCTTGCGCCAACACTCGACGCTCTCCGACCCCATGGGCTCGGACTTCGATTACGCGAAGGCCTTCTCGGAGCTCGACCTGGCGGCGGTCAAGCGCGACCTCCATGCGCTGATGACCGACTCGCAGGATTGGTGGCCCGCCGACTACGGCCACTACGGGCCGTTCTTCATCCGCATGGCCTGGCATAGCGCCGGCACGTACCGCACCGGCGACGGCCGTGGCGGCGCCTCGACCGGCACGCAGCGGTTCGCGCCGCTCAACAGCTGGCCGGACAACGCCAACCTCGACAAGGCGCGCCGGCTGCTGTGGCCCATCAAGCGCACCTACGGCAAGAGCCTCTCCTGGGCCGACCTGATGGTGCTCGCCGGCAACGTCGCGCTCGAGTCGATGGGGTTCAAGACCTTCGGCTTCGGCGGCGGCCGAGCCGACGTGTGGGAGCCCGAGCAGGACGTCTACTGGGGCAAGGAGGCCGAGTGGCTCGGCGACGAGCGCTACTCGGGCGATCGCGACCTCGAGGACCCGCTCGCCGCCGTCCAGATGGGGCTGATCTACGTCAACCCCGAGGGCCCGAACAGCCAGCCCGACCCGCTCGCCTCGGCGCGCGACATCCGCGAGACCTTCGCGCGCATGGCGATGAACGACGAGGAGACGGTCGCGCTGACCGCCGGTGGGCACACCTTCGGGAAGACGCACGGTGCGGCCGACGCCGCGATGGTCGGCCCCGATCCCGAGGCCGCCCCGCTCGCCAACCAAGGGCTCGGCTGGATCAGCAGCTACGGCAGCGGCAAGGGCGGCGACACGATCACGAGCGGGCTCGACGGCGCCTGGACCGCCACGCCCACGAGCTGGGACAACAGCTACTTCGACACCCTGTTCGGCTACGAGTGGGAGGTCCACAAGAGCCCGGCCGGCGCGTGGCAATGGCGCCCCACCGACCCCGCGGCCGCGACCACCGTGCCCGACGCCCACGACCCCAGCAAGCGACACGCCCCGATGATGTCGACCGCCGACATGGCGATGCGCATGGACCCGACCTACGAGGCGATCTCGCGGCGCTTCCACCAGCACCCCGAGCAGTTCGCGGACGCCTTCGCGCGCGCCTGGTTCAAGCTCACCCACCGCGACATGGGCCCGCGCTCGCGCTACCTGGGCCCCGAGGTGCCCGCCGAAGAGCTGGTCTGGCAGGACCCGGTGCCGGCGGTCGATCACCCGCTGATCGACGCCGACGACGCCGTGGCGCTCAAGGCGCAGATCCTCGCCTCCAGGCTTCCCGTCGCCGACCTGGTGTTCACGGCCTGGGCGGCCGCGTCCACCTTCCGCGGCTCCGACAAGCGCGGCGGCGCCAACGGCGCGCGCATCCGGTTCGCGCCCCAGAAGGACTGGGAAGGCAACGACCCCGAGCGGATCGCCAAGGTACTGGGCGTGCTCGAGGGCATCCAGCGCGACTTCGAGGCCGCCCGCACCGACGGCAAGCGGGTCTCGCTCGCCGACCTCGTCGTATTGGCGGGCGACGCCGCGATCGAGAAGGCCGCCAAGGAGGCCGGCTTCGACGTCCCGGTGCCCTTCACGCCGGGCCGCACCGACGCCTCGGAAGAGCAGACCGACAACGAGGCCTTCGAGCCCCTCGAGCCCGTCGCCGACGGTTTCCGCAACTACCTCAAGACCAAGTACAGCGTGTCGGCCGAGGAGCTGCTGATCGACAAGGCGCAGCTGCTCACCCTGACCGCGCCCGAGATGACCGTGCTCGTCGGCGGCCTGCGCGCCCTCGGCGCCAACGCCGGCGGCTCGACGCACGGCGTGCTGACCGACCGCCCGGGCGTGCTGAGCAACGACTTCTTCGTCAACCTGCTCGACATGGGCGTCGCGTGGGCGCCGCAGGGCGAGGGCGAGGACGTGTACGCCGCCCACGACCGGAAGACGGGCCAGGTCCGTTGGACCGGCACCCGCGTCGACCTCGTGTTCGGCTCGAACTCCGAGCTGCGCGCGCTGGCCGAGGTCTACGCCTCCGACGACGCGCACGAGCCCTTCGTGCACGACTTCGTCGCGGCATGGAGCAAGGTGATGAACCTGGACCGCTTCGACCTGAAGTGAGGCGGGCGGACGGGGCCGCGCCCCGTCCGGATCGCATGCGGCGGGCGACCGGGCTTCGGGCTCGGTCGCCCGCTGCGTCGGGTTCAGCCCGGCACGTCCCACGCCACCGGCAGCGCCTCGAGCGCGCGGAAGCCGGGCAGGAAGCGGTAGCGCAGCGCGTCGTCGGAGACCGCGACGCGCAGCCGCGGGAGCCGCGCCAGCAGCGCGTTCAGGGCGATCTCGCCCTCGAGCCGCGCGAGCGGCGCGCCCATGCAGTAGTGCGGCCCCTTGCCGAACGCCAGGTGCGGGTTCGGCGTCCGCGCCGGGTCGAGGGCGTCCGCCGCCTCGAAGCGCTCCGGGTCGCGGTTCGCGCTGCCCAGGATCAGGATCACGGGGTCGCCACGGCGGATCGTCTGGCCGCCCCACACGACGTCCTCGGCGGCCCAGCGGTTGAGCGCGCGCTCGACCGGGCCGTCGAAGCGCAGCAGCTCTTCCACCGCAGCGGGCATCGCGGTCGGGTCGACCGCGAGCGCGTCGCGCACGTGCGGGTGGCGCGACAGGGCCAGCACCGCGTTCGCGATCAGGTTGACGGTGGTCTCGTGCCCCGCGGTGATCAGCAGCACGAGCGTGGAGAGCAGCTCGTCCAGGCTCAGGCGGTCGCCGGCCTCCTCGGCGGCGACGAGGTCCGAGAGCAGGTCGTCCCGGGGACGCGCCCGCCGCTCCTCCACGAGCGCCGCCACGTAGTCCGCGAACTCGACCAGCTGCGCCTCGAGC
The DNA here is from genome assembly GCA_046260675.1 of Trueperaceae bacterium. Taxonomy (GTDB): domain Bacteria; phylum Deinococcota; class Deinococci; order Deinococcales; family Trueperaceae; genus JAABTL01. The sequence continues at coordinate 12,811 of JBHEOT010000041.1, read as the reverse complement.
CGGCGCCCTTCTTCGGCGTCGCGCGGCGGCGCCAGCAGCGCGTTGCCCCACACGCGCACGAGGTCGCGGTCCTCGCCCGGCACCCCGAGCATCTCGAGGATGACGGCGGTGGGCAGCGGGAACGCGAAATCCCGGATCAGCTCCATCGAACCGCGTCCCTCGAGGGGCTCGAGCAAGCCCTCGGCGATCGCACGGATGCGCGGACGCATCTGGGCGACGCGCCGGGGCGTGAAGGCCTGGCTCACGAGCCCGCGCAACCGCTGATGGTCGACGCCGTCGCGGTTGAGCATGTGTTGGCCGATGCGGCGGAACAGCTCGGGCTCGGGCGGCAGGTCGGCGGGGTCGTGCGCGAGCGCGGCGTCGCGCACGAAGCGCTTGTCGCGCAGCATCGCGTCGACGTCGGCGTAGCGGGTGACGAACCAGATGGGCGTGGTGCCGTTCAGCCCCGCCTGCTGCCAGATCGGCGCCTCGCGCCGCATGGCGGCGAAGGTCGGGTGGGGGTCGCGCTTGAAGCCGTCGCCGTAGAGGTCGAAGCGGCGCTCGGTCTCGAACATGGCAGCCTCCTCGCGGTCGCCGCTCTGCTGGGCGGCCATGCGGTGGAGTCTAGCGGAAGAACGCGCCGTGGGACGGACGCCCGTCGCCGAGCGGTCGCCCGGGACCGTACGCTCACGGAGCCGCGCGGTCGCGGACCCTGCGGCGGGAGGCCTCGATGAAGCACCTGCTCGTGCTCGGCGGCGGCAGCGCCGGCACCATGGTCGTCGCCAAGCTGCGGCCGCGCCTCGACCCCGAGGCGTGGCGCATCACCGTCGTGGACCGCGACGACGACCACCACTACCGCGCCGGCTACCTGTTCGTGCCGTTCGGCACCTACGGCCGTGCCGACGTGGTGCGGCCGCGGCATCGGTTCCTTCCCGACGGCGTGGACTTCGTCGAGGCCCAAGTGGCGGCGATCGACCCCGAGGCGTCCACGGTCGCCCTCGCCGACGGTCGCTCGCTTGCCTACGACCAACTGGTGATCGCCACCGGCAGCCGGCCGCGACCGGACGCCACGCCCGGCATGCTCGGTCCGGAATGGCGAACGAGCGTCCACGAGTTCTACACGCTCGAGGGGGCCGAGGCGGTGCGCGGCGCGCTCAACGCGTTCGAGGGCGGCCGCTTCGTCGTCCACGTCACGGAGATGCCCATCTCGTGCCCGGTGGCGCCGCTCGAGCTGGCGTTCCTGGCCGACGCGCGCTTCCGCGAGCGTGGGATCCGCGACCGGGTCGAGCTGGTGTTCGTCACCCCGCTCGACGGCGCCTTCACCCGACCCGTCGCGTCCGAGCGACTGGGCCACCTGCTCACGGAGCGGGGCATCATCGTCGAGCCCGACTTCGTCGTCGAGCGCATCGATCCAGAGGCCAAGTCGCTGGTGAGCTTCGACGACCGCGCGGTGCCCTTCGACCTGCTGGTGACGACGCCGCTGCACATGGGCGCCGACTTCCTCGCCGGCAGCGGCCTCGCCGACGAGCTCAACCACGTCGAGGTGGACCCCGGGACGCTGCGTTCGCGTCGCCACGCCAACGTCTTCGCGCTCGGCGACGCCGCCGACCTGCCGACCTCGAAGGCCGGGGCGACCGCCCACTACGCCGCCGACGTCTTCGTCGAGAACTTCGCCGCCCACGTCGAGGGGCGCCCGCTGCCGCACGCGTTCGACGGCCACTCGAACTGCTTCGTGGTGACCGAACCAGGACGAGCCGTCCTGCTCGACTTCGATTACGAGCACGAGCCGCTGCCCGGCCACTACCCGGTGCCCGGAGTCGGCCCCTTCACCCTCCTCGAGGAGAGCGCGATGAACTACGACGGCAAGATGCTCTTCCGCTGGGCCTACTGGAACGTCCTGCTGCGCGGCCACGACCTGCCGTTCCCGACGCCCTACACGAGCGCCGGCAAGCGCGCCGACGAGCGGGCCGGCGCCCAGCCCGAGGTGGCGCGGTGAACGCCGCCGGCCCCGTACCCAGCGCCCCCGTGCCGACCGCCGCGACGGCGCCCGACCTCGCCGCCGTGCACGCTCAGCTCGCCCAGGTCGCCGAGCAGCTCGCCGCGCTCGTCGACGAGCAGCGCCGCACCCGCGAGCACCTCGAGGTCGTCGCGGCGGAGAGCCGCCGCACCGCCGAGCGCTGGGACGAGGCCGAAGCGTTGCTGCGCGACGTCGCGCCCGTGGCCCGACGGGCCGTGGGGGCGACCATCGAGAAGCTCGCGGTCCTCGAGGATCCCAAGTACCGCGAGGTGCTCGGCGCCACCGCCGAGGTCGCCGATCGCATGCTGCGCAGCTTCGAGCCTGCCGGCGTGCGCTCGATCGGCGACAACCTGGTGCTGCTCCTGAAGACCATCCAGGGCATGAAATGAGCGCCGGCGCCTGGCGCGTCGCCGTGCTCGGCGCCGGGTTGGGCGGGTTGACCGCCGCCCACGCGATCCGGCGCCATGCGCACGAGCGGGGCCACGACGTCGAACTGGCGATCTGGGAGGCCGGCGACCGCCCGGGCGGTCAGTTGCGCACCACGGTCGAGGACGGCTTCGTCGTCGAGTGGGGGGCGAACGCGTTCCGCACCGGGGTCGGCGCCACGGCCGACCTGGTCGCGCGCCTGGGGCTCCAGGACCAGCAGGTCCACGCCGACCCCGCGGCCAACCGGCGCTACGTGTTCCACGGCGGCCGCCTGCACCTGCTGCCGAGCGACCCGATGTCGCTCTTGAACTTCACCCCGATGTCGGTGCAGGGGCGCTTCCGGGTGATGGCCGAGCCCTTCCTCGCCGAACGCGTGGACCACGACGAGTCGGTCCACGACTACGCGGCTCGCCACATCGGCCCCGAGGCGGCCGAGATCTTGCTGGGGACGATGGTGCGCGGGGTCTACGGCGGCGACGCGCGCCTGCTCTCGGTGGACGCCGCGTTCCCGGTGATGCGCGAGATGGAGCGCGACCACCGCTCGCTCGTGATCGCCGGACTCGCCGGCATGAAGGAGCGGATGCGCGAGCACAAGACGACGTGGTGCTTCGAGGGCGGCATGAGCGTGCTCCTCGACGCGCTGGCCGAGGACCTCGGCGACGCGCTGCACCTGCGCCGCCGCGCGTGCGCCGTCGCGCGCGACGCGACCGGCGGCTACCGCCTGGAGGCCGAGGACGGCACCAGCGAGCGCTTCGACGCGGTCGTGCTGGCGCTGCCGCCACGACCCGCCGCCGACCTGCTGGCCGCGCTCGACCGCGAGGCCGCCGACGACCTGCGCGCCATCCCCTCGGGACCGATCGGCATGGCCGCGCTGGCGTTCGAGCGCTCGGCCCTGCGCGAAGCGCCCGACGGCTTCGGCTTCCTCGTCGCCCCGGGCGAGGACCTGCCGGTGCTCGGCGTGCTGATCGAGTCGAACGTCTTCCCGCACCGCGCCCCGGAGGGCCACGTGCTGCTGCGGGTCATCCAGGGCGGCGTCGCCCGGCCCGACCTCGACGATCAGGGCGACGACGCGCTCTTGCGCGCCGCGCTCGACGCCGTCGACCGCGCCTGGGGGGTCGCCACGCCGCCGGTGCGCACCTGGGTCGGACGCCAGGAGCGCGGCATCCCGCAGTACCTGCTGGGGCATCTGGAACGGATCGAGCGGGTCGAGGGCCGGCTGCGCCGGTTGGGTGGCCTGCACGTCGCGGGCAACGCCTACCGCGGCATCGCGGTCGGCAAGCTCGTGGACGACGCCGAGCACGTCGCGGCGGCCGTGTGGGCCGAGGTGCCCGTGGACCTTCCGGCGCCAGCCTCGCGCGGGCGTCGCTGACGAAGCTCGAGCGAAGCGCACCACCGCAGGCGGCGGCGCCCGGGGCTTCGATCCCGGGCGCCGCACCTCGTCTCGGTCGCGGGTCGGATCGGTGGGAACACCGCCTGGAACGAGCAGGGCCGCCGCCGCATGCGCCGCATGAGCGAACGCCGGAGCGCGCTCGCGTCGGCCACGACCCGGATTGCCGCCCTTCTCACGAGGCGCGCCGTCATCTCACGGAAATGCCATCGCGCTCACGTTCGCCCTCCGTACGGTGCCCCGTCCGCCGCGACCGCGGCGGCCAAGGAGGCACCATGCATCGCAACCCGATGGCCGGCGCGACCGAACGCACCGACCCGATTCGATCCGCGCCCCGTACACGGATGCCGACCCGGTCCCTCGTCGGGATCCTGGCGGCGGCTGCCCTGGCGCTGCCGACCGCAGGTGCGCTCGCCCAAAGCGACGCCGACCCGTCCGAGGTGGTGGTCGCGAGCCTCGGCGACGCCACCGTGACGCTCGAAGCGTTCGACCTCCGCTTCGAAGCCGCGGTGCGCTCGACGCTCGCCCAGCAAGGCGTCGAGGCCAACGACGAGAGCGTCGCCGGCTTCGAAGCGCAACGGCCGGTGTTCCTCGAGCAGCTCGCCCAGGAGCTGGTCCTGAGCGCGCACGCCGAGGAACTCGGCGTCGCTGCAGCCGACGGCGAGGTCGACGCCGTCGTCGAGCAGGCGCGCGAGGAGAACGGCGACGATCTCGACGCGGCGCTCGCCGAGATCGGCTTCGCGTCCACCGCGGACTTCGAGACCGCCGTCCGGCGTTCGTTGAACGCTCAGCGGGCGGCGGAGGCGCTCCGCGCCGAGATCGTCGTCGACGAGGCCGCGATCGAGGCCTGGTACGAGGCGAACCCCGACCAGGTGACCGGGCCGGACGGACCCGTGCCCCTCGAAGAGGTGCGCGAGCCGATCGCCAACCTCCTCGCCAGCGAGCAGGTCGAAGTGCTCGTGGCCGAGTTGGTGGCGGAGTCCGATATCGAGACCCGTCCCGATCTGCTCTGAGGACCGCGCCCTCGCTAGGGCGAGGGCAACGCCACCACCACGTGCGGCGTGATCGCCCGCGCCAGCTCCGGGTCGACCACCCCGTTGGTGACCAACAAGCAGGTGGCGCCGGCCGCGACCGCGGCCCGCGCCCCCGCCAGGCTGTCCTCGATGGCCAAGGAGCGTGCCGCCGCCACGCCCAGGCGGTCGGCGGCGAGCAGGTAGCTGTCGGGGTGTGGCTTGCCACGCGCCACGTCCTCGATCGTGACGCGCACCTCCAGGTACCGTGCCCAGGCGTGCGGGGCGAGCGAGGCATCCACCATCGCGCGCGGCGAGTTCGATACCACCGCCCGCGCGCGACCGGCCTCGACCACCGCCTCGACCCACGCGACCGCGTTCGGCATCGGCTGGACGCCCGCGAGGTCGACGATCAAGCGCTCGACCACCCGCATCCAGAACGCCTCGGCGTCGCCGACGAGGCCATGGCGTTCGCGCAGGATCCGGGTGGCGGCAGGTCGGTCGGTTCCGTGCAGCGCCGCGTGGGCGTCCTCGGGCAGATCGCCCCCGAACTCGGGCACCACCGCGCGCAGCACCGCGAACCAGATCGGCTCGCTGTCGACGAGGGTGCCGTCCACGTCGAACAGGACGGCGTCGAAGCTGCGCGGGTCGGGGTGCGGGGACCAGGTCACGAGGACATCATCGCTCGGGACGACGAGGGCGGGGGTCCTGGGGCGGCGGCGGTGATCCGCCTCGTTGCTTCACACGTCGTCGACTCCCGACCCGGTCTCCTGAACAAAGCGTTCATCACCGACGACGTCAGCGAGACCGACGAGTGATCCTCCTACTGCTGCTGAGCTCGATCGCGACGCCGCCTGGCCGAGGATCCTGGAGACGGCGGACGCCCTCCGCGATGCCTACCTAGGGGCGAAACGGGGCAGCTCGCGGGGTTTTCCCCGAACTGGCATCGACCCCGTCTCGCCGGCCCACCAAGACGCCGTCTCCGTGGGCGAAACGCCGGCATGGCTGGTGTGCCCGGCAGGGGCGGACCAGCGGGATGCATCTACGGATGGGCGCAGATCAGGGCGAACCGAAGCCGAACACCCAGATGTCGACCGTACCCGAGCCCGACGCGCCCGGCAGATCGTCGCAGGCGGACCACAACGATGCGAACGACACGATCGGACGGCCGTCCGTCTCGTCGGTTCCGAAATAGGTGGCCTGCGCGAGGGTGTCGCCAGGCTCCGGGCCGTCCTCGGAGATGGACGTGTTGCCCGGTCCGACGGTGCAGCTCGATCCGTCCGGGCCCATGATCGTGACGGTGAGGTCTGCTTCCACGCCGCTGGCTGGATCGTCGAACGAGGCGTAGGGCGCCTCCTCGACGAAGCCGCCCGGCCGCGAAAGCTCGAGCGACCAGCCTGCCGGAGTGCTGTCCGTCCCCGTGATCGAATCGCCGGAGATCGTCGACGTCGTTCCCTTGATCTCCTCGAACGTGGTGGTCACGGTCAGGCTCCAGCGGAAGTCGGTGGACGGTGGGCCGTTGCCCTCGTCGTCGCCACCTCCCGACGGGCCGGCGGCACCGCAGGCGGCGAGGGCGAGCACCAGGAAGACGGTGGACGTGGCGCGGACGAAGTGGGGGCGGATCGGTGTGTGCTGCATAAATAACCATACCGCATTGCCTCGAGTTCGACAGCGTCTAGGTACGGGTAGGGCGTGCTTGCACCATCCCTTACGATGTTCGCGCTCTTAATGAGAGGTGGACCCCGGTTCTTGGACAGGCTCTTCAAGTGGGAAGCAGTCACCCATACCGGGTGGAACGCCGACCCTGGTCCCCGAGTTCGCTCGCGAGTGCCGTTCGCTGATGCGGCACCGCAGCAACACCAGGAGAAGGCCTTCAAGAGCATGCTCGGTAGGTGCCAGTCCATCTTGAACCAGATCGCCACGATCCGAAATTGGCCTTCGGATCGCCGGTCCCGATCCCGGCGCGTCAAGAACCCGACGACGGTCGCGCCGCGCAAAGGAGCAGACTGAAGCCATGGACGATGCGAGCACCCCACCGCGGAACTACGACGACCTGCGCGCGCTGTTCGTCAACTGCACCCTGAAGCCGTCACCTGAGCCGTCCCACACGCAGCTGCTGATGGAGGTGTCGCAGGCGATCATGGCCGACCAGGGCGTGCGTGTCGACCACGTGCGCGCCGAGGACCTGGTCCTCGCCCCCGGGGTGTACCCCGACATGACCGAACGCGGGGCGGAGCGCGACGACTGGCCCCAGCTCTACGCGAAGGTGCGCGCGGCCGACATCCTCGTGCTCGGAAGCCCCATCTGGCTCGGCGAGCGCTCCTCCACCTGCTCGCGCGTGATCGAGCGGCTCTACGCCCACTCGGGCGAACTGAACGAGCAGGGCCAGTACGTCTACTACGGCAAGGTCGGCGGGGTGCTGGTGACCGGCAACGAGGACGGCATCAAGCACGTGGCCATGGGGACCCTCTACGCGCTGCAGCACCTCGGCTACGCCGTGCCGCCGCAGGCCGATGCCGGCTGGATCGGCGAGGCGGGCCCCGGCCCCAGCTACGGCGACGAGCTGGACGACGGTCGCCGCGCCGGGTTCGACAACGACTTCACCCAGCGCAACACCACGTTCATGACGTGGAACCTGATGCACCTGGCGCGCCTGCTCAAGGACGCCGGCGGCTTCCCCGCGCACGGCAACCAGCGTGAAGCGTGGAAAGCCGCGCGCCTCGACCCGAACCCCGAGTACCGCTGAACGTACTGCTGAAGCCGGCGCGTCAGCCCTGCGTCGCGAGCTCCTGGAGCAGCAGCGCGTACGCCTCCTGTCCGCGCCGCAGGCTCGACAGCCGGTAGAACTCGTTCGGTGCGTGCACGTTCTCGTCGTCGAGGCCGAAGGCGAAGCTGACGGTGTACGCCCCGAGCGCCTCGAGGAACATCCCGACCACCGGGATGCTCCCGCCGACGCGGGTGAAGTACGGCTCCTTGCCGTAGAGCTGGCGGTGGACCGCCGCGGCGGCGACGTTGCCGGGGTGGTCGAACGGCATCTCGTACGGCAACGCCGCGTTCTCGAGCTTGTGCACCGTGGCGCGGACGCCAGGCGGAACGACCTTCTGCACGTGCGCCTCGATCGCATCGGCGACCGTACTCGGCGTCTGGTTCGCCACCAGACGGCAGGTGATCTTGGCGTGCGCCTCGTTCGGCAGCACCGTCTTGACGCCGTCGCCTTGGAAGCCACCCCAAATGCCGTTCACCTCGAGGGTCGGGCGCGCCCAGGCGCGCTCGAGGGTGGTGTAGCCAGGCTCGCCGTAGAGGGCATCGACCTGCAAGTCGCGCATGTAGCGTTCCTCGTCGAAGGCCACGGCGGCGATGCGCGCGCGATCGTCGCCCGTGAGGTCGCGGACGTCGTCGTAGAAGCCGTCGATCGCGATGGTCCCGTCGATGTCGCGCATGCTGGCGAGGATGTGCGCGAGCGCGTGGATCGGGTTGGCGACCGCGCCGCCGTACATCCCGGAGTGGAGGTCGCGGTAGGCGCCCTTCACGTCGATCTGCACGGCGCCGAGTCCCTTGAAGGCCAGCGCGAGCGAGGGCTGGTCCTCGGCCCACTGCCCGCCGTCGGCGCTGATCACCATGTCGCAGGCGAAGCGACCCGAGTTCGCCGCCACGAACGGGCCCATGGTCGGGCTGCCGATCTCCTCCTGCCCCTCGAAGAAGAACTTGACGTTGACGGGCAGCGTCCCGTCGGTCGCGAGGAGCGCCTCGACCGCGAGGATGGGCGCGAACATGCCGCCCTTGTCGTCCGAGGCGCCACGCGCGTACACGCGTCCGTCGCGGACCTGCGGGTCGAAGGGATCGGCGTCCCAGAGCGCGAGCGGATCGACCGGCTGGGTGTCGAAGTGCCCGTAGATCAGGACGGTCGGCTGGCCGGGCGCGTGCAGGTAGTCGGCGACCACCATCGGGTGCCCACCGGTCTCCAGGATCTCGACGTGCTCCATGCCCGCGGCGCCGACGCGCTCGGCCACCCAGCGGGCGGCGCGGCGCACGTCGTCGGTGTGCTCGGGCAGGCTCGAGACGCTCGGGATGCGGCAGAAGTCGAGGAACTCCTCGACGAACCGCGGCTGCTGTTGGTCGAGGTACGTCTTCCAGTCGCTCATGGGACCCTCTCCGGCCCGGGTGGGCACCGTCGGACCGCGCACCGCGTGCGGCTCCGGCATGCGGCGACGGTACCGCGGCGAACGGTCGCCGATCGACGCGGCCTCGCGCGATCCGAGCGCGATCGCGGCGCGTGTCGTTGCCCAAAGCCCATGGGGTCGATGCCAAGTCGTGCGCGATCCTCGAAGCGCCCGTCGCCAAGACTCGGACGACGAAGCCACCGCGTCTCGCCAGGGAACTGCCGCCGCACGATCGGCGCACGACCCGTTTCGCATCTTCGTGGTTCCACCTGTGGTACCATTTTACGCAATCCGGAGCGTCCGATGGGCCAGATCGACAAGCTGATCGAGCGAGCCCGTCGCGCACCGAACCAGGTTCGCTTCTCCGACGCCGTTCGGCTCGCGGAAGCCCACGGGTTCGTCCACGTTCGAACGAGAGGGAGCCACACGATGCTCAAGCGCACAGGCCATCCAAGGCTGCTCAACCTCCAGAACGACGGCGGTCACGTGCCTGCCTACCAGATCAGGCAGCTGCTCGCCGCCATCGCCGCCGCGTCCGACCCGGAACGCTGAGGCCATCGTGGCGAGTGCCGATCGGTACAGCACCCACGTGTTCTACGACGAAGAGAGCGCTGGCTTCGTGGCCGTCTCGCCCGAGGTCCCTGGCGTCGCCGCGGTCGGCGGGACGCGCACCGAGGCCCTCACCGAGTTCGCCGTCGTTCTCGAGATGGCGCTCGACACCTACCGTGTCGAAGGATGGCCCGTCCCGGACCCAGCGATCGCGCCCGACCCGGAACTGCCCAGCGGTGCGTTCCGAGTTCGCATCCCGCGCACCCTGCACGCCCTCCTCTCCCGGCGCGCCGCGGCGGAAGGCGTCTCGCAGAACACGCTCGTCGTCGCCCTGATCGCGCACGGTTTGGCCTGCGCCGCCGCGGGCGCTTCGGGGCGATCTCCGGCGACCGGACCGCGGTCCCGCGTTCCGGTGGCCGGGGACTAATTTCGACGCGCGCGCCGCCGCCGCTCAGCCGTCGACGACGGTGGCGCACGGCGGGTCACCGCCGCACACCAGGAACGCCTTGCCCTTCAGGGCACCGCGCTTCCCGATGCGCTCCACCATCGGACTGCCGCACGTCGGGCAGGTGCCGAGCCGCGCGTACGGGTTGCGCTCACCGTCGGCGCCTTGCGATCGCGCGACGCTTGCGGTGGCCCGAACCGCCGCCACGGTCGCGGGCGTCGGCGCGGATGCCGGTCCGGCCTCGGACGCGACCTCGGGCGACGCCTCCGCGGTGGGCGTCGGGGTGGTGCGTGAAGCGGCCGCCTTGCCCTTGGCGGCCTTCGCACGGCGCGCGCTCGGCCCCACCGGCGGCACGGAGGCCAAGACCGGATCGAGACGCCGGCGCACCTCCGCCGCCGCGTACCCGGACCGGGCGGCGAACCGGATCACCGGGATGCCCGCGGACGCCAGCGCGGCGTCCACGACGGCGTCGCGTTCCTCGGCGCGGTCGGCGGCTTGGCTGGCTTCGTCGAGCTCGACCACTGCCAATACACGCAGGTCCGCCGGATCGCAGACCACGAAGTCGACGCGCCGATCGACGATCGCGGCCAGCGCGTCGCGGCGCACGTCGCCGGCCACCGCCGCCGGGACCTGGAGCAGGTCGCCGAGACGGACCTTGCCGAACGCGCGGGCCTGGTCGCCAAGCGCCTCGTCGAGCACCGCCAGGAACGATCGCTCGGCCTTTCCGAACAGGTGACGGCGCTCGTACACGACGGACCCCAACCGTTCCGACCTCGCCTGCCGGCGCGAGAGGACGAGCAGGATCACGAGGATCACGAACACCACCAGTAGGATGACCAGGCGTTCCATCCCTTATTGTCGGACGAACGAGGCTTCGAACCGTGAGAACGAGGGCTAGTCGGGGATCGAGCGCCGCGAGGTCGGTGCCGCGTCGGTATCCGAGGGACCGCACCTCACGATGCAGCGCGGATCGCCTCGACCAGCTCCTGCTTGGTCATGCTGCTGCGGCCCTCGATGTCGAGCGCCTGGGCGCGTTCGTAGAGCTCGCTCTTGGTGCGCTCGTCGAGGTCGGTCGTCTCTTCCTCCTCCTCGTCGGCCTGCGCCAGGCTCTGCTTGAGCACCTGCATCAGGTCGACCTCGTCGGTGGGCGCCTCGCCCGAATCGGCCGCCAGCTCGACGACGTCCTCGCCGGCCTTCCGCTTGCGCTCGACCAGGTCGAGCAGGCGACGCGTGGCGCGGTCGCGCAGGTGCGAACGATCGACGTCGTCGGCCGACAGGCGCTTCATCGCAAGCTCGGCCTCTTTTCGCAAAGCGGCGTCGACCTCACCGAGTTCGGGTAAGCCCACGTCGTCGGGCGAGCGCAGCTCGTCGTGGAAGCGCAGCGTCTGGGCGCGGAGGATGCCGTCCTCGGCGATGATCGCGACCAGGTACTCGGTGTCGCGCATGACGAAGGTCGCGATCCCGATGCGGCCGGCGTCCTCCATGGTCTTGGCCAGCAGCCGGTAAGCCTTGAGCGCCCCCCGGTCGGGCGCCAAGAAGTAGCCGCGCTCGAACAGCATCGGGTCGACCTCGTCCTGCTCGACGAAGCGCGACAGGTCGATCTCCTGCGACTTGTCAGGATCCAGCGCCTCGAGCTCCTCGTCCTCGACGACCACGAAGCGGTCGTCGCCGATCGGGAAGCCGCGCACGATCGCGTCGGCATCGAGCGGCTCGGCGTCGTCGTCGGACGCGAAGTAACGGCGCTCCAACGGCTGCCCGCCCGCGCTGACCATGCGCAGCGACGCGCGGGTGGTCCGGTTGGCGGGGAACAGCTGCACCGGCAGCGCCACCAGGCCGAAGGCGACCGTGCCCGACCACATCGGCCGCGGCTTGTGCGGCTTCGAACCCTTAGGCACGGCCGCCCCCAGCCCCGAGGCTCCGCTCGAGCGCCTGGGAGAGGTCGCGCACGGGCCGTTTGGTGCGCTTCTTCGGCGGCTGCGGGCGCTCGCCGTCGCGCTTGGCCTCGATCAGCTCCTCGACCCGCTCGCGGTAGGCGTCCCGGTACGCGTCGGGTTCGAACGGCGCCTCGAGCATCTCGAGCAGCTGCCGCGCCATCTTCAGTTGGCGATCGTCGAGCGGCTTCCAGGCCGGGCGTTCGACCTGTTCCACCGGCACCACCTCGTCGACGCTGCGCAGCGTGACCAGCACCGGGTAGCCGCGGTGGAGCCGGAGCGCGCCCACGTACGCCTTGTTCCGCATCGTCCAGTGGGCCACGCCCTCGCGCGCCACCGCCGCCAGCGCGGCCGCCAGGGCGACGTAGCGCGGCAGGTCGCCGTCGGGTCCCAGGTAGTAGGGGCGCACGTACCAGCGGTGGTCGAGCGCCTCGGGCGGCACGAACTGCACCACCTCGATGTCGCGCGAGGCTTCGGGCTCCAGCGCCTCGAGCTCCTCGGGTTCGAGCATCACCAGCTCGTCGTCGTCGGTCACGAAGCCGCGGCGCGTGTCCTCGTACGGCACCACGGTGCCCGCGCTCGGAT
>JBHEOT010000041.1:0-312 GCA_046260675.1 Trueperaceae bacterium | reverse complement strand
CACCAAGACCGCGCCCTCGTCGTCGCGTCCTTCGACCACGCACGAGGCGCACACGCATTCGTCGCAGTCCTGGCAGCGGACCGTGCACTCCTGATGGAACGCGTCGGCGCACGACGCGCAGATCGTGTCCCCACGTTCGAGCCACCAAGGCGTCCGCACCGACGGGTCGGCGTCGTTCATCGCAACCCCACCTCCTTGCGCATCGCGGCCGTGATCGAACCGGCCGCATCGGAATACCCGGCCCACGGGTCGCCCCGGAGCGCCGAGAGCCGGCGCCGCACGTTGTGAACGGCGTACGTATCGGCGCGAAGC
>JBHEOT010000040.1:506-21241 GCA_046260675.1 Trueperaceae bacterium | reverse complement strand
CTTCGAGCACCGGAGCCGACTGAACCGCGAGGGGCGCTCGGCGAACTGCACGTGGTACCAGGCGCACAAGAACGCCGACCCGGGCGACGAGAACTGGGACGACGTCCTCAAGATCAACCCGATCGATGCGCAACGGCTGGGGCTCGCCAACGGCGACACCGTCTCGGTCGAATCGCCGACCGGATCGCTCACCGCCCACGTCAAGCTGTGGGAAGGCGTCCGCCCGGGCACCGTCGCCAAGTGCTTCGGTCAGGGCCACTGGGCCTACGGCCGCGTCGCCGCGGCGGACTTCGCGCGCAGCATTCCGCGCGGCGGGAACAACAACCAGATTTTGCCGGCCGAGTACGACCGCCTGAGCGGATCGACGGCGCGGCACGGAGGAAGCACGCGGGTGGCCGTGCGCAAGGTGTCGGCGACGTAAGCGCGCGCGATCGATCGGGCATCGGCGAGTTCCCGGCGCAGACCGTGGAACTCGCCTCTGCACCGATCGGCGAGCGGCTGTGGACGTCGCTTCAGGCACGCAACGGCGGCCCTGGGCATCCACCCAGGGCCGCCGCAGCGCTCGAAGCGCGCTTTGCGCCGCATGTTCGCGGCGGCGTTGACAAGCGCCCCACCGTGCCCCATCCTTAGGTCGCCACGGGGAGCTCCGATGGCGTCCGTTCCTCGCTCGCGGCTTCGCCGCTTCGCTCGGAACGGGCGTAGGGCTCCATCGTCCGCGCAGCGTGCGCGGCCGCAGCCCCCGGTCGCCGTGGCGCTTCCTCCAAGGTCCCGCGCCCAGCGACCGACGTGCCCACGACGGAGGCCTTGCCATGACCGATCTGCCCCAGAAATCCGATCTGCTCCAGAGCGTCGTCCGCCACCTCGACATCAAGAAGGTCGACGTGGTCCCGCTCGTCGACATGATGGCCGAGACGGCCTTCAGCGCCCGCGACCTCGCCCGCGCCGGCCGCATCTTCGACCAGATGATCCGCGAACCGGGCGGCGGCGTGATCCTCACCCTCGCCGGCTCGATCGTCTCGGCCGGCCAGAAGCAGCTGATCGTCGACCTGCTGCGCGCGCACATGATCGACGCGATCGTCTCGACCGGCGCCAACGTGGTCGACCAGGACTTCTTCGAGGCGCTCGGCTTCAAGCACTACCAGGGCGACAAGTTCGCGAGCGACGCCACGCTGCGCGAGCTGATGATCGACCGCATCTACGACACGTACATCGACGAGGACCAGCTCCGCCACTGCGACGAGACCGTCAAGGTCATCGCCGACGGTATGGCGCCCGGCGCGTACTCCAGCCGCGAGTTTTTGCAAGCGATGGGGCGGTACCTGGTCGAGCGCGACCTGGGCGCCGACTCGATCGTGCGCACCGCCTTCGAGCTCGACGTGCCGATCTTCGTGCCGGCCTTCAGCGACTGCTCGGCCGGCTTCGGGCTGGTCGCCCACCAGGTGCAGCGCCCCGACGCGCACGTGTCGATCGACTCGGTCAAGGACTTCCGCGAGCTGACCGACGTCAAGGTGCACCAGGGGACCACCGGCATCTTCATGATCGGCGGCGGCGTGCCCAAGAACTTCGTCCAGGACATCGTCGTGTCGGCCGAGTTCCTCGGCTTCCACGCCGAGATGCACAAGTACGCCGTCCAGCTGACGGTCGCCGACGAGCGCGACGGCGCGCTATCGGGCTCCACCCTCAAGGAAGCGAGCAGTTGGGGCAAGGTCGACCTGGCTTACGAGCAGATGGTGTTCGGCGAAGCGACCGTCACGCTGCCGCTCGTGGCCGGCTACGCCTACCACAAGCGTGGCTGGGAAGGCCGCGAGCCACGCCGCTACGCGCGGCTGTGGGACGGCACGGCAGCGGCGCCGACCGCCGCGGCGCGCCTTCAGTCCGAAGGGCCGGTCGCCGTCAGCGGGTAGCGCGCCCCGTCGAACCCCACCTCGAGCGCCGGGAACAGCTCGCGTGCGTGCGCGATCTCTTCGAGCGCTTCGTCGAAGCCGGGCGGCAGGTGCACCAGCACCAGCCGCCCGGCCCCCGCTTCGACCGCCACGCGCGCGGCCTCGTTGGCGCTCGCGTGCATGGGCGAGGGCCCGCCGGCGGCCTCGTGCAGCAGCAGGTCGACCCCGCGCGCGAGCTCGACGATCGCCGGCTCGTACGCGGTGTCGCAGGAGTACGCGGCGACGATGCCGCCGTCCTTGGGCTCGATCCGCAAGCCGATCACCGGCACCGCGTGGACGCCGGGGGCGCCGGTGAGGCGCCAGTCGGCGTCGTCCAGGACGAGCGTGCCCAGCGCCTGGTCGACGATCCGTGGGGCGATCCCGGCGTACCCGGGCCACGCGGACGTGTCGAACGCGTCGTGGAGCCGCACCGCCTGCGCGACCGCGGGGGCGATCCCGATCACCGGCAGCGGCGTCCGCCGACCGGCGAGCCACAGCCGTTCGAGCATGAGCGGGAGGCCGCCGACGTGGTCGGCGTGTTCGTGGGTGACGATGAGCGCCGTGACGCGCAGGGGATCGAGTGCGTGGGCCAGCAGCCGCTGCACCACGTCGCCGCCGCAGTCGACGACCACCACGCCGGACGGTCCTTCGAGGGCCAGCATGGTGGTGGTCCGCTGCCCATCGCTGTAGGCGGCACCCGATCCGAGTACGTGCAGGACGCTCATTCGACCCTCCCTCCGACGGTGTTAGGGCGACTATAAGGGCGCGCCCGGTCCGCGGCCGGGTAGCGCGCACACCGGGCGCGGTCCGCCGGCTCGTGGCGACCGTCAGCCGCTCGCGCCGGGCTCCGCACCGGGCTCCGACCCGGGCTCCGACCCGTGCCGGCGCGCCGCCGCTCGCTCGTGGGCGCGTCCGAGTCCGCCGCACACGCGCATGCTCCACTGCATCAGCGGCCCGATCGCGAGCGCGAAGAGCACCGTCCCCGCCCCCACCGAACCGCCGAGCAGCCAGCCGGTGATCAGCACGACCAGTTCCACCAGGGTGCGCGCGCGCCGCACGGTCACCTGCAGCAACCGCGCGAGCGCCAACGCGAAGCCGTCGCGCGGACCGGCGCCGAGGCCGGCGGTCAAGTACAGACCCGTCGCGAGCCCGTTCAGCACCAAGCCGACGCCGAAGAGCGCGACGCCGCCCAGCCACCCGTGCGCCTCGGGGAACCCCGGGATCGCGAGGAACGCGTCGACCCACGGACCGATGATCAGCATGTTCAAGACGGTGCCCAGCCCTGGCCGTACTTTGGCGAACGCCATCGACGCGAGGAGCAGCGTCAGGCCCGCGCCCACCATCGCCTGGCCGACCGTGAGCGGCGTGCGCAGCGCCACGCCGGTGTGGAAGACGTCCCACGGGCCGAGCCCGATGCCGGCGCGGAGCTGCAGCGCGATGCTGAACCCGAAGAGCGCCAGCCCGACGTTGACGTGCAGCAGCCGCAGGGCGAAGAGGAACGCTTCGGGGCGGCGGCGGGGCGGCACGGCCGGAGCCTACCGCCGGCCGGCGAGCGCGGGCGCTTCGCGTCCGATGCGTTCGCCCGTCTGCACCCGCCACAGCCCGGCGTAGATCCCGTCGGCCGCCACCAGCTCGTCGTGGCGGCCGCGCTCGGCCACCCGACCCTGGTCCAGGACGACGATCTCGTCGGCGTGCCGGATGGTCGAGAGGCGGTGGGCGATCGCGACCGTGGTGCGCCCCTGGGTGACGCTCGCCAGCGAGCGCTGGATGGCGGCCTCGGTCTCGTTGTCGACCGCGCTCGTCGCCTCGTCGAGCACCAGCACCGGCGGGTCCTTGAGGATCGCCCGCGCCAGCGCCAGCCGCTGCCGCTGGCCGCCGGAGAGCTTCTGACCGCGCTCGCCCACGACCGTGTCGAGCCCCTGCGGGAGCGCCTCGACGAACGGGCGCGCCTCGGCGAGTTCCAGCGCGCGCCACAGCGCCGCCTCGTCGGCGTCGGGGCCGCCGTACCGGAGGTTGGCGCGCACGCTGCCGTGGAACAGGAACACGTCCTGGCTCACCAGCCCCACCGCGCGCCGCACGTCGGCCTGCGGCCGCTCGCGCAGGTCGACGCCGTCGAGCGTGACGCTCCCCGACGTCGGGTCGTACAGGCGCAGCAGCAGCTTGACGATGCTCGATTTGCCCGCCCCGGTCGGGCCGACGATCGCCAGCGTCCGCCCGGCCGGCACGTGCAGGTCGATGCCGTGCAGCACGACGTCGCCCGTCGCGTAGGCGAAGCGGACGCCGTCGAACCGCACCTCACCGGCCACCTGGGCGACGGGCAGCGGCGTCGGGCCGTCGCGCAGCACCGGCTCGGTGTCGAGCAGGCCGAACACCCGGCGGGTCGACGCCATCGCGCGTTGGTAGAGGTCGAGCGTCTGGCCGAGGCGCGTCAGCGGCCACAGCAGCCGCTGGGTCATGAAGACGAGCGTCGAGTAGAGGCCGACGCTCAGTTCGCCGGCGAGCGCTTGGCGGCCGCCGTAGACGAGCGTGGCCATGAAGCCCACGACGATCGCGATCCGGATGAGCGGCACGAACGCCGACGACAGCGCGATCGCTTTGGCGTTGCGCTCGACGTAGCCGCGCGAGAGCGCCCCCAGCCGGTCGCGCTCCTGCGCTTCGGCGGTGAAGCTCTTGACCGTCGCGATGCCGCCGAGGGCGTTCGCGAGCTGCGCGTTGAGGAGCCCCACCTGTTCGCGTACGGCCGCGTACCGCGGCGCCATCCGCGCCTGGAAGCGCAGCGATCCCCAGACGATCACCGGCATCGGCAGGAACGCCCACCACGCGACCTCGGGCGCGGCCGCGAAGAAGAACGCGCCGAGCACCACGACGGTGGTCGTCAGGTGCAGGATCTCGGTAGCGCCCACGTCCAGGAAGCGCTCGAGCTGGTTGACGTCGTCGTTGAGCACGGCCATGAGGCCAGCCGTGTCGCGCTCCTCGTAGAACGCCAGGTCGAGGTGCTGCACGTGGTCGAACGCCTCGAGCCGCAGGTCGTGCTGCACGTCCTGCGCCAGGTTCCGCCACAGCACCTGGAAGGCGTACTCCGAGGCGCTCTCGAGCGCCCAGACGGCGAAGGTGACCGCGGCGAGCAGGGTGATCTGCGCGGTCGGATCGGTGAGGCCGACCAGTCGCGCCAGCATCGAGGTCTCGCGCACCACCACGACGTCCACCGCGACGCCGATGAGGAACGGCGGCGCGAGGTCGAACAGCTTGTTCAGGATCGACAGCCCCGCGGCGCCCAGGGCGCGGCCCCGGTACCGGCGCTCGGCGGCGTAGCGCCACAGGCGCGCGAGCGGCGGCGCGCCACGGTCGATGGTGGGGTCGACGACCGGCCGCCCGGCGGCGGACGACGCGGACGGGGCAGGGTCGGCGCGCATCGGACGAGCGTACGACGCGCAGGGTACGGTCGGGCGGCCGAAGCTGTGGCCTGATGGGACCGTCGCGGCAACGCCCGTGCTCGGCCCCGCCCTCACCCGTCCCAGGAGGACCCATGCCCGTCGAACCCGATGCCTTCCGCGCCGCCCTCGGTCGCTTCCCGTCCGGCGTCACCGTCGTCACCTTCGACGAAGACGACGGCAGCGTGCACGGCATCACCGTGAGCTCGTTCGTCTCGCTGTCGCTGAACCCGCCGCTGGTGGGCGTGGCGATCGGCCACAGAGCGCGCGCGCACGACATGATCGGCGCGCCGAGCTTCGCGGTCAGCGTCCTCGCCGCCCATCAAGCGATCGTCTCGGACCACTTCGCGGCGCGCCCCGTCGC
Source organism: Trueperaceae bacterium (assembly GCA_046260675.1). GTDB lineage: Bacteria > Deinococcota > Deinococci > Deinococcales > Trueperaceae > JAABTL01. The sequence goes on along the minus strand of JBHEOT010000040.1, from coordinate 15,524 downwards.
GCTGCCGGCGGACCCCTTCGAGGACCTCGCCGGCCATAAGGTGGTCCGCGGCGCGGCCGCTCAGATCGTGTGCGAGGTCGTCGATCGCGTCGACACGGGCGACCACACCCTGCTGGTGGGTCGGGTCGAAGCGAGCCGCGTCGCCGCGGACGCTTCGCTCGCCTACCAGGCCGGTCGCTACGGCCACGTCGTGGTCGACGAACCCGTCGGCTAACCGATCGCGCTCGGCAGGCCCGCCACCCGGCGGTACAGCGTCGCCTGACCCGCGTGGTAGCTCTCGTGCCAAGCGAGGAACTCGATCCAACCACCGACCGACATCCGCCCCGCGTCGCGCGCCAACGCGGCCGCATCCAGCGTGGGCAGCACCGCGTCGAGGAGTCGTTGCTGCGCGCGCAGGCGGCCCAAGTGGTCGGCGAGCGTGGCCCCGTCCGGTACCGACGGTGCCGAACCGCGACCGAAGGCCTTCGCGGCCTCGGCGGTCCATACCCGCTCGGCGCCGATGCGGCCCAGCAGATCGTCGCGCGACGCGACGAGGTGCGCGAGCAGCCAGTGGAAGTGCGAGCCCCCTTCGACGACGGGCACCCGGGCGCCCGCTTCGTCGACGCCCTCGGCGCTCGTCTCCAGGACCTTGAGGTTGCGTTCGAACACCGACCGCAGCAGCGGCAGGGAGGCGTGGACGTCGAGGTTCATGGCGGGACCCTACCGCAGCGCCCGCAGCGCCCGCAGCGTGACCAGGTCGCGCTCGTGGCCGAGCTCGTCGTCGCCCAGCGGGGTCTCGAGCACCATCGGCACGTCGCCCCAGCGCGGGTCGTGGATGAGCCGCGCGAAGGCGTCGGCGCCCAGCATGCCCTCACCGATGGTCGCGTGGCGATCCTTGGCCGAACCGAGGTCGAAGACGCTGTCGTTCAGATGCAGCGCCGCGACGCGCCTCAGCCCGATCGTCGCCTCGATCTCGTCCATGAACGCCGCGTAGCCGTCGTCCGTGCGCAGGTCGTAGCCGGCGGCGAAGGCGTGGCACGTGTCGAGGCAGACGCCGACGCGCTCGGGGGCGTCGATCAGCTCCACGATCCGCGCCAACTGGGCGAGCTTCGACCCCAACACCGTCCCCTGGCCGGCGGTGTTCTCGAGCAACACCCGCGCGCTCAGGTCGGCCCCCTCCCGATGGACCGCGTCGAGCGACCGGGCGATCTCTTCGAGGCCGGTGTCCTCGCCCTCGCCCAGGTGGGCGCCCGGGTGCAGCACCAGACCGGGGATCCCGAGCGCGCTGCAGCGGCCCAGCTCGTCGAGCAGCGCGGTGCGCGACTTGGCGTGGACGTCGGGTTTGGTGCTGCAGAGGTTGATCAGGTAGCTGGCGTGCGCCACCACCGGGAGCGGGGCCGGCGCGCCCGGTCCGGGCGTCGCGGCGTGCGCTTCGAGGAAGGCGCGCACTTCGGCGTCGGGGAGCGGCTTGGCCGCCCACGCGTTGGCGTTCTTGACGAAGACCTGCAGGGCGTCGCAGCCGATGGCCTCGCCGCGCGCGAAGGCGCGCGAGACGCCGCCGGCGGTCGAGACGTGGGCACCGAGTCGGGGCATGCCGGGCACCGTACCGCGCCGCCGGCGCAGCCTGCGCCGCCGCCGCCGGCGCAGCCTGCGGCGCGGTAGGCTCACCGGCCATGCTCCTGGGCCTTCTCCTCGAACCCTCCGCCGACGACCTGGTCGCCTTCCTCCGCGAACATCTGCAGGAGGGCACGGCGCTCCTGCAGGTCGCCGGCACCTGCGAGGTCGCGTACACCGGCCGGGCCGCGTCGTTCGCGGACGCCGGCGACTACGTGGTCATGCTCAAGGCCGACGGCTCGGTGCAGGTCCACGGCTACAAGGGGGTCAAACCGGTCAACTGGCAGCCGCGCACCGACGACCTGTGGGTCGGCCTCGACGACGCGCAGGCGGTCCTGGTCGCGGAGCGGCGCAGCCCGGAGGAGCTGCTCCGGGTGGCGTTCCTGGAGCCGGCGCTCGTGCAGGCGCTGCACCTGCGCGAGGGGAGCGGGTTCGTGCTGCGCGGCAGCGAGGCGGAGATGCAGCGCGCCCTCGCCCACGACCCGTCGGTGATCGAGGACGGGCTCACGGTGCTCGACCGCGAGCTCCCGACCGACGTCGGCGGCATCGACCTGTTCGCCCGCGACCGCTACGGGCGGCTGGTGGTCGTCGAGCTCAAGCGCGCGAAGGGGACGCAGGAGGCGGTGCACCAGCTCGCGCGCTACGTCGAGAGCGTGCGGCGCTTCACCGGCGAGGAGGTCCGCGGCCTGCTCGCGGCGCCGGCGGTGACCAAGCCGGCGCTGGTCCAGCTGGCTGCGGCGGGCCTCGAGTTCGTCGAGGTGACGGCCCTGCCGGACGTGCCGGACGGACCGGAGCAGGGGTCGCTGTTCGGCTGAGGTGCGCCGACCGGCTTCTCATCGTCGTCGTGCGTGGACCGGGTACCTTCGGGCAGACGCGAGAGGAGCGCCGCCATCATGAACCCGAGCCACGTCCGAGCCATCTTCGTCCTGGGAGCTACCTTGCTCCTCACCGCCTGCTCGCAGCTGGTGGACCTGCGGCCCGTCGAGGTCGAGGTCCAGTTGCGCGAGGCCGCGAGCGACCTCCAGGCCGGCGTGCGGGTGCGCGTCGTCGGCGCCGAGGGCGCGACGAACACGTTCTTCGGCACCGTGCGGCCGGTCCCGGTGCTCGGGCCGCGGCTCGAGGTGACGCTCGGCGCCGCGCGCCTGGACCCGATGCCGGTCGTCGACGTGGTGCCGTTGCTGGTCGCGGGCGCGACGTGCGCGCCCGAGACCAGCAACCTGGTCGCGTCGAACACGACGGTGGGCGCCGCCTGGGCCGAGCGCTTCGAGGTCGTCGACGCCGAGAACGCGGTGCTCGGGACGGCTCGTGCCGCCACCGACCTGGCCGCGGCGACGGCGGGGCGCCCGATGGTGGACGGCGATCGGGTCGCGACGTACGTCTACGTCGACCGTCCGGTCCGCCTGACGGGCGTCTGCAGCGACGGCACGCTCAACGTCCGAGCGGGCATCGACCTGGCCCTGGGCTGGAACCTCGTGGCCGCCACCCAGGACAGCGCGACGATCCTCTCGCTGTCGGTGCTCGATCGCCCCGGCGCGCTCCCGTGGCACCTGGTCGCGAGCGAGTGAACCCCCGCGGGCGCGCTCGGTTCGATCGCGCCGCTCAGCCGACCGCCCAGCCGTACCGTTCGGGCCAGGGCGCCGGCACCCCCAGCTCCTGCGCCGCGCGCAGCGCCCAGTACGGTTCGCGCAGGAGCTGCTTCCCGATCAGGACCAGGTCGGCCCGACCGTCGGCGACGATCGCTTCGGCCTGAGCGGGCGCCACGATGCGCCCCACGGCGCCGCTCGCGAGGCCGGCCTCGCGCCGGACCCGCTCGGCGAAGCCCACCTGGAAATCGGGCGCGCCCGGGATCGCCACGCCCGGGATCGCCCCGCCCGACGAGCAGTCGATCAGGTCGACGCCGGCGGACGCGAGCTCGCGCGCGAGCCGCACGGTGTCGTCGGCGCTCCAACCGCCCGGCGCCCAGTCGGTCGCCGACACCCGCACGAGCAGCGGCTTCCCCTCGGGCCAGACCGCACGGACCGCCGCCACCACCTCGTGGAGCAGCCGCGTCCGGCCCTCGAAGCCGCCGCCGTACGCGTCGGTGCGGTCGTTCACGAGGGGCGACAGGAACTGGTGGAGCAGGTAGCCGTGGGCGGCGTGCAGCTCGGCGACGTCGAAACCGGCGGCGTCGGCGCGGACCGCGGCGTCGGCGAAGGCGGCGACGACGCCGGGCAGCTCGTCGGCCGAGAGCGCGCGCGGCTCGTGCAGCGCGTCGGAGAAGGGGGCGTCCGTCGGTCCGACCACCGGCCAGCCACCGTTGGCGTCGGGTACGCCGCCCTTGGCGTTCGCCCAGGGGCGGTACGTGGCCGCCTTGCGCCCCGCGTGCGCGAGCTGCACGCCCGAGGCGGAGCCGTGGTCGTGGATCGCGGCGGTGACGCGGCGCAAGCCGTCGACGTGGCGGTCGTCCCACAGCCCCAGGTCCTGTGGCGAGATGCGCCCCCGCGCCTCGACCGCGGTCGCCTCGGTGAGCACGAGCCCCACACCGCCGGCGGCCCGCGACGCCAGGTGGACGAGGTGCGCGTTCTGCGCGGTGCCCGCCAGCGGCGCCGCGCCGCGGGCGACGGCCGCCTCGTCGGGCGCGGAGTACATGCACATGGGCGAGAGCGCGACGCGGTTGCGCAGCGTCACGTCGCGCAGCGGGAGCGGGTCGAAGAGGTGGGGCATGCCGTCCAGGATGACGCGGCCGCGGCTGCGAGCGCGTCGCGCCGGCGCGCGACCTCGAGTCAATCGAGGTCGTCGATCAGCGCGCGCTCCAAGGCGCCGTTGTATACGGGATCGGGATCGACGACGCGCTCGAGGTCGGTAAGCAGGTCCGGGTTGCTGTCGAGCACCTCGAAGAAGGCATCGACCACCCGCGGCGCGAACCAGCGCCCTCGCTGCCGGCGGATCTCGGCGATCGCGTCGTCGATGGGCCAGGCGCGCTTGTACGGGCGCTCGTTCACCAGCGTGTCGAACACGTCCGCCACGGCCACGATCTGCCCGACGAGCGGGATGTCGTCGCCGGTGCGTCCGAGCGGGTAGCCGCTGCCGTCCCAGCGTTCGTGGTGGGTCTCGGCGATCTCCTGCGCCAGGTTGATCAGCTTCGAGCGACCGTGCGCGAGGAGCCGCGCGCCCACGCCGACGTGGCCCTGCATCTGGGCGAACTCCGCGTGCGTGAGCTTGCCGGGCTTGAGCAGGATGTGGTCGGGGATGCCGATCTTGCCCACGTCGTGGAGCGGCGCTGCGCGCCGGATCAACTCGATCTCGGCGGCGCCTTGGCCCAGGCGCTCGGCGAGCAGCGCGGAGAGCAGCCCCACCCGGTGGGTGTGGCGACCCGTCGTGTAGTCGCGGTACTCGGCGGCGGCCGCGAGGCGCTCGAGCACGTCGAGGCGGGCCGCCTCGAGCTCGATCGTTCGCTCGCGCACCATGTCCTCGAGGCGGTCGGCGTGATGGCGCAGCTTCGCTTGCAGGTGCCGCGAGCGCAACAGGTTCGCGACGCGCAAGCGGATCTGCTCCTTGCGGAACGGTTTGGTCAAGAAGTCCTTGGCGCCACGCGTCAGGGCGTCCTGCTCGGCCGCCGGGCTGACGTCGGCGGTCAGGACGAGGATGGGGAAGAACTCGTCGTCCGGGACTTGGCCGGTCACCGCGTCGATCACCTGCAGCCCCGACAGGCGCGGCATGTGCAGGTCGGTGCAGAGCAGATCGAACGGGCGACCCGCGCCGAGCGCCTCGGCGAACGTCGCCACCGCGTCCTCCGGCTCGGTGGTCCGCGTCACATCGACGTAGCCGACCGACCGCAGCAGCCGCTCGAGCAGGACGGTGTTGACCATCTCGTCGTCGACGATGAGGATGCGGGCGTCGTGCAGCTCGGCGTCCATCGACCTCTCCCGGGCGCGCCGGCCCCGGAGGTCCAGGGGGCGCTCGCGTGCGTTCGCCAAACAACATAGCGCCGGCGCCGCGGGCGCGGGGGTGGGCCCCTTCACACCGCGGTCCGCGCGACCTTCGGAACCGCGTTCACGGCGGCATCCTTCACGCCGGTGGCGGCGCGGACGCTGCTACACTCAGGTCCGCATGTCGTTCCTCCGCAAGGATCCCTTCGGCGCGGCCTGGGTGCTCATCTCGCCGGAGCGCGGGCTCGGTCCGGCCGACTTCGCCGGGCTCGACGCGGCGGGCGTCGGAGGCGAACGCGCCACGGACCGGGGTGTGCTCGCGCCCGGGCGCGAGTCCGAGCTTCCCGCCGAGATCGTCGCGCTGCGCCCGAGCGGCGCGCCCGCCGGTGGCCCCGAATGGCGCGCACGCGTGGTCCCGCTGCCCGGATCGCCGTTCGTGGAGCGTCCGTTCGTCCCGGTCCAGGACGGGGTGCTGACGTCGGCGCCGGCCGCGGGCGCGCAGGAGCTGATCATCGAGCACCCCGACCCGCGGCAGCGGCTCGAGACCTTCCCGCCCGACCACTTGGTCGAGGTGCTGCGGCTCTACCGCGACCGGATCGCCCACCACGCCGCGCGCCCCGAGGTCCGCCACGTGCAGGTGAGCCGCAACGTCGGCCGTGCCGCCGGCGCCCGCTACGACCATCCGCACGGTCAGCTGCTGGCGCTGCCGGTGCCCAACCGCTGGGTCGAGGAGGAGCTCGAGGCCGCCGGGGGCCACCGGGTCGTGAGCGGCCGCTGCTTGTTCTGCGACGTGCTCGACTTCGAACTGGTGGCGCGCGAGCGGATCGTCAGCGCGAACGAGGCCTTCGTCGCGTTCGCCCCCTTCGCCGCCAAGTCGCCGTTCGAGACCTGGGTCATCCCGCGCGACCATCAGAGCGCGTTCCAGGAGGTCGCCGGCAACCACCTGCCGCTGCTCGCCGACCTGCTCCGGACGGTGCTCGAGGCGCTCGACGCGGCGCTCGACCGCCCTCCGTACAACCTGATCCTGCACACGATCCCGGCGGCCGGCGAGGGCGCCTACCACTGGCACTTGGAGCTGCTGCCGCGGGTGACGCGGACCGCGGGCTTCGATTGGTCGCTCGGTGCGTACGTCAACCCGACGCCGCCCGAGGCGGCAGCGCACTTCTTGCGCGAGGCGATCGCCGGTGTGGCCGCCGGTGTCGCGGGCGAGGGCGGTGCCGGTGCGCGTGCCGGCGCGCCGCGGCGGGCGACGTGAGCGTGGGGCCGTACGCACCCCGCGACGGTGCCGGACGGGCGCCGACGCCGGCGCCCGAACGGCGCCCCGAACCCGCCCCCCGCGGCCTCGGACCAGGCGAGCGCGACGACGCCCCACGCCCCCGCGGCGCCACCCGTACGCTCCCGCCCGACGACCCCGCGCTCGATCCACGCCGCCCCGCGCGGATCGGGCGTGGCGCCACCGCGCTGCTCGTCGCGGCGTGCACGCTGGGTGCGCTGCAGGCCGCGGTCATGCTCGCGGTCGAAGCGCGCCGGTGGTACGTCGCCGATCGCGAGGTGGTGCGGCTCGAGCGCGAGGTGGACGATCTGCGGTCCGAGGCGGCCGACCTCGCCGCGATCGCCGAGCGCGGCGGCGACGTGCGCTTCCGCGAGCACCTCGCGCGCCGTCAGGGGTACGTGTTCCCGGACGAGGTGCGCTTCGTCATCGCGCTACCGAGCGCGCTCCCGAGCGCGTCGGACGAGCTCGGCGACCCACCGCCGAGCCCCTAGGAGACCTGCGTGCGCGACGACACCCTCGCCTGGATGAACGAGCTGACCGCCGACATGGAGGAGCGCCGCAAAAGCGTGCACCGTGGGGGCGGTGAAGCGCGCACCGCACGCCAGCATGCGGCCGGCAAGCTGACGGCGCGGGAGCGCGTCGGCGCGCTCCTGGACGCCGGCAGCTTCGTCGAGTTGGGCACCTTCGTCGAGCCGCGCGATCCCGAGCTCAAGGCCCCGGGTGAGGGGGTCGTCACCGGCTACGGCACGGTCGAGGGCCGGACGGTGTTCGTGTTCGCCCAGGATTTCACCGTCCTCGGCGGCAGCCTCGGCAAGATGCACGCCGCCAAGATCGTGCGGGTGATGGACCAGGCGGTCCACGTCGGCGCGCCGATCGTGGGGCTCAACGACTCGGCGGGCGCCCGCATCCAAGAGGGCGTCGACGCGCTGTCGGGCTACGGCGAGGTCTTCGCGCGCAACGCGATCTACTCCGGGGTGGTGCCGCAGATCTCGGCGGTGCTGGGTCCCTGTGCGGGCGGGGCGGTCTACAGCCCGGCGCTCACCGACTTCGTGTTGATGGCGCGCGACAGCGCCTACATGTTCATCACCGGGCCCGAGGTGATCAAGTCGGTCACCAAGGAGGACGTCACCTTCGCCGAGCTCGGGGGCGCCGACGTGCACGCCCGCCGGTCGGGCGTGGCGCACCTGGTCGAGGACGACGATCGTGCGGTGCTCGCGCGCGTGCGCGAGCTTCTGGGCTACCTGCCGTCGTCGGCGCGCGAGCGCCCGCCGGCGCGGACGACGCGCGACCCGGTCGACCGGCGGGTGCCGGAGGCGGCCGCCCGCGTGCACCCCGACCCCAAGCGGACGTACCCCATGCGCGAGGTGATCAAGACGATCGTCGACGACGGTCGCTTCCTCGAGATCCAGCCCGACTTCGCGCGCAACATCGCGGTCGGCTTCGCGCACGTGGGCGGCCGGGCGGTCGGCATCGTCGCGAACGACCCGAGCCACCTCGCCGGAACGCTGACGATCGACGCCTCGGACAAGGCGGCGCGCTTCGTGCGCACCTGCGACGCGTTCCACGTGCCCGTGGTCACCTTCGTCGACGTCACCGGCTTTCTGCCCGGCGTGGCGCAGGAGCACGCCGGGATCATCCGCCATGGCGCCAAGATGCTCTACGCGTATGCCGAGGCGACCGTGCCCAAGGTGACCGTGATCGTGCGCAAGAGCTACGGCGGCGCCTACCTGGCGATGAGCTCGCAGGACCTGGGCGCCGACGTGGTGCTCGCCTGGCCGACCGCAGCGGTGGCGGTGATGGGCGCCGACGGGGCGGCGAACGTGCTGCACAAGAAGCAGATCGAGTCCTCGCCCGACCCGGCGGCGACGCGCGCGCGCCTGGTCGACGCGTACCGGCGCGAGCACGACCACCCCTTCCGCGCCGCGGCGCGCGGGTACGTCGACGACGTGATCGACCCCGCCGACACGCGCCGCCACGTGGCGCGGCACCTGGCGATGCTCGAGGGCAAGACCGTGGAGCGCCCGTACCGCAAGCACGGGAACGTGCCGCTCTGAACGCATCGTAGGACGCGCTACCGCGTGCCCCACGCTGGTCCTTGGCCGATCGCCGGTTAAGCTGGCGCTCGACGTGGCTTCCTGGCCACCCGAGGAGGCACCATGAGCGCGGATCAACTCATCGGCATCGGCCTGAACGTTCTGGCCGCCATCGCCATCTTGGTCGTCGGCTGGATCGTCGCCGGCTGGGTGGGGCGGCTGGTGCGCAGCGCGACCGAGCGCGACCCACGCATCGACGTCACGCTCGCCACCGTGTTCGCGCGGGTCGCCCGCTGGGCGGTGCTCGTCTTCACGGTCATCGCGGTGCTCGACCGGTTCGGCGTGCAGACCACCAGCCTGGTCGCGCTGTTGGGGGCGGCGGGCCTGGCCATCGGTCTGGCCCTGCAGGGCGCGCTGTCGAACGTGGCCGCCGGGGTGATGATCCTCGGGTTGCGCCCCTTCCGCATCGGCGACGCCGTCGACATCGGCGGCACGGTCGGCGCCGTCGAGGACGTGGGGTTGGTCGCCACCAAGATGCGCACCTTCGACGGGGTACCGGTCTTCATGCCCAACAGCCGCATCTGGGGCAACGAGATCAAGAACTTCAGCCGCGCCGACCGTCGCCGCATCGACCTGACGATCGGCGTGGGCTACGGAGACGACCTCGACCACGCGCTGGGCGTGCTGGGGCAGGTCGTGGCCGCGGAGCCGCGCATCCTGACCGAACCCGAGCCGCTGCTCAAGGTCACCGCTTTGGGCGAGAGCTCGGTCGACCTGCTCGTGCGCGTGTGGACCCTGCCGGCCGACTTCCTCGCGACCCAGATGGACCTGACCAAGACCATCAAACAGCGCCTCGACGCCGAGGGCATCAGCATCCCGTTCCCGCAGCGGGACGTGCACTACGTGCCGGCGGAGCTGCCCACGGAGGCCGCTGCGAACTGACTCCGCTCAGCGGCGCCGCACGACGAAGTGCAGCCACGCCAGCGCCAGCACGGCGACGGTGGTCCACAGGGCGATCCGGTAGGCGGCCAGCGGCGGATCGGCCGGGTCGGCGCCGAGCGCGGTGCTGGCGCCCGCGACCACCCACCCGAGGCCCATCTGCATGAGCGCGCTGCCCCCGATGCCGAAGACGTTGATCGCGGTGACGGCCCTGCCGGCCGCCGACGGGAAGAGCGAGCGCGCGCCGTCGTAGCCGAGCACCTGCAGGCCGGCGCCGAGCCCGAACGCGGCCCAGGCGATCGCCAGCACCGGGGTGGAGGTCGTCGGCGGCGCCACCGCCAGCGCTGCGGCGGCGGCGAGGGTCAGCAGGGCGCCGCCGCCCATCGCCCGGCGCAGCCCGAAGCGCCCAGCGGCCGGGCCGGCGATCAGGAAGCCGACGGTCGCGGCGAGGCCGAGCACCAGCAGCAGGCGGGCGGCGACGCCGACGTCGAGGTCGAGGCCGCGCACCAGGAACGGGCCGCCCCACAGCCCCTGGTGCCCGTAGAGCGCGGCGGCCATGGCGAACTGCATCAGGGCGAGCCGCCAGAACTCGCGGTTGGCGTAGATCGTGCGGAAGGTGACTCCGGCCTTGCTCGGGGTCGTGGGCGCGACCGCGACCCCGGCGTTTGCCGCCACGGCGACCGCCGGCGGCACCGGCCGCACGACGACGGTCAGCAGCGCGGCCACGAGCGCGGTGACGACGCCCGCTGCGACGAAGACGCCGCGCCAGCCGACCCCGTCGGCGAGCGCGGCCAGGGGGGTGGTGGCGCCGAGGGCGCCGAGGCTGCCGAGCCCCACGAAGACGCCGGACATCGTCGCGAAGCGGCGCGGCGGGAACCAGGCCGCGAAGGCTTTGAGCGCGCCCATCAGGACGCCGGCCATGCCGAGCCCGATCATGGCCCGGCCCAGCGCGAGGCCGGCGAAGCCGTCCGCAGCGGCCGTCACCAAGCTGCCCGCGGCGGCGATCAGCATGAGACCGGCGGGCACCCAGCGCGGTCCCCAGCGATCGAGGGCGGCGCCCAGCGGCAGTTGGGCGGCCGCGAACACCAGGAAGAAGAGGCTGGTCATGAGGCCGAGCTGTTCGGGACCGAGGGCCGCGTCGCGCTGCAGGTCGCCGGCCAGCACGGCGTTGGTGGATCGGTAGAAGTAGCTGAGGAGGTAGGCGAGCAGGAACGTGCCGACGAGCGCGGGGCGCCGGGTCACGGGCGGGACGCTACGACGCGCTGTTCGGTGCTCCGACTAGGGGCGGTGAACCCGACGAGGGCGACGGCCAGCAGGAACGCGGCCGCCCACATCGCTGCCCGATACGCGAGCAATGGAGGATCGTCCGGGTGCCCCATCGCGCTGGCGACGGCGCCGACCACGACGCCGAGGCCCGCTTGCAAGAGCGCGGTGCCACCGACCGCGAACAGGTTGGCGGCGGTGATGGCGTGCCCGGCACTGGTCGGGAAGCGCGCGCGAGCGGCGGCGTAGCTGAGGACTTTGGTGCTGCTTCCGAGGCCTAGGGCCGACCAGGCGATCGCGAGCATGGCGAAGGGCGCCTCGCGTGGCATGACCGCGAGCGCGACCAGCGCGGCGAGGGCGACCGCTGCGCCGATCGCGATCGTGCGGTCGACGCCCCAGCGACTGGCCATCGGTCCTGCCAGCAGGTAACCGACGGTGGCGGCGACCCCCAACACGAGCAGCAGCTGGGCTGCGACCGACCGGTCGATGCCGAGCCCAGCCACCATGAATGGACCGCCCCACAGGCCCTGGAACGCGAACAGGCTGCCAGCGAGCGCCAGGACGAGCAGCGCCAGGCGCCAGAACGATCCGTCGGTGAAGATCTGGGCGAAGTGGACGGACGCCACCGCGGGCGCTCGGAGCCCGGGCTCACCGTCGTCCGAGGCGGTACGCGCCGCCCCGTTCACGCGATCGACGGGCGGGTCCGCGCGCACCACCCACACCAAGGCGAGCGCGACCGCGGCCGTGACCCCCGCCGCGACCAGGAACACCGGGCGCCAGCCGAGGGCGTTCGCGAACGCGTGGAGGGGCGTCGTCGCGCCGAGCGCACCAAGGCTCCCCACGCCGATGAACACGCTGGACATGGTCGCGAAGCGCGCGGCCGGGAACCACGAGGCCATGGCCTTGAGGGCGCCCATCAGCACCCCCGCCATCCCGAGGCCGATGAGGGCGCGGCCGACCGCGAGGCCGGCGAAGTCCGTCGCGGCCGCCGTCACCAGGCTCCCGACCACCGTCACGAACATCAGCGAGGGCGTGACGATCCGCGGCCCCCAACGGTCGAGGGCCGATCCGAGCGGCAATTGGGCGAGCGCGAACGTCACGAAGAACAGGCTCGTCATCGTGCCCAGCTGCTCCGGGCTCAAGCCCGCGTCGCGCTGCAGGTCGCCGGCCAGCACGGCGTTGGTGGATCGGTAGAAGTAGCTGAGGAGGTAGGCGAGCAGGAACGTGCCGACCAGCGCGGCGCGGGACCTCATGCGCGCACGCTACCGCCATGGCCTCGGGGCGGGTGGCCCACCACGTCAGAACACGTCGCGCAGGTCTTCCATGACCTGCCAGCCGACGCTCTCGGGCGTGGTCTCGAGCGCGGACTGGAGCCGCTCGACCACCCAGGCCAGCGCCCCCACCGGGTCTTCGCCGTCCTCGAGGAAGCGCACGACGGTCAGCTGGTAGACCTGCTGGGTGGCCGAGAGGGTGCCGTCGTCGAAGAAGGTGAACGGCGCCGCCGGCATCGGGTCCCACAGGACGTGGACGTCGCCGGGGAGGGTGTCGGGGAGGTGCGCGCCGAGCTCGACGGTGGCCTCGCGCGGATGCCACACGTAGCCCTGGAGCAGGCGGACGGCGCGGCGGCCGTCCTTGGCGCGGGCGCCGCGCCGCGCCTTGCGATCGTCGCCGGGGGCTTCGGGGCGCTCCTCGGCGTCGTCGACCGGCAACGGCAGCCGGTCGCGCTCGCGACCGTCGTCGTTCACGCGTCCGACTCGGACCAGCCGGGACCGTCGACCAGGTGCGCCAGGTCGGGCAGAGCCGCACGCCAGCGCGCCGCGAACGCGATCGGCGCGTCGAGGAGCAGCCCCTGGAACCCGAGCGCCTGAGCGGCCTCGACGTTGCGTACGGCGTCGTCGACGAAGACGATCTCGTGGGGCGCAAGCTGCAGCGCCTCGGCCAGCGCCATGTAGGCGGCCGGGTCGGGCTTGCGGGTGCCGATCTCGTTGCTGAACACGAAGCGCTCGACGCGGGCGGTGCGGGCGTCGTCGCGGACGCGGTCGCACAGCACCGGCACGTTGTTCGAGAGCATGCCGACGGCGTACTCGTCGGGGATGCCCGGCAGCAGCGCGTAGGTCGCGGCGCGCTCGAGCGGGGCGTCGAGGAAGGCGCCGCGGAAGGCGGCCTCGTCCGCGTCGCGGCCCACCGCGGCGCTCAGCCGCGCCTGGAACGTGGGGAGGTCGAAGGCGCCGACCTCGAACCGCTCCATCAGCTCCAGGTACGGGCCGCGGACGGTGGCGGTCGGGAGTTCGAGCAGACCGGCGATCCGCTCGATCGCGCGCCCATCGAACGTACCGACCGTGAAGACGCCACCCCAGTCGAAGGCGACGCCCTTGACGCCGCGGCGCGCCGCTGGGCTCACCCGATCGGCTCGGCGGTCGGCCGCATGTCGCCCTGGGTGATGGAGCGGCCGTTCTCGCGCTGGTACCAATCGAAGAAGATGCGCGCGAAGGGGAGCCCGAAGAAGACCAGGCCGAAGACCTTCATGACCGCGCCCGCCAGCGCCTGGTCGGCCATGACGTCGAGGCCGAACGCCCGCGGAGCCATCGCGTAGAGCGGGTAGATGACGTCGGGGTGGAAGGTGATGCCGGCGAACACCGGAAGCTGCGCGATCGGGATCACGAACAGGTACGCGAGCCGCACCAGGTGCGGCGCCTTGGGGAGCTCCTCGAGCGGGCTGAGGATGGGCCACCAGAGCATGACCGCGGTCACCAGGAAGACGACGTGCTCGAGGTGGTGCACCCACGAGCTCAGCAGCGCCGCTTCGTAGATCGTCGGCACGTGCCACACCGCGAAGAGCACCGCGAACACGACGAACGTGACCGTCGGCTGCAGCAGCACCCGGGCGGTCGGGAACACGAGCCGGTTCACCAACAGCGCGCGCCACAGCCACGCCGGCACGCCCACGATCAGCATCCGCGCGACCACGTACGCGAGCAGCAGGTGCTGCACCATGTGCGCCGATAGCAGGTAGCGCTCCGCGAGGTCGTGGAGCGGGGAGCCCTCGACCAGGTAGAGCAGGGCGAGGCCGGAGAAGAACCAGCGTGCGGGCCCTTTGGGGTACGGCTGCCCCGGCGCCAGGCGCGCGCGCAGCGGGCCGACGGCCAACGCGTACGCGACGCCCAGCGCCAGGATGCCCCCGATGAGCACCGGATCGAGCTGCCAACCGATGTAGATCCCCTGGGACGCCATCGTGGTCACCCGTTCACTCGAGGCCCAAGGCCCCCCGCAGCTCGTACACGTCCCCACCGCCGAGGCCCTGGCCGCGCGCGGCGGCGACCTCGTCGGCGCGGATCGCGTCGAACCCGTCGGGCGCGCCGTCGAAGCCGGCGATGCTGTGGTTGATGACCGCGGCCAGCTGATCGTCGCTGAGCTGCTGCCACGCCGGCATGAGGCCGTTGTAGTTCGCGCCGTCGACGGTGATGGCGCCCTGGACGCCGTACAGGAGGACGTCGATCAGGTAAGCGCGCCCGCCGATGCCGCCGGTGGCGGCGTACAGGTCCGCGCTGTGCCCGGCGACCGGCGGGAAGGCGCCGGGGATGCCGGCGCCCGTCGGCTGGTGGCAGGCCGAGCAGTTGGCGGCGTATACGGAGGCGCCCAGTTCGGTGTCGTAGGTGGGGTCGGCTTCGGCCTGGGCGAGCACGGGCGCATCGGGCGCATCGGGCGCAGGCTGCGCACCTTCGGTCGTGGCTTCGGTCGTGGCTTCCGGCGCCGCCTCGGTCGTCGGCTCGGGGGTGGCCACGGTCGCCGCGACTGCCTCCACCGCGCGTGCCTCGAGGTCGACCTCGAAACCGTCCGTCGCAGCGGCCGGTGGGGTCACCGTCAGCGTGCGGTCGGCTGGCGGGGTCGCGCGGCTCACGGGCATGGGGGGCGCGGCGCCGTGGTCGTCGACCGGGGCGGCGGTATGCGCCTCGCCGCTTCGGAGGGCGGCGAGCACCGTCTCCCGCGCTTCGACCTCGGCGGGGGTCGG
>JBHEOT010000040.1:0-274 GCA_046260675.1 Trueperaceae bacterium | reverse complement strand
GACGTAGGTGATCGCGGCGAGGATCAACGCGACGACCACGTAGATCCCGACGCCGTGCTTCTTGTGTTCCGCCATCGCTGTCAGCGCCTCCTGCTCACACGAACTCGACGAGGTAGATGATCGTGAAGATCACGATCCAGACGATGTCGACGAAGTGCCAGTACAGTCCGGCGACCTCGAGGTAGACCTCGTCCTTGCTCGTCCATGGTTTGACGTAGGAATGGACCAGTATCGACAGCAGCCAGATGATGCCGATCGTCACGTGCACCCCGTG
>JBHEOT010000004.1:53759-98130 GCA_046260675.1 Trueperaceae bacterium | reverse complement strand
GCCTCGAGGTGGGCGGCCACCCCTTCGTCACCGCCACCGACAAGGCGACCCGTAAGGAGGCGCTCGACTACTACCGCAAGGTGGTCGCCAACGAGGGCCTGGACGTGCGCACGTTCACCCGGGTCACCGCGCTGCGGCGCGCGCCGGCCGGCTTCGAAGTCGACGCCGCGCCCGAGGGCGCTGCCCCCACCACCTTGAGGGCCCACGCGGTGCTCCTCGCCACCGGCTATTTCGACGACCCCAAGCCGTTCGACGTCCCCGGCGCCGACCTGCCGCACGTGTCGCATCGCTACCGCGAGGCGCATCCCGAGTACGGGCGGGACGTGGTGATCGTCGGCGGCGGCAGCGGCGCGGCCGACGCGGCGCTCGACCTCTTCCGCCACGGCGCGCGGGTGACGATGGTCCACCGCGGCGCCGACTTCAAGCGCAGCCTCAAGTACTGGGTCCGGCCCAACCTCGAGAACCGCGTCAAGGAGGGCTCGATCCGCGCGCTGTTCCAGGCGCGCGTCGAGCGCATCGAGACCGGCCGCGTGCACGTGGTGCGCACGCCCGACGGCGGCACCGAGGAGCGCCTCGTCGTGCCCGCCACCCGCGTCCTGCTCCTCACCGGCTACCGCGCCGACCCGGCGCTGTTCCGCCAGGCGGGCGCCGCCGTCGACCCCGCTACCGAGGTCGTGGCGGTCGACGAGGCGACCCGCGAGACGAGCGTCCCCGGCCTCTACGCGATCGGCAGCGCCGGCCAGGGCGGCCGCACCAGCGACGTCTTCATCGAGAACGGCCTGCCGCACGCGCGGGCGGCGATGGCGCACGCGGCGCTGCAGTCCTCGGCGCAGCAGTCCTCGCCGGGGCTGCGCGAGGCCGCGTCAGCCCGGTAGCTCGAGCACCGACCGCGCCTCGACGCCCACGCGCATCTGCCGGCTCGCGCCGCCTGCATGCACGACGTAGGTGCGCGCAGGCTTCACGTCGTCGACGGCCGTCCGGAACCGCCGGACCTTGGGCGGCGGCTCGATCGCGTAGGTGACGTCGAAGGCCGTCGTCGCGCCGCCCTGCCGCACGACCAGATCGAGTTCGACCCCCGTCGCCGTGCGGTAGAAGTTCGCCTCCGCGTCGGGCCGCGTCGCGAGCACCTGCTCGATCACGAACCCCTCCCACGAAGAGCCGGCGATCGGGTGGCCCTGCAGCGCGTCCCAATCGGCCACGTCGAGCAGCGCGTGCAACAGGCCGCTGTCGCGCAGGTAGAGCTTCGGGGACTTCACCAGACGCTTGGGCACGTCCACGCGGAGCGGTTCGAGCCTGCGCACGAGGAGCGCGGCGACGAACAGCTCGGCGTACCAAGCAGCGGTCCAATCCGCGACGCCCAGCCCCCGCGCGAGATCCGACGCGTTCCAAAGCCGCCCGTGCCGGTGCGCGACCATCGTCCAGAAGCGCCGCAGGCGCTCGGGCGGCAGCCGCAGACCGAAGCCAGGAAGGTCACGCTCCAGGAACGACCGCACGAAGGTGCGGCGCCAGTCGAGCGACTCGGCGTCGCTCGCCGCGAAGAAGCTCGCCGGGAAGCCACCGCGCGACCAGAGCCGGTGGACGTTCTCGGGCGACGCACCGACCTCGTCCAACGTCAACGGTCCGAGCTCGACGAACCGGATCCACTCCACCAGGCTCTCGGAGCCGACCGGGAGCAGATGGGGCGACGCCGAAGCGAGCAGCAGGAAGCGCCCCGGCACCCGGTGCGCGCCCACGAGCGCGCGCAGCACGGGCAGCAGCTCCGGCATGCGCTGGATCCCGTCGAGGACGACGAGGGCGTCGCGGTGCGCCTCCAGGTAGAGCTCGGGCTCGCGCAGCCGCGCCACGTGCGCCGGACGCTCGAGGTCGAGGTGCACGACCTCTCCCGGCCACGAACGCGCCACCTCGCGCGCCAGCGTCGTCTTGCCCACTTGGCGCGGCCCGAGCAAGGCCACGACCGGCTCGCGCTCAAGGGCGGCGCGGACGAGCGACTCGATGCGACGCTTCAACATTCTTGCATTTTCGAGGTGCGACCTTGAATTTACAAGTTTACGGAAGCGCTCACGGCGAAGCCCCGCACAGCGCATGATGGGGAGCGAACGTCGGGCCAACCCGACTGGAGGTACCCCATGGACCGTCAACGCACCACCGGCATCGTCCTCGTCGCCCTAGGCGCGCTGTTCCTGCTGGCGCAGTTCGGCCAGCTGGGCGCCTT
This sequence comes from Trueperaceae bacterium, assembly GCA_046260675.1. Taxonomy (GTDB): domain Bacteria; phylum Deinococcota; class Deinococci; order Deinococcales; family Trueperaceae; genus JAABTL01. Next base: position 95,918 of record JBHEOT010000004.1, on the reverse strand, counting down.
CCTGTGGCCGCTCTTCGTGATCGCGCCCGGCGTGGCGCTGCTGTTCTGGGCGTTCATGGGCGGCAAGGGCTCCACCGGCCTCGCGATCCCCGGCAGCATCGTCAGCATGGTCGGCCTGATCCTGCTGATCCAGGCGCTCACCGGCCGCTTCGACACCTGGGCGTACGCCTGGGGACTGATCGTCGTGGCGGCGGGGATCGGCACCTGGCTGCACGGCACCCTCTCGGACGACGAGAAGCTGACGCGCGACGGCCTCAAGACCGCGTCCACCGGCTTGGTGCTGTTCGCCGCGTTCGGGGTGTTCTTCGAGTTCGTGATCGGCCTGGGCGGACGCTCGAGCTGGTTCGGTTCGTGGTTGGTGCCGGTGCTGCTGATCGGGGCGGGCGTATTCCTGCTGTGGCGCCGCCGCAATCCGGTCGCCTGAGCGCGTGGCCGCCCTCGTCGTCTTCGAATCGTTCTTCGGCAACACCGAGATGGTCGCGCGCGCGATCGCCGAGGCGCTGGGCGCGCCGCACGCCGCCCGAGCGCGGCGCGTCGACGAGCTCGAGCCCGGCGACCTCACGGACGTCGACCTGCTGGTCGTCGGCTCCGCCACCCGCGCCTTCGGCCCGAGCCCGGGCACCCAGGCGTGGCTCAAGGGGCTCGCCCTCGGACGCCTCGAGGGCGTCCGGGTCGCCGCGTTCGATACCCGCATGGACATGGCCACGGTCGGCAACCCGTTCCTGAGGTTCCTCGCCAAGCGCTTCGGCTACGCGGCCGAGAAGGTCGCGAAGGGGCTCGAGCGCGCGGGGGGCGTGCCGACCGGTGCGCCCGCCGGGTTCGTCGTGGAGGACAAACAGGGTCCGCTCCGCGAGGGCGAGACCGACCGCGCGCGCGCATGGGCACGGGAGCTCCGAACGGACTGACGAAGTACACGGACTGACGAAGTACCCTGAGGCATGCAGCTGGTCGTCACCCACGAGCAGCCCGACTTCGACGCGCTGGGGAGCGTCGCGCTCGCCACGGTGCTCTTCCCCGGCGCGGTCGGCGCGCTCCCCGGGCAGGTGAACGGCTCGGTGGGCGAGCTGCTGCGCCTGTACCGCGATCACGTGCCGCTGGTCGACCCCGAGGACGTCGACCTGGCCGCGGTGCGCGCCTTGATCGTCGTCGACACCGCCGAGCGTGGGCGGCTCGGGCGCTTCGAGGCGCTCGTCGACCGGGTGCCGGTCACCGTGTTCGACCACCACCCCGAACCGACCGACCCGGTCCGCGGCAGCCAGGGGCTGCGCGAGGCGGTGGGCGCGACGGTGACGCTGCTCGCGCGCCGGCTCGAGGCCGAGGGGGTCGCGCTGCCGCCCCCGATCGCCAGCCTGGCGCTGCTCGGGCTGCACGAGGACACCGGCGACCTCACCTACGATGGCGTCCGCCCCGACGACCACCGCGCCGCCGCCTGGCTGCTCGCACAGGGCGCCAACCTCGACCTGGTGCGGCGCTTCCGCTCCATCGGCACCCCGCCGGCGCTGCACGAGGCGCGCGACCGGCTGCTGGCCGAGGCCGACGTGCGCCGCGTGCGCGGCCGCCGGATCGCCATCGGCACGCTCCCGGGCCCCGCCTACCAGCACGGCGCCAGCGCGATCGCCGGCGACCTGCTCGACGCCACCGCCGCCGACGCCGCGCTCGTGGTGGCGCGGATGGAGGGCAAGACGCTGGTGTTCGCTCGCAGCGGGCCCTTCGTCGACGTGGGCGCGGCGTTGCAGCGCGCCCTGGGGGGCGGCGGCCACGCGCGCGCCGCCTTCGCGCGCAGCGCGCGCTCCGCGGACGAAGCGCTGGCGCGGCTGCTCGCCGAGCTGCCCGCCTTCGTCACCCCGCCGGTGCGCGCGCGCGACGTGATGAGCGCGCCGGTGGTCACGGTCCACGACGACGCCCGCGTGGCCGAGGCGCGGCAGACGCTCGCGCGCCACGCGCACAACGGGATGCCGGTGGTCGACGGCGATGGCCGGATCGTGGGCGTGATCAGCCGCCGCGACCTGGACCACGCCCTGCGCCACGACCTGGGCGACGCCGCGGTGTCGGGCTTCATGACCCGGCCGGCGCGCACCGCGCCCCCCGACGCCACCCTGGCCGAGCTCGAGACGCTCGTCCTGACGTTCGATGTCGGCCGCGTGCCCATCCTCGACGGCGACGCGCTGATCGGCATCGTCACCCGCACCGACCTGGTCCGCGCCCGCCATCCGGCCCCGGCGCCGCGCGACCGCGCCGAGCGCGTCTGGGCCTCGCTGCCCGACGGCGCGCGCGAGCTGCTCGAAGCGGCGGCGTCGGCGGCCACCGAGCACGCCGACGAGGCCATCACCCGCCTCTACCTGGTCGGCGGCACCGTGCGCGACGGGCTGCTGGGCGTCGGCTACGTCGATCTCGACGTGGTGGTGGAGGGCGGGATGGGGGCGGCGGCGCTCGCGACCGCGCTGCAGCGGAAGCTCGGCGGCGAGCTGGCGATCCACGGCGCCTTCGGCACCGCCACGCTGTCGCTGCCGAACGGGCTGGTGCTCGACCTGGCGAGCGCCCGCGCCGAGGCCTACGACTACCCGGGCGCGCTCCCGAGCGTGCGCGAGGGCGACCTGAGGGCCGACCTCGCCCGCCGCGACTTCACCGTCAACGCCCTCGCCGTGCGCGTCCACCCGCAGCCGCCGGAGCTGCGCGACCCGTTCGGTGGGCTCGCCGACCTGGAGGCGCGCAGGCTGCGCGTGCTGCACCCGCTCTCGTTCGTCGAGGACCCCACCCGGCTGGTGCGCGGCGCGAGGCTCGCCGGGCGGCTGGGGCTGCGCTTCGACGACGACGCGGCGGCCAAGGCGCGCGCCTCGCTGCGGCCGGCGGTGGTGGCGAACGTCTCGGGCCAGCGGCTGCGCGCCGAGCTCGAGCTCACGCTGGCCGAGGCGCGCGCGACCCCCGCGCTGCGCCACCTCGACGGGTTGGGGGCGCTCAAGGGGCTGTACGGGCTGCGGCTCGACGAGGCGGCGATGGCGCGCCTCGACGAGGACCGCGGCGAGCGCGCCCGCCGCGGGGAGGCCGCCGAGCAGCCCGAAGCGCAAGAAGCGCGCGGCAGCGAAGCGACCGCCGCGCTGCTCGTGCTGCTCGCGGCCACCCCCGACGACGACGCGCGCGTTGCCGTCGCGCGCTTCCACTGGCCCAAGCGCCTCGCCGCCCAGCGCGCCAAGCTGCGCGCCGCGATCGCCACCCCGCCACCCCTGGGCGACGCGCTGCTCGGCGCCCTCGAGGCGCCGACCCGGCGCGCCCTCGCGGCGCTCGCGCCGGTCCACGCCGCGGCCGTGAAAGCCTTCGAGCACGCCCCTCCCGAGCCTCGGCTGCGCGGCAGGGACGTGGTAGCCTTGGGCCTTGCGCCCGGACCGGCGGTCGGCGCCGTGCTCGATGAAGTCGACCGCGCCCGCGCCGACGGGCGGGTGCGCGGCTTCGACCAAGAGCGCGCGTACGCCCGGCGCCTGGTGGCGCAGCGGAATCCGGCGACCGAAGGACCCCCATGCTGCTGAACTACTTCTCCGACCCCACGATCCTCGTCGTCGCCAGCCTGATCATGGTGATGGCGCTCGTCTTCCACAACATCTTCCAGACGTGGGTGGCCAAACGCCTCGGCGACCCCACCCCCACGTACCAGGGCTTCGGCCAGTTCGACCCCAAGACGCACCTCGAGCCCATGGGCCTGTTCTTCCTGCTGCTGCTCGGCTTCGGCTGGACCCGCCAGGTGCCGGTGAACGGCCGCAACTTCCCGGGGCGCGGCCGCAAGGAGGCGCTCGTCTGGTACGCCGGACCGGTCGCCTTCCTGCTCGTGGCGACCGTGGCGTGGTTCCTGACCGCCACGTTCGCCGTGGCGGGCGCCGGCCCCTCGCTCGTGGCCGGCTTCGCCGTCGCCGGCAACGTCGCGGTGCTGCACGCGGTGATCCACCTGTTCCCGGTCTTCCCGCTCGACGGCGCGCGCGCCGCGATGGCCTGGGGCGGCCCGCAGGTGCGGCGCACCGTGCAGCAGCTCGCCCAGTTCGGCGTGCTCGGCTTCGTGGTGATCTTCTTCCTGCTGTCCGCGACCGGCATCACCGGCGCGATCGTGCTCTTCTTCCGGCGCCTGATCCTCGGCGGCATCGAGCTGCTCTTCCGCGCCTTCGGGGCTTAGGTCTCGGCGACCTAGTACCGGCGGGCGTCCACGACCATGTGCACGATCGGCGCGTACGTCTCGATCGTCTCGGTGAGCTTGCCGCCGGGGTCGAACGCGCGGATCAGGTGCCCGCTGCGGCGGCCGGCGTACAGGAAGCCGCGCTCGTCGGTGCCCAGGTCGAGCAGCGTGTCGGACGCCTCGCCCTGCAGCTTCTCGAACTGGAAGACCGGCCCCAGCTTGCCGTCGGCGTGGACGCTGCGGATCTTGCCGCCGGTGGCGTCGGACAGGTAGAGGGTGCCGTTGGCGCTCACGTGGAAACCGTCGATCAGCCGCATGCCGGGCTGGTCGGCCCCCATGCGGAAGGCCCAGCGCGTCTCGTAGGTGCCGTCGGCCGCCAGCCGCTGCACCTGCCGGTTGCCGTAGTCGAGGACGTAGACCTTGCCGTCGGGGCCCACCTGCAGGCCGCGCGGGTCGTTGAAGCTCCCCTGACCGGAGCCGCGGCCCCCGAAGCCGGTCAGGTAGACGCCCTCGCTCGTGAAGCGCTGGATCACGTGGCGCTCGGCGTCGAGCACCACGACGGTGCCGTCTGGAGCGCAGGCGATGGCGGTCGGGTAGAGGAACTCGCCGGGCTTCATGCCGTAGCCACCGAAGGTGAGCACGACCGTGCCGTCGGGCGCGTGCTTGCGGAGCATGCGGTGCTGCTGCTGGTCGACGCGGTACTCGAAGGTCGCGGTGTAGACGAAGCCCTCGCGGTCGATCGCGACGGCCACGGGCGCGGTCGAGAACGAACCCTCCCCCACCCCCAGGTCGCCGAGCGCGTGGTGGAGGTTGCCCTCGGTGTCGAGCACGCGCACCACGCCCTGGCGGGTGTTCACCGTCAGCACGATGCGGCTGCCGAGCTCCTCGCCGCCGATCGAAGTCAGGTCGGCGGTGTCCAGCACGCCGATGACGTCGCTGAGCGACGGGCGATCGTCGGGGTCCTTGGCGATCATGCGCATCACCAGCGCGTCGAGCGGCTTGGGGACCGTGAGGTTGAGCTGCCGCGGCGGCGGCGGGGTCTGGAAGATCTGCTGGTGGACGATCGCCTCGTACCCGCCCTTGAAGGCGGTCTGGCCGGTGAGCATCTCGTAGAACACCAGCCCCAGCGAGTAGATGTCCGAGCGGTGGTCGATCTTGAGGCCGCGCGCCTGCTCGGGCGACATGTACACCGGCGTGCCGACGCGGGCGCCGGTCATGGTCAGGCGCGAGAGCACCTTGCCGCCGGCGATGCCGAAGTCCATCAGCTTGATGGCGTCGTCGCGCACCGTGAGGTCCGCACCCTCGCCCGACACCCCGCCGCGCACGATCATCACGTTCGCGGGCTTGATGTCGCGGTGGATGATGCCGGCCTGGTGGATGTGCTGCAGCGCCTCGGCGACGCGCCGCATCACGTGCACCGAGAGGTCGATCGTCAGGTCGCCCCCCTCGATGTACCCCTCGAGCGCGCGGCCGTCGACGAACTCCATCGCCATGAAATGCTGCGTGCCGAGGCTGCCGTGCTCGAAGGTGCGCACGATGTTGACGTGGTTCAGGCGCTGCGCCACCTCCGCCTCACGGTGGAAGCGGCGGATGAACTTGGCGTCGGCGACGTACTGCTCCATCGGCACCTTGAGCGCGACGACCTGACCGTCGGCGCGGCGGGCGCGGTACACCGAGGCCATGCCGCCCGACCCGACCTTCTCGAGCACCTCGTAGCCGGGGATCTCGAGCGCATCGCCGCTGCCGGTGACCACGACGCCGGTGCCACCGCCTTTGGTGGTGGTCCGCCGGCGCCGCTGCTCCACCGGCGAGCGCGCGCCGACCGGGACGCGCCTGCGCAGCGACGGCGCCACCCGCGAGTTGCGGACGATCACGCTGCCGGCCGGCACCAGCAGCCCCATGGCCAGCGCGTAGGCGACCAGCGGACCGGAAGCGCGTTCGACGCCGCCGAAGTAGAAGCTGCCGGCGCCGAGGATGACGGAGATGCCCAGGATCGTGATCGCCACCCACTGCGGGAGCTTCGCCAGGAGCCACCCCAGGACGACCGCGGCGACGAGCAGGACCCAGATCACGCCGGCAGCTCCGCGATCACGACGGTGATGTTGTCGGGGCCGCCGCGTTCGTTCGCGAGCCCGATCAGGTAATCGACGACGTGCTGGCGGTCGCGCGTGCGGCCGAGCTCGGTGACGATCTCCTCGGGCTTGACCTGGCCGTGCAGGCCGTCGCTGGCCAACACGAGCACGTCGCCGGCCAGCACGTCGGTCTCGATCAGGTCGGGCACCACCTGCGGGCGCGTGCCCAGCACGCGCGTGATGAGGTTGCGCCACTCGTGGTCCTCGGCCTCCTTCTCCGTCAGCAGCCCCTTCGCGAGCTGCTCCTCGACCCAGGAGTGGTCCTTGGTGAGCTGGTAGATGGTGCCGCCGCGCACCAGGTAGGCGCGCGAATCGCCGACGTGGCCCACGAAGGCCTTGCCGTCGAGCAGGGCGGCGCACGTGAGCGTGGTGCCCATCCCGCGTCGGTTCTCGCTCTGAGCGGCGGCGTGGATGCGGCGGTTCGCGAGGCGCATGGCCTTGTCGATCAGGGTCCCGACCGGCACCACCCTCACCCCTTCGGCCAACTGCTCGACGTAGCGTCGGAAGGCGTCCTCGAGCACCTCGACGGCCATCTTGCTCGCCACCTCGCCCGCGGCAGCGCCCCCCATGCCGTCGGCGACGACGTACAGCAGGAGTTGGCCGCGCGGCAAGGGGAACCGCGAGACCCGGTGGTAATCCTCGTTGAGGGGACGCACCCGACCGGCGTCGGACCCGTGCCCCACGATGGGCATCGTACGCACGCCGCGAGTGTACCGTCCCCGCGGGGCGTGCGGGCTCAGACCCGGCGGCTCAGTTGCCCGGCGGTCGGGGTCGGCGGACGGTCTCGAGGTACGGGAACTCGTGGAGCAGGTTCCGGTAGGCGCGGAACAGCCGCACGGCTTCGTCCTGGTCCGTCGGCAACTCCTTGACCCGCAGGTAGGCGAGGCCACCGTCGGCGAAGGCGAACGTGGGGGTGCCGAACACGTCGAGCGCCGCCGCCCGGTGGTGCTCCTGGGCCAGGCAGGTGCGGAGCTCCGGGTCGGCGAGGTCGCGCTCGAAGCGCGCGACGTGCAGCCCCACCTCCTCGGCCACCGTGACGAGCGTCGCCTCGGTGAAGGGCGCTCCGCCCTGATGGCGCGCCCGCATGAGCGCGAGCCGGTAGCGGTCGAAGGCTTCGGTGCCCTGCTGGCGCGCAGCGCACGACGCCAGGAAGGCGCGCAGGCCGAGGCCGCCGGTCGCGTCGTCGGGATCGAGCCGCTCGTTCCACACCTGCCCCGCGACCCCGGCGGCGACCCGGTTCCACTGGATGAGGCTGAAGTGGCGCCACTCGAAGCGCAGTCCGAGCGGCTCCGCCACCCACTCCGCGACCTCCGCACCCCGCCAGGCGTACGGGCACAAGTAGTCGAAGTAGGCGACGACGGTTTCTCGCATCGCGGTCATGAGACCACCGTCGGCGGAGCACGGGCGTCGCGCGCGGTACGCCGCGGCGCTGCGTCCGTCAGTTGGTCGTGTCGGGCGCGTCCTCGCTCGGGCGCGGCGGCAGCGGCCGTTCCGGGATGGCGCCGAAGCGCTTCTCGAAGCGCGCGACGTTCTCGGCCAGCGTGCGCAGCAGCGCCTTGGCGTGCTGCGGGCTCGTGATCACGCGCGTCTGCACCCGGACCGGCTGGTTGGGGTAGGCGAGCGCCAAGTCGAGGAAGAAGGCGTCGTTGGTGTGCGTGACGATCGCGGCGTTGACGAACACGCCGCGGGCGACCGCGGGGTCGATCTCGAGTTTGACGGTGCGGCGCGGGTCGCCGCCGGGTTCCGCGGGCGGGTTGTTCGGTCGGTTGGGGTCGTCGGTGGCCATCGGGCACCTCCAGGGCTCGGGCGAACCACGTGCGGGCGAACCACGTGCAACGGCGTGCCGCTCAGGCCGCAGCGACGTTCGCGAGCAACCGCGGCAACTCGAAGCGAGCGCGGCCGAGGTCGCTCGGCGAACGCAGCCGCAGCACCAACACCCGGACGCTCGCCTGGTGCGCGTCGGCCGGATGCGGCGCCACGGCCAGGACGACCGGTCCGCCGCGGTACTCGAGGATCGACTGCCGCAGCTCGCCGCCCAAGGACTCCGCCAGCACCCGAGCGGCGGCGTACGACGCGGCCAGCTCGCTGCCGGCCTCCTCGAACCCGGGCGGCTCGCGGGTGGCGCTGGCGACCAGGTCGCCGTCGCCGCTCACGACCGCGGCCGCGGTGACGCCCGGTACGGCGAGCGCCTCGTTCAGGACCTGCTTCACCGCGCGCCGTCCAACGTCGACCGGGGCCTCACGCGACGACCTCGGCCAGGCCGTCCGCCGCCTGCGCCAGCGCAACTCGCGCCGCCACCAGGTCGACGTCGGGCTCGGCCCACAGCAAGGCGAACCAATCGCCGGCGACGAGCCGAGCGACGACCACGCCGCCCGGCCCCGCGAGCACCAGCTCCTCGGCGGCGCCGCCGCCCAGGTGCTCCGCGCTCGCGCGCCGCAGCGCGTTCCAGGCGTGGGTGAACTCCACCACGGCGCCGTCGAGGTCGACGGCGTCGCCCGCGCCGGTCGGAGCGGCGATCTCGTCGACCAGCAGACCGTCGAGCCCCGCGAACGCCGCGGCGCGAGCGCCGGGCACCCCGGCGAGGTCGGCGAGCACATCCTCTAGGCGCGGCATGCGGCGAGTCTACCAGCGGCGACCGCCGGCGCCGCGGCGTATCCTGCACGCGTGAGCCAGCTCCACGTGCACGCCCAACCCGGCGACGTCGCCGACGTCGTCCTGCTGCCCGGCGACCCCAACCGCGCGCGGCGGATCGCCGAGGAGTTCTTCGACGACCCCGTCCTCTACACCGACCATCGCCAGATGCTGGGCTTCACCGGCACGTACCGCGGCCTGCGCGTGAGCGTGCAGGCGACCGGCATGGGCTGCCCCAGCCTGGCGATCGTCGTCGAGGAGCTCGTCCGCCTTGGCGCGACGACGCTGGTGCGCGTCGGCACCGCCGGCATCGTCGCCGACGCGGTCGCGCCGGGGGACCTGATCGTCGCCACGTCGGCGGTCCCCAACGACGGCACCACCCGCCAGTACCTCGGCGGCGCCGCCTACGCGCCCACCGCCGACGCCGGCATCGTCCGAGCGCTCGAGGACGCCGGCCGCGCCCTCGGCACCCCGCCCCACGTCGGCCTCATCCAGACCGAGGACGCGTTCTACGCGACGTCGCCCGACCACGTGCCCGAGCTGCGCGCGCGCGGCGTGCTGGCGATCGAGATGGAAGCGAGCGCGCTGTTCTTGCTCGGCGCGCTGCGCGGGGTGCGCACCGGTTGCGCGCTCGTGGCGAGCAACCGCATCGGCGACCCGCAGTTCGTGCCGCCGGAGGTGCTCGCCGACGGGGTGGCGCGCATGACGCGCATGACGCTCGAAGCATTGGTCGACCTGAAGGCGGCCCAGGCGCGATGAGCGCCCAGGAGGGAACCCCCATGAACGACGACGCGGCCATGGACGACGCCTTGGAGTTCGAGCACCTGGGCATCGCGGTCGAAGACGGCATCGCGGTCGTGACCATCGACCGCCCCGACGCGCTCAACGCGCTCAACGGCGAGCTGATGTTCGAGCTCGCCACCGCGATCGACGTGCTCGAGGGCGACCTGGCGGTGCGCGCGCTGGTGCTGACCGGCTCGGGCCGCGCCTTCGTCGCCGGCGCCGACGTCGCCAACTTGGCGCAGCTCGACGACGCCTTCGCCGGCCGCGAGGCGTCGCTCGCCGGCCAGGACCTGATGAACTCGCTCGCCGCCATCCCCTTCCCCACCATCGCCGCGATCAACGGCTTCGCGCTGGGCGGCGGCCTCGAGCTGGCGCTCGCCTGCGACCTGCGGGTCGCGTCCACCACCGCCAAGCTCGGCCTCCCCGAGGTCGGGCTCGGCCTGATCCCCGGGTACGGCGGCACCCAGCGGCTGCCCCGGCTGATCGGGACGGGGCGCGCGCTCGACCTGATCCTCACCGGGCGCCACGTCGGCGCCGAAGAGGCGCTCGCGATGGGGCTCGTGAACCGCGTCGCCGACGACGCGCTGGCCGAGGCCGTGGCGCTCGCGCGCCAGACGCTGCGCAACGGACCGATCGCGATCGGCCTCGCCAAGGAGGCGGTCGCCCGCGGCCACGACGTCACGCTGCCGCAGGGCCTCGAGATCGAGGCCGACCTGTTCGGCCTCGCCACCACCACCGAGGACATGAAGGAGGGCACCGCCGCCTTCCTGGAGAAGCGGACGCCGGAGTTCCAGGGGCGCTGACGCGCCGGCCGGCGGCCGCGCGCGAGGAAGGAGGGGCGCCAGGTTCGGACCTGGCGCCCCTTCTCGTCCAGCTGGACGGCTCGACGCGCCGGATCAGCCCCGCGCCGACGCTCGGTAGGCGACGCCCGCGAGCGCCGCGAAGCCGAGCCCGAAGGCGACGAGGGCAGCGAGCTGCGGCCCGATGGCGCCGATCCCGGCCCCGCCGCCGATCACCTGCTGGAACGCTTCGACGGCGTACGCGTGCGGCACCGCGCCAGCCACGGCGCGCAGCGTCGGCCCCATCGCCTCGAGCGGCCACATGCAGCCGCCGAGCATCGCCAGCGCGATGCCGAGCAGCGGCGCGAACGAGGTGACCTGCTCCGGGGTGCGCGCCCACGAACCCAAAGCCACGGAGGCGGCGGCCGAGAGCCCGGCGAACGCCACCACGATCGCCGCGACCGCCCACGGGTCGCCCCACGCCACGCCGAACAGCAGCGCCCCGACCGCGACCACGACGATCGACTGGACCAGCCCGAGGCCGAACCGGTAGCCGACCTCGCCGGCGACGAGCGCTCCGGCGCCCGCCGGGCTGGCGTGCGCCCGACGCGCGACCCCCGACGCCCGGTCCGCCGGCAGGCCCCACGCCGCCACCAGCGTGTTCAGGAAGACGAAGAGGATCAGGTACGCCGGCGCCGCACGCGCGAAGCCGCCGGTGACCGGGGCGCCCGCGCCTCCGCGCGTGCGCTCGGCAGCGCCGAGCGTGCGCTCGACGACGGCGATGGGGGGCGTGGCGGCGGACGTCGCCGCGCCGACGACGGCCACGACCACCGCCGCGCGCAGCGCCGGGTCCGGCGCGCGCCCGGGGTCGGTCCACCAGACGACCTCGATCGCCCCCGACGCGTCCACGCCGGTCGACGCGCCCGCCGCCACGTGCCCGCGGCGGACGGCGCCCGCCAGGGCGTCGACGTCGGCGTACACGACGGTCCGCAGCATGGGGTCGTCCGCCAGCCGCGCCGCGAAACCCGAGGGGACGCCGGCCCCCGCGACGTAGCCGAGCGGCCGCGGCGCGTCGGCATCGGGGACCGTGACCCCGACCACGAGGATGAGCACGAACGGCACCAAGAACACGAACGCCATCCCGATCGGGTCGCGCACCAAGCGCCGGACGTTGGCCGCCACCACGGCGCCGACGACCGCGGCGAGACCGGGCGCGCGCAAGCCCCGCGTCACGCCACTACCCACCGGCGCAGGCCGGGCGCGGACAGCGCGAAGGCGCCGGCCGCGAACGCGAGGATGCCGAGCAGCGGGGCGGCGATCGTGGCGATCCCACCGCCGTCCGCCGCCAGCGTCGTGAAGGCGTCGAGCGCCTGACCGTTGGGCGTCGCCAGCGCGACCGTCCGCAGCGCCGGCGGCATGTCGCCCAGCACCACGAAGTTGCCACCGATCATCGCCAGGACGAACGCGATCGACGACACCAGGCCGTCGGCCTCGGCGTCGCTGCGCGCGTAGGCACACGCGAGCGTGGCGATGCCGGCGGCGGCGGTCAGGAACGCCAGCAGCACCGCGACCACGGCGAGCGGGTCGCCCCACGTGACGCCGAACACCCAGGACGTCACCCCCCACACGGCGAGCATCCCGACGAAGCCGAGCGCGGCGGCCGCGAGCGCCTTGCCCGCGACGACCGCCACCAGCGACACCGGGGCGGCCCGCACCCGCGCGAGCGTCCCCTGCCGGCGCTCGGCGAGCAGGCTGCGCGGCGCCGCCGCGAGGGTGAAGAAGACGAAGAGCATGGCCATGGCGGGCCCGAAGTAGGCGGCCGCGCCGCCCTCCGCCACCCGCACCGGCGCGTCGGTCCACCCGATGGGGGCGACCGCGTCGCCAGCTCGAGCGGCGAAGGCGCGCGCGGTCGCCGCCAACGCGTCGCCGGCGATGGGCGCGCGCGCGGACCGGACCACGTTCAGCCCGAGCGGCGCCTCCGCGGCCTCGACCAGCGCGGCGACCTCGCCGGCCGCCAGCGCCTCCTCGGCCGCTGCGGCCGTGGCGAACGGCCGCGCCGTCCAGACGCCGGCCGCGTCCGGGTGCTCGAGGGCGTTCGCGACGAACGCGTCCACCAGCCCCTCGTCGGGCACGTACCCGACGTCCGCATGGAAGCCCGCGTCGCGGCCGCCGAACGCGAACGAGACGATCAGGGCGAGCGCGACCGGCGCCACCACGCCGACGATCCACGCCGACCGGTCGCGGACGCGGCTCCGCAGCTCGCGCCCGGCGACGACCCAGGCGACCCTCATGCCCCGTCCCTCAGGGCCTTGCCGGTCAGGTGCAGGAAGACCGCTTCGAGGTCGGGTTCGACCACGTGCGCGCCGGTGACCGCGACCCCCGCGTCGGCTGCGCGCGCGAAGACCTGCGGCAGCGCCGAGCGGCCCCCGCCGACCATCAACGTCACCTGCCGATGGCCGTGGGCGACGTGGCGCACGCCGGGCACGTCGGCGCACGCGCGCGCGAGCGCTTCGGCGTCGCCGTCGACCTCGAGGACGATCCGGTCGGCCTGGTCGAGGCGCTCGACGAGCTCACGCCGCGAGCCCTCGGCGATCATGCGGCCGCGGTCGACGATGCCGATGCGGTCGCACAAGCGCTCGACCTCCTCCATGTAGTGCGAGGTGTAGAGCACCGCCATGCCGTCCGCGTTCAGGTCCGCGATCCCGTCGAGGATGGCGGTCCGGCTCTGCGGATCGACCCCCACGGTCGGCTCGTCGAGCACCAGCAGTTCGGGCTCGTGGAGCAGCGCCGCGGCGATGTTCACGCGCCGCTTCATCCCGCCCGAGAAGGTCTCGGTGCGGTCGTCGGCCCGGTCGGCGAGGCCGACCTGGTCGAGCACTGCGCGCACGCGGTCGGCCAGGGCGCGCCCCGACAACCCGTAGAGCCGCCCGAAGAAGACCAGGTTCTCGCGCGCCGTCAGGTCGCCGTAGAGCGCCAGGTCTTGCGGGACGTAGCCGACCGCGCCCTTGAACGCGGCCGGCGCGTCGGCGAGCCGGTGGCCCGCGATCTCGACCTCGCCGGCATCGGGCGCCAGCAGCCCGACGAGCATCGAGATGGTCGTGGTCTTGCCGGCCCCGTTGGGTCCGAGCAAGCCGTACGCCTCGCCCGGGGCGATGGTGAGCGACAGGCCGTCGACCACGGTCGCGGCCCCGTAGCGCTTGACGAGGCCGCGGCAGCGCACGACGGCGTCCGTCGTTGGCGGCGTGCGCACCGCAGCCGGCCCGGGCTGCACCGGCGCGACCGCGGTCATCGGTTCAACCACGCGAAGAACCCGTACCCGACGAAGTAGCCGATCCCGAAGATCAGTGGCGCGGCGAGCGCCGCGATGCCTACGTGCCGTTTCGTGACCTTGAACTTCATGCCGATCACCTCCGAGGGCGACCGTAGCGGCGGGGCCGGCCATGGCGCGCGTACCGAACGGCACCCGCGCCACCCATGACCATCGGCACGGGCCCGCGCCGGTGCGCGCCCGGTACCCTGCCGCATGGCGCGCGCGGACGAACGCATCGACGTCCTGGCGATCGCCGCGCTCGTCGCGTGGCTCGCGGTGGGGGCGCCGTTGCTGCTCGGGGCCCTCGGAGGCGCCGTGGGCGCCGGTCTCGCGACCGCGACCGCGATCGTGGCGTGGGCGGTGTTCGGTGGGCTCTACGCCGCGGTCGCCACCTGGCGCCTGGCGCACCTGAGCTACCGCGCCCACCGGCTCGTGCTCGCGCTGCTGACCGTGCTCGCCGCGGTGGTGCTCGGGGCGCGGCCCGACCAGGGCACGAGCGCCATCCTCTTCGTGCTGACCGCCGTACACGCGGCGCACGTCCTGCCCGCCGCCGCGGGGGCCGCGTGGCTCGCTCTGCAGACGGCCGCCGTCGCAGCGGCGCAGGCGACCGCGGGCGCCGACGTCCTGCTGCCGACCGGGCGCTACGCGGCGATCATGGCCTTCGCGTACCTCACGACCCGCGGCGGCGTCCGCGAGCGGGCGGCGCGCGAGGCGCTCGAGCGCCGCAACGCGGAGTTGCGCGCGACCCGCGCGCTCCTGGCCGAACACGAGCGCGTCGCCGAACGGGTGCGCATCGCGCGCGAGCTGCACGACCTCATCGGCCACCATCTGACCGCGCTCGTCCTCAACCTCGACGTCGCGGGGCGCAGCGAGGGCGCGGCCGTCCGCCCGCCGCTCGTCCGCGCCGAAGGCTTGGCGCGCAACCTGCTCGACGACGTCCGCGACGCCGTCCACGCGCTCCGCGCCGAAGACGGGCTCGACGTCGCGTCGGCCGTGCGCGCGCTGGTCGAGGGGGTGCCCGAACCCGAGGTGGAGGCGGTCGTGCCCGATCGGCTGCACGTCGCGGACCCACGGGCCGCGCACGTGCTCTTGCGCTGCGCCCAGGAGCTGCTGACGAACGCGCTGCGCCACGCCGACGCGCGTCGGGTGCGCATCGCGCTCGAACCTCGAGCCGACGGCGTGGCCCTCGAGGTACGCGACGACGGGCGCGGCGCCACCGCCGCCGAACTCGCCGCGGCGACACGGCGTGGAGGCGCGTCCGGGAGCGGCCTGGCCGGTCTCCGAGCGCGGCTCGAGGCGGTCGGCGGCCACCTGGAGGTGGTGGGGGCTCCGCGCCGCGGCCTGGTGGCCACCGCGTTCGTCCCGACCGAGGGCCGCCGGGAGCCGACGGCGTGATCCGCGTCCTGCTCGTCGACGACCAGACCCTGGTGCGCCAGGGCGTCCGCAGCCTGCTCGGCTTCGCCGACGGCATCGAGGTCATCGCCGAAGCCGAGGACGGCGCGGCGGCTTTGGAGCGGATCGCCGCCGATCGGCCCGACGTCGTGCTGCTCGACGTCCGCATGCCGGTGGTCGACGGGCTCGAGGTGCTCGCCCGACTGCGGCGGACGGCCGACGCGCCCCCGGTGCTGCTCCTCACGACCTTCGACGACGACGCGGTGGCGCTCGACGCGCTGAAGCTCGGCGCCAAGGGGTTCCTGCTCAAGGACGTCCGGCTCGAGATCCTGACCGACGCGATCCGCACCGTCCACGAGGGGCGCACGCTGGTGCAACCGGCCTTGACCGAGCGGATCGTGCGAAGCCTGACCGACGGCGCCGACCCCGACCCCGACGACGGCACCGACCTCGCGCCCGGCGGGCTCGACGCGCTCACCGAACGCGAGACCGAGGTGCTGCGGTTGATGGTCGCCGGCTGGACCAACAAACGCATCGCCCAGGCGCTGGAGCTGACCGACGGCACCGTGAAGAACCACGTCAGCCGGATCCTCGCGAAGCTGGGCGTGCGCGACCGCACCCGTGCGGTGCTCAAGGCGATCGAAGCGGGGTTGGTCGGCCGCGGCGGTTAGGAGCCTGCCCTCGCGCTCCGACGTTCACCGCGAACGTCGCCCTGGAGGCCGTGCGGGACGAAGCGACGGTCACCGAACCGAGCCGCGAGTACGGCGCGAACGTCCACCAGATACGCGCCTTGCAGGCTTCTTCTTTTTAGGTGCGGCA
Source organism: Trueperaceae bacterium (assembly GCA_046260675.1). Classification (GTDB taxonomy): domain Bacteria; phylum Deinococcota; class Deinococci; order Deinococcales; family Trueperaceae; genus JAABTL01. The sequence goes on along the minus strand of JBHEOT010000004.1, from coordinate 79,916 downwards.
GCACGACGCGTGCCGGCATCGCCTGGTCGTGCCGCAACTAGCGTCGGATCACCTCGTTGGCGAACTCGACCAACTTCTCGGCCTGCCTCATCGCAACCTCGAGATCGTCGCGACTCACGAAGATGATTCCGTATTGCGCCGTGTCCTTGAGATCGATCTGCGTGCGCCCACGCTGCCGGCTCATCCCACACTCCGTGCCAGCAGGTCGCGGGGAGCTGATCCGACAAGGGTGACGGCGTCTCGCTCGAGCTCCTCGACCACGCGCGGGCGGTCGCGCCGCAGGCGTAGCAACTCCTGCTCCGGCACCTCGGCGATCCCGGCGTGGTTCCCGGTCCAGCTCACGACGAGGTCGCCAAGGTGGTCGAGTTGGCCTCTCCAGCGGGCGTCCTCCGCCGCGACCGTGCCCGGTCGCACGAGGAACACGTCGATGTCGCTGGCGGTAGTTCCGTCGCCTCGGGCGGCAGAACCGAAGAGCGACGCGTGCAGTGGTGGCATCGGCCAACCCGAGATTTCGCTCCTGAGCCGGTCGACGAGACAGCGCCGCAAGCCCATCAGGGCGAGGACCGGGCCGGCTGCCAGATGCTCGCGATTGAACGCTCCTCAGGGCGTCGCCTCAGTCAACCCACGTCGAACGTCCGCTCCAGGTGCTCGAGCACCGCCCGATCGACGCGGTCGTCCTCGACGAGGCGCTCCTCGAGGTTCTCGACGCCCGCCACCGCGCTCAGCGCCGCGCGGCCCGGGTCGCCCCAGGCGCTCCCGGGGGTCTGCCCGGCGGCGGCGAGCGCCTCGAGCAAGCGCGCCTCGACCTCGCCCTCGATCGGCAGCAGATCGTCCTCGCTCGGCTTCTCGAAGTAGAGCCGCTGCAGCGCCAGGTGCCCCTGCAGCCGCGGTACCGGGTCGGCGTCGTCGTCGACGCGCAGGTCGATGTAGCGGTCGTTCAGGCCGCCGTAGCCCCCCTCGTCGCGCACGACCAGCAGCGCCGCCGACTGCTTGCCGCGCTGGTCGCCGCCGGCGCGGTCGGCGGCGAGCAGGCCCGCCAGCAGCCGCTCCGGGAAGGGGCCGTCGTGCTGCTCGTAGCCCGCCACGAGCGCGTCGATCACCTGCGGACCCGCGAGGAGGTTGCCCTGCGCGGCGAGCCCCGGCTTGGCGACGCCGCCCGCCCACGGGTGGCAGCCGTCGCCGGTGAAGGTGACGCTCGCGCCGTCCGCGGCCACCATGCCGTACTGGCGCTGCGCGATCTGCGGGTCGGTGGCGCGGAAGCCGGCGTCGACCAGGTCGAGCGGCATGCCGGCCATCAGCGCCTCGATCGCGCGCGGACCGAAGCTGGTGTTGGCGTAGCTCTGGGTGGCGACCGCGCCGACGTCGCCGACGGCGAACGGCACCACGGCCCCCACCGCGAGGAACTTGGAGGCGGTGGCGACGCCCAGGTCGCCGGTCTTGGGGTCGCGCGCGACGATCGAGAAGGTGTGCACCGGACGGATCTTGGGGCGGGTCATGAGGCGAGCCTACCAACCGGCCGCGACCGAGGACCCGGCCGGCGCCGTGGTTGGATGGGTGCGTGCCGTTCCGCATCAAGGTCTCCCTCTGGATCCTCGCTACCCTCGTCGGGATCGCCCTGATCGGGCCGCTGTTGGTGCCGATCGCGCCGCTCGCCGACACCGTCCCGGCGCGCGACCTGGCATGGCCGGGCTCGGCCTGGACGCCCGCCCGAGGCCTCGACGTGCACGTCGAGGCGGTCGTCGACGGCGCCCCGACCACCGACCTGACGGCGCTGCCGTCGCCGGCCGACCCCGCGGTGCTGCTGCTCCACGGCTTCGGCGCCAACACCCGCTCGTGGGGGGCGACGCTGCCGTGGATCGGCGACGACGGCGACGCCCCGGGCGACGTCGCGCTCGCGTACGACCGACCGGGGTTCGGGCTCACCGATCGGCCGACGGGCGGCTGGGCGCGAGGCGCCAACCCGTACGGCCCCGCCGCGCAGGTCGCGACCGCCGTCGCACTGATCGACGTGGTGGGCGCGGACTCGGCCGTGCTGGTCGGCCATTCCGCCGGTGGCGCGATCGCGCTGCAGACCGCGCTCGACCACCCCGAGCGGGTGGCGGCGCTGGTGCTCGTCGCGCCGGCCGTCTACCGCGGCGGCGGCGCGCCGGCGTGGAGCAAGCCGCTGCTGCGCACGCCGCAGCTGGAGCGGATCGGGCCCGTGCTGATGCGCCAGCTCGGCGGCAGCACCGGCGACGACTTCCTGCGCACTTCCTGGGCCGACCCGACGCGCATGGACGACGCGGTGTTCGAGGCCTACCGGCGGCCGCTGCAGGCCCACGATTGGGACGTCGCGCTGTGGGAGCTGGTCAAAGCGAGCGCCGAGCCCGACCTCGAGGGCCGGCTCGACGAGGTGCGCGTGCCGGTCCTGATCGTGCACGGGCTCCAGGACGTGGTCGTGCCGGTCGAGCAGAGCCGCGACCTGGTCGCCGACCTGGTGAACGTCCCCGGAGGCGCGCGGCTCGTCGAGTTGGGTGGCTGCGGCCACCTCCCCCATGAGGAGTGCCCGGACGCCTTCCGCGCCGCGGTCGAATCCTGGTGGGGCGACCGCGCCGCCGAGGGCGTGCGCCCCTGAGCGCCCTGGCGCACCGCCGCGAGTCCGTTCGCGGCTGCTAGACTGCCCGGGTGGTCATCGGCATCATCTCGGACGTGCACGCCAACGTCCTGGCGCTGGAAGCGGCGCTCGGGGCGATGCGGCGCGCCGGCGCCGGGAGCGTGGTGTGCCTCGGCGACCTGGTGGGCTACGGTCCGACCCCGAACGAGACCCTCGATCTGCTGCAGCGCGCCAACGTGATGTGCTGCCTGGGCGATGCGGACGAGCGCATCGCCTTCGACTTCGCCCGGCGCGGCGGACGCAAGGGCGTCGCCGACGCCACCCTCGAGTGGACGCGGACCGTGATCGAGCCGCGCCACGTCGAGTGGATGCGCACGCTGCCGGTGCAGCGCCGCATCGACACCCCGGCCGGACGCCTACGCGCGTTCCACGGGAGCGCCGACGATCCGGGCGACCGCATGAACCTGCAGCAGGACCCGATCACGCTCACGCGCATGCTCCAGCGCCATCGCTGCACGCTGCTGGCCGCCGGTGGCAGCCACGTCCCCTACTTCCGCAAGGTGTCGGGGGCCGGGTGGGTCGTCAACCCCGGCTCGGTCGGGCTGTCGCTCAACGGCGAGCCCGGCGCCGACGTCTGCTTCCTCACGATCGACGACGACGGGGTGGACGTGCGCATGGACAAGATCGAGTACGACACGGCCGCCGTGGCGTTCGACCTGGTGGCCTGGGGGCTGCCCAAGGTCGTCGCGGACGCGGTCCAACTCGGGCGCATGCCCGAAAGCGACTCGGCCGGCCGACCCTAGACGCGCTCCACCGCGAGCGCCCACGCCTCGCCGCCGCCGATGCAGATCGCGGCCACGCCACGTCGCCCGCCGCTCAGCTCCAACGCGTTCAACAGCGTCACCACGATGCGCGCGCCCGAGGCGCCGATGGGGTGCCCGAGCGCCACCGCGCCGCCCAGCACGTTCAGCCGTTCCTCGTCGATGCCGAACTCCCGCGCCGCCGCCATCGGGACCACCGCGAAGGCCTCGTTGATCTCGAAGACGTCGACGTCCTCCGGCGCCCAGCCGATGCGGTCGAACAGGGCGCGCATGGCGCCGATCGGCGCGGTGGCGAAGTCGGCGGGTGCCTGGGCGTGCGACGCGTGCCCGACGATCCGCGCGCGCACCGGGGTGCCGCGCTTGGTGGCCTCGTCCTCGTCCATCAGCACGACGGCGGCGGCGCCGTCGTTGAGGGTCGAGGCGTTGCCGGCGGTGATCGTGCCGGTCTTGTCGAAGGCCGGTCGCAGGTTCGGGAGCTTGTCGAAGTCGACCTTGGCCGGCCCCTCGTCGGCGTCCACGACGACGCTCCCCTTGCGGCCTTCGATCTCGAACGGGACGATCTCGTTGGCCGCGCGGCCGTCTTCGGTCGCGGCCTGCGCGCGCCGGTACGAGCGCGCCGCGTAGGCGTCCTGATCGGCGCGCGCGATCTGGTACTCGACGGCGCACCCCTCGGCGCAGCTCCCCATGTGGCGACCGTCGAAGGCGTCGAGCAGGCCGTCGCGCAGGATCGTGTCCACGAGCACGCCGTCGCCGAGCCGGAGGCCCGCGCGCGCGCCGGGCACCACGTAGGGGGCTTGGCTCATCGACTCCTGCCCCCCGGCCACGACCACCTGGGCGTCGCCGACGGTGATCGCCCGCCACCCCTGGACGATGGCCTCGAGGCCGCTGCCGCACATCTTGTTGAGCGTGACCGTCGGCGTGCGCTCCAGCAAGCCGGCGCCCAGCGCGGCCTGGCGCGCGGGCGCTTGGCCTGCGCCGGCGGCGAGCACCTGACCCATGAACACGACGTCGACGTCTTCGGGGGCGACGGCGGCGCGTTCGACCGCAGCGCGGATCGCGGCGGCGCCGAGCGCGGGGGCGGGCACCGAGGCGAACGCGCCTTGGAAGGCGCCGATGGCGGTGCGGACGGCACTGGCGATCACGACGGGCATGGGGCCTCCTTGGCCGGCGGGGCGACCCCGGGACGGGGGTCGGCCGCGGCACGATGTGTCCCCATGGTACCGACCGGTGCGGTGCCCACGCAGGGCATTACCGGCGCAGCGTCCAGGTGCCGCTGACCCCGGCCCACCGCACGGTCAGCGGTCGGCGGAGGTCGAGGTGGTCGGGCAGGAACGCGACGGCGACCACGGGCTCGCCGGGCGCCACCCGCGCCGGGTCGCCGGCGAGCACCTGCACCGCGAACGGCTCGGCCAAGAGCGTCTCGCGCCCGTTTTGCACCACGTAGATCGCCGGTTGCCAGGCCGCTTGCGCGGTGGCGGTCACGGTCAAGAACAGCGCCCGCTCGGCGCTCAGGTCGCGCAGCACCGCGTCGAGCGCGCTCTGCTGCGCCGGGAAGGCGAGCGCGAGCAGCCCGAGGTCGACCACCAGCAGGCTGACCGACGCGTCGCCATCGCCACCGTTCACGAACAGGCGCAGCGCCTCGACCCCGGGGCCGAGCGGCACCAGCTCGCTCGCGGCGTCCGCGACGGCCGTCCGCGGCAGCAGCAGCGGCCGCGTCGCCCCACCGGGCAGGTGCAGCAGCGCGCCGTCCACGCGCGCGCCCAAGACCCCGAGCAGGTCCTCCGGCACGTACCAGCGGTCGTCGATGCGGCGCGCGGGGAGCGCGGCGGACACGACCGTCGGATCGGCGCCGCCGGCGGGCTGCCAGAGCGCGTCGACGTCGCCCTCGAACACGGTGAGCACGCCCGTCGCGACGCGCAGCGTGAACGCGCGCCCATCGTCGGACCAGGCGGCCCCCAGCGCGCGCGCCAGGTCGTCGCCGGCGACCAGCGTCCACGAGCCGTCCGCGCGGGCGTCGACCGGCGAGGGGCCTTGGGCAGCGGCCCACGCAAGCGCCGCGCACGCCATCGCCACGAGCGCGCCACGCCAGGGTCGGAAGGCCAGAGAACGCGTCACCCGCGGAAGCTACCACGTGCCCCGCGGGATCTCGCAGCGGCCGGGAACGTGCTAGCTTGGAGCATCGACAAGGTCCACGGCAAGCTCTCCGGTCTCAAGACCAACCAGGTCAAACGCCTCGCCAACCTCTACCGCCGACGCGTGCCGCCCGAGCAGGCGGTCACCGCCGAGCTGGCGCGCGCGATGGGCGAGCTGGCGCTCGAGATCGGGCGCCCGGTCTCGGTGCTGATCGACCGCCGCGGGCGCCTGACGACCGTCGCCGCGGGCGACGCGACCGACACGCCGCTGCCGCCCACCGCCGGCGAGGCCGAGGCCCGCCTGCGCGGCCTGCGCCTGGTGCACGTGCACCTCAAGCCCGGTGGTCTGTCGGGCCCCGACCTCACCACGCTCTTCCTGAACCGCCTCGACATGATCGTGGCCGTCGACGTCGCGCGCAACGACCGCGGCGACGTGGTCCTGGCGGCGACGCACGTCGCGATGGTCGCGCCCCCCACCTCCGACGAGGAGGACTGGCTGATCGACGCGCCCGCCGACGTCCGCACCGTCGAACGCGACGACGCCCTGCAGCGCATCGCCGCCCTCGAGGAGGAGCTGTCGCGCTCGTGGCAGGCGCGCGAGGTGCGCCGCGGCTCCGAGGAGCGCGCGGTGGTCGTCGGGGTGGACACCGGCGAGGGCGAGATCGAGACGAACGCCCGCGTCGACGAGCTCGAGGAGCTGGTGCGCAGCGCCGGCGGCACCGTGGCCGCGCGCAGCCTGCAGCGGCGCGGCTCGGTCGACGCCAAGACGCTCGTCGGACGCGGCAAGCTCGAGGAGCTGGTCTCGCTCGCGTACCACGAGAACGCCGACCTGCTCGTGTTCGACCGCGAGCTGACGCCGGCCCAGACGCGCGTGCTCGACGGCGCCACCAACCTCAAGGTGCTCGACCGCACCCAGGTGATCCTCGACATCTTCGCGCAGAACGCCAAGGGGCGCGAGGCGCAGGTGCAGGTCGAGCTCGCGCAGCTGCAGTACCAGCTGCCGCGGCTCGCCGGCCGCGGCAAGGCGATGTCGCGCCTCGGCGGCGGCATCGGCACCCGCGGCCCGGGCGAGACCAAGTTGGAAGTCGACCGCCGCCGCATCCGCGCGCGCATCACCCAGCTCGAGGAGGCGGTGGACGCCATCTCCAAGCGCCGCGCCGAGACCCGCAAGGGGCGCACGGCGGGCACCGTGCCGGTGATCGCGCTGGTCGGGTACACGAACGCCGGCAAGAGCACGCTGTTCAACGCGCTCGCCAAGAGCGACGTGCTGGCGCGCGACGCGCTCTTCGCGACGCTGCGCCCCACCACCCGCGAGGGGTGGCTCGCGGGCCTGGGCGCCTGGGGCGCCAAGGTGATCTACACCGACACGGTCGGCTTCATCCGCGATCTGCCCGACGAGCTGGTCAACGCCTTCCGCGCGACGCTCGAGGAGCTCCACGACGCCGACCTGCTCCTGCACGTCGTCGACGCCGCCGCCCCCGGCGCTGCGGACCGCGTCGCCGCGGTCGACCGCATCCTCGACGACCTGGAGCTCGAGCGCCCGCGCCGCGTGGTGCTCAACAAAGCCGACGCCGCCGACCCGGTGGTGCTGCGCGACCTGGCGACGCGCTACGACGAGGCGCCCGCGGTGTCGGCGATCTCCGGCCTCGGCCTGGACGACCTGAAGAGCGAGCTGGCGCGCTGGGTGGCGCGCCCCTCGCCGGCGGACGGCGAGCCGCACCAGGCCGCGACCGCGCACGGCTGAACGCGCACGGCTGAACCCGGGCGCGCCCGCCACGGTCGAACACCCGACGCCGCCGTACCATGGCGGCATGCACGGCGACCTGCGACGTTTCCTGAGCTTCCTCGAGGAGAAGGGCGAGCTGGTGCGCGTGCGCGAGCGCGTCTCGCACGACCTCGAGATCACCGCCCTCGCCGACCGCGCCGTCAAGGCCGGCGGCCCCGCGCTCCTGTTCGAGGACGTGGAGGGCAAGGACTTCCCACTCGTCATCGGGCTCTACGGCACCCGCCAGCGGATGGCGTGGGCGCTGGGGCTCGAGGACCTCGACGACCTGGGGGCGCGCCTGCGCGAGCTGATCGACGTGCGCGTCGGCGGCGGCCTGATGGGGCTGGCCTCCAACCTCCCCAAGCTGCGCGAGCTGGCGTCGCTGCCGCCCAAGCGGGTGCGCCGCGCCCCCGTGCAGGAGGTCGTCTGGCGTGGCGACGAGGTCGACCTCGGCCGCCTGCCGGTGCTCAAGTGCTGGCCCGACGACGGCGGTCCCTTCGTCACCTTGCCGCTGGTGATCACCAAGCACCCCGAGACCGGCGAGGTGAACATCGGCATGTACCGCATGCAGGTGATGAGCAAGGACGTCACCGGCATGCACTGGCAGCGCCACAAGACCGGCGCTCGCCATCTCGAGGCCGCCAAACGCCTGGGGCAGCGGCTCGAGGTCGCGGTCGCGCTCGGCGGCGACCCGGCGCTCACCTACGCCGCCACGGCCCCCATACCCCCCATCCCCGGCGTCAACGAGTTCAGCCTGACGGGCTACCTGCGCGGGAAGGGCGTCGAGCTGATCAAGGGCGTCACCGTCGACCTCGAGGTGCCGGCCAACGCCGAGTTCGTGCTCGAGGGCTACGTCGACCCCGAGGAGGACTGGGTGGTCGAGGGCCCCTTCGGCGACCACACCGGCTTCTACACGCTGCAGGACTTGTACCCGGCCTTCCACGTCACCGCGATCACCATGCGCGCCCAACCGATCTACCCCGCGACGATCGTCGGTCGTCCCCCCATGGAGGACGCCTACCTGATCGAGGCCTCCGAGCGCCTCTTCTTGGTGCCGGCGCAGCTGATCTTGCCGGAGATCCTGGACTACGCGATGCCGCCCGCCGGCATCGCCCACAACCTGGTCAACGTGCGCATCGCCAAGAGCTACCCGGGGCAGGCCTACAAGGTCGGCAACGGCCTGCTGGGCCTCGGCCAGATGATGTTCGCCAAGGTGGTGTTGGTGACCGACGCCGACGTGGCCGCCAACGATCATCCCGGCTTCTGGCGCACGGTGCTCGCCAACGCCGTGCCCGGCCGCGACCACCAGATCGCCAAAGGCCCCATCGACGTGCTCGATCACGCGAGCCGCGCCTGGAGCTACGGCACCAAGCTGGTGATCGACGGCACCGTCAAGCACGCCGAGGAGCTCGGCGGGGCGGACGCCGACGCCGCGCCGTGGACGCCCGGTCCCGAGCGCACCGTCACGAAGCTGCCGTCCCACGCCGAGGTCCTGGACCAGCACCAGCCCGGCGGCGGCTTCTGGTTCCTGACGACGCGCAAGAACCGCGCCGGCCAGGGGCGGCACGTGGGCGAGTGGGCGGCCAAGCAGAAGGCGGCCAACGGCGTGCGGCTGATCGCGGTGCTGGACGACGCCACCGACCCGCGCGACTTCGAGGACGCGATGTGGACGCTGCTCAACAACATCGATCCCGAGCGCGACCTGCAGGTCGTCGACGGTCCCGGTGGGCCCGTGTGGCTGTTCGACGCCACGCCCAAGATCGCCGCGGAGGGCTTCACGCGCACGTGGCCCGACAAGATCACGCTGCCGGACGAGGTGGTCGAGCGGATGGCGCCCGTCGCGGAGCGCCACGGCTTCTAGGCCGCGACGGGTCGTCGCGGAGCGCCGCGGCGATCACACCGCGACGGGTCGTCGCGGAGCGCCGCGGCGATCAGTCCCTCGGCGCGATCTCCTGCCGGACCACGTTGCGGCCCGAGCGCTTCGCCATGTAGAGCGCCGCGTCGGCGCGCGCCACGAGGCCGTCCGGGTCGTCGCCGCTGCGGTGCGCCGCGACGCCGATGCTGACGGTCGTGCGGTGGGCGTCGCCGAGCGGCAGCTTCGCGATCTGCCGGCGCACCAGCTCCGCGACCTGCACGGCGTCCTCGAGCCCGGTCTCGGGCGCGAGCACCAGGAACTCCTCGCCCCCCCAGCGGACGACGGCGTCGCTGGCCCGCACCATCGCCACCAGTTCGCCGGCGAGGTCGACGAGCACCCGGTCGCCCGCCGCGTGCCCGTGGTCGTCGTTCAGACGCTTGAAGTGGTCGATGTCGAGCATCAACACGGAGAAGGGGCGCTTGTAGCGATCCGCGCGCTGCAGCTCGCGCACGAGCCACAGGTCGGCCTGCCGCCGGTTGCCCAGACCGGTGAGCGCGTCGGTGTGGGCGAGCGCGCGCATGCGCTCGGCGGTGCGCTCGAGCGTCGAGGCGCGCACGTGCAGGTCGGCGAAGAACCGCAGTCCGGCGATCAGCACGGCGTAGGCGACCAGCGCTTGGGCGAGCACGAACAGGTCGTCGCTCACGCCGCTGCGCGCCGCCACGAGGTCGTGCGGCACCACCAGGAGCGCGATCGCGGCCAGCACCGCGGCGGCGACGCGCGTCGCGGTTCGTCCCGAGAACGCGACGAACCCGAACGCGAAGACGAGCGGCACCCAGTGCAGCGTGGCCTGCACCGCCGCGCGCCCGAGCGCCGCCGAGTTCGCGCCGTAGAGCGACCAGGCGATCGAGCCGACGATCGTGAGCGAACCGAACGCCAGCGCCACCCGCTCCAGCGGGGGAAGCGGCACGCGCCGCCACCCGACGATCAACACCGCGACCCCCAACACCAGCGCCGTCGCCAGCTGGATCCGCGCGACGGCGGGATCGGGCGTGCTGCGCACGAGGTTGAGCGCGAAGGAGAAGAGCGCGCCCGCCGCGCCCATCGCCAGGAACGCGCCGTACACGGCGCGCTTGCGCGCTTCCAGGTCGCGACGCTGTACCGGGAACGTGGTGCCACCTTCCGTCAAGAACGGATCTCGGTCCACAGACCAGTATGGCACCGTGCCGGCCCTCGGGCGGCGGGGCGAACCCGTGCGCGCGCTCAGCGCCGGGGCAGCACCGCCGCCACCACGAACACCGCCGCCTGACCGAGGATGATCGCGCTGCCCGTCGGCACGTCCACGAGGAACGAGGCGAGCACGCCGGCGACGGTGGTCGCCACGCCGATCGCCATCGCCCGCACGGTCGTCCCCGCGAGCGACTTCGAGCGCAGGCGCGCCGCCGCCGCCGGGATCACCAGGTACGCCGCCATCAGGACGATGCCCACGACCACCGCGCTCACCGACACCACGAGCGCGGCGGTCGCGAAGAGCAGGTACTCGAGCGCGCGCGTGCGCACGCCGTCGGTGCGCGCGAGCTCGTCGTCGAAGGTGGCGTACGCGAGCCGCCCCCACGCCCAGCCGAGCGCGCCCAGGACCACGACGGTCGTGACGGCGATCGCGATCAACTCGGTCTGGCGCACCGCGAGGATGCTGCCGAAGAGCAGGTCGAGGACGTTGACGCCCAGGTCGGCGTCCGGCGGGATGCGCGAGAAGAACAGCACCCCGAGCGCCACCGAGACCGCGAAGAAGACGCCGATCGCGGTGTCGCTCGACAGTTCCGTGCGGTCGCGCACGAAGGCGATGCCGAGCGCGGCGAGGAGCGAGAACGGCACCGCCACCCACAGCGGGTCGCGCAGGAACCCCGCCTCGAGGAACCCGAAGGTCACGACGACGAAAGCGCCCAACCCCATGCCGCCGAAGGCGGCGTGCGCGAGGCCGTCGCCGAGGAACGAGAGCCGCCGCTGCACCACGAAGGTGCCGAGCAGCCCGCTCATCAGCGCCACCAGCACGCCGGCGACCAGCGCGCGCTGCATGAAGGCGTACCCGAGCGCCTCGTACAGGTCGCCGAGCATCAGAAGGCCACGGCGTGCTGGTGGCCCACGTGCCCGAAGGCCTCCTGGAGGCAGGGCTCGCAGAGCACGTCCTCGGGCAGCCCGAAGCCGTGGAGCTTGCGGTTGAGGACCAGCACGCGGCTCGCGTGGTACCGCGCGGCCGCGAGGTCGTGGGTCACCATCGCCACGGTGGCGCCGGTGCGCGCCTGGTAGCGCTCCAGGAGGTCGTACAGGTCGTGCTCCGCCAGGAAATCCACGCCGGTGGCGGGTTCGTCGAGCAGGACCAGGTCGGGCTGACGCACCAGCGCCCGGGCGAGGTAGGCGCGCTGCAGCTCGCCACCGGAGAGGCGCGCGAGCCTGCGGTCGGCGAGGTGCCCGGCCCCGACGTCGAGCAGCGCGGCCACGGCGCGCTCGCGCTCTTCCTTGCGGACGCGGAGCGGCCAACTGCGGCGCACGCCCGAGGCGACCAGCTCCACGGCGGTCGCCGGGAAGGTGCGATCGAAGGTCTTGAGCTGCGGCACGTACCCGATGCGTTGCGGGGCGGCACCGGCGTCGGCGCCGAACACCGCCGCGTGCCCCTTGGAGGGCTTGACCAGGTCGAGCACCACCTTGACCAGGGTCGATTTGCCGGCGCCGTTCGGGCCGACGATCGCGAGGAAGTGGCCGGCGTCCAGGTCGAAGTCCACGCCGTCGAGCACGAGCGCGTCGCCGAAGCGGACGCTGACCCGGTGCACGTGCAGCGCGGGAATCGGCGGCAGCGAACGCACGTCGCGCTTCGCCACCACGGGGACGCCGTCGCTCACCGCAGGCCTGCGAGCAGCACGCGCGCGTTCCAGCGCATCAGCTCCTGGTACGTCGCCCGGTCGGCGGCGCCCCCCAACGGGTCGAGCTCGAACAGCGCCACGCCGGCCTCGTCGGCGACCACTTGGGCCGGGCGCCGGTTCAGCTGCGTCTCGGAGAAGATCGCGCGCGCGCCGGACTCGGCCACCAGCCGCAGCGCCATGGCGAGGTACGCCGGGCTCGGCTCGCGCCCCGGGAAGGGCTCGATCTCGACGACCAGGTCGAGGCCGTAGCGAGCCGCGAAGTAGGACCAGGCGTCGTGGAACGGCGCGAACGCCGCGCCCGCCACCGGCGCGAGCGTCGCGGCGAGCTCGGCGTCGAGCGCCGCCAGGTCCTCGGCGAGGACGGCCGCACGGGCGCGGTACCCCTCGGCGTGGTCGGGATCGACCGCGGCCAGCGCGTCCGCGAGGTCGGGCAAGGCGGCCACCACCGTGCGCGGATCGAGCCACACGTGGGCGTTCCACGCGAGCACGTCCGCGCCTGCGGCAGGCGCGAGCTCCGGGAAGTCGCGCACCAGCAGCTCCTGGACGGCGGGGAGCGTCAGCAGCTCCAGGCGCACGGCGCGACCACCGGCGGCGTCGAGCAGGTCGCGCAGCCACAGGTCGAGGCCGCCGACCGTGACCGCGAGGTCGGCGCGTGCGAGCCGAGCGACGTCGCGCGGCGTCGGGTCGAACACGTGCGGCGACGCGCCCACGGGGAGGATCCGCACCACGTCGGCGTCGTCGCCCGCCACCTGCCGCACCAGGTCGTAGAGCGGGTGGATCGACACGACGACCGAAGGTCGGGCGAAGCCGACCGCGGCGAACGACGCGGCGACCAGCACGGCTGCGAGGACGAACACGCGGCTCCAACGGACGTTTCGAGAATTGGTTCTCATATCGAGGCAGCCTACACCCGCGCCACCGAGACCTGCAAGCGCGGCCGAGGCCACGACCAAGAAGCGGCGGGCACCCCTACCGGGATGCCCGCCGCTCGAGACCGACCGACGCCCGACTTACCTGCTCGGGTTGACCAGCAGCGTGGGATCGAGCTGGCGCAGCGCCTTGGCGCTGATCCACACCTTCTGCGGCTTGCCGTCCACCCACAGCGTCTTCTTGACCAGGTTGGGCTTGAAGGTGCGCTTGTGGACGCCGACCTGCTTGACGCCGACGCCACCCTTCTTCTTGGGCGAGCCCTTGCGCTTGCTGGTCGTCTGGCTCATGGTCTTCTTGCCGGTGATCGCACAAACGCGCGGCATGGGGTTCCTCCTCGAACGCCCTCGTGGGGCGCGCCCTCGTGGGCGGTCCGGTGCGTGCCGGACGTGGTGCGGGCCGCGGGGCGGTCCCTGCGTCTTCCTCGCCTCGTCATCGTCCCGGAGCGCGCTCCAGAAGTCGACACGAGTCAACCTTCGAAGTGTAGCACGAGCGGCTTCGCGCAGGGTTGACGGGGGTCAGTCGCTCGCCGGGTCCGGCGGCGCAGCGACCGCCGCGTCGGCGTCGCGGGCGCCCACCACCGAACCCGGCAAGCGCTCGGGCACTTGCTCGACCGCCCACGCGAGCTGGTACCAGAGGCCGCGCAGGAGCGTCACCTCGTCCGCGGTGGGCGCCGCGCGCCCGAGCAGGGTGCGGTACTTGCGCATCACCGTCGTCTCGCGCGGCGCGTCGGTGTACCCGACGCGCCGCAGCAGCACCCGCAGCTGCTCGTACATCGCCTCCACCTGGGCGCGCTCGGGGGCGCCCTCGGGGGCGACGGGCACGACCGGCGCCGGCGCGTCGGGCGCCGCCGCGGCGACGGCGCCGAGGCGATGCCACGCGTAGCCGAGCACGACCACCGTCTGCGCCAGGTTGATCGACGCCGCGGCCGCCGTCGGGACGGTCACGACCGCCTGGCACCGGTCGAGCGCGTCGTTGTCGAGCCCCGACTCCTCCGGACCGAAGACGAGCGCACCGCGGCGCCCGACGAGCGCGGGCAGCACCGCCTCGGGGTCCGCCGACGCGTGCCCGTGGTGGCGCCGCCGCCGGGCCGACGTCGCGACCGCCACGTCGCGGTCGGCGAGCGCCTCGTCGAGGGTGGCGACCGTCACGGTGGCGTCGAGCACCGCCTCAGCGTGGGTGGCGAGCGCGTACGCCTCCTTGTTCAGTTCGCACCTGGGCGCCACGAGCCACAGCGGACCGAGCCCGAAGTTCGCGATCGCGCGCGCGGCCGCGCCGACGTTGGCCGCGTGCTTGGGCGCCACGAGCACGACGCGCGGGGCCTCGGCCCCGCGCGTCGCGGACGGTTCGGATCGAGCGCCGTTCAGAACGCGCTCAGGCCGCAGCGGCCTGCATCGCCTTGAGGCGCTTCGCCAAGCGCGACTTGCGGCGCGCCGCGGTGTTCTTGTGCAGCGTCGAGCCCTTGGCGGCCTTGTCGACGAGGCTCTGCACGACCTTCTCGAACTTGGCGGCGTTCGCCGCGTCGCCGGCCTCACCGGCGACGACCGCCTTCTTGGTGAAGGTGCGGATGGTCGACTTGCGGGCCTTGTTGGCCAGTCGGCGCTTCTCCGACTGCTTGTGGTACTTCATCGCCGATGCGTTGCGCGCCATCGTGGGTGCTCCTTGGGGCCCGGGGGGCCAGAACGTCGTATGCGGCGGGGCCGCGCGGGGTTGCGGCCGTGCCGCCTGCGTGCGTCGTCGTCCGACCGATAGGGCCAGTTGGACTCCGTAACCGGGAGAGTGTAGCACACCGCCTTCGCCCGCTCAACGCGCGGGCAACGCGCGTCGGCGCTACGATGGCTCCATGGAACGCCACACGCTCGCTGCCTCCGTGCACGCCAGCGCGCACCTGACCGGGGAGTTCCTCCTCCGCTCGGGCGCCGTCAGCCACGAGTACTTCGACAAGTACCGGTTCGAGGCCGACCCTCAGCTGCTCCGGGTGGTCGCCGAGCACCTGGTGCCGATGGTGCCGGAGGAGACCGAGGTCCTGGCGGGCCTCGAACTCGGGGGCGTGCCGCTCGCGGTGATGCTGTCGCAGCTCACCGGCATCCCCGCCGCGTTCGTGCGCAAGCAGGCCAAGGAGTACGGCACCCGGCGCCTCGCCGAGGGGACCGCGATCGAGGGCCGACGGGTGCTGGTCGTCGAGGACGTGGTGACGTCGGGCGGTCAGGTCGTGCTTTCGACCGCCGACCTGCGCGCCGCCGGCGCCGAGGTCGACCACGCGCTGTGCGTGATCGACCGGCAGGCGGGCGGCGCCGACGCGCTCGCCGACGCGGGGGTGGCGCTGCGGGCGCTGTTCACGATGGCGGAGCTCAAGGCGGCGGGCGGCTGACGAGCGGCCCAGCGACCAAATGGTGCTGCGGCGCACACCGCTCCAACTCGCTCCAGCGGCGTCGCGACTTCAGCCGCCCGGCGGGCGCCCGCGCCGGAAGCCCCCCTCGCTGTGGAAGACCTGGCCCGTCATCCAGGCCGCCTCGTCCGTGACGAGCCACGCGACGAGACGCGCCGCGTCGTCGGGCGTGCCCAGGCGGTCGAACGGGAACCTCGGTGCCAGGGACCGCCGCTGGTCGGCGTCGAGGTACCCGGTGTCGGTGGGACCTGGGTTCACCGCGTTGACCCGGATCCCTCGGTCGGCGAGTTGGTCCGCGATCGTCGGCGTGACGCCAGCGATGGCCGCCTTCGCCGCAGCGTAGGCGATTTCACCGGGCATCGGACCCAGCCCCTGGCCCGAGGTCAGGAACACGATCGATCCCGTGCGGCCGTGTTCGAAGCGCTCCGCGAACGCCTGGGCCAACAGGATCGACGCGCGGGCGTCGACGGCCCAGTGCCGATCCAGGTCGGTCGCGCTCAGCGCGCCGATCGCGCCGTCGAAGCTCGCGAGCGCCTGGTTGCACACCAGCGCGTCGACGCGGCCGAAGGACGCGACCGCCACCTCGATCATCCGCTCCGGACCGCGCGGATCGCCGAGATCGACTTCGAGATCATCGACGCGGGCGTCGCCCACGAGATGCCCGCGCACGCCGTCGACCACCGCGGCGAGGTCCTCGCCGCCCCACACCTGCGCGCGGTCGTGGGGCGCGAAGTGGTGGCAGAACACGCTCGCGCCATACGCCGCCATTCGGCAGGCGATGGCGTGGCCGATCCCCGCTCGGCGACTCACGCCGGTAACCACGACGACCTTGCCGCGCAGCGGCAGCGGATCGCGCGCCAGGCTGGTCCTAGGCTCGTCGTTCATGCCGACGATTAAACCAGGTGGACCAGGCAGAGGGCAGGCGGCGGGATGAACGGGGCGCTGGACCCGGTGGACGACGGGCGCACCGCAGGCGCACGCGCACGGGCGTCAAGCGTGACTCGCCGCCATGAGTGCCGGATCCGCGCTGCGGTGCAGGCCCCGCAGCGTCGGGACGGCCATGCCGGCGGCGTCGGCCATCGCCAGCAACTCCTCGTTCAGGACGGTCATCTCCTCACGCGCCGCGAGCGCGTGCCGGGCGCCACCGATGTCCATGAGCGCAGTGGCCAACAACCGTTGGATCATCGGGACGGCGATGAAGTCGGGCAGCGCGAGGAACCAACGCATCGTGGACGGCTCGATCGGGAAGCCATGCGCGCGGATCACGGCGAAGCCCTCGCGCGTAGCGCGCAGTGCCGTTTGCACGGCCTTTCGGTCGCGGGATAGGCGGACGTTGCTGCCCCCCGCCAGGTAAAACCCGTTTGCCATGGGCGCGACCATGGCGACGTGGTAGCGAAGCCAAGCGTCCATGTGGTGGTTGAACGCGACCTGGAAGCCGCCGTCCTGGAAGGCGGTTCCGATCCGCAGCAGCCGCTCGCTGCGCACCCCATCGAGCTCGCCCATCCTCACTGCCTTACCCTTGGCAACCATCAGCCGCACCAGGTGGCCATCGCGCTCACCGCCCGCGTTGGCGAAGCCGAGCATCACGCGCTCGCGACCGAGCGCGTCGATCATCGCCTGCGGCCCCTCGGCAGTGTTCAGCATGAACAGGAAGCTAGGGATCCGCGGGTTCGTGGCGAGCACGGGCAGCGCATCCGCCAACTGCGTCTTGCGCACCGCCACCAGGCATACGTCGAAGCGTTCGTCGACCGGCATCGCGTCGAGCGTTCCGACGCGCGTGGTGGTCTGCATGCCGGTGTCAAAGTACTCGAGCACGATGCCGTGCGCTTGGAGGTCGTCGAAGCGCCGTCCGCGTGCGACCAGGCTGACGTCGTGGCCCGCATCGGCGAGGCGGGCGGCGTAGAGGCTACCGAGCACGCCGGCGCCGAAGACCAGGACCTTCACCGGGCTCGCATGTCGCGTCATCGACTCATCCTCCGTCCGTGCGCTCCATCGTCAGTACCGGAACCCCGACAGGTTCCAGGTGGCCAGGGACCCTACGAGGGCAGCCCCGGCCGCCACCACGGCGCCGTATTGGACTCGTGCGGCGAAGCTTCCGTCCCGGCGGACCCCCGAAAACATCGCGAAAGACGCATCGACCAGCGTCGGGGCTGCGCGCGAACAGGCCGACGGAGCAATCCTCGAAGCCCGCGGAAGGGGCCATGACGGGTGCACAACGGTGCGGACGAGGCACCTCCGTAGCCTTTACCCTCCTGCGCGGGCGAGAGCCTCACAAGGGGCGAAGGTCACCGGCGCTGCCGGGCTGCCTGCCGCGCCTTGCGGTGCAGCGGGTGGCGGCGAGCGTTCACGGCCACGCGGGCAACGGATCCTCGAACGTGGCCCACGTTCCGACGCCACCTGCCTCCTCGGCGGCATCGACCAGCGCCGCGGTGAGCGCCGCTTGCACGCCATCGACGTCCAGCCCGACCCCGATCCACACGAGCTGCTGCGCCCGATCGCCGTACAGCTCGTCCCAGTCGGCCTTGACCGACGCGGCTTCGCCGTCGTCGAGGTCCCAGGCGTCCTCGCTCTGCACGGCCAACCAGCTGCCCATGGGCTCCAGGACGTAGGACGGCCCCGCCTTGGAGAGGAGGCCGGCATAGCTCGGCCGCGAGGCGAGCCAGAACACCCCCTTGGCGCGGACGGCGCCGCGCAGCGCCGGGTCGTCGAGCGCCGCCGCGAAGCGACCGGGGTGGAACGGTCGGCGCGCGCGGAACACGGTGCTCCGGATCCCGTACTCCTCGGTCTCGGGCACGTGCTCGCCTGCCATCTCGCGGATCCATGCCGGCGAGGCGACGGCCTCCTCCATGTCGAAGAGGCCGGTGCCCATCACCTCGTCGAGCGGCACCCGACCGTGCTCGGCATGGACGATGCGCGCGCGGGCGTTGAGCGTGCGGATCGCGGCCTCGACCGTTCGGAGCGTGGCGGCGTCGACCAGGTCGACCTTCGACACCACCACCACGTCGGCGAACTCGATCTGGTCGACGATGAGGTCGACGACGGTGCGCTCGTCCTCCTCGTCCGCCCGCTCGCCCCGCTCGCCGAGCCCATCGATGCTCTCCAGGTCGTCCAGCACGCGCGAGGCGTCGACGACCGTCACCATCGTGTCGAGGCGCGCCAGCTCGGAAAGGCCGACCCCGGCGTCGTCCTCGAAAACGAAGGTCTGCGCGACCGGCAGCGGTTCGCTGATGCCCGTCGACTCGATCAGTAGGTAATCGAACCGCCCCTCGCGCGCCAGCCGCGCCACCTCGCGCAGCAGGTCCTCGCGGAGCGTGCAGCAGATGCAGCCGTTCGTCATCTCGATCAGGACCTCGTCGGTGCGCGACAGCGCGGCGTCGCCTCGGCGCACGTGGTCCGCGTCGATGTTGACCTCGGACATGTCGTTGACGATCACGGCGACGCGCTTCCCTTCGCGGTTGCGCAGGACGTGGTCGAGCAAGGTGGTCTTGCCGGCCCCGAGGAACCCGGAGAGCACGGTCACGGGCAGGCGAGCGTCGGTTGGCTTCATGCAGCGACCTCCAAGGGGTCGGGCGCGCGCCGCTCGGCGCGCTGGCCGACCGCGAGGCCGGCGTCCGCGAGGGCGTGGGGGAGCACGGTCGGCAGGTAGCGCGAGGCGCTCGCGAGGGTGGTCGCCGCCAGGCCGGCGCGCGGCAGCGCCAGGTGGCCGAGCGGGTAGAGCGGCGGGAGCTGCTTCCAGCGGCCGACCGCGTCCATGACCGGGAGCTGGCGTGCCGGGCCGCCCACCACGACCGGCCCGCGACCCGCACCGACCGCGTTCGCCAGGAACGGCAGCTCGCGGGGCCGCGGGTCGCCCCCGGTAGCCGCCCACACCAGGTCGAAGGGCTCGGCGCGGTCACCGTGCGGGTCGCTCCAGAGCACCTGCACGCCGCCCCAGAGCTCGGTCGCGCCCTGCACGCGGGCGCCGCACACCACGCGGACGCCGTGCGCGAGCACCGCCGCCGGCAGCCCGGGGAGCGTCGACCGCGGTACGTGCGTGCGCTTGAGCCGGCGCAAGCGCTCGCGCGGTTCGAGGCGCCCGAAGGCCTCGATCACGTCGGGCCGGAACCACGCCGCCTCGAAGGGCAGCTGGCGCTCGATGGGGACGCCACGCCGGCAGAGCAGCGTCACGTGGGCGCCGTTGCGCGCCGCCCACAGGGCCGCCTCCCACGCCCCGACGTTGCTCGAACCGAGCACGGCGAGGCGCTTGCCTTGCAGACGTTCCGGGCGCGCGTCGGCGGTGAGCGCGAGCTCGGCCTGGTCGGCGGGAAGCCGCGACCACCACGCCCGCCAGCTCTCAGGCACGCGCAGGTGCGGCGTCATGCCGGTCGCGAGCAGCACCACCCGGGTGCCGAACGTCCGACCGTCGTCGAGGTCGACCGTCCATCCGGTGGGTCCGGGCGTGAGGCGCTCGACGCGCGCGCGCAGCACCGCATCCTCCGCGCCGGTCGTGCACGCGAGCGCGCGCGCGTAGCGCAGGAAGGGGCGGCGGCCGACGCGGCGCGCGGGCGGCAAGTTGCCATTGGCGTGGGCGTCGGCGACGTCGGCGAAGCCGTAGGCGTCCGCGAGCGGCCGCTGTCCGTCGGGCTCGCACCAGGCGCGCATCGACCGCCCTGGATCGCCCAGCGCGAAGTCGAGCTCGTGCGGGCTGCGCAGGTGGTCGGTGAAGCGGCCGGGGCCCGCGTCGTCGTAGAGCGGCAACCAATCGGGCGCCGGATCGACGAGGGCGTACACGCCTTCCAGCCCCCGGTCGCGCATCCAGAGGTGCGTGGCGAGCCCGTGCGGCCCGCGACCGCCGATCACGGTGATCGGCACGTCTTGGTGGTGGTCGATGCGGGGGTCCCTCCTTGTGAACGAAGCGCGTCGCGGCGCGAAAAGCGGGCCCCTGGGCGTACCCAGGGGCCCGCGCCGCGCCGGTGGGCGCGCGATCGACGTGCGCTCGATCAGTGCTGCGCGGCGCCGGGGATCGCGAAGCCCGCGACCCCGCCGGGCGCGAAGGGCAGCGACAGCCGCCGCTCGACCTCGAAGGCGTCGACGTGCACCTCGACGATTTCCGCGTGCAGCGGATCGCCGACGTAGACGTGCTCGCCGAGCACGGTCATCGTCGGGCGCGGGGCGCCGGTCTCGAGCGCGTCGACCACGGCGACCGAGCTCAGCACCGCCCCGGTGGCGGGGTCGAGCGCGTGGAGAAGTCCGTCGGCGGTTAGGACGATCAGGACTTCGCCTTCCTCGGCGAAGCGCATCACGAGCGGCGACGCCGGGAGCGCGACGGGCGTGAGCGAGCGCGCCACCGGGCCGATCAGCGCGATGCCCTGCCCGAAGTTGCCGATAAGGGTCTCGGAGCCGGGGTCGCTGACTACGGTGCCGACGCGCGCACCCTCGGGGCTCCCCGCCGGGTTGGCGAGCTTGTGCGCGGCGAAGGTCCCACCGGAGCGCGCCTCGACCAACAGGACGCCGTCGCTGCAGCCGAACGCGACGCCGGTCGCCCACGGCGCCTGGCCGTGCAACCCGGGGCAGCCCTCGAAGGTGGCGACGGTCGCGCCCGAGCGCTCGACGACGTCGACCATACCGGTGCGCATGTAGCCGACGAACGCGTGGTCGTCGATCACCGCGACGGCGCCGTGGTCGGGCTCGCGGCCGTCGAGGACCACGTAGTCGAGGCTGACGCCGAGCAGGCGGCGATCGAGCCACGCGACGGTGCCGTCGCCGTCGTTGAAGAAGGCGAGGTCGTTGCTCCGCGCGAAGAAGTGAGCCGGCTGCAGCCCGACGTTGAGCGTCTGCAGGATGTACGGAAAGCCCTCGACCAGATCGGCGTGGTCGCCGTGGTCGATCTCGGTCAGGCCGGAGTGCACGAAGGTGACGCGGTGGTCGGCGCGGTGCACGACGACGGCCAGCTGCGGGTCGGGCAGCTGGTAGACCCTACCGGGGCCGGGGGTACCGAAGCGCGCGAGCTCCGCGCCGGTCGCGAGGTCGAGGACCAGCAGCGTCGCGCCGCCCGCCTCGGCGACGAGCAGCCGCGTGCCGGCGACGCCTTCTCCGTGGTCATGGCCGTGTTCGTCGTCGTGGCCGTGATCGTCGTCGTGGCCGTGCTCTTCCTCGTGATCGTGCTCTTCCTCGTGATCGTGCTCTTCCTCGTGATCGTGCTCTTCCTCGTGATCGTGCTCGTGCTCTTCGCCGTGCGCTTCGGCGGGCGGGCTCGCCATGGACGATTGCGCGACGCCGATGGTGAGCCCTCCGAAGAGGAGGAGGGCGAAGAGGAGGGCGAACCGTAAACGGAGTTGGTGCATGGGGGCTCCTGAGCGGGGGGCGCGGGTTCGGGTCATGCCTTGATCTCGCGGAACGCGACGTGGCGGCGCACGACGGGGTCGTACTTGTGGAGTTCGAGCTTCGCCGTGGTCGTTTGGCGGTTCTTGGTCGTGGCGTAGGTGAATCCGGTGTCGGCGGTGGAGCGGAGCAACACCTCGATCCGGGGGCCGTCCTTGGCCATCGTGCCTCCTCGTTGGCGCGCGCTGGGCGTGGGCGTTCGTTTGTTGAGAATCACGTCTCATTCTCAACTTGGTCGCCAGCCTACACCACCCACGCGCTCACGCGTCAAGGCCGCAGCCCACGCCGTGGTCCACCCGACGCGGGGCGCTATGCTCGGTCATGTCCAGCGACACCGTGTTCCTCAAGATCGTCAAAGGCGAGATCCCCGCCGACGTCGTCTACCGCGACGAACTGGTCACCGCCTTCCGCGACCTCCACCCGCAGGCCCCCGTGCACGTGCTCATCGTGCCCAACCACGTGATCCCCACCGCCGCCGACGTCACCGAAGCGGACGCAGCGGCGCTCGGCCGGCTGTTCCTGGCGGCGCGTAAGGTCGCCGAGCAGGAGGGCATCGCCGAAGACGGGTACCGACTGATCGTGAACTGCCGAGCCCACGGCGGCCAGGAGGTCGACCACCTGCACCTGCACCTGCTCGGTGGCGAACCGCTCGGCCCGATGCGGCCGCGGGGCGCCTGACGGTCCACTGAGGCGGCGCGAGAACCCGTTCTCGACGAAGCGGCGGTGGCGCGGATCCGGGTGGTACGCTCGCGGAACGATGCGTCAGACCGTCCAACGCCGCGCCATCCTCCAAGCGCTCGACGAAGCCACCGGCCCGCTCACGCCGAGCGAGGTGCTGGAACTCGCCGCGCACCACCATCAGGCGCTGGGGCTCGCGACCGTGTACCGCAACCTCAACGCCCTCGAGGCGCATGGCGAGATCGTCGCGGTGCACCTTCCCAACGAGTCCACCCGCTTCGAACTGGCCGGCCGCGGCCACCACCACCACTTCCGCTGCGAGGCGTGCGGCCGGGTGTTCGTTCTGCACGCGACGTGCCCCGTCGCGGTGCTCGAAGGCGTGACCCTTCCCGGCGGTTTCGAGGTGCGCGACCACGCCCTGACCCTGTACGGGCTGTGCCCCGACTGCCGGCCGACGGCGTGACCGCGTCGCTCATCGGGCGCCTCGGCCGCACCGCGATCGCGCTCCTGCTGGCCGCGGTCCTCACCACGGCGCTCGCTCAGCCCGCCGACGTGGAGTTCGGTTACCTCGAGGGGCGCATCGTCGACCTGGTCGATCGCCCCGAACCGCCCGACGGCGCCCTCGTGCAGCTGCCCGACGGCCGCGTGGTCGCCGCCGACCTCCCCTTCCCCGACCCCGACGGCGGCTTCGAGGTCCCGCCGTACCGCGCGGGCGAGCGCGTCGAGCTCTACTTCGCGCCGGGGCCCGAAGGAACGCGGCAGTACGTGGTGAGCGACTGGGTGCGGCGCCCCGCGCTGGCGTGGCTGCTCGGTCTGTTCGCGGTCGCCTCGTTCCTGGTCGCCGGCTTCAAGGGCCTTCGGGCCGTCGCCGCGACCGGCGTCAGCCTCGGGATCGTCGTCGCCTTCATCGTGCCGCGCATCCTCGGCGGTTGGGATCCGGTGCTCGTCTCGCTCGTGGGCGTCGGCGGCATCCTGCTGCTGGCCATCTACTTCGTGCACGGCGTCAGCTGGAGCACGACCGCCGCGCTCGTGGGCACCTTCGCGGCGGTCGCCGTCACGATGGTGCTCGGCATCGGCTTCAGCGATGGCGCGCGGCTGACGGGCCTCGGTACCGAGGACGCGATGTTCTTGCTCGCCTCCGCTCCCCAGGTCGCGCTGCGCGGGTTGCTGCTCGCAGGCCTCCTGATCGGCGCGCTCGGTGCCCTGACCGACATCACGATCGTCCAGGCGAGCGTCGTGCGCGAGCTGGCGCACACCGACCCGACGCTCGGGCTGCGCGAGCTCTACCGGCGCGGCATGAACGTCGGGCGCGACCACGTGGGCTCGCTCGTGAACACCCTCGTCCTCGCGTACACCGGTTCGGGGCTGTCGCTGCTCATCCTGCTGAACGTCAACGACGTCTCGCTCGCCCGAGCGCTGAACCTCGAGCTGGTCGCGAGCGAGGTGGTGCACACGCTGGTCGGCTCGGTCGGCCTGATCCTCGCCGTCCCCATCACCACCGGCCTGGCCGCCTGGTGGTTCCGCGGCGACCGCCTGCCGCTCAAGCCGGGCGAGCTGCAGCACGCCCACCACCACTGAGGCCTGCGCCGTGGGTCCGTTCGACGCCGTCCTCGCCGCCTGGAGCCTCGATCCCGAGGTGTTCCGGAGCGCCGCGACCGGCGCTCGCTTCGGCGTGGCGGTGGTGCTCGCCGCCGGCCTCGCCCTCGCCGTCGGGCAAAGCCTCGCCCTGTTCGCCGTCGGCGTGCGGCCACGCCGCTTCGCCGCCAGCTTGCTGGTCCAAGCCGCGCTGTTCGCCATCGGCTTCCTCACGTGGGCGACGAGCGCGTGGCTCATCGCCACGCTGGCGTTCGACGCGCCGGGGACCTGGCGCGCGACGGTGGCCGCGACCGGGCTCGCGCACGCACCGCAGCTGTTCGGGGCGTTCGTGCTCGTGCCCTACTTCGGCACCGCGATCGGCGGGCTCCTCTCGGTGTGGACTCTGCTCGCGGTATGGGTCGCGACGGCGGCGGTCTTCGACCTGAGCGCACCGCAGGCGCTCGCCGCCAGCGCCGGCGGCTGGCTGCTGGTGCACGTGCTCCAGCGCACGGCCGGGCGACCGCTCGCGCGCCTCAGCCGCTACGTGCGCCGAACCGTCGCGGGCACCGAGCTGCGGCCACCGCGCCGGGGCGGACGCTGATGCCCGACCTCGGCACGCTCGGGTGGGTCGCCCTGTTCGCGCTGCTCGTCACGGGGTCGCTCGCGCCGCTCGAGACGCTCGGCTGGTGGGCGGGCTGGTTCGGCGACCCGCTCGCGCCCCAGGAGACCCACCCGCACGCCGAGCATCCGCAGGACCCCGAAGACGACTCCGGGGACGCCGCCGGGGACGCCGCCGGGGACGCCGCGACGCCGCCGGTGCCCACGTCCGCCGTCGATCCGTGGGTGGTGTTCCTGAGCGGCATCCACGCGGTGGGACCGGTGGTGTACGGCCGCGGCGAGGCGCGCTTGGTCGCCGGCCTGCGCGGCGCGATCCCCGAGGGCCGGGTGGTCCAGGTGTTTCCGTACTCCGTGACCAACCGAGCCTTGACCGGACAGCGCGCGTTCGCGGGCGTGTGGCGCTGGGCGCTGCGCGGCAAGCGCGGGAAGCGACGCTTGGGGGCGGCGGCGGGCTTCCTGATCAACGTGCGCAACTTCTGGCAGGTGCTCGTCTCGGCCGACCGGCGCTACGGCCCGATGTACAACCGCGGCTCCGCGGCGCTCGTCGTGCGGGCGCTCCGGCGGCGCGGCTACGCAAACGGCGGGCGCGTGGTGCTGATCGGCTTCTCCGGAGGCGGTCAGATCGCGCTCGGGGCCGCCCCCTACCTCAAGGAGGCGACGGGTGCCGAGGTGGTGGTCGCCTCGCTGGGCGGGGTGATGGCGGCCGACCCCGGTGCCCTCGAGGCGGACCGGGTATTGCACCTGCACGGCCGCCGCGACCGCGTCCAGCGCTTCGGCGCCTGGCCCTTCCCCGGGCGCTGGCGGCTGCTCCCCTGGTCGCCCTGGAACGTCGCCCGCCGGCGCGGGACGCTGCGTTCGGTGATCATCGGCCCGTCCGACCACACCGGCCCCGGCGGCTACCTCGACGAGGCGTCCACCGCCGCCGATGGGCGCAGCTACCTGGACGTGACCATCGACGTCCTGGCCGCCGTGGCGCGCGGCGTCGACGCCGACCGCCTGCCGGTGGCCGACCCGAACGCCTGACGCCCCGCACCCCTCAGCCTAGGTGCTCGCCCCACACCGCGCGCAGCGCGTCGCAGACCTCGCCGAGCGTCGCGCGCGCGCGCAGGGCGTCGCGGATCGGCTCCATCAGGTCGGCCTCGCCACGGGCCGCGTCCCCGAGCAGCGCGACGGCGCTGGAGGCGGCCGCGCCGTCGCGCGCCGCGCGGAACGCCTGGAGCGCCGCACCCCGGTCCGGTTCGACCTGCGGATCGACGGCCTGGACCGGCACGTCGACCGCCGCGTCGTCGGCGAAGCGGTTGACGCCGACCACCACCCGTTCGCCCGACTCGACGTCCTTCTGGAAGGCGTAGGCCGCTTCTTCGATCGCCTCCTGCAGGTAGCCGCCCTCGATCGCGGCGACCGCGCCGCCGCGCGCCTCGACCTCATCGAACCAGCGGCGCGCCTCCGCTTCGATGCGGTCGGTCAGCGCCTCGACGTGCACGCTGCCGGCGAGCGGGTCGACCGCGTCCGGCACCCCGGTCTCGAAC
>JBHEOT010000004.1:0-53750 GCA_046260675.1 Trueperaceae bacterium | reverse complement strand
AGGTCGCGCGCGAGGCGCGCCCACATGCGCCGCGCCGCGCGGAACTTGGCGACCTCCTCGAACAGCTCGCCGTGGCAGGCGAAGAAGAACGACAGCCGCGGCGCGACCTGGTCGACCTCGAGCCCCGCCGCCTGCGCCGCGCGCACGTACGCGACGGCGTCGGCCAGCGTGAAGGCGATCTCCTGCGCCGCGGTGCTGCCCGCCTCGCGCATGTGGTACCCGCTGACGCTGATCGTGTTCCACCGGGGCGCGTGCTCCGCGCACCAGCGCATCAGATCGACGGTGAGGCGCATCGACGGCTTGGGTGGGAAGATGTAGGTGCCGCGCGCCACGTACTCCTTGAGGACGTCGTTCTGGACGGTGCCGCCCAACGCCGCGAGCGGCGCGCCCTGGCGCTCGGCCTCGAGCGTGTACAGCGCGAGCAGCATCGCCGCGGGTGCGTTGATCGTCATCGAGGTGGTGACCGAGTCGAGCGGGATGCCGTCGAACAGCGTCGCCAGGTCGTCGACGGTCGCGATCGAGACCCCGACGCGCCCCACCTCGCCGCGGGCGCGCGGGTCGTCGGGATCGAGGCCGAGCTGGGTCGGGAGGTCGAAGGCCACCGACAGCCCGGTGACGCCCTGGGCGCGCAGGTGGCGGTAGCGGGCGTTGCTCGCCGCCGCGGTCGCGAAGCCGGCGTACTGGCGCATGGTCCACAGCCGGCCGTCGGCGTACATGCGCTCATGGACGCCACGGGTGTACGGGAACGCGCCCGGGGCGCCGAGGCGCGCCTCGAGGTCGGGGGGGAGCGCGATCGGCGTTCCCGGCGCTGCATCGTCGTGGGGCATGCACCATCCTACCGACCGGCCGGCGCGCCCTCGCTGCTCCACGCGCGCGGCGCCCTCACGGCAGCAGCTCGAAGGGCGCTCCGTCCGCGGTGCGCACGACCTCGAAGTGCCGCCGGTCGAGCGTCAGCAGGCGCCGCGTGGCGTAGCGATCCGCCAACACGACGAGCGAAGCGTCGGCAACGCCGATCGCCTGGTCCTGGTACCGCTCCATGACGTCCGCGGCGACGCGCAGGTCGCCGTCGTCGAGCGCAGGCAGCACGTAGGCGCCCCCGGCGAGCTCCCGAAGCACCGCGACTGCGGCGCCCGCGCCGACCCGCGTCGCGACCAGGCGGTCGACCTCCGCCACGACGAACGGTGAGACGACGAGCGGCCCCCGCGCCGCGCGCACCGCGGCGGCGAACGCCGCGTGGGTCGGCTCCGCCCTGTTGAACAGCGCCACGAGCCCACTCGTGTCCGCGACGATCACCGCTCGCCGAACCCATCCAGCAGCTCGTCGACCCGCTCGGCGAAGGGCTCGGTCTCGAACAGGCCGGCCGTGGGCACGGGGCGCGCCACGGCATCGCGCAGCGCCGCCCGGATGACGTCGGCCTCCGACCCGCCGCGCCGCGCCGCCTCGCGGGCCAGGGCATCCTTCAGTTCCTCCGGCAGGTAGACGCTCGTCTTCCGCATGGCCGCAATATACCCTACCTTCTACCCTACGTGCCCCGTCGCCGCTCGACGCCCCCGGCCGTGCCGAGCCGGTACGCTGCGGGGCGGAGGCAACCCTGATGAACTACCGCAGACTCGGTCGTGCCGGCATGAAGGTGAGCACCGTCAGCCTCGGTGCGTGGACCACGTACGGAGGCTCGGTTCAGGACAAGAAGCTGATCACCGACATCGTCGCCAAGGCGTTCGAGAAGGGCGTGAACTTCTTCGACAACGCCGACGCCTACGCGCGCGGCGCCGGCGAGACCTTCATGGGCGAGGTCTTCGCCGACCTCGAGATCCCGCGGCACCAGCTGGTGCTGTCGACCAAGGTCTTCTGGCCGATGTCCGACGGCGTCAACGACCGCGGGCTGTCGCGCAAGCACGTGCTCGAGTCGATCGACCTGTCGCTCGAGCGCATGCAGAGCGACTACGTCGACCTCTACTTCGCGCACCGCTACGACCCCGAGACCCCCATGGAGGAGATCGTCGAGGTCTTCAGCGACGTCGTGCGCAGCGGCCAGGCCCATTACTGGGGCACGAGCGAGTGGACCGCCGCCCAGATCGCCGAGGCGCACACCCTCGCGACGGCGAACGGCCTCGTGGCGCCGGTCACCGAGCAGCCTCAGTACTCGCTGCTCTACCGCGAACGCGTCGAGGACGAGATCCTGCCCGTCACCGAACCCAAGGGCATGGGCCTGGTCGTCTGGAGCCCGCTCGCGATGGGCATGCTCACCGGCAAGTACGACGACGGCGTCCCCGAGGGCTCGCGGTTCGCGGCCAACGACGGCTTCCGCGAGCGCTTCTTCACCGACGAGAACGTGGCCCGGGTCAAGGCGCTCGAGCCGATCGCCCACGACCTGGGCATCACCCGGGCACAGTTGGCGCTGGCCTGGGTGCTGCGCCAGGGCGGCGTGTCCAGCGTGATCACCGGCGCGACCAAGGTTTCGCAGATCGAAGAGACCGTCGCCGCCGCCGACGTCGTCTTGGACGACGCCGCCATCGAACGCATCGACGCCGCCATGGCCTGAGCGCCCCGCTCCGACCCGGCCACCACCGATGGTTTCGAGCACGGCGCCGTACGATGGCGCCGTGCTCGTCCTTCGCGCCCAGGACGTCGCGGCGCTCGACGCTGCGGCCGCCCACGCCGGTCACCCCCCCGATGCGCTCATGGCGCGCGCCGGGCGCGGGGTGGCCGGCCTCGTCGTGCGCGCCGTGCCCAACGCCCGCCGCGTCGCAGTGCTCGTCGGGCCCGGGAACAACGGCGGCGACGGCTACGTCGCGGCCGCCGAGCTCGCTCGGCGCGGCCGCCACGTCGTCGTCTGCGAACTGCGGGAGCACCCGACGACCGACGTCGCGCGCGCCGCCCGCGACGCGCTCGACGCGCTCCCCGCGGGCGCACGGGCGCGCCTGACGCGGCGCCTCGGCCCACCGGACCCCGCGCTGCTCGACGGCGTCGACGTGGTCGTCGACGCGCTCCTCGGCGCGGGCCGCAGCCGTCCCGTGGAAGGCGCGCTCCTCGAGTGGTTCGACGTGGTCCGCGCCAGCGGCCGCCCGGTCGTAGCGGTCGACGTGCCGAGCGGCCTCGACGCCGACCGCGCCGTCGCCGACGGCCCGGTGCTCGCCGCGAACTGGACGCTGCAGCTCAGCGCCGTCAAACCGGCGTCGCTGCTGGAGCCCGCGCGAACGCTGTACGGCGCGTGGTCGCTCGACGCCCTCGGGCTGCCCCACGCGCTCGTCGCCGAGCACGCCGGCGCGCGCGCATGGGACGCCGCGGCGTCCGGCGCGGCGCTGCCTCGGCGCGCGCCCGACGCCCACAAGTACCGCGCCGGCGCCGTCCTGGTGGTCGCGGGTTCGCCACGCTACCCCGGCGCGGCCGCGCTCGCCGCCCGCGGCGCGCTGCGCGCCGGCGCCGGCTACGTGGCGTGCACCGGGGGCGTCGAGGACGCGGAGATCGTGCACCTCGCGTGGGACGCCACGCCCGCTGGCGGCCGTGCGCTGCGCGCGGGCGACGTCGGGCGCCGCGCCCAGGCGCTGTTGATCGGCCCGGGCCTCGAGGTCGACGACGCCACCCTCGCCGCACTCCTCGACGGGCCGCCGGCGCCGACCGTGCTCGACGGCGGCGCGCTGCGGTCCACGCTCGCGCCGCGACTGCGCGCGCACGGCCGCGCGCTGCTGACCCCGCACGCCGGTGAGGCCGCCCGCTGGCTCGACCGCCCCGCCGCGGCCGTCGCCGCCGACCCGCTCGGGGCCGCCGCCGAACTCGCGGACCGCACCGGCGCCGTGGTGGTGCTCAAAGGACCCGGCACCGTGGTCGCAGCGCCCGACGGAACGCTCCACGTCGTCCCCGGCGGCCCCCCCGCGTTGGCGACCGCCGGCGCCGGCGACGTGTTGGCCGGGGTGCTCGCGGCCCTGTGCGCGGCCGCCGAAGCGGCCGCCGAAGCGGACGGCACCGTGACCCTCGACGTCCGCCGGACGGCCGACCTCGCGGCCGCCGGCGCCCTGCTGCACGCGGAGGCGGCGCGCCAGGCGCTGACGCGCCTCGCCCGCCAGGGCGCCGCTCCGTCGACCGGCATGACCGCCGGCGACGTCGCGCGCGCGCTGCCAGCGGCGCGCGCGGTCCTGGAGGCCGCCGCCGACGAAGGCGGGTGCTAGGCTCGGCCACGATGCCGCGCGTGATGCCGACCGACGCACCGCTTCGCGTCCGGGTCCCGGCCACCAGCGCCAACCTCGGACCCGGCTTCGACTGCCTCGGCCTCGCGCTCGACCTCCACCTGGAGGTCGGCGCGCGCGCGTCGGACCGCGATCGCTTCGCCTACCGCGGCGAGGGCCGGCTCCCCGACCGCCCCGACGGTCTGGTGCACGTCGGCTTCCGCGCCGTCTTCGAGCGCCTCGGCCGAGCGGCTCCGAAGGTGGCGCTCGACGCGCGGAACCCGATCCCGCTCGCGCGTGGCCTCGGCTCCTCCTCGGCCGCGCTCGTCGCCGGGGCGGCCCTCGCCGACGCGTGGACCGGCGGCGCGCTCGGGCGCGACGGCGTCTTCCAGCTCGCCGCCGAGCTCGAGGGGCACCCCGACAACGTCGCGCCGGCGGTCTACGGCGGCTTCACCGTCTCGGCGCCACGGCCGGAGGGGGGGTACGCCACGTCGGTGCTCGCGGTACCGCCCAGGTGGCGGCTGCTGTTCGGGGTCCCGGACTTCGAGCTGCCGACCGCCGAGGCGCGCGCGGCGCTCCCCACCACGGTGCACCGCGACGACGCGGTCCGCACCGCCGCGCGCGCGGCGCTCTGGGCGCTCGCGGTGGCCCGCGACGAGCCCGCCCTGCTGCGCACCGCATCGGTGGACGTGCTGCACGAGCCGTACCGCGAGCCACTCGTGCCTGGCCTTCGCGAAGCGCGCACCGCGCTGCGCGCCGCCGGCGCGTACGCGGCGTTCCTATCGGGGGCCGGCCCGACGGTCGGGGTCGTCACGCCCGAAAGCGCCGAGGTCGCCTGCCGCACCGTCCTCGAGGCCTTCGTCGGCCGGCGCGGGCGCGTGCTCGCGCTGCGCGCCGGTGCCGGGTACGAGGTCCGGGGTCAGCCGCCCGTCACCCCGAGCGACGCGCCCACAGCACCTTGAAGCTGCGCTCCGCCGCCGGGGTGGCGTCGCCCCACGCCGCCCAGCCCTCGAGCTCCGCCTCGTAGGGCAGCGCCCGGTTCGCGACGAACCAGGCCTCGCCACCGGGGCGCAGCGCCTCGTGCGCGGCCGCCACGAACGCGCGCGAGAGCGCCCCCACCACCTGCCGACCGACGTGGAACGGCGGGTTGCACCAGACCTCGTCGAACCCCGAACCCACCTCCCCTGCGGTGAGGTCGGCGTGCACGACCCGCGCACGCGGGTCGTCGCCCAGGTTGCGCGCGGCGCTGCGCACGGCGGCCAGGTCGTCGTCGACGGCCACCACCTCGAGCGCGCCGGCCACCAGCGCCGCGCGGGCGAGCAGCCCGGTGCCGCACCCGAGGTCGAGCAGCCGCCCCGGCGCGCTGCCGTGCTCGGCGAGCGTGGCGAGCAGCACCCGCGTCCCCGGGTCCACCTTCTCGGCCGCGAACGCACCGAGGATCGCGTGCATGGGGCCGTCCGGCGCCGCGAAGCTGGTCCATGGTTCGACCTCCGCCGCAAGGAGCGGACCGCGCAGCGCGGACAGCCGCCATCCCCCTTCGCGGGCGACCACGTCGGCGGAGGCGAAGCGCTCGGCCGCCGCCTTCTCGGTCCGTTTGGCGCCCTCGTCCTTGTGCTGCAGCAACCAGGCGGTGCCGCCGTCGCAAAGGCGCCGCGCGACCGCCGCGAGCTCCGCCGCGACGCGCCGCACGCCCCGGTCGGCCGGCGGCCGCCAGACGACGGCGTCGAAGCGCTCCTCGACCTCCCACGGCAGCGCGGCGACGACGGGCGCCTCGAGCCCGGCAGCGGCGAGCGTCGCCCGCGCCGCGGCGATCGTCGCCGCCGAGGTCGACGCGACCGTCCACTGCGCCGCGACGCCGGCGCCGGTTGCCCAGACGGGCAGCGCCGCCGGCGCGCCGGTGAGGTCGAGGACGCGCCCGTCGAGCTCCATGCGGCCGCGCCGCAACGGCTCGGCGAGCGCGATCAGCGCCGGGTCGACGCCGGGGTGGCCGCGCACACCGACCTTCGTCCGGATGGGCACGTCCAGGTCGCCGACGCGCCAGACGGCGCGATCGATCCGGTGGTGGTCGGCGAGCGTCGCGGCAGGGTCCACACGGCCAGCCTACGCAGTAGGCCGCCTGCGGCGCAGGCCGCCGACCGAGTCGTTCGCCGACCGAGCGGGCGGTATCGTGCCGCCGTGCACGTGTTGGGCATCGACACCTCCTGCGACGACACCGGCGTCGGCATCGTCGCGATCGACGCAGGCGGGGCCACCCGGGTCCTCGCCAACGTGGTCGCGTCGCAGGCGGCCGTCCACGCCGCGTACGGCGGGGTGCTGCCCGAGCAGGCGAGCCGCGAGCACCTGAGCGTGATCGACGCGGTGGTCGGCCGCGCGCTGGCCGACGCGGGGCTCGCGATCGACGAGGTCGACGCGGTCGCCGCGACCTACGGTCCAGGACTGGCCGGCGCGCTGCTCGTCGGGTTGACGTACGCCAAGGGGCTCGCGTTCGGCCTCGGGGTCCCGTTCGCCAAGGTCCACCACCTGGAGGGCCACGTGGCTGCGAGCGTCGCGGGCGCGCCCGCGGGGGCGGGCGCGCCCGCCGGCGACGGCGCGCGGAGCGGCCCGACCCCCCCGTTCCTGTGCCTGATCGCCTCGGGCGGCCATACGGTGCTGTTCGACGTGCCCGCGTGGGGCACCTACCGACCGGTGGGGCGCAGCCTCGACGACGCCGCCGGCGAGGCCTTCGACAAGGTCGCCCGGCTGCTCGGGCTCCCCTACCCGGGGGGCCCGGCGCTCGCGGCGCTCGCGCCCGAGGGGGACCCCGACGCGGTGGCGCTGCCGGTCCCGTTGGCGCGCCAACGGGCCTTCGACTTCAGCTTCAGCGGGCTCAAGACCGCTGTGGCCGTGCGGTTGGAACGCGAGCCCGACCTGCGGCCGGCGGACGTCGCCGCCGCGTTCGAGCGCCGCGCCGTGGACCACCTGCGCAGCGTCGCGCAGCGCGCCGCCGCAGCCCTCGGCCGGCGCGACCTGGTGGTGGCCGGTGGCGTCGCGGCCAACCGGCGGCTGCGCTCCGAGTTGGCCGACGCCGGGCTGCGCGTGTTCCTGCCGCCAGCGGGGCTCGCGACCGACAACGGCGCGATGATCGCGCTGGCGGCAGCGCGGCGGCTGCTCGCCGGCACGGTGGACGCCGATGACCTGCGCGCCGACGCCACGCCCTACCTGCCGCTCGCCGACGCCGCCGCCCGGCCGCGCGACGCCACGCCGCGCCGCGGCTGACCCGGGCCGCGCCGGTTCAGCGCCGGTTCGTCAGCGCACCGGGCCCCACAAACCGGCCAGGAACGCCTCCTGGGTCACCACGCCGACGACCTCGTCGCCGTCCACCACCACGACCAGCTGCTCGTGCGAGAGCGGGCGCCGCAGGTCGGTCACGGCGACGTCGCCCTTCACCTTGACGAGCTCGTCCCACGACGTGATCCGTTCGCGCCGCACGCCGGAGACGCCGATCGGCACGCCCGCTTCCTGGACGATCACCACGCGGTGGTCGGCCAGGGTCTGGAGCGCGGCGGCCGAATCGACCAGCGGCACGCGTTCGGCGACCCGGCGCGCGGTCGGCGGCGCGACCAGCCCGAACGACAGCAGCGTCGGGCTCGGAAGCCGCAGGGCGGAGCGCACCCAGCCGAGGGCGGTGACGAACGCGATGAGGAAGACGAGGCCCTCGACGAGGCCGGCGAGGTTGAAGCCGACGAAGCCGAGCCGCCCCTCGCGACCGAACCCGAGGAAGGCGAGGAAGGCGACGAAGAGCGCGAAGGCGACCGAAGCCGAGGCGGCGAGGGCGGCTTGACGGCGGAGCTGATCGGGGCGACGCATGCGCAGGGGTCCTCCTGGAGCCTTGGGCTGGCTGCCGAAAGCTAGGTGCCGGCGATCGTCGCGGGCGCGGGTTCGAAAAGGGGTGGCTCGGCGAGCGGCGGCAGACCGAGCGTGGCCGGGAGGTGCCCGGGGTGGTCGACGTCGGCGGCGATCGCCGCGTCGTCGGAGACGAAGACGCGCGCATCGAGCCCGAGCAGCGCGCCCACCCGCGCCTCGATCGCGGATAGCCGCGCACGCCCGGTGGCGACCGAGAACAGCATCCCCCAACCGACGTGGCGGGCGAGGGCGAAGGGCCGCTTGCGCGCCTCGTACGCGAGTTCGACGAACGGGAGCAAGGCCGGCACCGCCCGCGGCGTGAGCAACACGGCGTTGCCGCCGGTGAAGCGGCCGTCGGCGAGCCGCGCGAACGTCCGCTTCTGATCGGGGAAGCGTGCGCGCGCCGTGGCCTCGGCGACGGCCGGGTACACCAGGTCCGCCTCGGGCGCGCCGCGTACGAAGGCGCGCACGCCCGCCGCGTCCCACCACGGGACGTCGGCGGTGACGATCAGGTAGCGCGCCGACGGATCGCGCCCCATCGCGGCGCCCAGTCCCAGGGTCAACGAGTCCACCAGGCGGTTCCCGGCCGGCAGCGCGACGTCGACCAAGCGGCGCACCCGCGCGTCGGTCGGACCCACCCACACGACGTCGTCCACGATCCCGCTCGCGCGCAGCGCCGTGGCGACGTACGCGCCCATGGGGACGTCGCGCAGCGGCACCAGCGCTTTACTCGCGGCGCCGACGGTGCGCGCCAGGCGGTCGTCGCGGTCGCCACCGGCGAGCACGACGGCGACCAATCGGCCCGAGGGCGCTTTCGACGCGGGAACGCGATCGTGGTTCATGTGCTGCGCACGATACCGTGCGCGGCCCCGGTCGCCACGGCGGCGACCCGCCCACGACCGCGCCGCCCAGGGACGGTGCCCTGGGCGGCGCGAGCGAGTTCGGGTCGTCGCGGCCGAAGCCGCACCCCCGTGCTCAGTAGCGGGTCTGCCGCAGCGTGATCGCGGTCGTGCGCCCGGCGTCCACGCGCACCGACTCGACGGCGGTGCGGTACCCCGGGGCGACCAGCGTCACCTCGTACGTGGCGGAGGCCAGATCGCGCAGGACGAGCCGGCCGGTACCGCTCGGGATGACGCCGACGTCGCGACCGTTGAGGAAGACGCGGGCGCCGCCGACGTTGGAGGTCAGCTCGAGCGTGCCCGCCTGGGCGCGCAACGTCGCGTCGACGCGGGTGTCCTGGCCCGCGCGGACCTCGAAGGTGCGGCGCAGCGTGTCGTAGCCGGCGGCGCGGAACTCGACGCTGTACGTCCCGACGTCGAAGCTCGCCGAGCCGATCGGGGTGGTGCCCACGTAGCTGCCGTCGACGTACACGTCGGCGCCCGTGGGCGTGCTCACGAAGCGGGCGGTGCCGGTGCGCACGACGGGGCGGAAGGTGGCGGCGACCGTGGTGCTGCGGTCGGGGCGCACCTGGACGCGTTCGGCGTACGTGCTGCCCGAGCCGACGACCTCGACGTCGTACGTGCCCGGGCGCAGGTCGTAGCGCAGCGGCGTGAAGCCCGCGAAGGAGCGGTCGACGTACACCTCGGCGCCGCTCGGCGTGCTCGAGACCTCGAGCCTGCCGTAGGCCGCCTGGGCCGGGCGCGAACCGACGTAGTAGAGCGCCGTGGCCGACACCCAGTCGTTCTGAGGCAGGGGCGTCACGATGATGCGCAGCGCCCGCGCGAAGGCGTCCTCGCCCATGCTCGAGGAAGCGAGGAAATCGTCCTCGCCCCGGAACGAGACCAAGGTCGAGGTGTCGAGCGGTTCGCGGCTGGCGACCGCGATCACCTTGGCGAGGCCGTTCGGCGGCACCACGGTGAACTGGTAGCGCGCCCCCGAGGGCGGGAAGGTACGGGTCTGACCCGCACGGACCAGCGGATCGCTGCCGGCGCCGTCCAGACGGTTCGGAAGCACCTGCTCGACCTCGCCGCCCGCGGAGAGGCTGAACAAGTAGACGTAGGCGTCGACCGACGGCCGCACCGAGACGCGCATCGACTCACCCACCTCGTAGGCGGGCGCATCGCGGCCGCTGGTGTCTTTGTCGACGAACACCTCGACGTCGAACCCGGGCACGGGGTTGACGACGATCGAGCGCGGGCTGATGACCACGCTCTGGGCGAGCGCGGCGCCGACGAGCGCCAGGAAGAGCGCGGCAAGGATGGAGCGCACGGACGTGCGACGAACGGAGAGTCGGGACATGTGGGCCCCCTTTCTGGCTTCACGCTAGCACCGCCGCCCCCGCGTCCCACCTGTGGATGTGCTGAACGCCCCTTCACGTTTCGCGACTCGTGCGCCCACGGTCGGCGCGCGATACTGCGGCATGACCCGAGTTCTCCCGCCCCTCCGCGCCCCCTGGATCGTCCCCCTCCTTCTCGCCGCTGCGGCGTTCGTCCCCGCCGCCCACGCGCAAGGGCGCACCGTCGACGACGTCCTCGCCGCCCTCGAAGCCAGCGCCGCCGCGATCGTCGACCTCGAGTTCCTCCTCGAGGGCGAGCTGATCGACGAGGCCGGCCAGACCTTCCGCCTCGAGGTCGAGGTGCTCGCGATCCCCGCCGAGCCGGCGATCGGGCTCTACATCGTCCAGCCCGACGCCATCGCCGACAACCAGGTCGTCGTGGTGGGCGACGAGGTGCGCAACTACACCTTCCTCACCAACCAGGTGAGCCTCTTCGACACGTCGGACCCCGACGCCTTCGGCGGACTGATCGAACCCAGCGCCGACGGCTCGTTGCCGCTCTCGGTCGACCTCGCGGCGGTGTTCGCCGGCTGGGACGCCGCCATCGAGGACGAGGCCGACGGCACGGTCACCGTCCGCTTCGACAACCGGGACCCGGAGGCCGCGCTGCGGACGGTGCTCGCCACCGT
Organism: Trueperaceae bacterium; assembly: GCA_046260675.1. Lineage (GTDB taxonomy): Bacteria > Deinococcota > Deinococci > Deinococcales > Trueperaceae > JAABTL01. The sequence continues at coordinate 42,801 of JBHEOT010000004.1, read as the reverse complement.
GACCAACGACACGTGGGACCCGGTGCGGCTGGTGTTCTTCCGCACGGGCGACGCGCTGTTCGCGGACCTGCGCTTCGTCGACTGGACCCGGGACCAAGGGCTATCGCTCGACGACGTCACGTACCTGCCGGAGGACGCGGAGGTGTTGGACCGGCGGAGCGATCCCTAACGCCCGCCGCAGACGCGCGCCGCGACGGCGCGGGCCTGCGGCCCGGCGCCTGCGGCGCGCTGCGGTTGCTCCGCAACCGCGCGCGCGCAACCGCGCGCGGCGACCTCGCGCGACCGCGCGCGACGGCGTTACCTACCGAGCATGCGCTCCGGAACGACGGCGGCGTCGAACTCCGCCTCCGTCAGGTAGCCGAGCTCCAGCGCCGAGCCCTTGAGGGTGAGCCCCTCACGGTGCGCCTTCTGGGCGATCTCGGCCGCCTTGTAGTAACCGATGGTGGCGTTGAGGGCGGTCACCAGCATCAGCGACTCGTCGAGGTGCTTGCGGGCGCGCACCGGGTCGGCCTCGATGCCGGCGACGCAGTGGTCGACGAAGCTGTCGGCCGCGTCGGCGAGCAGCCGGATCGACTGCAGCAGGTTGTGGATCATCACCGGCTTGAAGACGTTGAGCTGGAAGTGGCCGTGGGTGCCCGCCACCGCGATCGCCGCGTCGTTGCCGATCACCTGCGCGCACACCATCGTCAACGCCTCGGCCTGGGTGGGGTTCACCTTGCCGGGCATGATCGAGGAGCCGGGCTCGTTCTCCGGGAGCCGGATCTCGCCGATGCCGCAGCGCGGTCCGGAGCCGAGCAGCCGGACGTTGTTCGCGACGTGCATCAGCGCGACCGCGGTGCGCTTGAGCGCCCCGGAGGTCTCGACCATCGCGTCGTGCGCGGAGAGCGCCTCGAACTTGTTCTCGGCGGTGACGAACGGGTGCCCGGTGAGTTCGGCGATCTTCGCAGCCACCTGCTCGGCGAAGCCCTTGGGGGCGTTGAGCCCCGTGCCCACCGCGGTGCCGCCCAGCGCGAGTTCCGCCAGGTGCGGCAGCGTGTGCTCGACGGCGAGGGTCGACTTGGCCACCTGGGCGGCGTAGCCCGAGAACTCCTGCCCCAGAGTGATCGGCGTCGCGTCCATCAGGTGGGTGCGACCGATCTTGACCACGTCGTCGAAGGCGCGCGCCTTCTCGTTCAGAGCGCCATGCAGTTTGCGCAGCTTGGGCAGCAGCTGATCGACGACCTCGCCGTACGCCGCGACGTGCATGGCGGTCGGGAAGGTGTCGTTGGACGACTGCGACTTGTTGACGTCGTCGTTCGGGTGGATGGGGTCCTTGCTGCCGAGCGTCCCGCCCACCTTCTCGATCGCGCGGTTGCTGACGACCTCGTTGACGTTCATGTTCGACTGCGTGCCCGAACCGGTCTGCCAGACCACCAGCGGGAAGTGGTCGTCGAGGGTGCCGGCGAGGATCTCGTCGCAGACCTCGGCGATCATGCTCGCCTTGGCGGCGTCCAGCACGCCCAGGTCGGCGTTGGTGAGCGCCGCGGCCTTCTTCAGCACGGCGAAGGCGCGGATCACCGGCTGCGGCATCCGCTCGCCGCCGATGCGGAAGTTCTCGAGCGATCGCTGGGTCTGCGCGCCCCAGTAGCGGTCGGAGGCCACGCGGACCTCCCCCATGGTGTCCTTCTCGATGCGGGTGCTCATGCGTCGATGCTACTACCGCGGGTCACGGCCGCGGTCTCGAGGACGGCTGCGGCCTCAGGGACGGCGACGGTCTCTGGGACTCAATGCCGCCGCGAGCGCGTTCGCCAACCCGTCGCGCCAACACGCCCAGTTGTGGCCCGCCGCCCGCTCGGCGTACGCGACGTCGGCGCCGTGGGCGTTCAGCGCGTCGCGCACCCGACCGTTGACCGGATGCAGCCAGTCGAGCGTGCCCACGTCCAGCACCCAGCGCAGGTCGGCGCCAGCGCCGGCCTCCAGGCGGTCCGCCAACCACGAGTGCTCGACGCCGTGGTGCCGGCGGTCGTCGGGCGAACCCAGGAAGGCGCCCCCTTGCGCCACCACCCCGGCCCAGTCGGTGGGCGCGTGCAGCGCCAGCGTCGCCGCCGCCAGCCCGCCCAGGCTCGCCCCCATCGCCCACCAGCCGGCGCCGGTGGCGCACTCGTCGGCGACGAACGGGCGCACCTCGTCGTGCACGAAGCGCACGTGGCGCTCGTCCCAGGCGTACTCGCCCATCCGGTCGGCCGGCTCGAGGAACACCAGGTGCGCCGGCCGTGCGCGCCCTTGCCGCACCAGCGCCGCGAGCACGTCGGCAGCGCGCGCGAGCCGCTGGTACGCGACGCCGTCGTGCAGCACGACCACCGGCAGCGGCCCGGGGGCATCGGGCGGCGACGCCACCACCATCCGCCGGTCGCCGCCGAACGCGCGCGAAGCGACCTTGTGGCGGCGCACGGTCCAGCCCGGGTCGGCCGCGGGCGGGTCGGCCATCGGATCCGCGCAGTACGCGGGGCCGCGCACTTCGGTGACCTCGGGGAACCACGGGTTGGACCCGGTGGCGCCGCGTTCGGGGTCGGCGCGCACGCGACCGTCGCCGTCGACGAAGGCGTACTCGAACCGGACGTCGTCGGGCAGGTCGAGCGTGAAGCGCGCGACCTGGCGCGCGTCGACCGGGTGCGGCGCGCGGTGCATGTCGGTGAGGTCGCTGTACACGGAGCGCGCCCAGTCGGGCACGTGGACGTCGAGGCGCATGACCACCACGCTAACCGCTGCGGTGGCGCGTCCCCGTCGGATACCATGCCCGTCATGCCCGAACCCATCGACCCTCGCGTCGCCTTCGACGTCGCCACCGAACCCCTTCTGCGCGCCAAGCCCTCGGGCAAATGGACGCGCTACGACCCCGACGTGCTGCCGCTCTGGGTCGCCGACATGGACTTTCCGCTCGCGGATGCAATCAAGGCCGCGCTGCACGACCACCTGGAGCGTGGCTCGATCGGGTACCCCCCGTTCGGCGGCTACCCGGGGCTGGTGCCCGCGGTCGTCGACCGCCTGGCGTCGCGCTTCGACTGGACCGTCGCGCCCGAAGCCGTGCACGTGATGCCGGGCATCATCCCGGGGCTCTTCTTGGGAACGATGGCGACCACCGGACCGGGTGAGCAGGTGCTCGTGCACCCGCCGATCTACCCACCGTTCTTCGCGGCCATCAAGCAGACGCAGCGCGCGGTGCTCGAGAACCCGATGGTCGACACCGGCACCGGGTACGTGCTCGATCTGGACCAGCTGCGCGCCGCGATCACGCCCGCCACCCGGATGCTCATGTTCTGCAACCCGCACAACCCCACCGGGCGGGTGTTCACCCGCGCGGAGCTCGAAGCGCTCGCCGAGATCGTCCTGGAGCACCGCCTGTGGGTGGTGTCCGACGAGCTCCACGCAGACCTGGTGTTCGACGGCCGCCACGTCCCGTTCGCGGCGCTCTCGCCCGAGGTCGCGCAGCGCACGGTCACGCTCTACGGCCCCACCAAGGCGTTCAACCTCGCGGGGCTCAAGGTGGCGTTCCTGATCGCGCAGAACCCGGCGCTCCTCGCCCGCGTCAAGCAGGTGGCCGGGTACCTGGTGCCCGGCGCGAACGTGATGGGCCAGGTCGCGGCGCTCGCGGCGTACCGCGACGGCGGCCCGTGGCTCGAGGCCGCCCTCGCCTACCTGCGCGCCAACCGCGACCACGCGCACGCCCGGCTCGCAGCGGAGGCGCCGGCGGTGCGCTCGTACGCCCCGGAGGGCACGTACCTCTCGTGGCTCGACTTCCGCGCGACCGACCTGGGCGACGACCCGGCCGCCATGCTCGTCAAGCGCGGGCGGGTCGCCCTGAACGCGGGTGGCGATTACGGGACCGGCGGCGTCGGGTTCGCGCGGCTCAACTTCGCCACCAGCCGCGCGACGCTGGACGCGGCGCTCGACCGGGTGGTCGGGGTGGTGCTCGGCGGCTGACGCCGGCGTCGCTCGCGCGCTGCGCCAAGGCGAAGGGGGCGGATCCAGATGGATCCGCCCCCTTCGCGCTCACGTCAATACCGAGCCGCGACGTTCAGCTCGCCGTGGTGCCGCCGTCCACCATGTACGCGCCGCCGGTCAGGTAGCTCGCCTCGTCGGACAGGAGCATCACGGCCAAGTTAGCCACCTCCTGCGGCGTGCCGTACCGACCCATCGGAATGATGCCCTTGAACGCGTCCTCGTCGGTCGCGCCGACGTTCCCTTCGATGCTCGTCATCATCCGGCCCTTGATCGGGGCCGGGCAGATCACGTTCACGCGCACGTTCCGCGCCGCGTTCTCGAGCGCAGCGGTCTTCGTCATGCCGATCACGGCGTGCTTCGAGGCGACGTAGCCCACCAGCCCAGGCGAACCCCGAAGCCCTGCGACGCTCGACATGTTGACGATCGCGCCGCCGTCGCGCATGTGCGGCAGCACGTGCTTCATCCCCAGGAACACGCCCTTGACGTTCACGGCGAGCACTTGATCGAAGGCTTCCTCCGGGTAGTCGGGGATGTTGCCGCCGGGGCCCTCGATCCCGGCGTTGTTGAAGAAGAGGTCGATGCCGCCCCACAGGTCCACGGCTTTTCGTGCGTACGCGGCCACTTGGTCGGAATGGCGGGCGTCGGCGACGGCGCCCTCGGCGCTGCCACCGGCGGCGCGCGCCTCGGCGACGACGCGCTCGACGGCCTCGCCGTCGACGTCGACCACCAGCACCTTCGCCCCTCGACGCACCAGCGTGAGGATTGCGGCCTGGCCGATATCACCGCCACCGCCGGTCACGATCGCGACTTTGCCCTTGAGATCGATCATCGAGTGCCTTCCATGGAGCGGTGGCGCACCACGCCGAACGCGCGTCGGCCACCGATCCCCTGCGGCGCGCTGCCTAGCGCGGCGCGTCGAGGGACCTGCATCAAGCGGGTCGTCGCTCGAAAATAGCGTCCAACGTGTCGGATTCGTGTCGCGTCGGTCGCTACCGGCGTACCCACGAACGCGAATGAAGTCATAGCGCCGTGACATCCACGGAGTACCGTAGCCGTACGAGGTTTCGACCTCGTGTACGGACGCGATGAAACCTGCCTCGTATCTGGGCGCTTGAGGTAGGTGGAGCGAGTAGCGCAACCGGCCGTCTCGAGTCCTCCCACTCGATCCAGCTGCTGGCGCCCAGAGCGAGACCTCGACGGTCTCGTACTGCACGGCCCGAACCGTTCGGGCACCCGGCGCCAGCCGGGCTGATGGACGCGATGAAGTCTGCTCTGCATTTGGGCGCTTGGAGCAGATGGAGCGAGTAGCGCAACCGGCCATGGGGACGTACGTCGCGGAGCGTAGCTTCCGCAGCCGGTCGAGCTGCCCAGCACCCCTTTCGGGGCCGAGGCATGATGACCGAGCTCGCGATCGCTCGAACGCGCTCCACCGCACCGCGCGCCCATGGAACGCTCGGACGCTGCATGGCGCGGGCCGCGCGCACGCTCGCGCTCGCCGGCGCGCTCCTCACCCTTTCCGCGTGCGGCGCCCAAGAAGCTCCCGACATCGACCCGCTCGGCACCTCGCCCGAACCGCTCGCGTCCTACGTCCACTTCGGCGCCTTCACCTACGGCGGCGTCTGGCAGGGCATGGAACCGGTCGCGCGCCTCGAGGCGCAGCTCGGACGCCGCCTCGACGTCGTGCACTGGTTCATGAACTGGGACCACGCCTACGACGCGCACCTCGTCGACGCCGTGCTGGCGTCGGGCAGCGCACCGCTGATCAGCTGGCAGCCGCACGGCCAGAGCGTGGACGACATCGCCGCCGGCGCCTACGACGGCTACCTCCGCAGCTGGGCGGACGGCCTCGCGGCCGCCGCAGGCATCGTGTACCTCCGTCCCTTCCCCGAGATGAACGGCGACTGGGTGCCGTGGAACGGCGACCCCGACGGGCTCGTCGCGGCGTGGACGCGCATGACGGCGCTCTTCGACGAGGCCGGCGCCTCGAACGTCCGCTGGGTCTGGGGTCCGAACGTCACCGACGAACCGCGCACCGACGCCAACCGCATGGAACGCTACTACCCGGGCGCCGGCCACGTGGACGTGCTCGCGCTGAGCGGCTACAACTGGGGCGCCACGCGCCCGGGCATCGGCTGGCGCAGCTTCGAAGAGATCTTCGAAGACGCCTACGCGCGCCTCGTCGACCTCGGGACGCAGCCGGTGTGGATCGCCGAGATGGCGAGCAGCGACGAGGGGGGCGACAAGGCCGCTTGGATCCGCGACCTGTTCGCCTCGACCGCGTTCCCGCGGCTCGAAGCGCTCGTCTGGTTCGACGAGAACAAGGAGGCCGACTGGCGCCTCACGTCGGCGCCGGACGTCGTGGCCGCGGTCCAGAACTCCTTGGGGGTCGCCCCGACGGCCGCCGGCGTGCGCTGAGGGCGACCCCCGGTCGCGCCGCTGGCGGCGCCCGTGCGCCGTGGTAGGGATGGTCCGTGCCCTACGTCCGCGACGTCGCTATCGCCCTCGCCTCGCTCCTCCTGATCGCCGCGCCACCCGTGCGCGCGCAGGAAGCGCCGCCCCCAGCGGCGCCGGCTGGAGCGATCGAATACACGCTGGCACCCTGGCTGACCGGGGCGACCCTGCCGGTGGCGCTGGCCACCGACCCGGACGGTGGCGACGATGTGCTGATCGTCGAGCTCGGAGGGGTCGTGCGCTCGGCGCGCGCCGGCGTGGTGCGCCCGGCGCCCTTCCTCGACCTTCGCCAGCGCGTCACCGGGCTGGCCGGCGAGCAGGGCCTGTTCACGGTCGCGCTCGAGCCCACCGCCGCGGCCGTGGACCGGCCGCGGCAGGTCGTGGCCGCGTTCACCGAGATCGGTACGGGCGACCTGATCATCGCTGCCTACCCGGTGGACCTGCTCGCGTGGACGGCCGACGCCACGGCCGAGGTCGTCGTGTTCCGCGTGCCCATGCCCGAGCCCTTCCACCACGGCGGTCAGGTGCGCTTCGGCCCCGACGGGGCGCTCTACGCCAGCATCGGCAACGGCGAGCGGTCGTCGAGCTTCTGGGCGACGCGCCCATGGAGCGCGCAGTCGCTCGCGACGCTGCGGGGCAAGCTCGTGCGCGTCCGGCTGTTGCCGACCGCCCTCGCGAGCGCCCCACGCCCGTACACGGTGCCGAACGACAACCCCTTCGTCGCCGCCGACGACCCCCCGGAGGGACCCGTGCATGGCGAGATCTGGGCGCGCGGCTTCCGCAATCCGTGGAAGTTCGCGTTCGATCTCCAGGACGGCGCCGCGCTCGTAGCCGACGTCGGCGAGGACCGGTGGGAGGAGGTGAGCCGCGTCACCTCGGGCGGCAACTACGGCTGGCCGATCCGCGAAGGGCCCGAGTGCCTCGAACACCCCGACGTCGCCGCGCTGGTCGAACCCGCTTGCGTGTCGATCCCCCTGGACGGCCCGTGGATCGCGTACGGCCATCCGGATCTCGACCCGGGCGGCGGGCTCGCCGTCACGGGCGGCGTGGTGGTCGCCGATCCGGAGCTGCCGGACCTGATGGGGCGGTACGTGTTCGGCGACTTCGTGACGGGTCGGGTGTGGGCTTGGGACGAAGAAGCAGGCCGCCGCGACGTGCTGCTCGACAGCGGCCTGGCGCTCACCGCGATCGATGCCGGACCGGCCGGCGAGGTGCTCCTCGTCGCGTTGGACGGGCGGGTGCTGCGCCTGCGCGCGGAGCCCTTTACCGGGGCGGCGGTCCAACGAGTACGATAGTTCACATCGTCCGGACCGCGCCGCGAGCGGGGCACGGGCGGCGCCACCGAACCGCCATGGACCCGTCCTCCGATGCCCCCCACCGACACCCAGGCCGACGGACGGCGCCCGGCTGGACCGCGGTCGCGGCGGTGCTCGCGGCGTTGGCCCTCGGCGCGTGCGGCGACGTGGCGCCGCCCGGCCCCGTTCCGACCCCGGGAACGTCGCTGAACCTGCTCGGCGCCTTCGTGCCGGGTGCGGTCTGGGACGACCTGCAGGCGCTCGCGACCCTCGAGGACGCGATCGGGCTGCGCTTCGACGTCGCCCATTGGTTCACCTCCTGGGACCACACCTTCGACCCGGTGCCGATCGCGGCCGTGCTCGCGTCCGGCCGGATCCCGTTGGTCACCTGGCAACCGCATCGGCAGCCCGTCCGCGAGATCGCCGCCGGGACCCATGACGACTACCTCCGCTCGTGGGCGCACGGGCTCCGGGACGCCGGCGGCACGGTCTACGTTCGGCCCTTCCCCGAGATGAACGGTGACTGGGTCCCGTGGAACGGCGACCCCGAGGGCCTCGTCGCCGCGTGGCGCCACCTGACCGCGCTCTTCGCCCGCGAAGGGGCCAGCAACGTCCGCTGGGTCTGGAGCCCCAACGTCACCGACGAGCCACGCGTGGACGCGAACCGCATGGAGCGCTACTACCCCGGCGCCGACCACGTCGACGTGCTCGCCCTGAGCGGCTACAACTGGGGCGCCACGCGTCCCCACATCGGCTGGCGCAGCTTCGAGGAGATCGTCGCCCAGGCCTACCCGCGCCTCGCCGTCCTCGGTCCGCAACCCGTGTGGGTGGCCGAGACGGCGTCCGCGGAGTCCGGTGGCGACAAGGCGGCTTGGATCCACGACCTGTTCGAGACCGATCGCTTCGCCCGCCTGGAGGCCGTGATCTGGTTCAACGAGGACAAGGAGACCGACTGGCGCCTGGAGAGCTCGGCGTCGTCGCTCGCAGCCTTCCGCGAGGCCACCCGCGCGCTGCACGCGCGCTGATTGCCCACTCGACCGCTGCTCAGCGCGCTTCGGCCAGCGGCAATCCCTCGAACGCCGGCGCGTCGCCGTACAGGCCTGCCAGCACGCCTTCGAAAAACCCCGGGTCGGAGATCCCCAGGGTGGGCGCCAACTCGGCGACCCGCCGGTAGGCACCCTCGACGTCGTGGGTAGCCGCCGCGACCTCGTCGACGACCTGCAGCAGCGCGCGCTCCGTCGGCGCGACGCCACCCGGGTCGCGCCGGTACGCGTCGAAGGTCGCGGCGAGCGCCGCCGCCATCGGCCCGACGCGGACGAACGCGTCCACGAGCGGGCGATGCCGCTCGCTCACCTGGCCACCGACGACGCCGTGGGTGGGGTTGACGTAGCGGGCGTACACCACCTCGTCGACGGCGTCGTGGGCTTGGTTCCTCGACCAGGCGAGCTTCGCCGCCCCGGCGCAGACCGAGAACTCGGGGTCGAAGGCGTTGAAGAGGTCGCCGAACAGGTGGGGGTTCGCGTAGGGCGAGGCGGCGTCGTCCGCGAGCGGTCGCAGGAGGCGGACGGCGTCCACGGTCACCTGGGCCAAGCCCACGTCGTCGGTCGGCCCCCGCGCCAACGGGTCGAGGTAGGACTCGTTCAACAACACCTGCAGCAGCAGCGTCGCCGGCACGTCGTACGCCGTCGCCGCACGTTCGAGCGCGTGGGCCACGGGCACCAATCGCGCCAGCGTGATTTGGCCCCAAGGCGAGAGCGGACGGTAGCGGTCGTCGCCGACGGCGAGGCTTCGGGATTCGCTCGCTGCCGCGGGGACGACCAGCGGGTCGCAGCGACCGATCGCGGAGGCGCCGTCCGCATCTTGATCGGGCGAACGCGCGGACGTCAGCGGCAAACGCATCGCCTCGTCGAAGCGCACGGGCGGCGCGGATCGCACGATCCGGTATGCGGCGCGCGCGGCCGGATCGACGGCCCCCGCCGTCCATACGGTGGCGGCGAAACCGCCGGCGGCGACGGTACCCAATGCGACCGTGACGACGACCGTGCGGGTGCGCGCGCCCCGCGGGACCGACGCGGGGCGCCGCCACACGACGGACGTCCCACGCGCGGCGGGGGGCGCCCGCCACGCTGCGAAGCTCGGCAGCAGCCGCGTCAGGGCGGTCGCGTACGCGAGCGCGTTGACCGGACGCAGCAGCAGCAGCGGGAGGATGCCGACGGCGGTGCGCCGCGAAGCCGACCGCAGCGCGTTCCACGGCCGCCCACCACGCGTTCGCTCCTGGGTCCAGAACCCCAGGAACACCAGGAACCCGGTCACCGCCACGTCGGCGAGGAGCAGCGTCGCGACGGCGCGCACCATCCCCTCGAGGCCGACCCACGGCAGCGCCAACCCCAGCGCCGTCGGCAGCGCCAGCAGGAGCAGCAGTCCGGCCAGGTTCTCGAGCTGGGCGGTCAGCAGCGCGAACTGGACGTTGGCCGGCAGCGCGGCGCGACGCGCGCGCGTCCCGGCGCGCTTGACGACGACCTCGAGCGCACCGCCCACCCACCGCTCGACCTGGTGCAGGTAGGCGCTCAGTCGCGGCGGGTCCTCGGTGGCCATGGCGGCGGCGACCTCGAAGCGCGCGTCCGCGGTCTTCCGCACCGTCAGACGCGGCGCGTCGACGACGGTGGCGAGCGGCTGCAGCCCGCCGCCGTGAACCACCCGGAAGCCGCGCTCGTGCAGGGTCGCGACGTCGAACGTGCGCTCCTCGACCGGACCCGCTTGCACCTGGACCGTGAAGTCGTGGTCCTCGGTCAGGCCGTCGGCCGGCATGGGGAACGCGTCGCGCCGGGCGACGAAGCCGCAGCCGACGACCGTGAACAGGCGCGAGGCGCCGAACGTGGGGCCGCGGCCGAGGCGGACGGCTTGCCCGCGCCGCACGACGACCGAGAACGCGTACTCGGCCGAGCGAGCCGTAGAGACGAAACGCGCGGCGCCGTCGCCGCCCCGTGGCCGCCGCGAGGTCACCGCCCCCGACTGCAGGGCGACGTCCTCCAGCACCCAGCGCGGACCGGCGTGGCCGGTCACGCGGCGCAGCCGGTAGAAGCCGTCCCGGATCGCCGCCACGAACCCGGGCTCGAGCACGGTGTCGCCGTCGACCACCAGGACGCGCTCCGCGGAAACGAGCCCGCCGGCGACCGCCAGGTTGAGCGATTCCGCCTTCGACGTCGGGGTGACGTGGTGGACGACGTCCACCACCGAAATCCCGGACGCGCCGATCCACCGCGCCACGCTCGCTCCGTGGGGGCCCCAGCGGCGCCGGTCGACGATGGCGTACCCGTGCGCCACGAGCGTCGCTGCGACCACGGTGGCGGTGCGGTCGCGACCCCCGTTGACGCTGACGACGACGCCGTCGAGGGGTTCGTGCTGGGCGAGGAGCGCCGTCAGGCAGCGCTCGGCGCCGGCCTCCTCCTCGAACATCGGCACCAGGGCCACGACCCGGTCCGGCCCGCGGACGGCGAGCGTCCGTTCCGGGAACGCGCCGAGGACGGCGTTGGCGATCGTGGTGGGCATCGCGGCGATGCCGGGGATCTGGGGCATGGGAATCGCGCGCCCGCTCGGGATGGGCGTCGACACCGATTGTGACCCGCCGCGCGCGGCGGCGAAGGGCCACGAGGCGACGACGCTTCGGGAGGACCCCTCGTCAGAGCTGCCCGGCGAACGCGGCCACGTCCACCTTCGGCTGCGGCCAGCGCAGCGGCAGCGCGTCGAGCGCCTCGACCAGCGCGGTGACGACGACCACGTCGCGGTACCACTTGCGGTCGGCGGGCACGATCAGCCAGGGGGCGTCGGCAGGGCCGCAGCGTGCGAAGACCTCGACGTACGCCTCGCGGTACGCGTCCGCCTGCTCGCGGGCCGCCAGGTCGGCGGCGTCGAACTTCCAATGCCGCTCGGGATCGTCGAGGCGCTTGCGCAGCCGCTCGGCCTGTTCGTCGTGCGACACGTGCAGGTAGACCTTGAGCAGCGACGTGCCCGCGTCCCGCAGCAGCGCCTCGAAGGCGTTGATGTGCGCGTAGCGCGCCCGCCAGGTCGCCTCCGGCACCAGGTTCGCCACCCGCGCGATCAGCACGTCCTCGTAGTGCGAGCGGTTGAAGACGCCGATCTGCCCACGCGCGGGCGTTCGCGCGTGCACCCGCCACAGGAAGTCGTGCGCGAGCTCCATCGCCGACGGCGCCTTGAAGCTGGTGACGTGCACGCCCTGCGGGTTGAGGCCCGACAGCGCGCGCCGGATGGTGCCGTCCTTGCCGCCCGCGTCCAGCGCCTGGAGCACGAGCAGCAGCGCGAAGCGGCCGTCGGCGTAGAAGAGCCGCTGGCGCCTGGCCAGGTGGGCGATCAGCCGCTCGAGGTCGTGTTTGGCCGCCTTCTTGCCGCCCCCTTCCGAATACGGGCCGATGTCGCCGGGGTCGACCGCGTCGAGGTTGGCGCCGGGGGTGCGGTAGGGCTCGAGGTCGATGGCGGCGCTGAGGTCGAGGCGCACGGCCAGGTCGTCGGGGTTCGGCATGGGCCAGCCTAACGGACGGACGCGCGCCGCCGCCCCGGTAGCATGGCGCATCGTGCCGCCACCGCTCCGCTTCGACGCCTACCCGCCGGCCTTGGCCGCCTGCCGCCGCTGCCCGCGCCTGGCCGACCACCGCGAGGAGGTCGCGCGCACCAAGCGCCGCGCGCACCGGGGCGACGCCTACTGGGGCGCGCCGGTGCCCGGGTTCGGCGACGATGCGGCCCACCTGCTGCTCGTCGGCCTCGCCCCCGGCGCGCACGGCTCGAACCGCACCGGCCGCATGTTCACCGGCGACGCCTCGGGCGACTTCCTCTTCCCCGCGCTCCACCGCGCCGGCCTGGCCGATCGCCCGACGAGCGTCGGTCGCGACGACGGGCTGACGCTGAAGGGCGTCTGGATCACGGCCGTCGGGCGCTGCGCGCCGCCGGGCAACAAGCCCACCCCCGCCGAGCTCGACGCCTGCCGCGCCTGGTTCGCGCACGACGTCGACGGGCTGCCCACCGTGCGCGCGATCCTCGCGCTGGGCCGCATCGCCCACGACGGCGTGCTCAAGCTGTGGCGCGAGCGCGGGTTGCGGACCACGCTGGCGGCGCACCCCTTCGCGCACGGCGCGTTGCACCGGCTCGAGGCGCTCCCCGGCGCGACCGCAGCTGGCGTGGTGCCGCTGGTCGACAGCTTCCACGTATCGCGCCAGAACACCAACACCGGTCGCCTGACGGCGGCGATGTTCGACGCCGCCCTCGCGTCCGCGCTCGACCTCGCGAGGGACGCCGACCGATGAGCCTCCCCACCCTGCGCCTCCCCGAGCACCTCGCCGGCCCGCTCGCCGCCGGGCATCCGTGGGTCTACCGCGACCACGTCCCGGGCACGCCGCCGATCGCCGACGGCGCGTGGGTCCGCGTCGAGGCGGGGCGCACGGCCGCCGTCGGCCTCTGGTCGACCGACGGCGCCATCGCGGTGCGCACGCTGCGGCGCGCACCCACCGGCGGTCCGCTCGCACCACCCGATCGCGCGTGGGTCGATGGGGCCGTGGAGCGCGCGCTGGCCACCCGCGCCTCGGTGGCGACGCCCGACACCGACGCCTACCGGCTGCTCTTCGGCGAGGGCGACGGCCTGCCCGGGATCACCGTCGACCGCTACGGCCGCTTCGCGGTCGTCAAGACCTACGCGGACGCGTACCGCCGCCCCGGCAGCGACGCCTTCGAGCTGCGGGCGCTGGTCGTGCGCGCGCTGGCGGGCGCGCTCCGGCTCAAGGGGGTGCTCGCCGCCCCGCAGGACGGCGCACCGCTCGCGGCGCTGCACGGCGAGCTCCCACCGCCCGAGGTGACCGTCTTCGAGCACGGCCTCGCCTTCCTCGCGAACCTGCACGAGGGGCAGAAGACCGGTCTGTTCCTCGACCACCGCGACAACCGGGCCACCGTACGCGCGCTCGCCGGCGGCCGAACGGTCGCGAACCTGTTCGCGTACTCCGGCGCCTTCTCGGTCCACGCGCTGGCGGGCGGCGCGCGCCGCGCGGTGGACGTCGACGTGGCCCCCGCGGCGCTGCGCGACGCCGAGCGCAACGTCGCCGCCAACGCCGGGCGCTTCCCGGAGGGCGCCGACCCGGCCCCGCGCGGCCGGCACGCGACGCTCGCGCTCGACCTGCTGAGCGACCCCACGGCGGCGCTGCGCCACGCCGAGCTCGCGGGCAGCGACCTGATCGTCCTCGATCCACCCTCGCTCGCGCGCCACAAGGGGCAGCGGCACGCGGCGCTGCGCGCCTACCGGCGGCTGAACGCCGCCGCGATGGCGGCGTTGCCCGACGGCGGGCTGCTGGCGACGGCGTCGTGCACCGCGCAGGTCGCGCCCGAGGCGTTCCGCGCCGCGCTCGCCGAGGCGGCGAGTGATGCCGGCGTCGACGCGCGCGTGCTGCACGAGGCCGGCCACGCCGCCGACCACCCGGTGCCGCTGGCCTTCCCCGAAGGTCGCTACCTCAAGTTCGTGGTGCTTCGGGTCGACCGACCGGGCTGACCGGCGCGGCGGGCAGCCGAGCGTCCAGCCAGACGAGCACGTCCTCGGTGACCCGATCGCGCAGCGGATCGTGGAACAGCTCGTGCGGCCCCTCGTCGTACAGCTCGAGGCTGGCGTCGCCCCCCTGCAGGGCGCGGTGCAGCTCGCCCGACGCCCCGGGCCGCGCAATGCGGTCGTCTTTCCCGTGCACGATGAGCGTCGGCACGTGCAGGCGCTCCGCCTCTTCGAGCGCCAACGCGCCGTGCTTGGACAACTGGGTGCCGAGGCGCGCCTTGATCGCCCCGTGGAAGACCGCCGGGTCCTGGCGGTAGGCCTCCACCTCGGCGGGGTCCCGCGACAGCGCCGTCACGTCGAGGCGCACGGTCGGCAGGCTCGGGAACGGTTCGGCGAGGCGAGCGACCAGGGCGCGCACCCAGGCGGGCACGTCGTTCCCGTCGCGCAGCGCCGGCGAGGAGAGCACGAGCAGGTCGGCGCGGACCGCGTCGGTCTGCAGCGCGCGGATCGCGACCACGCCCCCCATCGAGTGGCCGAAGAGCACGAGCGGCGCCTCCGGGTGCCAGGCGCGAACGGTGGCGACGAACTGCGCGAGGTCGCCGATCAGGTCCTCGAAGCGCCGGACTTGGGCGCGGTGCCCCTGCGCGTAGCCGTGCCCACGCTGGTCGTAGCCGTGCACCGCGTAGCCGGCGCGCACCATCCGGGTCGCGAGCCCGTCGTACCGGCCGACGTGCTCGCCGAGGCCGTGGACCAGCACGACCCCTGCGCGCGGCGCGTCGTCGTCGGGCAGCCACGCGCGCGTGGGCAGCTTGAGCCCGTCGGCGGCGACGATGCGATCGGAGGCGGTGCGCACGGGGTTCCGCGCCCCTCAGGCCGACGCGGCGGGCGCCACTTCGTGCAGCTCGAAGGTGGCGTCCTCCATGACCGGGTTCGACAGCACCCGCTCGACGACGCCCGCCAGCTGCGCCTCGACCTCGGCGCGCTCGCCGGTGAGCGAGAGCTCGATGCGCTTGCCCACCCGCAGGTCGCCGACGTTGGCGTGCCCCAAGCGGTGGAGGGTGGCCTCGACCGCGCGGCCCTGCGGGTCGAGGATGGCGCGGCGCAGCATCACGTTCACGACGGCGCGGAACTCAGGCATCGGCGGACTCCTCGTGGTGGTGGTCGTGGTCGTCGTCGTCGGCGTCGAAGTCGGGGAGGTCGAGGTCGGTGCCGACGGTGGCCTCGAGCCGCCGCCGCACCTCCTGATACGCCTCCTCGACCCCGCCCAGGTCGCGGCGGAAGCGGTCCTTGTCGAGCTTCTCGCCGGTCTCGGCGTCCCAGAGCCGACACGTGTCGGGGCTGATCTCGTCGGCCAGCACCATGCGGCCGTCGGCGTCGACCCCGAACTCGAGCTTGAAGTCGACGAGGTCGAGCCCCGCCACCGCGAAGCGCGCGACCAGGTAGTCGTTCACGGACGCCGCGAGGTCGAACAGCTCCTCGAGCTCCTCTTCGGTGGCGTGGCCCAGGGCGACGGCGGTGGCCGCGTTCATCGGCGGGTCGCCGAGCGGGTCGGATTTGAGGCAGAACTCGATGACGTTGGGATCGAGCGGAAGCCCCTCCTCCACCCCATAGCGCTTGGCGAAGGTGCCCGCGGTGCGGTTGCGCACGATGACCTCGACCGGGACGATGCGCACGTGCTCGACGAGCTGGTCGCGCGGCCCGAGGAGCCCGATGAAGTGGGTGGGCACCCCGAAGTCCTCGAGCTCCTCGTACAGCAGCGCGGTGACCGCGTTGTTCACCTCGCCCTTGCCGAGCACCGTGCCGCGCTTCTCGGCGTTGAAGGCGGTGGCGTCGTCCTTGAAGCGCACGACCACCTGGCGTGGGTCGTCCGTGGCGAAGACCTGCTTGGCCTTCCCTTCGTACAGCAGTTCGCGGATCGCGGGCGGGTTCACGGGGCGAGGATACCGCCAACCGCCGGCGTCACAGTCCGAAGCGGGCGTACACCGCTTCGACGTGGCGCAGGTACCAAGCCGGGTCGAAGGCGTCGGCCAACGCCCCGGCGCCCAGCGTGCACCCCGGGTCCTCGGCGAGCACTTCCTGCAGGGGCCGCCCGGTGTCCCACGTGCGCAGGCTGGCGCGCTGCACCACCTCGTACGCGTCCTCGCGCGCCAGCCCCTGGTCGATCAGCGCGTGCAACACGCGCTGCGAGTAGACCAGCCCGTGCAGGGCGTCGAGGTTGGCGCGCATCCGGTCCGGGTACACGACCAGGTCGCGCAGCACGCGCGTGAGGCGCCGCACGCCGTAGGAGGCGACGGTCGTGGCGTCGGGGAGCACCACGCGCTCCACGGCCGAGTGGCTGATGTCGCGCTCGTGCCACAGCACGACGTCCTCGAGGCCCGCCGACGCGTAGGCGCGCAGCAGCCGCGCGACGCCCGTCAGGTTCTCGGTGGCGATGGGGTTCTTCTTGTGCGGCATCGAGCTGCTGCCGGTCTGCCCCTTGGCGAAGCCCTCCTGCGCCTCGCGCACCTCGCTGCGCTGGAGGTGCCGGATCTCGGTGGCGATCCGCTCGACGCTGGTGCCCACCACCGCGAGCGCGTTCAGGAGCTCCGCGTGCCGGTCGCGGGCGACCGTCTGGTTGGTCACGGGGTCGACTTCGAACCCGAGGCGGGCGGCGACGGCCGCCTCCACCTCCGGCGGCACGTGGGCGTAGGTGCCGACCGAGCCGGAGAGCATGGCGACCGCCACGCCGTCGCGCGCCCGCTCGAGGCGATCCAGGTCGCGGCCGAGCGCCGCGTAGAAGTTGAGGAACTTGAGCCCGAAGGTCATCGGCTCGGCGTGGATGCCGTGGGTGCGGCCGATGCACGGGGTGGCGCGGTGCGCGAGCGCCAGCCGCCGCGTCTCGGCGCGCAGCGCGCGCACGTCGTCGAGGATCAGCGCGAGCGCCTTGGCCAAGGTCACGTTCTGCGACGTGTCGACGACGTCGGTGCTCGTCAGCCCCAGGTGCACGAAGCGCGCCTCGGGGCCGAGGCGCTCGGTGAGGGCGCGGGTGAACGCCACGATGTCGTGCCGCGTGACGGCCTCGAGCTCGGCGACGCGTTCGGCGAAGGCGTCGTCGAGCGGCCGTGCGGCCGCGCCGGCGCGGAGCCGCGCGCCGACGCCGGCCGGCACCTGGCCCAGCTCCTCCCAGGCCTCGGTGGCGGCGAGCTCGACCTCGAGCCAGGTGCGGTACTTCTCGGCCTCGCTCCACAGGGCCGTCATCTCGGG
Source organism: Trueperaceae bacterium (assembly GCA_046260675.1). GTDB lineage: Bacteria > Deinococcota > Deinococci > Deinococcales > Trueperaceae > JAABTL01. Next base: position 25,293 of record JBHEOT010000004.1, on the reverse strand, counting down.
GGTGGCGTACCGGGCGATCATGCCGGGACGCTACCACCGCCGTCCGCGAGCAGCCGGACCACCGCCAGGTCCTCGAGCGCCAAGCCGACCGACTTGAAGAGCGTCGGTCGGTCCGTCGCGCGTTCGAACCGACCGGCCAGGGCGTCCGCGAGGTCGCCGGCCACCGCGTCCCAGGACCAGCCCTCGGCCGCGGCCCGGACCAGGTCGCCCGCCTCCGCGCGCGCGGCCCGGCGGTCGTCGACGACCACCTGCGCCCGGCGCACCGCCTCGGCGTCGACCTCGCGCATCGTCGGCAGGAAGGCGCCGACCAGGTCGACGTGCTGCCCGGCGCGCAGCCAGGCCCCCTCGACGAGCGCGACCTGCGACGTGGTCGCGACGCTGACGACGTCGGCGGCGCGCACCGCGGCCTCGAGGTCGGGCGCGACCGCCACCGCGGGACGCGTGGGCAGGCCCTGGAGCTCGGCGAGGATCGCCGCCACGGTCGCCTCGGCCCGCTCGGGACGCCGACCCCACACCCACACGGTCTCGAACGGGCGCACCTGCAGATGGGCGCGCGCCATCCACGGCGCCAGGGCGCCGGTGCCCACGACGAGCAGCGTGCGCGGCGACGGTGGCGCGAGCACGTCGGCAGCGAGCGCCGACACGGCCGACGTGCGCAGTTTGGTGAGCAGGCCGGCCTCGGTCGCGAGCGTCGGCGCGCCGTCGGGGCCCATGAGCGTGTACCAGGCCTGCACGCTCGGGCGGCCCGCCACGGCGTTGGCCGGGAGCACGCTCACCTGCTTGACGCCGAACCAACCGTCGTCGCTGGCGCAGGGCATGGTGAGCCAGGCGCCGCCATCGGGGGCTTCGAGCTGCACGCGCTCGGCGACGCGGTAGCGGGTGGGGTCGTGGAACGCGGCGCGCAGGGCGTCGAAGACGTCGTCCCAGGCGAGCCGCGCGACGTCGGGGTCGCGGAGGAGGCGCATGCCGCAGGGTACCGGTCGCGGCGTCCGAGCGCGCCGCAGGACGCCTCGGCACCGGCCGAGCGACCGTCCCAGCGGGTCAGGACCGGGTGGTAGACTGGCCCGTTCCCGCGGCGTCCACGCCGCACGCACCGCCGCGTGCCGACCGCACCGAAGCATGCGACCGCCCCGCCGCGGTCCGCCTCGAGGCGATCCGCGCGCCCCGCAGGAGGGGCCCCCTTGAACGAAGGCCACGTCGTCCCCGTCCAGATCACGGACGAGATCAAGTCGAGCTTCATCAACTACGCGATGTCGGTCATCGTCGACCGCGCGCTGCCGGACGTCCGCGACGGCCTCAAACCGGTGCAGCGGCGCATCCTCTACGCCATGAACCAGGCGGGGCTGACCAGCAACCGCAAGCACAGCAAGTCCGCCGGCGTGGTCGGCGACGTGCTCGGCAAGTACCACCCGCACGGCGATAGCGCCGTGTACGACGCCATGGTGCGGCTCGCGCAGAGCTGGAACCTGCGCTACCCGCTCATCCACGGCCAGGGGAACTTCGGCAGCATCGACGGCGACCCAGCGGCCGCCTACCGGTACACCGAAGCGCGGCTCACCCAAGCCTCCGAGTCGCTGCTGGCCGACCTCGACAAGGAGACCGTCCCCACCCGGGCCAACTTCGACGAGACCACCGTCGAGCCCGAGGTGCTCCCCTCCGCCATCCCCAACCTGTTGGTGAACGGCGCGGCGGGCATCGCGGTCGGTATGGCGACCAACCTCGCCCCGCACAACCTCACCGAGATCGTCAACGGTCTGATCGCGATGATCCACGACCGCGACATCACGGTCGAGGGGCTGATGAAGCACGTCAAGGGCCCCGACTTCCCCACCGGTGGGGTCATGTCGCGCGAGGGGATCCGGGCGGCGCTCGAGACCGGCCGCGGCAGCATCCGGGTGCGCGGCAAGGTGCGCTTCGAGGAGCGCAACGGGCGCCACTCGATCATCGTCAACGAGATCCCGTACCAGGTGAACAAGACCTCGTTCATCCAGACGGTGGCCTCGCTGGTGCGCGCCAAGAAGATCGAGGACATCTCGGCGCTGCGCGACGAGTCCGACCGGCAGGGCATGCGCATCGTCTTCGAGCTCAAGAAGGGGACGCTCCCCGACCTGGTGCTCAACCAGCTCTACAAGTACACGCAGCTGCAGTCGACCTTCTCGGTGAACAACGTCGTCATCGTCGGCCGCACGCCACGCCAGCTCAACCTCAAGCAGATGATGGAGCTGTTCCTCGCGCACCGCGCCGACGTCGTCACCAAGCGCACCGAGTTCGAGCTGCGCAAGGCGAAGGAGCGCGCGCACGTCCTCGAGGGCTACCTGATCGCGCTGGACCGACTCGACGAGGTCATCGCCCTCATCCGCGCGAGCCAGGACGGACCCGAGGCCCGCATCGGGTTGATGCGCGAGTTCGGCATGAGCGACGCGCAGGCGCAGGCCGTGCTCGACATGCGCCTCCAGCGCCTCACCGGCCTCGAGCGCGAGAAGCTGCAGGCCGAGTACCGCGAGGTCATGGAGGAGATCGCCCGCCTGGAGCTCATCCTGGGCGAGCAGACCGAGCTCTGGCGGGTGATCGAGGTCGAGCTCAAGGACGTGCGCAAGCGCTTCGGCGACGAGCGCCGCACCCAGATCGCCGACCTCAGCGACGACATCAGCAAGGAAGACCTGATCGCCGAGGAGCCCATGGTCGTCACGCTCACGCGCGGCGGCTACATCAAGCGCACCCCGGCGGCGGCGTACCGCGCCCAGGCGCGCGGCGGTCGCGGCGCGACCGCGCAGAAGACCAAGGACGAGGACGTCAACTCGCTCCTGCTGGTCGGCAGCACCCACGATTACCTGCTCTTCTTCACCGACCGCGGGCGCGTCTTCCGCGAGAAGATCTACGACCTCCCCGAAGCCGATCGCGCCGCGCGCGGCAGCCACGTGCGCAACCTGCTGCAGCTGGTCGAGGACGAGTCGGTGCAGACGGTGCTCTCGATCCAGCGCCTCGACCAACCGGGGACCTTCGTCTTCGCCACCCGCAACGGCGTGGTCAAGCGCACCCAGATCGTCGAGTACGCGAACATGCACTCGAGCGGCCTGATCGCCATCAACCTCCAAGAGGACGACGCGCTCGTCGCGGTGCGCATCACCGACGGCCACGCGGACGTCGTGCTGGCCACGGCCCAAGGCCAAGCCATCCGCTTCGACGAGGAGCAGGTGCGCGAGACCGGGCGCGCCACCCAGGGCGTGATCGGCGTGCGGCTGCGCCGCGGCGACCGGGTCGTCAGCCTCGCGGCCGTGCCTGGCGTGGACGGTTCGGGGGTGCAGCTGCTCGCGATCTCGGAGCGCGGCTTCGGCAAGCGCACGCCGGTGGACGAGTACCCGCGCCAGGGGCGCGGTGGCCAGGGCGTGCTCACGCTGCGCGTCACCGCCAAGACCGGTGAGTTGGTCAACCTGTGGCCGGTCGCCGGTGGCGAGGAGGCCTTCGTGCTGTCCGAAGGCGGCATCCTGATCCGCACCAAGGTCGACAGCGTCAGTACCTACGGCCGCGCCTCCCAGGGCGTCACCATCATGAAGCTCGGCGACGGCGACCGCGTGGTCCAGGCGATCGTGCTGCCGGCCGAGGAGCAGGTCGAGCAGGCCATCGTGGAGAGCCGGCCGCTGCAGAGCACCGATCAGCCCGACGTCGCGGGCGCGCCCGGTGCGACGGGCATCCTCGACGACCCGCCGCTGATCGACGCGGACGAGGTCGATGGCTCGGAGGACGGCGCTTGAGCCGCCGGCCGACCGTCGTGCTCGATTGCGACCCCGGCCACGACGACGCGCTCGCGATCGTCGTCGCCGCGCGGCACACCGACCTGCTCGGCATCACGACGGTGGCCGGCAACGTGCCGCTCGACCTCACCACCCGCAACGCGCTGGCGATGGTCGCGGTGCTCGGGCTCGACGTGCCGGTGCATCGCGGCAGCGTGCGCCCGCTCGTCGCCGAGCCGCGGACCGCCGAGTTCATCCACGGCGCCTCCGGGCTCGACGGTCCGACGCTCCCGGAGGTGCTGCCCGATCTGGCCTCCGAGGACGCGGTGGGCTTTCTGATCGAGGCGGTGCGTTCCGATCCGGGCCAGGTGTGGATCGTCGCTACCGGGCCGCTGACCAACGTCGCCAAGGCGCTGCAGGCCGCGCCCGACCTGGCCGAGGCGGTGGCCGGCATCGCGATCATGGGCGGCGGCATCCCCTGGGGCAACGTCACGCCCGCCGCGGAGTTCAACGTCCTGGTCGATCCCGAGGCCGCCGACGTGGTGTTCCGCAGCGGGGCCCGGCTGGTGATGGCCGGCCTCAACGTCACGCACCAGTGGCGGATGGGTCCGGTCGACGTCGCGCGGCTGCGCGCCACGGGAGGCCGCGTGGCCGGCTTCTGCGCCGAGCTGCTCGCCTTCTACGGAGCCGCGTACGCGCGCGCCTTCTCGGGCGTCGCGGAAGGGCCCGTGCACGACCCGTGCGCCGTCCTCGCGCTCACCCACCCGCAGCTGTTCGACGTCGTGCCCCACCACGTCGTGATCGAGCTGACCGGCACCCACACCCGCGGCATGACCGTCGCCGACCTGCGCGGCGTGCACCATGGGGCGCCCGCCAACGTCGAGGTGCTCACCCGCATCGACGCGGCCGCCGCCACCGACCTGCTGATCGACGCGATCGCCAGCTACCCCTGAGGGCCCGCGGCCCGACACCAGCGCGCCCCGCGGCCGCCGCATGGGTACGATGCGTTCGGTGGTCGAGTTCCAGCACGTCACGAAGACCTACGCGCGAACCCACACCCACGCGCTGCGGAACGTCGACTTCCGCATCCGCAAGGGGGAGTTCATCTACATCACCGGCCACTCCGGGGCCGGCAAGAGCACCCTGTTGGCGCTCGTGCTGCGGCGCACGGTCCCGTCGGAGGGGGTCGTGGCGATCGCCGGCCAGGACCTCGCCAAGCTGCGCGAAGGGCAGTTGCCGCTGCTGCGGCGCCGCATCGGGATGGTCTTCCAGGACCACCGGCTGCTGCCCAAGCTCTCCGCGACCGAGAACCTGACCTTCGCGCTGCGCGCCACCGGTACCGCCGGCAACCTGGAGCAGAAGGCGCTCGGCGCGCTCCGCTTGGTGGGGCTCGCCCACAAACGCAAGGCCTTCCCCATCGAGCTGTCGCTGGGGGAGCAGCAGCGCGTCGCGATCGCGCGCGCGCTGGTGACCAACCCGCCGCTGCTCCTGTGCGACGAGCCCACGGGCAACCTCGACCCCGACACCAGTTGGGAGATCCTCGAGCTGCTCAACGACGTGAACATCAAGGGGACGACGGTGATCGTCGCCACCCACTCGCGCGACCTGGTCGACGCCATGAAGCGCCGCACGCTCGTGCTGCGCAACGGCGAGCTCGTCCGCGACGACGACCGCGGCGGCTACTCGCTCTGACGTTCGTTCGTGGTGGCGGTCATACCTGCGTGACCGAGTAGTCCAGCCGGTCGTCCGACAGGATCATCTCGAGGAACTGACGATGCGCGAGGGCGTCGATCATCGCGAAGCCGTGCGCCTTGTCGATGTAGATCCCCTCCTTCATCACCGTGTGCCCGTAGACACCGAAGCGATGGCCCGATTGGCGCACCAGCTCGGGCTTCTCGTACCACCAGGTCTTGGTGTCGGGGTCGTGATAGAAGAAGTCGTCGAAGTACTGCAGGCCCGGCGTCGGCCCCGCGTGCGCGAAGTGCACGCCGTGGTGCACCACCTCGCGCGGGAACGAGACCAGCCACTCCTTGAGGTCGTCGGGAAGCGCCACGCCGCCGCGGTCGGCGCGGAACTCGTCGTGCTTGAGGCCGCCGCGCGTCCCCAGGTCGTAGGTGTGCAGCGCCGCCGCCTCGTCGTGGTTGCCCAGGATGATCGCGAAATTCCCGTTCGTCTTGTCGACGAAGTCCTTGAAGCGATAGAGCTCGCGGATCTGCGCCTTGGCCGCCCGCCGCAGGTGGTCCGGGTCGCTCGGGTCGTAGTCCTCAGCGCCCACCGCGACCGCGTAGGCGCGCTCGTCCTTGTAGTGGACCAGGTCGCCGACGCAGACGATCCGGTACCTGCCGGTCGTCACCGCCTCGGTCGGCTCGTAGGTGGGCGTCGCCACCGCGGCGGCGCGCAGCACCCGCCACAGCTCCGCCCACATGCCGTGGACGTCGCCGATCGCGACGACCTTGATCACCCCGGCCCCCCACCGGCCGCGCCACCTGCGGCCCCGCTCTCGCCGCGGAGCAGCACGCGCAACTGCGCGTAGAGCTCGCGGGCGGTGTCGGGGTCCTTGCCGTACCCGCCATAGCGGACGAGCAGCCGCGCCGCAGCGAGCCCCTGCCCTTCGTCCTTGAGCCGATCGACGAGGCGGTCGATCATCTGCTGACCGGTCGGCTTCGGGACGGCCGGCGCCTCGGTTCCCGGCTTCTCGGCAGCCGCAGGCGACGCCGTGGCGTCGCCTGCGGGCTTCGCATCGCTCGGCGCGGGCGGCACGGAGGCTTCTGCGACCGCTTCTGCGACCGCGTCTTCGTCGCTCGCGCGCGTTGCACCGAGCGCGAGGTCGACCTCGGGAAGGTGCAGCGGTTGGAAGGTCTCGGGGTCGCACGGCACCCACGCCACGGCGCCGCTCGGCAGCGGCGCGCACAGCCCGAACAGCTCCGCGGCGCGCGCGAAGGCGAGCTCGCCGGTCGCCACCGGACCGCCTGCCAGCGCCGCCGCCGCGACCGCGCCCTTCGTCACGCCCGCGACCGTCACGTGGCACGCGATCGCGCCGGCGTCCAGGGGCGCGTACGCCACCCCCCAGCCACCGATCCCGACGGTTCGGTCGAAGCGCTCGCGCAACGCATCGGCGGCGACGAGCGCGACCACCCGCACCTCGTCGCCGGTGTCGGCCACTTCGACCGGAGCCCACGCGACCGCCTCGCCCCCGAACGGGGCGGCAAGGCGCAGCCAGACGGCGTCGGACACCCGCGCATGCTAGCACGCACGCACGCCACGCCTTCGGTCCGATCCCGTGCCGGACGCGCACCGTGCCGGATGGCGGCCCGTGCCGAGCGGTAAGGTGGAGGACATGAAGCGACTGCCGCTCCTCGTCCGCCTGGTCCTCGTGCCGCTCGTTCTGAGCCTCGTCGCGCCGGTCGCCGCCGGCTGGGCTCAGGACGGCGCCGCGCGTCCGCGCGTGGCGCTCGTCGCCGAGGAGCCGGTGCGCCCCGGCGACACCGTGATCGTCGAGGTGGAAGGCCTGGCCGATGCCGGGGTGTACGCCGTGCGCGTCGATGCTCCGAACGGTTCGAGCCGCGTGGTCACGCTCGACGCCGTCGGCGACGGTGGCCGAGCGGCCGTGGTCGTCGACGTCCCGGGCCGCCACGTCGTGCGGCTCGAAGGGCCCGAACTCGAAGCCCTCTTCGTCGTGCAGGTGCAAGAAGCCGAGCCCGCCACGCCACCCGCCGAGGTCGCGCCGACCGCACCCGAGCCGGTCGAGCCGGCCGAGCCGCCCCCGGCACCGGAGCGCCCCGCCCCGGAGCCCCCGGCCACGCCCGAACCCGCCACGCCCGAACCCGTTGCGCCCGAACCGGTCGAGCCCGAACCGGTCGCCCCGGAGCCGGTCGAGCCCGAACCCACCGCCCCGGAGCCGGTCGCCCCCGAACCGGGACCGATTCCGACGAACGTCGTGCTCGTGCTCGAAGACGGCGTCGTCGTCGCCCGCGGCGACGACGGGACCGCACGCTGGCGGCTCGCCTTCGGGCCCGGCAGCGGCGAAGTCGGCACCGCCGTCGTGCACCTCGGCCACGGTTGGGTGAGCGTCGGCCACCAGGTGCTGCGCCTCGACCTGGAAAGCGGCGCCGTGCTCGAGCGCGTGGCGACCAGCGGCCGGATCGTGGACCTGCGACCGGTCGGAACCGGTCTGAACGTCACCAGCGAGGTCACCACCCCGGGGCGCCCCCGTCCGGTCGAAGCCCGCCTCGAAGGGGGTGTCCTCGAGCCGCCGGCCGTGTTCGACCCGCTCGACCCCGTCCTGTTCGACGCGCTCGCCAACGAAGCCGGCGTGGGCGATCCCTTCGCACGGCTCGCCACCGACCCGACCAACCCGTACCTCCACCTGACGGCCGCTCGCGCGGCCACGACCCCGACGGACCGCGCCGCGTCGGCCGACGCGGCGATCACGTCCGCCACGACGTTCTACGACCTGGCGCGGCTCGCACGCGCCTTCGCCGCCGACCGGGCGTTCGACGACGCCGACCGCGCCATGGAGCGCGCCGCGGCCGATTTCGTGGCGCGGGGGTACGACCCCGCTCTGCTCACCGCGCCCGAGACGCACGAGCGCTACGGCTTCCCGCTGTCGCTCCTCGAGCACGCCCAGGCGCGCGGCGACACCGAAGCCACCGACCTGTGGGCCAAGTGGACCTACGAGCTGTCGGGGTCCGACCTGCCCGGCGTGGGCAGCGCGCTGCGCGCGTACGCCACCGCACTGACCGAGAGCGGCGACCGCACCGAAGCGGCCGCCTGGCGCGAGCGAGCTGCGGAGCGGACGAACACCTCGGCCACCGACCTGATCGCCCGCGCTGCGGCCGCGCTCGGTGGCGCGGGCGCCACCGTGGCCGGCGCCCTGCTCGTCGCGCTCACGGCGCTGCACCTCACCCTGGTCGCCAAGTACGGTCGCGCCCGAGCGGTGGCCGTGCGCCAAGCGCTCGAGGCCGGACGGCGCGTCCCGGCCTGGCCGTGGCTCCGCTCGATCCGCTACACAGGCTTCACCGAGAAGCTGGTCGCCATCGCGTTGCTCGCCGCCGTCCTCGCGGCCGTCGCGTTGGCCGGGTGGGCGCAGCGGACCGACCCCGCCATGGCGCTGGTGCGCGCGGGGCACTTGGGCGCCCCGGCCCTCGACACCCTGCTCGCCGACCCCGCGAGCGACCCCCCGAGCGACCCGGCGAGCGCCGCCTGGGTCGCCGCCTACCGCGCCGACCGCGCCGGCGACGCCACCGAGGCGCGCCAGGCGCTCGAGGACGCGGGCCGCGGCGCCGAGTCGGCGCGCGCCGCCATGGGGCGCGGCGAGAGCGTACCCACGCCGTCCCCGTCGGTGCTGCGCGCTTCGGTCGGAGGTTCGTGGATCGGCGCGCTCGGCGAGGTCTTCACCGACCCACGGCGTTTGCTCGACGATGCCGCGCGACTGGACGGCGTGCCGCGCTGGCTCTGGCCTGCGCTCGTCGTGGTCTTCGCGATCGTGGTGCTCGTGCACGTCGTCGCGCTGTTCGTCCCGCGACCGCGGTTGGCGCGCCACGCGCCGCGGCCGCTCGGCTACCACGTCTTGGCGCTCCTGCTGCCGGGCAGCGGCCAAGCCGACGAGCTCTACGGCGCGCTGCTGCTGATCCCGTGGGCGGTGTTCGGGATCGACGTGCTGGTGCAGACGCTCGGCGGCGAGACGCTCCTCGGGGTGTCGTTCGGGGCGGGCTTGGTGGTGCTCGCCGTGCTGTACGTGGTGAACGTGATCGCGTGGTCCGTGGAGTTCGCGTCGGTCCGCAAGCGCCTGCAGATCTTGCGCGAACGCGAGCCCGACCTCGCGCGCGCCTTCGGCCTCACCCCCGCGCCGGCCAGCGCCGCGACCACGGTCGACGACACCTGACCCACGTGGCGCGACGCGCGTCGGCGCGCGGGTACCTGCTGGTCTTCACCGCGGCGGTGCTGTGGGGCTTGATCGGTCTGTTCTCGCGCACGATCCTCGACGCGGGGGTCGGCGCCCTCGAGATCGCCTTCTGGCGCGCGGCGATCGCCGGCGGCGCGTTCGCGCTGCACGCGGCGCTGGTCGGGCGTGCGCGGGTGCGCTCGGTCGGCGACCTCGGTGTGCTCGCGGCCTTCGCGCTCGTCGGCGTGACGCTGTTCTACGCGGCTCTGAACCTGGCGATCGACGCGGGGGGCGTCAGCCTCGCGTTCGTGCTGCTCTACACGGCGCCGGCGTTCGTCGCCGTGCTGGCGTGGCCGCTGCTGGGCGAGCGCTTGACGCGGCGCAAGGCAGCGCTCGTGGTGCTGGCGGTGGCCGGCGTCGCGCTCGTCGCGCAGGCGGGCGGCGGCGGCGTCCGGGCGACGCCCGCGGCGCTCGGGTGGGGGCTCACGGCCGGCGCGAGCTACGCGGCGTACTACCTGTTCGGCAAGTGGGTGCTCCACCGGTACGCGCCGGTGACCATCTTCGCCGTCGTGCTGCCGCTCGGTGCGCTCGGGCTGCTGCCGTTCGTCGACTTCGTGCCCAAAGACCCCGGCGTCTGGGGGTGGCTGCTGGCGCTCGGGCTCGTGTCGACGTACCTCGCCTACCTGGTCTACTACACCGGCCTGCGCGCGACGGAGGCGTCTCGCGCGGTGCTGGTGGCCACCGTCGAACCCGTCGTCGCTGCCGCGATCGCGGCCGTTGCCTTCGGCGAGCGGCTCGGCTGGATCGGCTGGGGGGGCGCCGCGCTCATCCTGACGGCGGCCGCGTTGGCGGCGGTTCCCGCTCGGCGTCGCCAAGGGCCGTCCGTCGGTTGACCGCCCCCCGCGCCGGTGCTACCCTTCGCGGGTATGCAACGCGGCTGCAAGACTTTTCAGCCACGCGGCCTCGACCCCATGCCCACCGCGACCCAGACCCACCTCCGCGCCCGACGCCGCTGACCCACCCCTTGACGGGGTGGTCCACGACGGCGCGCCGCGTGGGCGAGCCTGGGTTTTGCACGTGAAAGGACCCCATGACCCGACACCGTGACGTCAAGAAGGTCGTGCTCGCCTACTCGGGCGGCCTCGACACCTCCGTGATCCTGCACTGGATCAAAGCCCAGTACGGCGCCGAGGTCGTAGCCTTCACCGCCGACATCGGCCAAGGCGAGGAAGTCGCCGTCGCCAAGGAGAAGGCGCTCGCGACCGGCGCCGTCGCGGCTTTTGCTGTCGACCTGCAGCGCGAGTTCGTCGCGGACTTCGTCTTCCCGGTGCTGCGCGCCGGCGGCAAGTACGAGACCGACTACCTGCTCGGCACCAGCTTCGCGCGGCCGCTCATCGCCAAGCACATGATCGAGGTGGCCGAGCGCGAGGGCGCCGACGCCGTCGCCCACGGCGCCACCGGCAAGGGCAACGACCAGGTGCGCTTCGAGCTCACCGCGTACGCGCTCAAGCCCGACGTCAAGGTGATCGCACCCTGGCGCGAGTGGGACCTCAAGGGGCGCGAGGACTGCATCGCCTACGCCGGTCGCCACGGCATCCCCACGGGCATCACCAAGGAGAAGCCGTACTCGATGGACGCCAACCTGTTCCACATCTCCTACGAGGGCGGGGTGCTCGAGGACCCGTGGAACGAACCGCCCCAGGGGATGTGGCGGCTCACCGTCGATCCCGAAGCGGCCCCCGACCAGGCCCAGGTCGTGGAGATCGAGTTCGAACACGGCAACCCGGTCGCGATCGACGGCGAGCGCCTCGACCCGGTGGCGCTGCTGACCAAGGCGAACGCCATCGCGGGCGCGCACGGCGTCGGCCGCATCGACCTGGTCGAGAACCGCTTCGTGGGCATGAAGTCGCGCGGCTGCTACGAGACACCGGGCGGCACGCTGCTGTTCGAGGCGCACAAAGCCATCGAGCAGCTGACCCTCGACCGCGAGGTCCGGCGCCTGCGCGACGGCCTCGTTCCGCAGTACACGACGATGGTCTACAACGGCTTCTGGTACGCCCCCGAGCGCGAGGCGCTGCAGAAGCTGTTCGACGACCTCCAGCAGCCGGTCACCGGCGTCGCCCGCATGAAGCTCTACAAGGGTGGCCTGAGCGTGCTCGGTCGCAAGAGCCCGCACAGCCTCTACCGTCAGGACGTCGTGACCTTCGAAGAGGACCACGTGTACGACCAAGCGGACGCCGACGGCTTCATCAAGCTCAACGCGCTCCGTCTGCGCATCGCCAAACAGCTCGCCTTTGATTCCGGTCAGGGCTGATCCGGACGTGAGCCACACGTGACCGACACGCAACCTGCCCCGGCCGTCCTCGGGCGGCCGGGGCAAGCCTATGAAGCGGCCCGGCTCCGCTGGGCCACCTCCAAAGACGTGCCTCGGTTGGTGGTGCTGTGGCGCACCGCCTACCCGGACGACCCCGCCGACGCGCTCGAGATGGCCGAGTGGATCGAACGCGGCGGCGCGCTGACCATGCAGGACCGCGACGGCACGCTGCTCGCGGCGCTGCGCTGGCGCGACTTCGGCGACGGCTGGCGGGTCGACCGCGTCGCGACCCTCCCCGAGGCGCGCGGCCTCGGGTACGGGCGCTGGCTGACGACCAAGGTCGAGGCGCTGGCGATCAAGCGGTCGGTGCCCTTCCTGGAGCTCGCGCTCCCCGACCCCGACGGCGAGGACCAGCTGGCCTACTACCGCCGCATGGGGTACGCCCCGGCCCAGGGTTCGGACAAGACGCTGCGCAAGGTCGTCGGCGGCGAGTGGCAGACCGTGCCGCGGGTGGCGCCGTGAGCGCCAACCGCATGTGGGGCGGCCGCTTCGCCGAGGCGACCGACGAGCTGGTGCAGGCCTTCAACGCCTCGATCGACGTCGACCGCGCGATGGCGCTCGAGGACCTGCAGGGCTCGATCGCCCACGCCACCATGCTGGGCGAGCAGGGCATCGTCGCGCCCGCGGAGGCGACCGCCCTCGTCGACGGGCTGCAGGGTTTGGTCGCCGACGTCGAAGGGGGCCGCATCGAGTGGTCGGTCGCGCTCGAGGACGTGCACATGAACCTCGAGAAGCGCCTGACCGAACGGGTGGGACCGGTCGGCGGCAAGCTCCACACCGCCCGCAGCCGCAACGACCAGGTGGCCACCGACTTCCGACTCGCCGTGCGCGCCCGCACCGTGCGCCTGATCGCCTTGCTGCGCGAGGTGCGCGGGGGCTTCGTCGACCTGGCCGAGCGCCACGTCGACGCGATCCTGCCCGGGTACACGCACCTGCAGGTGGCGCAGCCGGTGCGCTTCGGCCACCACTTCCTCGCCTACTTCGAGATGTTCACCCGCGACCAACGCCGCCTCGAGGACTCGCTCGCCCGCCTCGACGTGTCGCCGCTCGGCGCCGGCGCGCTCGCCGGCACCGGCTTCCCGATCGACCGCCACCGCACCGCCGGGCTGCTCGGCTTTTCGGAGCCGGCGGCGAACTCGCTCGACGCGGTGAGCGACCGCGACTTCGCGCTCGAGTTCCTGGCGGCCGCGAGCATCGCCATGATGCACCTGTCGCGCCTCTCCGAGGAGCTGATCCTGTGGTCGTCGCAGGAGTTCGGCTTCGTCGTGCTGCCCGACTCGCACACCACCGGCAGCTCGATCATGCCGCAGAAGAAGAACCCCGACGTCGCGGAGCTGATCCGCGGCAAGACCGGCCGCGTCTACGGCGCGCTCTTCGGCCTGCTGACGGTGATGAAGGGCCTCCCGCTCGCGTACAACAAGGACATGCAGGAGGACAAGGAGGGGGTGTTCGACGCCGCGGCCACGCTCGCCGTCTGCCTGCGGCTCACCGCCGACATGCTTCCGAAGATGGCCGTGAACGCCGAGCGCACCCGCTTCGCGGCCGGGCGCGCGTTCAGCAACGCCACCGACCTCGCCGACCACCTGGCGCGCGGCGGCCTCCCCTTCCGCGAGGCGCACGAGGCGGTCGGCAAGCTCGTCGCGATCGCGCTCACCGAGGGCTGCGACCTGCAGGACCTGCCGCTCGAGCGGCTGCGCGAGGTCGCGCCGCAGCTGAACGACGACGTCTACCGCGTGCTCGACGTCGAGAGCGTGGTCGACGCGCGGACCAGCTACGGCGGCACGGCGCGGCCGCGCGTGCTCGAGCAGATCGCGCGCGCCCGCGAAGCGCTGGCGTCCGAGGCGACCGCATGAACGACCCCAAGCTCGACCTGCGGGTCCGCCCGGCGCGCGCCGGCGACGTCGTGTCCATCTTCGAGAACATCGGCTACTGGGCGGGCCAGGGGAAGATGCTCGTGCGCCCCATGCAGAACATCTTCGAGAACCTGCGCGACTTCTACGTCGCCGAGACCGTCGCGCCCGACGGCACCGCCACGTTCGCCGGCAACGGCGCGGTGCACATCCTCTGGGGCGACATCGCCGAGGTGCGCGGCCTGGCGGTGGCGCCCGGCGTTCAGGCGCAGGGCGTCGGCAAAGCGCTCGTCGAGGCGTGTGAGGCCGAGGCGTTCCGCATCGGTATCCCCACGCTCTTCGCGTGGACCTACTCGGTCGGCTTCTTCGAGAAGTGCGGCTTCACGCTGATCGACAAGACCAGGGACCTGCACCCGCGGGTGTGGAGCGAGTGCCTGCGCTGCCCCTTCTTCGTGGGCTGCAACGAGAACGGCCTGATCAAGCGCCTCGAAGGGGTGCCGATGCCGCAGAACCTCCCCGAGCCTCCGCCCACGCAGGTGCCGCCCGGCATCCGCTGACGGAGCGCACGATCGCCCTCACCGACCCGCCTTGCGGCGCGCGCGCCGCGGATCGACGAGGCCCCGGCCGTGCGGCTCCAGATGCGGCGCCCGGGCCGCGAGCTCGGCCAGGAAGCCCTCGCGGTCGCGCGGCGCCACCTCCACCCAGCCGCCCGCGTCGAGCGCCACCCGGACCCGCACCAGCGACCACGAGGGCCCCGTCAACGGGCTGAGCAGCGGGGTGGCGCGCACGATGTCGCGGTACGCGAGCCGCAGGGTGAGGAACCCGGCGCGCACGGTGAAGCCCTCGGGTTCGAGCAGGTAGCGCACGGGCAGCGCCATGCCGAGCGTGAGCGCCAGCGCGCCGAACCCCATCGCGCCGACGGCGAGCTTGACCACCACAGCGACGTCGGGATCGAGGAGCAGCGGCACGACCAGCGCGACGAGGACGCCCATCGCGGCGAGCACGACGGCGACGAACGCCACGTCGACGCGGGCGGGGACGGGGACGGTGCGGACCACGCGGCGAGGCTAGCACCGCCGCGCTCGCCGCAGCGCTCCGGCGGTAGATCCAGCGGTAGAGTCGCGGCGTGACCGACGCGACCGAACCCGCTCCGCGCCGCCGCGTCGCCCTGCTCCACACCGGCGGCACCGTCGGCATGGTGCGCGGCGACGACGGCGCCTACGCCCCGCGCGCCGGCGCCCTGGCGCAGGCGCTCGCGCGCCTGCCCGAGCTGCACGACCCGCGCCTCCCCGACGTCCGCCTCGAGGAGCTCGACACCCTGCTCGACTCCTCGGACGTGCGCCCCGCCGACTGGCAACGGTTCGCCGACCGCATCGCGGCCGCGCTCGAAGACGGCGCCCACGGCGTCGTGGTCCTGCACGGCACCGACACCATGGCGTACGCCGCGTCGGCGCTCGCCTTCCTCCTCGACGGCCTCCCCGGCCCGGTCGTCGTGACCGGCTCGCAGGTGCCGCTCGCCGAGCTGCGCTCCGACGCGCGCGACAACCTGATCACCTCGCTGCTGCTCGCGGCCACCCCCGGCTGGGCCGAGGTGGCCGTGTACCTGGGCGGCGATCTGCTGCGCGGCTGCCGCACCACCAAGGTCTCGACCCACGGCTTCGATGCCTTCGAGAGCCCCAACCTGCCACCGCTCGCGGACGTCGGCGTCGACGTGACCTGGCGCCATGACCTGCTGCGCCGGCCCGCCCGCGGGGCGCTGCGCGTGCACCGCCTCGCGGACGTCGACGTCGTCGCGCTGCGGCTCTTCCCCGGCATCACCGCCGAGACGCTGCGCAACGTCTTGCGCGATCCGGTGCGCGGGCTGGTGTTGGAGACCTACGGCAGCGGCAACGCCCCGTCGCGCGACCCGGAGCTGTTGGCGGTCGTGCGCGACGCCGTAGCGCGCGGTCTGGTCGTGGTCAACGTCACCCAGTGCCTTCGCGGCAGCGTGCGCATGGGCACCTACGCCGCGGGCCGGGCGCTCGCGGACGCGGGCGTGGTCTCGGGCGGCGACCTGACCGCCGAGGCAGCGCTCGCCAAGCTGCTGGTGCTGCTCTCGCAAGGCCTGGCGCCGAGCGCCGTCGCCGCCGACATGGTGCGCGACCTGGCCGGCGAGCGGACCCCGGAGCCGGCGTGACGCCGATGCGGACGCGCCCCGAGCTCGCGGGCCTGCCGCTCGACCACGTCGGGATCGCGGTGGCCGACCTCGCCGCCGGCGACGCCTACGCCGCACTCGGCTGGACCCCGGCCGGTGCGGACGGCGAGGTCCCCGCGCAGGGCGTGCGGGTGCGCATGCTGCGCGGCGGCCCCGGTCCGGCGCTGGAGCTGTTGGCGCCGCTCCCGGACGCCGGCGGCGAGGCGCCCATCGCGCGCTTCCTCGCGCGCCGCGGACCCGGGCTCCACCACTTGGCCTTCGCCGTGCCCGACCTGGACGCCGCGATGGCGCGGCTCGTCGCCAGCGGGGCGCCGTTCATCGACGCGGCGCCGCGCCCGGGCTTCGGCGGCCACCGGGTCGCCTTCCTCCACCCCAGCTGGACGGGCGGCGTGCTGGTCGAACTGGTCGAGCATGCCTGAGCGCCGCCACCGCGCAGCTGCGTGGCTCGGCGCCGCGGCGTGGGCGGCGCTGCTGTTCGGGCTCTCGTCGCTGCCGGCGGGCGCCACCCCGACCTCCCCGATCTCGTTCCCGGGCGACGACAAGGTCGTGCACGCGGCGCTGTACGCGGTGTTGGGCGGGCTGCTGCGCGTCGCCGTCGGGCGCACCGGACCGGCCATCGCCCTCGCGGCCGCATACGGCGCCACCGACGAGGCCCACCAGGCCTTCGTCCCCGGACGCGACGCCGACGCCTTCGACTGGTTCGCCGACGTCGCGGGCGCGGCGCTGGGCGCGGCGCTCGCGGCGCGCGCGTGGCGCACGTGGCGCGCTTCGCGCGGCGGGGACGGACCCCCACGGTAGAGTGACCGGATGAAGCTCGCGATCGTCGGTGCGGGGAAGATGGGGGGCGCGGTGCTGGCCGGCGCCGTGCGGGCCGGCGTGCTCACCGCGGACCAGGTCGGCGTCTACCACCCCGACGAGGACCGCCGCGCCGCGCTCGCGGCGCGCTTCGGCGTCGCGCCGCTCGACGACGACGGCGTGCACCGCGCGGAGCGGGTGCTGATCGCGGTCAAGCCCCAATCGTTCGAGGCGGTGGCGCCGCTGATCGCGCAGCGCGGCGGCTCCTACGTCTCGCTCATGGCCGGCGTCACCACCGGCACCCTCGCCAAGCGCCTCGGCTCGCGCACGGTCGTGCGCGCCATGCCCAACCTCGGCGCCGCCGTGGGGGCGTCGGCCACCGCGCTCGCGTGGCACCCGGAAGCGGCGGTCGAGGACCGCGAGTTCGCGCGCCGGCTGTTCCTGGCCATCGGCACCGTCCACGAGGTGGCGGAGTCGCTGTTCGACGCCTACACGGGCCTCGCGGGGTCCGGCCCCGCCTTCGCGGCCGTCGTCGCCGAGGCGATGGCCGACGGCGGCGTGCGGGTCGGCCTGTCGCGCCAGGTCGCGCGCGACCTCGCCCGGCAGGTGCTGCTCGCGACCGGCATGCTGCTCGAGACCAAGGGCCCGGCCGAGCTCAAGGACGAGGTCGCCTCCCCCGGCGGTACCGCGATCGCGGGCGTTCGGGCGCTCGAGCGCCACCGCGTGCGCTTCGCGGTGATGGACGCGATCGAGGACGCCGCCGAGCGCGCGCGGCTGCTCGCTCGCGATGGCGAGGAGCGGTGAGCCGCCCTGCGCGCCGCGTGCTCGCGCTCGCCCTCGCGTGGGCGCTGAGCGCCACCGGCCTCGCCAGCGACTACTACCCCCGCGGCGAGGGGCTGTCGTGGACCTACTCGAGCGGCGAGACCCAGGCGATGAGCGGAACGCGCGACTGGAACGGACTCGAGGTCTCGGTGCTCATCCACTACCTCGAGGGCGTGCCGGTCTCCGAGGACTACCTGACCTTCGACCCCGACGGCGTCCGGACCCACGGGACCGCCTCCGGCGGGTCGGTGGTGCGCTACGACCCGCCGCTGCTGATCTACGCCGCGCCTCCGCTGCAGCCCGGGGCGACCTGGAGCACGACCACCGAGATCGCCGGCCTCTCGATCACGCTGAGCTCCGAGGTGGTCGGCCTGCGCGGGGTCCAGACGCCGGCCGGGCGCTTCAACGCGCTCCAGATCCGCCAGCGCACCCTCACCTCGACCGGCGGTCGCACCCTGCTCGACCTGTTCTTGGTGCCGGGCGTCGGCATCGTTCGCTTCGTGACCGAGGACGGCACCACCATCGACCTGATCGAACTCGTCCGCTGACGCGCGCGTTCGTTCAGAGCACCGCGCGCACGGCCGCGGACGCCTCCGGCAGGTGTCCGAGCCACCGCTCGACGACCTCGTCGAAGGTTCCTCCGCTCAACCCCACGCGCACCTCGTCCATGAACCGCGCCATGAAGGCGAGGTTGTGCACCGTCACGAGCTGCGGTCCGAGCGGCTCGTCGGCCTTGAGCAGGTGGCGCAGGTAGGCGCGCGAGAAGCGGAGGCACGTCGAGCACGCGCAGCCCTGCTCGATGGGGCGCAGGTCGTCGGCGAAGCGGGCGTTCTTGAGGTTGAGGCGGAAGTTCGGGATGGGGCGCCCGTCGTCGTCATGGAGCGCCAGCGCGCCGCCGTTGCGGGCGTTGCGCGTCGGGGCGACGCAATCGAACGTGTCGAGCCCGCGCGCGACCGCCGCGAGGACGCTCGGTACGTCGCCGATCCCCAAGAGGTGGCGGGGCAGCGTATCCGGGAGCTCGGGCACCGTCCACTCGAGCACGCGGTGCATGTCGGTGTGGGTGCGGCCGAGGTTGCCGCCGACCGCGATGCCCTGAAAGGGCATCGCCCCGATCGTGCGCGCGCTCTCGCGCCGCGGCGCCTCGAACGCGCCGCCCTGCACCACCCCGTAGAGCGCCTGCACGCAGCCGTGGCGCGGCGCCTCGGCCTCGAAGGCGGCCAGGCAGCGCTCCGCCCAGCGGTGCGTGCGGTCCATCGACACGCGGGTGTAGCGCTCGTCGTGCAGCGGGCTGGTGCACTCGTCGAAGGCGAGCATGACGTCCGCGCCCAGCGCGCGCTGCACCTGGATGCTGATCTCGGGGGTGAAGGTGTGGACGCTGCCGTCGACGTGGCTGCGGAAGCGCACCTCGTGCTCGCCGACCTCCACCATCGAGCCGCTCGCCACCAGCCGTGGCCCGCTCCCCGCCTCCGGGGCGTCGGCGCCCGGGAAGATGTTCGCGACCTTGCCGACGCCGTGGTCGATCGAGGCGCCCAGCGAGAACACCTGGAACCCGCCCGAGTCGGTCATGATCGGCCGGTCCCACCCCATGAAGCGGTGCAGGCCGCCGTGCGCCGCCACCCGCTCCGCGCCCGGACGCAGGTAGAGGTGGTACGTGTTCGCGAACAGGATCTGCGTCCCCGTCGCCGCCACCACGTCGGGGTCGACGGCTTTGACGGTCGCCTGGGTGCCGACGCCGACGAACGCCGGGGTGGCGACGGCCCCGTGCGGGGTGTGGAGCGTGCCGGCGCGCGCCGCGCCACGACGGGCGTGCACCTCGAACGCGAACCGTTGGGGGTCGGGCGGCGCCACTGCGGGACGCTACCACGCCTCCACGAGACCCGTCTTGGACGCGGTTCCCGTGCAACGCACGGGATCGATGACGACTCGGTGTAGGCCGCATGTCCATCTGGCACGGTGGACTCATGTGAAGTTTGCTACCCTTTGCCGGTCAGGAGGTGCAGATGGCGCACCCTTTCAGCGGCGTCGTAACGCTCCTCGCGCTTCTCGCGATCGCCCTGACCACCGCCTTCAGCGCTCCCAGGGACCCGTTCGTGGCCACCGTCGTCGACCCCGTCCTCGACCTCGACATCGCCCCGATCGTCGACGTGCTCGAGACCCCCCGTGTGGTGGTCGATCACCTCGAACCGGCGCAAGGACCCGAGGCCAACCCGAGCTTCGTCGTCCGAGCAACCGCGTACAACTCCTTGGTCAGCCAAACGAACGCCCAGCCCTTCGTCACGGCTACGGGTGCGCGCACCCGCTGGGGCATCGTCGCGGTGAGCCGCGACCTGCTCGGCACCGACCTCCCGTACGGCTCGCTCGTGCGCCTGCGCGACCTGGGTGGGCACGCGGGCGGCCGCGGCGCCGGCGCGTACGACGATCTGCTCGAGGGTCTCGTCTTCAGCGTCGAGGACACCATGCACCCGCGCAAGACCCAGCAGATCGACGTCTGGTTCGCCGAGTACGCCGACGCGGTGCGCTGGGGCGTGCGCCGCCTCGAGGTCGAACTGGTCCGCTACGGGCGCACCGGACCGACCCTCGACCCGTTCGAGCGCGCCGCCGGCTTCGACGCCGAACCCACCTGGCTCGCCGCTCGCTGACGCCGTGGCGCGCCTGGTGCCCTTCCTGGCGCGGCGCCACGTGCGCGCCCGCGGCCTCCAAAGCGGCCTGACGGTCGCCGGCGTCGCCGTCGGCGTGGCCGTTCTGCTCGTCGCGCTCTCGCTGACCAACGGCTTCGTCGACGAACTCGTCTCCTCCACGCTGCGCGCGACCCCGCACGTCGCGCTGCAGCCGTGGTCGGCCGACGGTTCGCTGCGCGCCGACGCCGCCACCCTCGACGCGCTGGCGACCGAGCCCGGCGTCGTCGCGGTGGCGCCCTACGTGGCGGGCCAAGCGCTCATCGCCCGCCGGGCCGACACCACCCTGGGCATCACCGCCCGCCAGGGCTACGCACAGCTGCTCGGCATCGACCCCGCAGCGCACGCGCGCGTCCTCGACCTCGCCGCGCTCGACCGCGTGGCGGCCTCGTTCGCCGAGGCCGACGGCGTGGTGCTGGGGGCGTCGCTCGCCGCCCAGCTCGGCGTGTTCGAGGGCGACGCGGTGGTGCTGCGCGAGATCGGGGGGCGGACGCTGACGCTGACCGTCGCCGGCACCTTCCGGGTCGGCAACGAGCTGATCGACGCGGTCACCGCCTACGTGCCGATCGCGCGCCTGCAGGCGTACTTGGGCCTCGAGGACCGCTGGAGCGGCGTCCACGTCCGCCTCGACGACCCCACGGCAGCGAGCGCCGCCGGCGAACGCCTCGGCGAGCGCTACGGGCTTCGGCCCACCTCTTGGGAGCGCCTCTTCTCGGGGCTGCTGCAGCAGCTTCGACTCCAGAAGGCCGTCATCTCGGTCGTCGTCTTCCTGATCGTCCTCGTGGCGGCCATGGGGATCGCCAACGTGCTCGTGCTGGCGGTCTCGGAGAAGACCGGCGAGATCGCCGTATTGCGGACGCTCGGCGCCAGCGCCCGTCAGGTGGTCGCGATCTTCACCCTCGAAGGCGCCATCCTGGGCGGGCTCGGCACCGTGCTCGGCGCCGCCCTCGGCGTGGCGGTCGCGACCTACTTCCGGGTCCAGCCGTACCCGCTCCCTGGCGACCTCTACTTCATCACCCAGCTCCCGGTGCAGGTGCAGGCCTTCGACGTCGTCTGGGTGTGCGCGGTGTCGTTCGGGACGAGCGTGCTGGCGTCGCTGGTACCGGCGCGGCGGGCCGCGTCGCTGCGGCCGGCGGAGGTGCTTCGGTGAGCCCGGGCCGCGCCCTGCGCGCCCCCACCCCGCTCGACCCCGAGCGCGCTTGGGACTACGCCCTGGAGCTCCTGGCGCGGCGCGCGATGAGCGCCGCCGAGGTCCGCGCGCGGCTCCTCCGTCGCAGCCTGCCCGAAGCGGACGCCGACGCGGTGGTCGCCAAGCTCGAGCGCCTCGGCCTGCTGAACGACCGCGCCTTCGCCGAGGCGTACGTCCGCAACCGCGCGCGCGAGCGCGGTCGCCTCGCGCTGCGCCGCGAGCTGCAGCACAAGGGCGTGGCCGAAGACGTGGCCGACGGCGCGCTCGCGCCGCACGACGACGCCGACCAGGCGCTCGCGGCGCGGGCGCTGCTGGCCAAGCACGCTTGGCGCTTCGCCGCCGCCCCGGACGACGCGCGCTCCGTGCATGCGGCGCGTGCTCGCGCCTACGGGCTGCTGGCGCGGCGCGGCTTCCCACCCGACGCGGTCGCGGCGGCGGTCGCGGAGGTCCTCGGCGACGCCGACGCGTGAGCCCGCGGGGCCGGATCGCGCCGCAGCTTCGACGGACACGGTTCTCTTGCGCCGCGCGCGAGCACCGCGCTATACTCACTAGTTGCGTCGGGGCGTAGCGCAGCCTGGTAGCGCACGTCGTTCGGGACGACGGGGTCGGAGGTTCGAATCCTCTCGCCCCGACCACACACACGAGCTTTGCCCTCGGATCCCGGTCCGGGGGCATCGTTCGTTGGCGCACCGGTCCGGCCGGCCGGCGGTCGCGGGCGCTCTGGAGCGACGCTCTGGAGCGGCGACCGGCGCCCGTGCTAGCCTCGGCGCCGAAGCGCCCCGCGGGAGGTGACATACCGCGGGCCGCGGCCACGCCTCGTCGCGTCCGGTGCCTCCAGGTCCGGGATCGACGGATCGCCGCCGCCGCCCCCGGAGGACCTCGTGCCACGCCCCCCGTCCCGACCTGAGTCCGCCCACCGCCGCGCCACCCCGATCGTCGTCCTGGCGATCGCCGCGGGCGCCGGACCGTTCCTCGCCACGCTCCTGCTCGCCCTCGCCCAGTACGGCTCGGTGCCGCCGGCCGTGCTGCCGTGGCCGGTGCTCGGGCTGGTCGGCGTGCTGCTCGCCGCGCCGCTGTCGGCCGCCGCCGCCCACCTCTCGGCCCGAACCGCAGGGTCCACCGCGGCGGTGGCCGCGACGCTCGGCGCGCTCGGCGCCACGTACCTCGACCTGCCGCTCCGCGACCTGACCACGCTGCCGGTGGCGCTCGCCGTGGCGGCCGCGCTGCGCGCCCTGCCCGGGCGGCGCGCCGAGCTGTACGGCGCCGCGCTGGTGTTCGTCGGCGCGACGGTGCTCGCGAACTTCACCCTGGACTCGTTCCTGCCCTTCGGCGACTTCTTCTTGGTGAACGTCGGCACGCTGTTCTTCGGCATCACCTTCACGCAGCGCGACCGCCTGCACCGCTTCGGCCGCACCGTCGTGTACCGCGTGATCGGCGTGGCCGCAATCGCGAACGTCCTCGCGGCCTGGTCGGTGGGCACGCCGTGGCGCTACGTGGCCGTGAGCTTCCTGGTGATCGTGGTGGCCGAAGCCGCGGACACGGAGGTGTACCACCGGTTGCTGCACCTGCGTTGGTTCGCGCGCGTGGCCGGCTCGAACGCGGTCTCGGCGCCGCTCGACACGGTGCTGTTCACGGTGCTCGCCTTCGCCGGAGCGCCGTTCGCCAGCGCCGCCTGGATGACGCAGGTGATCGTCACCGACGTGTTCGTCAAGTACGCAGCGAGCCTGATCGCCGCGATCACGGTGCTGAGCAACCCGGCGTGGGTGCCCAAGGCACCGGAGCTGAACGCCCAAGGCGCGTCAGGAGCGCAAGCGCTCGACCCAGCCCGCCAGCGATAGCGCCAGCGCGTCCTCGCCGAACGCGGTGGTCAGCATCAGGCCGACCGGCAGACCGTCGCCATCGACCCCGATCGGCACCGTGGCCGCCGGAGCGCCCAGCAGGTTGCCGATCGTCGTGTTGCGCAGCACCGCCGCGTTGGCCGCCAGGTACGCCGCGACGTCGGCGTCCAGCGGCGCGATCGCCGGCGGCGCGACGGCCACGGTGGGCGCGACGAGCGCGTCGAAGGTCGCGGTGCGCTCGGCGACGGCTCGCCGCAGACGTTCGCGGGCGTAGCCCAGCCGCACGTAGTCGCTCGCTGGCCGTTCGGCGACCGCGCGGATGCGCGCCACCACGCGCGCGTCCATGACCGCGTCGAAGCCCGCGAGCAGCTCCTCGTAGAGCGCCCAGGCCTCGTGGGCCGCGAAGCTGCCGTAGCGCGCGTACAGCGCGTCGAGCTCGGCGAGCTCCGGCAACGGGTCGCGGACCACCCGAGCGCCGGCCGCCTCGAGCGTTGCCAACGCCTCCTCGAAGCGCGCCCGCACACCGGCGTCGAGCCCCTCTTGCCACACGGTCGGCGGAGCCCACAGCCGCGGGCGCGCCGGCGGCTCGGCGATCGGCGCGACCGGCAGCGCCGCCATGGCGCGCCACAGCGCCCAGGCGTCCGCCGCGTCGCGCGCCAGCGGGCCGAGGGTGTCGAGGGTGGTGGAGAGGGCCACGGCGCCGTCGACGGGGATCGCCCCGTCGCTCGTCTTGAGCCCGACGAGCCCGTTGAACGACGCCGGGATGCGCACCGAACCGCCGGTGTCGCTCCCCACGCCCGCCGCCGCCCAGCCGCGCGCGACGGCCACCGCCGTGCCGCTCGACGATCCGCCTGGGACGCGCGCGGGGTCGACCGCGTTCCCGGGTGTGCCGGTGTGGGGGTTGAGGCCCAGGCCCGAGAAGGCGAGCTCGGTCATGGTCGACTTGCCGAGGAAGACCGCACCGGCCGCGTCGAGGCGAGCGGCCACGGGGGCGTCCTCGGCCGCGGGCGGCCCCCCGAAGAACGCCGGCGAGCCCGCGCCGGTGACGTCGCCCTCGGTGTCCAGCAGGTCCTTGAGGACGATCGGCACGCCGTCGAGCGGGCCCCGCAGCCGCCCCTGACGCCAGCGTCGCGAGGCGGCGGCCGCTTGATGCCGGGCCCGCTCGGCGGTCACCAAGCGCAGGACGTCGCCGGGCTCGATGCGCGCGAGGTGCGCTTCGGCGACGTCCAGCGGGTCGAGGTCGCCGGCCCGGTACGCGCGAGCGAGACCGAGGACGCCGAGGATCGAGGGGTCGGTGGGGGCCATGGGGCAGCGTACCTGGCGCGTCCTGGGGACGTCCCGCCGTCCGCCAGGTCGAACCGCCGCCGGCGCTTCGCGGGGCGCGCTCCGCGGGGCAGCGCGGTACACTAAGTCGATGCAACGCACCCGCGCCGAGCTCGAGGCGATGAGCCACGACGACCTCGTCCACCGCGTGCTGGAGCTCCAGGACCTGCTCCGCGAGGGGTTGGCGGTGCGCCTCACGCTGCACGCGGTCCTGAACGCCCTGCTCGCGGCCAAGGAGGCCGAGGTGGGTCGCTTCGCCGACGCCGACGACGCTACCCTCGACCTCGAGGAGCAGGAGCTCAAGCGCGCGTGGGCCGCTGCGCGGCACGCGGTGTCGAACCCGCTGGGCGCCGCCAAGGCACGCCAGGAAGCCTGACTTCGGTCGTTTCGCTCCCGCCGTCCTACACTTGTGGGCGGAGGTCTACGTGAACATCGTTCTGCTCATCGGAATCGCCCTCGCCGTCCTCGGCGTCGGGCTCATCACTCAAGGGCGCCAGCTCGGCAACCCCAACGCCGGCCGCGCCGGCTTCGCGGCCATCGCCGTCGGCGTTGCGGTCGCCTTCCTCTCATTCGCCTTCGTCGTCATCTCCGCCGGCAACGTCGGCGTGTTGTTCAACG
>JBHEOT010000039.1:0-21896 GCA_046260675.1 Trueperaceae bacterium | reverse complement strand
TCCCCGCGCTGCTCGCGCGGGCCGCCTGGATGGACTTGGTCGTCGCGCCGGTGCTGGACTCGTCGGGCGCGCTGGCGCCGGGCGTCATGACGCTGCTGCGGCGCTCGCCCTGCGCGGTCATGGCGGTCCCCGCCGGCGCCACCTCGCTCGAGAAGGGCCTCGTCGCGTACGACGGCGGCCCCCGGAGCCAGGCGGCCCTGTTCGCCGGCGCCTACCTCGCCGCCAAGCGCGACCTGCCGCTCGTCGTCCTCACCGTCGCGGATTTGGCGCGCACGGCGGCGGCGACGCTCGCGGACGCGCGCGCGTACCTCGAGCGGTACGGGGTGGCCGCCGACTACGTCGAGCGCTCCGGTCCGGTCGCCCAAGCGATCGTCGCCACCGCCGAGGAGCGCGGCTGCGACCTGATCTTGATGGGGAGCCACCGCTACGCGCGGTGGCTCGAGACGGTGCTCGGCGGGGTGCTCGAGCGGGTGCTGCGGTCCTCGAAGGTGCCGGTGCTGGTGACCTGAACGCGGCGCTCGGCGCTACCCGCGCAGGGGCAGGTCGCGCGTCGCGACCACGTCGACGCCGGTGCCCAGCACGTCGGCCAGCACCACGTCGCCCATCGCCACCGGAGCGGCGAGCGTGAGCTCGTGCAGCGCGCGCGCGACGTCTTCTACGCGCCCTTTGGGCACCGAGTCGGCGGTCTTGACCGGCAACCGGGGCCAGCGTCCGTGCTCGATCCGCACGGTCGTCGTCACGAAGCGGCGCGGATCGGTGTGCTCCTGCACCGCGAACTCCTTGCCGCGCTTGCAGGAGTTGCCGCGCACCTCGACGACCTCGCCGTCCTCGGCGTCGACCTCGAGCCGGCAGCCGAGCGGGCAGCCGATGCACAGGTACTGGGCGTGCTCGAGTTCTGGGCTCATGCCGGGGTTCCTTTCGTGGACGCCTGCTCCCGCGGCTCGACCGACACCGTGAGCGAGCCGCCGTGGAACGCCTCGAGGAAGCGCGGCCGCACCTTGAGCGTCACCATCTCGGCGGGCACCACGTAGCGCAGCGGCTTGGCGTAGACGTCGCCCAGTTTGAGCGTGCACTCGGTCATCGGCTTCTGGACGCGCAGGTAGACCGTGTGCTCGCGGTCGGTGGAGATGGTGGAGGGGACGGTGTAGCGCACGTTGGCGCCGGCCGTCAGGCGCACGTTGTCCGCCGGGACGGTCCGCCCGCTGGTGAACCCGCCGGCGGCCGTGCCGGCGAGGTGCGACTCCTGCGACACCATGTCGACGAGGTCGTGGATGTGCACGGTGTTGCCGCAGGCGAAGATGCCGTCGCGGCTCGTCTGCATGGCGCTGTCGACCACCGGGCCGGTGGTGACCGGGTCGAGCCGCACGCCCAGATGGCGGGCGAGCTCGTTGTCGGGGATCAGGCCGATCGACACGAGCAGGGTGTCGCACGGGACGTCCCAGGCGCGCTCCATGATCGGGCGCAGCGCCTCGTCGACCGGCGCGACCGTGACCTTGTTCAGGCGGTCGCCGCCATGGACGCGCACGACGGTGGTGGAGAGGTGCAGCGGCACGTCGAAGTCGTGCAGGCACTGCACGACGTTGCGGGTCAGGCCGTTGGCGTGCGGCATCAGCTCGAACACGCCCACCACCTCGACGCCCTCGAGGATCAGCCGCCGCGCCATGATCAGCCCGATGTCGCCCGAGCCCAGGATCGCCACCCGCTTGCCGGGGAGGAAGCCGGCGACGTTGACGAGCTTCTGGGCGAAGCCGGCGGTCATCACGCCGGAGGGGCGCGATCCGGGGATGCGCACCGCCTCGCGGGTCCGTTCGCGCGCCCCCATCGCGAGCACCACCGCGCCGGCGTCGACCGGGGCGAGCGCGTGGTCCTGCGAGAGCAGCGCGACGCGCCGGTCGGCGTCGACGTCGAGCACGTAGGCGTCGGTCAGCACGTCGATGCCGCGCTCGGCGACCTGCCCCAGGAAGCGCTGCGCGTACTCGGGGCCGGTGAGCTCCTCCTTGAAGTGGTGCAGCCCGAAGCCGTGGTGGATGCACTGCTGCAGGATGCCGCCGGCTTCGCTCTCGCGGTCGACGACCAGCACGTGCTCGGCGCCGGCGTCGCGGGCGCCGACCGCGGCGCCGAGCCCGGCGGGGCCGCCGCCGACGACGACCACGTCGTAGCGGCGGCGCAACGCGAGCGGCGCGGGCCTAGCCATGGCTGACCGCCCGGGCCTCGGCCGGTACGTCCGGCGCGTCCTGCCGCTCACGCGCGATCCACGACCCCCCGCCCTTCTTGGTCACGGCAGGGATGGGCACGTCGGTGGCCTCGGCGATCAGGCTCATCACCCGCCAGGCGCAGAAGCCCCCCTGACAGCGCCCCATGCCGGCGCGGGTGCGGAACTTGACGCCGTCCATCGTCCGCGCGCCGCGGTCGATCGCGGCCAGGACCTCGCCCTCGGTGACGAGCTCGCACCGGCAGGCGATGCGGCCGAAGCGGGGGTCGCTGCGGACGACGCGCGCGAGCTCGTCGAAGTCGAGGTCCGCGCAGCGCACGGGGGCTTCGAGGGTCGGAACGAAGTCCGGTTTGGGCTCGAGCGCCAGACCTTGCGCCGCCAGCAGGGCGACCACGTCCTCGGCGATCGCCGGCGCGGCGGTGAGGCCGGGCGATTGGATGCCGATCACGTTGAGGAAGCCGGGTACCTCGGTCGCGCCGATCACGAAGTCCTCGCCGTCGGCCACGGCGCGCAGCCCGGCGAACTCGGCGACGGTGTCGGCCTCGGCGATGCCGGGGGCGAGCTTGCGCGCGCCGGCGAACACCTCGGCGGCGCCGACGGCCGAGGTGTCGAGGTCGGTCTTGTCGGCGCCGTCGTCCGCGGTCCAGTGGGCGGTGGGGCCCACCATCAGGGTCCCGTCGTAGGTGGGGATGAGCAAGATGCCCTTGCTCTCGGCGTTCGGGGTGGGGAAGACGACGCGCTTGACGTACCCGGCGAGGCGCTTGTCGAGCAGGTACTCCTCGCCCTTGCGGGCGCGGAGCGTGGGCGCTTCGGCGCCCGCCATCCGGGCGACGGCGTCGCCGAACAGCCCTGCGGCGTTCACCACGAAGCGCGCGGACACGTCGCCGCGGTCGGTCCTCAGGACGAAGCCGTCCGGGCCCCGATCGATGCCGACCACCGCGTGCTCGAGCTTCAGGTCGACGCCGTTGCGCACCGCGCTCTCGGCGAGCGCGAAGCAGGCCTCGTACGGGTTGACCACGCCGGAGGTGGGGGCGTGCAGCGCCGCGATCGCGTCGTGCGAAAGGTTCGGTTCCTCGCGCCGCAACCGCTCGGCGTCCCAGATCTCGAGCCCCGGGACGCCGCGGCGCTGCCCTTGCTCCAGGGTCTCGACGAGCACGGCCACGTCGGCCTCGTCGAAGGCGACCGTCAGGTCGCCGTTGCGCTGGAAGCCGAACGGCAGCTCCTCGGCGAGGTCGCCCCAGAGCTGGTTGCCGCGCCACTCGG
This sequence comes from Trueperaceae bacterium, assembly GCA_046260675.1. Classification (GTDB taxonomy): domain Bacteria; phylum Deinococcota; class Deinococci; order Deinococcales; family Trueperaceae; genus JAABTL01. The sequence goes on along the minus strand of JBHEOT010000039.1, from coordinate 18,421 downwards.
TCGCCGCCTTGAGGGTCCCGTCGTGCGCCCGATGGCCCCCGTGGATGATGCCGCTGTTCGCCTTGCTCGTGCCGAGCCCGACCTCGACGTCGCGCTCGAGGAGCGCCACGCTCAGGCGGTGCTTGGACAGCTCGCGCGCGATCGCGCAGCCGACCACGCCGGCCCCGACGATCGCAACGTCGTACCTCATCGTCCGACCTCCACTCGACGCGCTCGATCGCGCGTCGAACCTCAGGCTAGCCGTGGGCCGGGGGTCCGGGGCAGTGGCGTGCGTCCCCGGCGGCGGTTGCCGGGTACGCCGCGCATCAGTACGCCACGTCCACCGTGACGGTGTTCAGCCCGTCGCCGAGGTGCACGCGCAAGCGCGGACCCATCGGGGTGACGAGCAGTTCGCCACCCTGGCCGACGCCGAGCAGCGTGCCGTCGTCGGCGTCGCTCACGCGCGCCCACGGGTAGGCGGCCGCGGACCACGAGAGCCGCACCCGCCCGTCCGGGGTGCGCTCGGCAGCGACGGTCGCCACCGCCGACGGGCGCACGCCCGCGATGCGCTCGACGAGCACGCCACCGCCGCGCTCGATGCGCAGCGCGGCGAGGGATAAAGGCACCGAGCTGCGCCACGGCACGAAGACGCGGAACGGTTCGGCCTCGTGCTGGCTGACCTCCAACGTGCCGAAGGGGACGCGGAACGCCTCGGTGCCGTCGGAGTCGATGCCCACGGCGAGGTAGGGGCCGGTGGGCACCGCGTCGGGGCGGGCTTCGATCGCGAACACGGGATCGAGCGTCAGGAAGCCGGTGTCGTGGTCGACGACGCCGGTCAACAGCAAGCCGGGCACGGGGGCGGACGCGGTGCGCACCGAGAACCCGAACTGCGTGCGGAAGGCGGCGATCCCGGCGTAGGTGTAGTCGCTCACCCAGGTTTGCCTGCAGTACCCCATCAGATCGGCGTGGCTGGCCGGGTCCTTGAGGGCGTCGCCGACCAGGTCGAACCCCCACACGCCGATCGAACCTCCGTCGTACGGGTACTCGGCGTCCGGTTCAGCGACGCCGCCGCACGGCGCGTGCCGCCGCCCCCAGTTGTGGCCGAGCTCGTGCGCGGTCACCTCGGCGAAGCCCCCCTTGCTCCACACGACGGCGGCCTTGTACGCGGGGTTCCCGTTGCCGACCCAGGCGATGCCGGCGATGCCGCCGTCGTACGGCGGCGTGACGACGCCGATGTGGTGGCGTCCCTGTGGATCGTCGTTGGCGATCGTGGTGACCCTGTGCAGCAGGCTGACCCAGGCGGCGCCCTGCGTGAGGTCGCCCGTGAAAGCGAACGGAGCGCCCACGTCGATGCTCGAGATGGTGGATTCGCCGAACGGGAACGAGCGTTCCACGTCCGCCAGGTACGCCGAAGGGCTGGGGATGGACGGCGGCGCTCCCCCGTTGAGCGCCACCGGGACCAGAACGAAGGAGGTGGCGGGTGGCGTCGTCGTGGTGAGCGGCGCGAAGCCGCTCGCCGGCCAGCGCGCGCCGACGCTTCCACCTTCCGGACCGGTGGCGGTCGCGGCGACCGCGACCTGCAAGTTCGCACAGACCGCATCCGCGTCGAGACGTCGCTCGTAGACGGTCGAGCGGTCGCCCTCGATGGTGGAGGTGGGGACCTGCGCCGGACCGGCAAGCGCGACCTCGCTCTCGGCGCCCCCGCTTCCGCAGCGGTACGCGAGCGTCACGGACGCGCCGCTGGTGCCGGGCTCGAAGGCCGTGACGAAGGCGCGCACCAGACCATCGCGGCCGACGACGATCGGGACGTCGCGCGCGCCCGGGAGCGTGTCCTGCGCCGGCACCGATTGGTTGACGTAGAAGCGGTCGATCGACAGCCCGACGGGGCTCGACTCGCGGCAGTCGCGCACGACCTGCACGCTGGTGGTGGCGTTGCCACCGGTGACGTCGATCCACGCCGACGCGATGCCGAACGCGCTGCACGGCGCCACCTCGACGGAGATGGGGCTCGAGGTGGCGCCGGCGGCCACCGAGCCCGGGCTGTCGCTGCGGAAGACGAGCCAGGCTGGGGCGCCGGTGCGGGCGGCGGCGGTGGGGGTGGCGGCCGCGTTGCCGTCGTTGCGCAGCGTGAAGCTGCCAGCGGGTATTTCGCTTCCGTCGCTCCAACCGACCAGGGTGACGGTCGTGGGGTCGGGGGTCCACTCGACCCCGTCGCACGTCCGCTGCACCGCCACCGTCGTGGCGGCGCCGCCGCCCGCGACCGTCAACGTGGCCTGCGTCTGGCCCGCTGCGGTGCAGGGAGCGACCGTCACGGTGGCGTTCGCCGAGACGCCGGGTTCCATGAGGTTCGAGGGCATGGAGGCAGCGAGCCAGGCGGCATCGCTCTCGATCGTGGGGGTGGCCGCCAGGTTTCCGGCGTTGGTCAGCGTCAACGTTTGCTGGGGTGGTTGCGCCTCGCCCGTCGCGAGCAGCGAGCCGGAGAAGAGCAGCGACTCAGGGCTCGTCGACCACTCCGCGTTCGCCGGGGGTGGGTCGGCGACGAAGACGGCTTCGATGGCCTGGGCGTCGGTCAGGGTGAGGGTGAGCGGGGTCTTGGCGCTGCTCGCGTCGCCGCTCCAGCGTTCGAAGGCGTGGCCGTCGTCCGCTTCGGCGTGGAGCGTGACCTCGGTGCCCTGCGGGAGGGTGGTCTCGAAGGGAAGAGTGCGGAACTCGCCGTCCACCTGCACGCGCCCGGAGCCTCGGGCGCTGACGCGGAGCGCGACTTCGGTCGCGGGTGGCGGATCGTCCTGCCCGAAGGAGACGGTCACGGTTCGGTCGGCGCCCAAGTCGAGCGTGCACGTCGTGGCCGATTCCGTGTCGCAGCCGGTCAGAGCGCTTACGACGCTGCCTTCGTCCGGCGTGGCGGTGAGGGTGATTCGCGTGTCGGATGCGAAGGCCGCAGCGCAGGTGCCACCACAATCGATGCCGTCGGGGATGCTCGTCACGCGACCGCTGCCGTCGCCGTCGGTGGCGAGCGTGAGGGTCACGGTTGGCTCCGGCTCCGGCTCCGGATCTGGCTCCGGCTCTGGTTCAGGTTCCGGCTCCGGCTCTGGCTCGGCGACGAAGACCGCTTCGATGGCCTGGGCGTCGTTCAGGGTGAGGGTGAGGGGGTTCGTGGCGCCGCTCGCGTCGCCGCTCCAGCGTTCGAAGGCGTGGCCGTCGTCCGCTTCGGCTTCGAGCGTGACCTCGGTGCCCTGCGGGAAGTCGGCTTCGTACGGGAGGGTGGGCGAGGTGCCGTCCACCTGCACGCGCCCGGAGCCTTGGGCGCTGACGTGGAGCTCGACTTCGACCGCGGCCGGGGGGCCATCTAGGGTGGGGCAGGCGACGAGCAGCAGCGGAAGCAGGACGAGTGCGACGATGCTGGCCCACCGGGACGGGCGCCGGTGCCTGAACGGGTCGGCACGGAAGCGATGCATGATCCGAGTATCGGAGCGAGGCGTCGGCGAGGCCGTGAGAATTCGTGCCCGAGAGACTCGAGGTCTCATCGGTCAGGTCAGGAGGTTTCGCTCCGCTCGGCCCACGGAACCCCGCACGCGCCCGTGGCGCAGTCGTCGTCGCCCGCGGCGTCGGTGCGCCCGGCGATCGCGTAGCGCCGATCGGCGACGAAGGCGTACGCGCGCTCCGCCAGCCAGCGGACGCCCGGCAGGTGGTACGGCAGCACGAGCACCCCCAGGATCGGCCGCGTGAGCCGCAGCACGCGCACGATCGCGGCCGCGCCTTTGTAGGTGCGCCCGTCGCGGTCGACCAGGTGCAGCACCAGGGTCGCCTGCTCCGGGTCGACCCACGGCACGTCGGCGAGCGCCTCCTGGAGGGGGCGCACCGCGATGCGGTCGGCGGAGATCCGCTTCAACTGCTCGGCCTGGGCGGTGCAGAAGACGCACGCGCCGTCGTACAGGGCGACGGGCAGATGGGGCGCGGCGGCGGCGAGGTCCGCGGAGGCAGGGGGGTCGTTGATCTGGGCGTTCGTGAACATCGGTACAAAGAGTGTAGAGGCGAACGCCCCGGTGCTGCGTACGCTGGGCCACGGCGACGCCCCGAGGTCGGCGCTCCCGCCTGCTACGCTGAAGCGTCATGGCGAAGCAGCCCGTCCTTCCCACCCAAGCCGAGGACTTCAGCGCCTGGTACAACGAGCTCGTCTACAAGGCCGACCTGGTCGACCTGGGGCCGGTGCGCGGCGCCTTCGTCATCCGACCCTACGGCTACGCGCTCTGGGAGAACATCCAGAAAGAACTCGACGCGATGTTCAAGGCTACGGGTCACGAGAACCTCTCGTTCCCCATGCTCATCCCGATGAGCTACTTCCAGCGCGAGGCGACGCACGTCGAGGGCTTCTCGCCCGAGCTCGCGGTGGTCACCCACGCCGGTGGCCAAGAGCTCGAAGAACCGCTCGCGATCCGCCCCACGTCCGAGACGATCGTCGGCGAGCTCTACGCCAGGTGGATCCAGAGCTACCGCGACCTGCCGCTGCTCTACAACCTCTGGAACAACGTCGTGCGCTGGGAGATGCGCACCCGTCCGTTCCTGCGGACGTCGGAGTTCCTGTGGCAAGAAGGCCACACCGCGCACGCCACCGAGGACGAGGCGCGCGCCGAGGTGCGCACCATGCTCGACGTCTACGCGCGGCTGGCGGAGGAGTACGCCGCCGTGCCCGTCCTCCGCGGCGAGAAGACCGAAGGCGAGCGCTTCGCCGGTGCCGTCGAGACGCTGACCATCGAAGCGATGATGCGCGACGGCAAGGCGCTGCAATCGGGCACCAGCCACTACCTGGGCCAGAACTTCGCCAAGGCGTTCGACATCAAGTTCAACGACGTCCACAACGAGCAGGCCTTCGCGCACACCACCTCGTGGGGCCTGTCGACCCGCATGATCGGGGCGATCATCATGGCGCACGGTGACGACCAGGGGCTGATCTTGCCGCCCAAGCTCGCGCCGGTCCAGGTGGTCGTGGTGCCGATGGGGCGCGCCAACGACGAAGAGGGGCGCGCGAAGGTGCGGGCGCTGGTCGATCGCGTCGTCGCCGAACTCCGCGCGGCGGGCGTGCGCGTCAAGGTCGACGATCGCGACGGCAGCCCCGGCGCCAAGTTCTACGAATGGGAGCAGAAGGGGGTGCCGCTGCGCGTCGAGGTCGGTCCGCGCGACGTCGACGCCGGCACCGCGCTCGTCAAGGACCGCCTGAAGGACGACAAAGAGACCGTGCCGTTCTCGGGCCTCGTCGAGTTCCTGGTCGCCGCGATCCCCGACTTCCACGCTCGCCTGTTCGAGCGCGCTCGGGCGTTCCGCGACGCGCGCACGGTCGAAGCCCACACGTGGGACGAGCTGGTGGCGGGCGTCGAGACGGGGTTCGTGATCGCCACCCACTGCGGCGACCCGGAGTCCGAGAAGGAGATCCAGGAGGCCACCAAGGCGACCGTGCGCTGCATCCCGCTCGAAGGCGTCTCGGCGGAGGGGACGCTCTGCGTGCACACCGGCCGCCCGTCCGGCTACCGCAACAAGGTGGTGTTCGCGCGCGCCTACTAGGCGCGCGCCACCCGACCATGGACGACCGCCGCCACGTAGAGCCCCACCCGACGCGCGAACAGGCGCGCGTTCAGCGCACGTTGCGCGAGCGCGCGCGGAGTCTGGGGCTGCACGTCGGGTTCGGCCAGGGACGGCGGTCCACCGACGTCACCCTGGTCGTGGTCAAGGGCGACCGCCTGGCGGTGCTCCGGGCGCTGCCGAAGCTGTTCGCCGACCTCGAGCTCGACGAGGAGATCGTGCGCTCGAGCCAGACCCCCGAAGGCTTCGAGATCGTCGTCGCGCTGCTTCAGCCGCGGCACCGGCGCACCAGCGTGCCCGGTGAACGCCGCGCGAGCGAGCTGGGCGACGCCGCCGACGGTTGACCTCCGGGCTCGAGCGCGACCCGCAATATCCCGAATACCCTCTTGCATATCCGGCATGTATCTGTTACTCTTCCCCTCGTGCCCAAGGGCGCCCGCATGCGGTCGATCGGCCGCTGCCGCGATGAGGAGGTGACGAGATGGTCTTGAATCGCCCGCGCCAAACGCGCTTCGACGTTCCGTGCCCGATCCTCTCGGCGCCCACCGTCGCATCGAAGACTTCAGGGACTTCCGCCTGACGCCCGACCTTTTCCGGTCGGCTCGCTAGGCCCGCGTCCCTCGGCCTCCAGCCGAGGTTTTTTCGTTCTCACCGCCACAAGAGAGAAGGTCCACCGTGATCTCGCTGTCGCAGATCCACCCAGGTGCCGTGCGCCTGCACGAGCTCCAAGAATCGACCCTCGCCGCGCGCCTGCGCCGCGCCGGGTTCAAAGACCAAGAGCGCACCCCGCGCCACCCGTTCTACTGGGCCAACCGCTGAGCTAGCGCACCGCACGCACGCCCAGCCTCGCGATCGTTCGCGCCCTCGACCCACCCACGGGTCGAGGGCGCGAACGTCAGGCGCGCTCCGGGAACACGGCGCGCAGGCGCGCCGCCGTGCCGGCGCCGAGCAGGCGCGTGTCGTTCGCCACGACCACCCAGTCGACCCCGTCCGCGAGCGCCGCCCGTGCCGCATCGGGGTCGTCGCCGTGCAGACCCATGCTCAGACCATGGTCGTGGGCGGCGGCTACGACGCGCCGGCGAGCGTCCAGGTACTCGGGATGGGCGCCATCGGTCTGCGGTCCCCACCCCATCGTGAGGCCGAGGTCGGCGGGTCCGACGAACAGACCGCCGAGTCCGGGCACGGCCGCGATCGCCTCGACCGACTCGAGCCCGGCGCGCGTCTCGATCATCGCGATGACGAGCGCGTGCTCCGCCACGTGCTCGCGGTACGCGGATCCGTGCCGCAGTGCGGCGCGGATCGGTCCGTAGGAGCGGCGACCGACCGGGGGGTACAGGGCGGCCGCGACGACCGCACGCGCAGCGTCCGGTCCGTCGATCATCGGCACGATCACGCCGTCGGCGCCCAGGTCGAGCACGCGCGTGACCTGCGCCGGGTCCACCGAACGCAGCCGGACCAACGCGGGCACGAACGGTTGGGTCGCCTGAAGCAGGCCGAGCAGGTCGGGCTCCTCGATGTTGCCGTGCTGCAGGTCGAAGACGACGAGGTCGATGCCGCTCCGGGCCACGATCTCGGCCGCCAGCGGATCGCGCAGGCCAGACCAGGCGGCGGCGTGGGTACGGGTGCGGAGGTCGAACGGGCGGGGGTTCGCAGGGGCGCGCATGCCGCGAGGGTAGCGCGCGCGAGCTCGGCGCGGACTCAGCGTCGCTCGGTGGAGCCGTCCATCAGGTCCGCCAAGTGCACGGAGCGCAGCGGGAAGCCACGGAACGGGTCGTAGATCCGCGGGGCCGCGCGGCGCAGCGGCCAGCGGGTGGACGGCCGGAACGGGACGACGCGCAGACCGACCGGGTCGACGAGGTGCGCTTCGGAGACTCGGACGCTCGGCTCGACCGGCGTCGCCGGGCGTGGGGCGAGGTCGGACGCGTCGGGGGTCGGTGGGACGGCGATGCTCGGGCGCGCGATCGGCGGTGCCACGAGGGCGCCGTGGGTGCGGGACGGGGCTTGCGGGCGCGCCAGGGTGCGGAACGCCGCCGAGGCTCGTGCCGCGCGGGCCGGCGCGGCGGTCGTGGCGGTCGTGGCGGTCGTGGCGACCGCGGCGGTCGCGGCCCACGGCCCGCGGAGGGCGAAGGGGAAGCGGAGGGACGCGAGGAGTCCGTTCATGGAGCGAAGGTAGCCGGGGGTCGCTTTCGGAACCGTCACGCGCTCCGCACGCGATCCTGACTCAACCACGCGCCAGGAGCGCCACCCCCACGACCATCGCGGTGGCGGCGGTCAGCCGCCGGCGCCGGCCGCCCTCCCCGAGCAGCGAGGTCCCGAGCAGCGCGCCGATCAGCACGCTCACCTCGCGGGTGGGCGCGACCAGGCTCACGGGCGCGAGCGTGAACGCCGTCAGCACCAGCAGGTACGCCAGCGGGCTCAGCAGCGCGACGGTCGCCACCGCGCCGAGGTGGTGGCGCAGTACGTGGCGCAGCGCCGCCGGCCGAGGCAGGACGGCGGGGGCGAGCAGCACGGCCCGCGCCAACTCCGACCACCACAGGAAGAGGAGCGGCGGCACGCCCACGCGGGATACGGCGACGGCGTCCCACAGCGTGTACGAAGCGATGAAGACCGCCGTGACCAGCCCCCACCGCACGCCCGGCCCGATCCGCGTTCCGGCCGGGGGTCGTCCGGTCGCCAAGGCGACCGCGGCGCCGACGATCAGGAGGGTGCCGACCAGCGCCAGGGCGCTCGGTCGCTCGCCGAGCAGGGCGACCGCGCCCACCGTCGCGAGCGCCGGTCCGACGCCCCGCGCGATCGGGTAGACGATCGAGAGGTCGCCGACCCGGTAGCCGCGCTGCAGCGCCACGAAGTACCCGACGTGGAGCGCCGCGCTGCCGAGCACGAAGGCCCATCCCAGCGGCTCGACGGCGCCCACGCGGGCGCCGTCGAAGCTCAGGGCGACCGGCGCGTAGAGCACCGCCGTCGCGCTGGAGAACGCGAACACGAACGCGGGTCCGCGCGTGGCGCCGCCGGCGCGCTTGGCCGCCAGGTTCCACGTCGCGTGCAGCAGCGCGGAGGTCAGGACCAGCGCCAGGGCGAGGGGGCTCATCGCGTGGCCTGGGGCTCGCGGGCGGGCATCCCCCATGGTACGGCCACGCTAGGCTGCGCCCATGCCCAGCTTCCACGTCACCGAACTCCGCGTCGGGCGCATCGGCGAGGTCCCCCACGCGGGGTCCACCGTGCGGACCGCGATCGGCAAGGAGCGCGCTTCGGGACCGCTCGAACTGCGTCCGCTCGGGTTCGAGGGCGACACCGTCGCCGACACCAAGAACCACGGCGGGCCCGACAAGGCCGTGTGCGTCTACTCGGCCGCGCGGTACGCGGCGTGGCGCGCGCGGCTCGGCGTCGAGCTGAGGCGCCCGGCGTTCGGCGAGAACCTCCTGCTCGACGGCGTCGACGAGGACTCGGTGCACGTCGGCGACGTCCACACGGTCGGCGGTGCGGTCGTGCAGGTCGCGCAACCGCGCGTGCCCTGCTTCATCCCCGCCGCCTACACCGGCGAGAAGCGCCTGACCGTCGACCTGCGCGCGACCGGCTGGACCGGCTGGTACCTGCGGGTCCTCGAGGCCGGACGGGTGGCGCAGGGCGACGCCGGCGTGCTCACGGAGCGCCTGCCGGGCGCGTGGTCGGTCGCGCGCCTCAACGCCGTGCGCTACGCCCTCGAGCCCGACCGCGAGGTCCTGCTGGAGGCCGCGGCGTCGCCGGGGCTGAACGACGGTTGGCGCGAGGCGCTTCGGAAGCGGGCGGCGGGCGGGGTCGACGGTGAATGAGCGCTCCGTCCGGCGGCGGCCGGACGGAGCGCTCGACGACGACGGGTTCGGTCAGTCGGCGACGTAGGTGAGCCAGCGCTGGTACTCGGGGAGCTTGCCGGCGGTGGCCTCGAGGTAGCGCTCGCGCATCGCCAGCGAGTACGGGCCGGCGACGCCGGCGCCGATCGGGCGACGGTCGATCGAGGCGATCGGGGTCACCTCGGCGGCGGTACCGACCATGAACACCTCGTCGGCGGTGTAGAGCTCGTCGCGCACGGCCATGGTCGTCTCGAACGGGGTGCCCATGTCCTTCGCGAGGTGGATCACCGTGTCGCGGGTGATGCCGCGCAGGTTCACCGAGTGGGCGATCGCGTAGAGAATGCCGTCCTTGAGGAAGAAGATGTTCTCGCCCGAGCCTTCGGCGACGAAGCCCTCCTTGTCGAGAAGCAGCGCTTCGTCGAAGCCGTTGTCGCGGGCCTCGCTGTTCGCCAGCACCGAGTTGACGTAGTTGCCGCCGGCCTTCGACTTGGTAGGCATGATGTCGCCCGAGGAGCGGCGCCACGAGGACGTCATCAGGCGCGCGCCCTTGCGCACCGCCTCCTCGCCCAGGTACACGCCCCACGGAAGCGTCGCGATCATCAAGTGCAGCTGGTTGCGCGCGGGGTTGATGCCGAGCGACTCGGGCCCGTACCAGATCAGCGGGCGGATGTAGCAGCTCGGGCGTTCGTTCGCCTTGACGGTCTCGACGATCGCGCGCTCGATGACGTCCACCGTCCAGGAGGGCTTCATCCCCAGGATCTTGGCCGATTCGAGCAGCCGCTGGCTGTGCTCGCGCAGGCGGAACACCGCCGCCCCGCGGTCGGTCGCGTAGGCGCGGATGCCCTCGAACACGCTCGTGCCGTAGTGCAGCGCGTGCGTGAGCACCGAGACCTTCGCCTCGGCCTCGGGCACCATGGCGCCGTCGAACCAGATGAGGCCGGCCCCGAGGCTGGAGGTGGTGTCGGTCGGTGGGTTGGTGGCCATAGGCGTGCCTCCCGTTCGTATACGTCAGTATGGCAGGTGCGCCGCGCCAGAAAGCGGCGCGGCGCGATGGGAGCGCGGTACCATCGCGGCAGGAGGCACGCCATGAACGTACTCGTCACCGGCGGTGCCGGCTACGTCGGCTCCGTGTGCACCGAGGCGCTGCTCGAGCGCGGGCATCGGGTGGTGGTCGTCGACGACCTGCGCACCGGCCACCGCGAGGCGGTGCCCGAGGGCGCGGTGTTCGTCCACGCCGACGTCGCCGATCCCGATCTCGTCGGGGTCGCGCTCGAGGAGCACGGGGTCGAGGCGATCGTCCACTTCGCCGCCTCCTCGCTCGTCGGCGCGTCGATGGAGCAGCCGCTCGACTACTTCGAGAACAACGTGATCGGCGCGCTCCGCCTGTGGCGCACGGCGGCGCGCCACGGCGTGCGCAAGGTCGTCGTGTCGTCGACCGCCGCGCTCTACGGCACCCCGGACTCCGTACCCATCCCCGAGACCGCGCCGCTCCACCCCGAGAGCGTGTACGGCGAGACCAAGCTGCAGCTCGAGCGCACCCTGGAGTGGCTGACGCGGACCGCCGGCTTCGGTGCGGTCGCGCTGCGCTACTTCAACGCCGCCGGCGCCTCGGAGGTGCGGGGCGAGGACCACCGCCCCGAGAGCCACCTGATCCCGATCGTCCTCCAGGTCGCGGCGGGCGCCCGCCCCCACGTGGCCATCTACGGCGACGACTACCCGACGCCCGACGGGACGGCGATCCGCGATTACGTCCACGTGGCGGACCTGGCCGAGGCCCACGTCGCGGCGCTCGAGGCGGTGGCGCCGGGCACCATGCGCGCGTACAACCTCGGGAACGGCCAGGGCTACTCGGTGCGCGAGGTCGTGGACGTGGTGCGCCGCGTGACGGGTCGCGACGTCGCCACGACCCAAGCCCCGCGCCGCGCCGGCGACCCCCCGGTGCTCGTCGCCGACGCCGCGGCCGCGCGCCGCGACCTCGGCTGGACGCCGCGCCGGCCCGACCTGGAGCGCATCGTCGGCGACGCGTGGGCCTGGCACCGCGCGCATCCGGAGGGGTACCCGGCCTGACCGCGGTCGCCGGCGCGGTGCGCGTCGTTCCCGGCTCTCATGCTCGAGTGCGGTAGCCTACGAGCGACCGCGGGACGGGACTTGCCGCCCGCCGCCCACGCGCGTCGCGACGAGCGCTTCATGAACCCAACGCGAACGTTCGCTCCGTCGGCGCCCCACGCCAAAGTGCTAACGTCGCATGACCTTGGAGATTCGCATGCACCGTCTTCTTCTCGCCCTCGCGACCACCGCCGCCCTGTTGGCCGGCACCGCGTTCGCGCAGCAGCAGGTGCGCGTCACCGGCGTCCAGATCGACGAGCTCGTCGAGTTGCCGCCCGAGATGCGACTCGGCGTCTTCCTCGACCTGGGCGACGGCGCCCGCGAGCTCGGCTCGGTGCGCATGGTGGCCGGCACCTTCGACCTCGACAGCAGCGGGATGGTCCCGGAGGAGCGCGACCTGCGCGCGCTCGTCAGCGGCTCGTTCCCCCTCGCGTTCATGATCGGCAACGAGTTCGTCGTCGACCGCGAGGGCGCCCGCTTCGCCACCGCATGGCTGCAGCCGTACCACGACCAGAACGACTCCGGCGCGTACGAGGAGCTGTTCGACGAGTGGTTCTTCCGCGCGCCGCCCGAGCTGACCGACCCGTTCGGCTACTTCAACCTGGTCTACGTCGATCGCGACGTGGTCCTGCGCACGACGCCGGCGGAGTTCGCGCTGCGCACCGGCTGGAACCTGGTCGTGGCGCGCGTCGAAGGCGGCGCGCTGGCCTACGACGTGACCACGTCGGTGAGCGACGTCGTCGTCTACTCGTACGGCACCAACCGCACCTTCGAGAACCTCGACCGTCCCGAGGACGCACCCGCGGACGAGCCCGAGGCGGACGGGACCGACTGACTCGACCGAACGCTCCGACCGACCGCTCCGACGCGCCGCTTGGCATGGACGAGGCACGGCGGCGGCGCGGCGCATGGCATCATGCCGTCATGGACTCCGTCGAAGGCCGACTCGATGGCGCCGGGCTGCGCGTGGCCCTGGTCGCCGCACGCTTCAACGACTTGATCGTCGACCGCCTGGTCGACGGCGCGCTCGCCGCGCTGCGCGCCCACGGGGTCCACGACGACGACCTCACGGTGGCGCGCGTCGCCGGCGCGGTCGAGATCCCGGTCGTCGCGCAAGCGCTCGCGGACCGCGACGACGTGGACGCCGTCGTGGCGCTGGGGTGCGTCATCCGCGGCGCGACCAGCCACTACGACCACGTCTGCGCGATGGTGGCGAGCGGCGTCGCCCGTGCGGCGCTCGACGCCAGCAAGCCGGTCGTGTTCGGCGTCTTGACCACCGACACGCTCGAGCAGGCGTTCGATCGCGCCGGTGGGAAGCTCGGGAACAAAGGGGCCGAGGCGGCCGCGGTCGCCATCGAAACCGCCCACGTGTTGCGCGCGGTGCGCGCCAAGGACTGAGGCGCGGTGGACCTGCGTTGGCTCGTCCCGATCACCACCGTCGCGACGATCGCCGTGAACGGGCTCGCGAACGCGCTCCCGATCGCCGGCCGGCTCACGGGCGAGATCTCGGACTCGTTCCCGGTGCTCGTCACCCCCGCCGGGTACGTGTTCGCCATCTGGGGCGTGATCTACCTCGGCCTGGCCGGGTACGCGGTGTGGCAGAGCCTGCCGGCCCAGGCGGACGACGCGCGCGTGCGCGCCCTGGTGGTGCCGGTGTCGCTCGGCAACGTCGCCAACCTCGCGTGGATCCTGCTCTGGCACAACCTGCTCATCGGCGCCAGCCTGGTCGCGATGCTCGTCCTGCTGGGCTCGCTGATGGTGGTCTACGTCCGCCTGCGCGCGCCGAGGCGGCGCGGCGCGGCCGCCGTGGTCTCCCGTGGCGAGCGCGTCTGGGCCCGCGGCACCTTCTCGGTGTACCTCGGTTGGATCACCGTCGCGACCGTCGCGAACGTCACCATCGCGCTGTACGACGCCGGTTGGGACGGCGGGTTCGTTCCCGCCCAGGTCTGGGCGGCGATCACCCTCCTGGTGGCTACCTTGCTGGGCGGCCGCATGCTGCAGCGCTTCGGCGACGTCGGGTACGCGGCGGTGCTCGTGTGGGCCTTCGTCGGCATCGCGCTCGCGCAGTGGGGGGCGACCGTCGTGGTCGGCACCGCCATCGTGGGCGTGCTCGCGCTGCTCTTCGTCGCCGCGGATCGCGCGCGCGCCGACCGCGCGGGCACCGCCCGGGGGCCGGCCGTCTCGTGAGCGACGATCCACCGAAGCTCCACACCGGTCGGGACATCGTCCTCGAGTTCTTCCCGGCGACCCCCGATCGCCTGGTGCCGCGCCCGAGCGCGTACCGGCTCGAACGCGACGACGAGGGGGGCGTCGCCGTGCTCGACCGTTCGGGCGACCTGCTGATGCGCCTCGCGCCGGTGGCCCGCGCGCCCGGGAAGCTCCCGCCGCTGTGCTGCGACCTGTGCCATTGGTCCGGTCCCGGGACCGAGCTGGGCTTCCTGCGCGCCGACGTCCCGGGCTCCGAGGGGCGCCGCTGGCGGTACCTGACCGCTTGCTTCGACACCGCGGCGTGCGACGCGCGCCGGCTCGAGGACGACCGCATCGACCGCCTGCTCGCGCGCGGCGACTGAGGCCCGGCTCGACGTCTTGCTGCAGAGGGTCGCAGGGGCGGTCGAAGCCCAGGGGGATGGGTTCGGCACCGAACCGACGCACCGCAGCGGCCCAGAAGCGCACGGGCGCGGCCCGGCTCCCTACGGTGGTCGGGGCCGCGAGGCGGTACCTTGACGGCATGCCGCTCAAGGACGACCTGCTGCAACGCACCGTCGAGCAGATCGCGCGCTCGCTCGCCTGGCTCGCCGGGCGCCTGCACGACGTGGAGGCTGCGGGCGAAGTGCGCGGTCAGCTCGAAGACGCCTACCGCGACCACCTGGGCGTTGCCGGCGACACCATCCGGCGGCTCTCGACCGACCAGCTGCTCGAGATCCTCTCGTCCGCGGGTGGGCTCGACGGCGACCGGGCGTTCGTGGTGGCCGCGCTGCTCGAGCTCGACGCCGAGATCCCCGACCCCGACGAGGCCCGAGGCGCGGCGCTGCGGATGCGCGCGCTCGAGCTGTACGCCGAAGCGGGCATGGTCCGGGTGGGTCAGGTCGACCTACCGGAGCGCGTGCAGCGGCTGCGCTCGGCGCTGCGGGACTACCAGCTGCCCAGCGCCGCCTACGCGCGCCTGATGCGGTACCTCGAGGCCGACGGCCGGCTGGCCGAGGCGGAGGACCTGTTGTTCGAATGGCTCGAGGACGCCGGCGCCACGCGCTTCGTCGTGGTCGAGGGGCGCGGCTTCTACGAGCGCCTGCTCGCGCGCGGCGACGCCGAACTGGAGGCGGGTCAGCTGCCGCGCGGCGAGGTGCGCGAAGGCATCGCCGCGTTCGAGGGGACCTGCGCGGCCGGGTCCGGGACGTTGCCCCAGTGAGCGCACGTGAGCCGAGGTTCACGGCGCGGCGGGTGCGCGCGATGCCCGAGAGCGTCTTCGCACGCATGGACGCGGCCAAGGCGGCGGCGCGCGCGGCCGGCCACGAGGTCGTCGACCTCTCGATCGGCGCTTCCGATCTGCCGCCGCCGCCCCGAGCGCTCGCGGCGCTCAAGGCGGCCGTCGACGACCCCGCCACCTACGGGTACTGCCTCACGAGCGGCACGCGCCCGCTCCGCGAGGCAGCCGTGCGCTGGTTCGTCGAGCGCTACGGCGAACCCGCCGACGGCGCCCTCGATCCCGACCTCCACGCGCTGCCGCTCATCGGGTCGCAGGAGGGGTTCGCGCACCTGCTCCTCGCGGTCGCGGACGCCGGCGACGCCGTGCTGCTCCCCGACCCCGCGTACCCGTCGTACTTCGGGGCGGTCGCTGCGGCCGACCTCGAGGCGATCGAGCTGCCGCTGACCGTGGAGCGCGGCTACCTCCCCGACCTGGGCGCCGTCGCGCCCGCCGACGCGCGCCGCGCCAAGGCGCTGGTGCTCAGCTACCCGAACAACCCCACGGCCGGCGTCGCCGACGACGCCTTCTTCGACCGCGCGATCGCCTTCTGCTGTGAGCACGACCTGCTGCTCGTCCACGACTTCCCGTACGTCGACACGGTCGACGGCGAGGCGTGCGCCCCCTCGGTGCTCGCGCGCCCCGGCGGCCTCGACGTCGCGGTGGAGCTCTACTCGGCCTCGAAGAGCTTCCACATGGGGGGCTTCCGGGTCGGCTTCGCGCTCGGCCAACCCGACGCGATCGCTGCGCTCGCGAAGCTCAAGGGGGCCGTCGACTTCAACCCGTACCTGGGCATGCAGCGCGCGCTGGTCGCGGCGCTCGCGCTGCCGCGCGCCACGGTGCGGCGCGATGCGCTCGTCTTCGCGGAGCGGCGCGGCGCGCTGGTCGACGCCCTCGCGAACGCGGGCTGGCCGGTGCCGCGCCCGGAGGCCGGCATGTACCTCTGGGCGCCGCTCCCCGAAGCCGTGGCCGGCGATGCGACGTCGTTCTGCGAGGACCTCGTGCGCGCCACCGGCGTCGCCCTCGCACCCGGCCCCGCCTTCGGCCGCATGGGTGCGGGCCACGTGCGCTTCGCGCTGATGCGCGATGCCGAGGTCCTGCGCGCGGCAGCGGTGCGCGTAGGGGCGTTCCTTCGCGAGCGCCACGCGATCTAGGCGACCCAGCCGCGCGCCCGCGCGATCCCCTCCGCGTACGCCAGGGCGCCCTCGCGGTCGGCCACCTCGCCGAGCGCCTGCGCCTCCGCGACCGCGGCCAGGACCGCCCCCACCTCGGGGCCGGGGGCCAGGCCGAGCGCCGCCATCACGGCGTGCCCGTCGAGGAGCGGGGGCACGGGCGGCGTGGCGTCGAGCGCGGCCAGGACGCGCCCGACGCGCTCGCGGTAGGCGCGGCGGGCGGCGGCGCTGGCGCCCCGGCCGCGCGCCGCCTCGCGGTCGGCGAGCATCAGCCGGAGCAGATCGGGGAGCAGCGGCCGCAGCCGGTGGGCGAAGCGGCGGGCGCTGCGTTCGTCGCCCGGGAGCGGGCGCATGTGGGCGCCGACCAGCCCGTGGACCCGTGCGATCCGAGCGCGCGGGCGGCGCATGCGCTCCAGCGCGGCGGCCGCCAGATCGGCGCCCACGCGGTCGTGCCCGGTGAAGCGGTCGCGCAGCACCAGGCCGTCCGGACCCACGCTGCCCGGCTCGCGCGTCGGTGGCTTGCCGACGTCGTGGAGCAGCGTCGCCCAGCGCAGCGCCAGGTCGGCGTCGGGGAAGGCGTCCACCAGGCGGTGCAACGCCTCGACCTGGTGGTCGAGCACGTCGAGGTGGTGCAGCGACCCCTGGCGGACGCCGCGTCCGGCGGTCAGCTCGGGCAGGTCCAGCGCGAGGAGCCCCAGGTCGTCGAGCGCGCGCACGGCGCGGCCCGCCACCGGCGTGGCGAGCAGCGCTTCGAGCTCGGCGCCGACGCGCTCGGGCGCCGGGCGGGGGAGCGCGCCGCGGGCGAGGTCGCCGGCGGCCTCCGCTACCTCGGCGCGCGTACCGCGCTCGACGCGGAAGCCGAGTTGCGCCGCGAACCGCACCACCCGCCAGGCGCGCAGCGGGTCGTCGCGCAGCGCGTCCGGTCCGGCCAAGCGCACGCGCCGCGCCGCCAGGTCGTCGAGGCCGCCGGTGGGGTCGACACCCGCTTCGAGGGCGCCAAGCGACTCTTCGCCAGCCTGCGCGACCACTTCCTGCCGCTCCCGGACTTCGTGCAGGTGTGGCCGGGCCACGGCGCCGGCAGCGCCTGCGGCAAAGCCCTCGGCGCGGTCGCCAGCACGACCGTGGGCTACGAACGCCTCGTCGCGTGGTGGGTGCCCTTCGTCGAAAACGGCGACGAGCAGGGGTTCGTCGACGTCCTGCTCGACGGGCAGCCCGACGCGCCGCTCTACTTCGGGCGCATGAAGGTCACCAACAAAGCCGGCCCGGCGCTCCTCGGCGAGCGTCCTGCGGTGCCCGAGCTCGCACTCGAGGCCGTGCGCGACCGCCTGGGGGCGACGGGCGACCTCGTGTTGGTCGACACCCGCGTCGTCGAGGAGGGCGCGCTCGACCACGTCCCCGGCGCCTACGTGGTCCCGGAAGGCAAGAAGTTCGCCACCTACGCCAGCTACGCCGTCGATCCAGCCACCGAGAAGCGCGAGCTGGTGCTGCTCGCCAAGGACGAAGCGCAGGCGGCGTGGATGCGCGACCGGCTCGGGTGGACCGGCATCGACCGGATCGCGGGCTTCGTGACCTCGCTCGAGGGCCTCACCGTGGGGCCGGTGCCCACGGTCGCGCCGGCCGGGCTCGACCGGGTTCCGAACGCCTTCATCCTGGACGTGCGCACCGCCTCGGAATACGCCGCCGGGGCCGTCCCCGGCGCCCTGCAGCGCCACGTCGGCCGGATCGCGTTCCGCCACGACGACTTCCCCACGGACCGCCCGATCGTCGTGTACTGCCAGACCGGCGCCCGCTCGGCCGTCGCGGCCGGCGCGCTGCGCGCGCTCGGGTTCCAAGACGTGCGCGAGCTAACGGGTTCGTACGATGGCTACGCGGCGACCGTGCGGGCGAAGGACGCACGCCCGGTCCCGGCCTGAACGCCGACGCGCCGACCGTAGCGCGGCAGGCGGGGGGCGGGCGCAGGGCCGCCCCCCGCATCGTGGAGGCCCTCCGATGACGCGCTCGCGCCGCCCCTTCCCGCTGTCGCCGGCCCCCTGGCTGCGACGCTACCGGCGCGCCGACCTGGCGCCCGACCTGGTCGCGGGCCTGACCGTCGCGGTGATGCTGGTACCGCAGGGGATGGCGTACGCCCTGCTCGCCGGCATGCCGCCCGTGGCGGGCCTGATCGCGTCGACGCTGCCGATCGTGGCGTACGCGTTGATCGGATCGTCGCGCGCGCTCGCGGTCGGCCCGGTCGCGATCGTCTCGTTGCTGACCTTCGAGGCGGTGCACCGGCTCGCGGAGCCCGGCAGCGCCGAGTACCTGAC
>JBHEOT010000038.1:530-22113 GCA_046260675.1 Trueperaceae bacterium | reverse complement strand
TCACGACGACGGTGGTCGTGAGGCTCGGTCCCAGCACCGCCGCCAACACGATCAGCAGCGCGATGAGCGGGAAGGCCATCAGCGCGTCGGTGATCAGCGACAGCACCTCGTCGATCCAGCCGCCGAAGTAGCCGGCCACGGCGCCCACGATCACGCCGATGACGACGCTGATGAGCGTCGCCAGCAGCCCGACGGTGAGCGCGATGCGGGTGCCGTAGATGACGCGCGACAGCAGGTCGCGGCTGAGGTGGTCGAAACCCATCGGGTGTTCGAGCGAGGGGCCGACGCCGCGCATGCCGCGGAAGATGTCGTTGTTCGGATGGTGCGGGGCGATCCACGGAGCGAACACGGCGAGCAGCACGAGCAGCAGGGTGGGCGAGCGCCGGAGCGCGGCCATCACGTCAGTTCCCTGCCGCGCCCGGCGGGCGCCGGATCTCGGTCTCGGGGCGGAACGCCGCCCACGCGAACCACAGCGTGTTGTCGTGGGCCACGGCTTCGAGCACGTGGCCGGCGAGCGGCCCCGAGTGCGCCCGGCCGGTCACGTCCCAGACGCTGCCGGTCTCGGCGTCGACGAATCCGTCCGCGGTCGCGGTGAAGCTGAGGCGGCGACCGTCGGCCTCGGGTCGGAACACGCCCACCGAACCCACGTCCGCCGAGTTCGCGATCACCGCGCCGCCCAGCGCCGTCGCCGTGCCCGCGCCCCAGAACAGGACCACGGGCGCGCCGGCGACCTCGTCGTGCACGACGCCCGCTTCCGCGAGGTGCTCGAACGGGTAGGCGACCGGTTCGGCGCCGTCGACCGTGATGACGCGCGTCTTGGGGTCCAGGCGGCCGTCCGCGTCGCCCCGGAACAGGAACGCGGGCGAGCCGATCTCGTCGTAGCCCACGTAGGGGTTGCGGCCGTACGCGCGGCTGAAGCCGGTCTCGCGGCTCAGGACCAGCGCGTCGGGTTCGGCGGCGCGCGCGTCGGCGAAGCCGACGATCTGCGCCGGGTAGCGCACGAGCTCCTCGCCCGCGAGCTCGCCCACGCCCCCCTCGCCGGTGAGCTGCGACCAGAGCGTGAAGGTGGCGTCGTCGAACATCAGCAGGTTCGAGTTGTAGAGCAGGCCCGAGACGCCGAAGGTCACGTCGACCGCCTGCGCCGGCGCCTCGCGCCCGATCTGGCGCGTGTACGCCGTCGCGAGGTCGGCGGGCATGTCGAGCGCGCGCACCGTGGTGTTGCCCGGTGCCCGCAGCGCCGCGAGCTGCTCGTCGGTCACGGGGACGCGCCGGTCGAACGCGAGCGCGCTGTTGCACAGCGGGCAGAAGGTCACGGCGATCGGCACCCCGCCCAGCGTGTCGTTGGCGATCTCGTGCCAGGTGAGGACTTGCAGCGGGTACAGCCGCGCCTCGCCGCCGACGCGGATCAAGATCACCGGCTCGAGGTCGCCGAGCCACTCGGCCGCAGCGTCCTGAGCGACGAACTTCGGTTCGGCCGACGCGCTCGCGACGCCGGTGAGGCCGCGGAAGCCGAGCGCCGGGATGCCTTGGGGGGGCGGACCGCCGCTGAGGATGTCCTCGAGCGGGATGATCGCGCGCTCGGGGGAGACGCGGAGGCCGCGCAGGGCGCCTTCGGAGATCGCGAGCGCGGTGGTGGCTAGGAGGGCGAGCCCGGTGACCGCGAGCGAGCGCGACCAGCGGCGGCGACGTGCGCGTGGGGGGTGCGGAGCTTGGGTCATGGCGTCAGCGTAGGGACCGCCGGCGCGTCCGTCGGTACAGCCTAAGACGTGGCCGCCGACCGGCCGGCGCTCGACCCTCCTGCCTACGGGAGACCGTAGCCTGACGCCATGACCCACATCGACCTCTACTACTTCGACGGCTGCCCCTCGTGGCAGCAGGCCTGGCGCGACCTCGGCACGGTGCTCGCGGAGACGGGACTCGACGCCACGGTGCGGCTCCGCGACGTGAGGACGCTCGACGACGAGGCGCGCCGCGGCTTCGCGGGCTCGCCCTCGGTCCACGTCGACGGCGTCGACCTCGAGGGGTACGACGGAGCGGGCGTGATGGCCTGCCGGCGCTACGAGGAGAACGAGGGCCGAGGTTGGCCGAGCCTCGACCTGCTGCGGGCGCGCCTCGGCGCGGACGCACCGGAGCGGCGCGCGTGACCGCCACGTGATGCGCATCGGCGGGCTGGCGCATGCTCAGGTCGCTGTGAGCGCCCCGCTCCGCTGCCGCACCACCAGCGGACCGTCCGCCAACGCCCGCTCCGCCCGATCGCGGATCCACGCGACCACGGCGGTGGCGGTCGGCGCGTCCGCCGCGTAGGTCATCGACGCCACGTAGCGCGCCAGCGCGTCCGCGTCGTCGACGCGGAGTTCGCCGGCGTGCTCGAAGAGGGCGACGTCGGCGAACGCCGTGCCCAACACCTCGCGGGCGTTCTCGAGCCGGAACGAGAGGCGTTCGGGCGTGTCGACGCGCAGGTCGGGCCACGCCGTGGCCAACTCGCGCAGCAGCGTGACCACCTCGGCGAGGTGGCCGTCGCCGTTCGTCGTCGCGACCAAGCGCCCGCCCGGGCGCAGCACGCGGCGCAGCTCGGCCGCGGCGCGGCCGGGCTCGGGCACGTGGTAGAGCATGTGGTTCGCGAACGCCAGGTCGAAGTCGCCGTCGGGGTAGGGGAGCGCGGTCGCGTCGGCGACGCCCATGTCGGCGGCTCGGCGCACGGCGGCGAGCACCGCGCGCGCCTCGTCCACCATGCCGGGCGAGCGGTCGGTGAGGGTCAGGCGCCAGCCGGCCGGCACCAGGTCGGCGACCGCGCGCCACATCCGCGCCGAGCCGACGCCCACCTCGAGCACGCGTGCGTCGGGCCGCAGCGCCTCGGTGGGCACGGCGACCCGCCACAGCCAGCGATGGAAGTCTTCGGCGTCGGCCGGACCGAAGCCGTGGAGCGCGATCCGCGCCTGCAGCCGGGCGGGCGCGGCGTACGGTTCGCGCTCGCGCACGAGCCGTTCCAGGTCGGCGCCGCTCATCGCAGGAAGAACCCGGCGCCGAGCTCGTCGTCGGGGTCGACCACCCAGGTGGCGAAGCCGACGATGGCCGCCCGACCTGCCACTTCGGCCACGACGCCCTCGTACGGCCCGACCGTCGTCCGCTCGAGCGCGTGCCCCCGGAAGACCGACCCCACGATCGACTCGTTCACGATCGCCTCGCCCAGCGCCAGGCGTCCGCGCGCCACCAGCTGCGCCACCCGCCCGGCGGTGCCGGTCCCGGTGGGGGAGCGGTCGACCTCGCGGTCGGCGAACACGCAGACGTTGCGCTGCGTGCCGGCGGCGGTGGCGGGCGGCCCCGCCAGGATGGTGCCGTAGATGCCGCGCAGCTCGGGCTCATACGGGTGGACGACGTCGGCGGCCGCCAGGGTCGCGTGCTTGATCTCGAAGCCGGCCTGCACCAGGTCGCGCAGGTGTTCGGGGACGACCTCGAGCCCCACCTGGGCGGCGTCGAGGTAGGCGTAGAAGGCGCCGCCGAAGGCGACGTCGACGGTCACGTCGCCGAACGAGGGGGTGCGCACGACCAGGTCGCGCGTGTGCAGGAACGACGGCACGTTGCGGAAGCGCACCTCGCCCACGCGCCGACCGTCCCACTGGGCGAAGGCCTCGATGAAACCGGCGGGTGCGTCGATGCCGACGCGCGTCTCGGGCACCGTGCGCGCGACCAGCCCCTGCGCCACCGCCACGGTCGCCAGCGCGACGATGCCGTGGCCGCACATGTCGCTGTAGCCCTCGTTGTGCATGAAGATCACGCCGAGGTCGGCTTCGGCCGTCGTGGGCTCGGTGACGAACGCGCCGTACATGTCCGCGTGTCCGCGCGGCTCGAGGATCAGCGCGCGGCGCACGTGATCGAGGTGTTCGCGCGCCCACCGGCGCTTGGCCAGGATGGTGGTGCCCGGGATGCGTGGCACGCCGCCGGTCACGATGCGCAGCGGCTCGCCGCCGGCGTGGGCGTCGACGGTGGTGTAAGTGGCGGCGAACTCCATGGGCGAAGGCTAACCGGTCGGTGGGTGGTCGGCTGAGCGCGCGAGGTCCGCTCACGGGCCGAGCGACGCCAACGAAGTGACCAGCACGCCGTCGGGTCGCAGGTAGCTGGGGGTGTCCGCCGCGACGACCAGCAGCCCGGCGCAGCGCGCAGCGGTGGCCGGGTCGAGCTTGTCCCGGAGCGCCAGCAGGTGCATGGCCCCCTCGTCGACGCGGCCCGCGCCCAGCTTGCACTCCACGGCCAGCCAACGGCCGTCCCGGTGCTCGACGATCGCGTCGACCTCGAGCCCCTTGTTGTCCCGGTAGCACCGCACGTCGGCCCGAAGGGGCTGCGTCAGCACCCGCAGGTCGTGGACCACTTGGGATTCGAACAGGAAGCCGGTCCACTCGATCTCGGACGAGAGCAGCCGTTCCGGCGTCGCACCGAGGGCGGCCACGGCCAGCGACGGGTCGGCCAGGTGGCGCTTCGGGGTCGCGGCCAGGCGGATGCGCGAACGCAGGCGTGGGCCCCACGCCGGTTGGTCCTCGATCAGGTACAGCCGCCCGAGGGCGCGCGCATGATCCGTCCGCGTGTTGACGGAGCCGCTCGCGTCGCCCGCCAGGGCGATGGCGGCTAGGCTCGCGTCGGTGGCGACGTTGCGTGCGAAGCCTCGAACCAAACGCATGAGCTCCTCGGGGTCACGCCGCACGCCGTCGACGCGCGGCAGGTCGACGTGCACGATCGCGTGCAGGTACTCGGCGTTCGCGTCCAGCCCGTCGTCCACGTCGAGATCGAGGTTCACGGGCCAACCGCCGGTGGCGAGGTGGCGCACGACCTCACGCACGCTCATGCGCTCCGGGTCGGGGGTAGGTGCGGTTCCGTCGAACAGGGCCCGGAGTGAGGTGCGTCCCGTGGCGAGCCCGCGTTCGAAGAAGGAGAGCGTGCGCATGGGAACGCGGGCGATGCGGCCTGCACCGGAGTGCGAGGTCGGCTCGTCCTCGGGCGTGGCGGAGCCGGCGAGGAGGTACAGGCCCTTCCGCCGCGTGTCGTCGACACGGCCTCGGACGGCGTTCCAGATGCCGGGTGCCAACTGGAACTCGTCGAGCAGCCGCGGCGGTCTGCCGTCGAGGACCAGGTCGGGGTCGACCTGCGCCGCTTGGCGCGCCGCCGCGTCGCGGTCGAGCCGAACCGCCGACGCAGATAGACGCAGCGCGGTGGTGGTCTTGCCGACGGCCTTCGGGCCCTCGAGGAGCACGGCGCCGTGCGTCCGCAGACGGTCGCGGACGACGTCTTCGACGATGCGGTCGAGCATGGGTGCGCCTCCTTCGGGGCGAGTGCCTGATCGGCAGACGCCGGTCAGGCCCGCCGCCATGGCATGGACTGTGAACATCGTACCCAATCGACTGTGAAGAGTGTACTTGGATGACTGTGAAGATCGTACTCAAAAAACTGTGAAGATCGTACCCGCGCCGTTGTGAGGATCGTACCCAGCGAACCGCGAGGTTCGTCCCCGCCGCCGCGGCGTAGCATGATCTCGGAACCGGAGGTCCGGTATGGCCGCGAGCGCGATCAGCGTCGAGGGCGCCCGCTTCTCCTACGGCGAGCGCGAGGTCCTCAAGGGCATCAGCTTCGAGGTCGCGCCGGGCGAGGTGCTCGGCTTCCTGGGGCCGAACGGCGCGGGGAAATCCACCACCATCCGCATGCTCACGGGCCAGTTGCGGCCGTCGGCCGGCAGCGTCCGCCTGTTCGGGCGCGACGTCGCTCGTGAGCGCTCCGAGGTGATGGGGCGCGTGGGCGTCAGCTTCGAGGAGAAGAACCTCTACCCGAGCATGACCGGTGAGGAGAACCTGCGCTTCTTCGCGCGCCTCTACGGCGTGCCCCACCCGGACGTGCGCGCGTTGCTGGCGCAGGTCGGATTGGCGTCGCGCGCCCGCGACAGGGTGGCGGGGTACTCCAAGGGCATGCGCCAGCGGCTGATGATCGCGCGAGCGCTGGTGCACGACCCGGACGTCCTGCTGCTCGACGAGCCCACCGACGGCCTCGACCCGGTCTCGGCGCAGGCGGTGCGCGACGTCATCCGGGCGCGGGTCGAGGCCGGCAACGCGGTCCTGCTCACGACCCACGACATGCACGAGGCCGACGCGCTGTCGCACCGGGTGGCCTTCATCAACGAGGGCGAGATCTACGCGCTCGACACCCCCGAGAACCTCAAGCTGGCGCACGGCACGCGCTCGGTGAAGGTGCGCCTGCGCGATGGCGACGGCGTGCGCGAGGAGTCGGTCGAACTCGACGGCGAAGCGTCGGGCGCGCGGATCGCCGAGCTGATGGCGAGCGGCGAGGTCATCACGATCCACACCGCCGAGGCGACGCTCGAGGCGGTCTTCTTGCGCATGACCGGGCGAGGGCTGGCGTGACCACCCGCCGCACCCGCGAGTTCTTCGCGCGCGGCGCCCCCAGCCGCGCGCCGTCGCGCGCCGGCATCGTCTGGGCCATCGTCGCGAAGGACCTTCTGATCTTCTCGCGCGACAAGGTGTGGATGGTCCTGACGCCGCTGGCGCTGGTCTTCATGGTGGCGATCTTCTACCTGATGCCGCCCCGGGTCGACGAGACGTTGGTCGTCGGCGTGCATCCGCCGGCGCTGGCTACCGCGCTGCTGCTGGCGATGGGCGTGGGCGACGACCAGGTCGCCCTGTCGGTGCTGCCGTTCGAGGACGAAGCGGCGCTCGCCGCCGCCGTCGCGGGCGACGGGCCGCAGGGCGAGGCGCGCCCCACGATCGGCGTCTCGCTGCCGCTCGACCTCCTGCTGCGCGTACGCCTCGGCCAGCCCGCGACCGCACGCGTCTACGTCGACGCCGCCGTGCCGCCCGAGGTGCGAGGCGCGATGACCACGGCCGTGCGCGAGGTGGCCGCCACCGCGGCCGGGGCGCCGCTGCCGGTCGCCTGGGACGCCGACGAGTTCATCGTGCTCGGTACCGACCGCGCCGGCGCGCAGATCCCGTTGCGCGAGCGCGTGCGCCCCATGCTCGCCTTCGTGGTCCTGCTCACCGAGTCGCTGGCGCTCGCCGGCCTGGTGGCCATCGAGGTGTCGCAGCGCACGGCGACCGCGCTGTTGGCGACGCCGGCGCGCATCGTCGACGTGCTGTTGGCGAAGGGCATCGTGGGCACGCTGCTGGCGTTCAGCCAGGCGCTGCTGGTCCTGCTCGTCACGGGCGCCTTCGGGCCTGGTTGGGGGGTGCTGCTGCTGGCGACGCTGCTCGGCGCGATGCTGATGGCGGCCATCGGCATGCTGACCGGCGCCGCCGGTAAGGACTTCCTCGGCACGCTGTTCTACGGCATGGTGTTCTTGCTGGTGCTGATGGTGCCGGCGATCGCCCAGGTCTTCCCTGGCAGCGCCGCGCTGTGGATCCGGGTGCTGCCGAGCTACGGCCTCGTCGAGGCGATGACCGGTGCCTCGGTCTACGGCCTCGGCTTCGGCGACCTCGCCGGCCACCTCGCGGCGGCGGCCGCCTGGACGGCGGCGATCTTCGGCCTCGGCTGGTGGGTGCTCGGTCGGAAGCTGGTGCGGCTATGAGCGTCTCGCGCGTGCTCGCCCTGGTCCGCAAGGACCTTTCGCTCGGACCGCGGTCGCCGCTCCTGATGTACGCGGTCGCGATGCCCATCGTCATCACGTTGCTGCTGCAGGGCGTGTTCGGCAACCTGTTCGCGAGCCCGCCGCGGCTCGGCATCGTCGATCCGGGCTCCTCCGACGTGACGGCCGCCGCGCTCGAGCTCGATAGCGTGCGCGCCAGCCGGGTGAGCGACGCCGAAGAGTTGCAGCGGCGGGTGGCGGCGCACGACCTGGACGCCGGCCTGGTGCTCACCCAGGGCTTCGACGCCGCGGTGCGCGCCGGCGAGCGGCCGCCGCTCGCCTTCTACGTCGCCGGCGAGAGCCTCGCCTCGGACCGCGTCGTCCTGGCGGTCACCACGATCGACCTGCTGCGCGGCGTGGAGGGGCGCCGAGTGCCGGTCGACGTGGAGGTCGTGGCGCCGGGCGGCGAGGGCGTGCCGCTCGAGCTGCGGCTCGTGCCCTTCGCGGTGCTGCTGGCGCTCTTCGCCGCCGGCGTCTTCGTCACCTCGTTCAGCTTCACCGAGGAGCGCGAGAAGCGCACGCTCGACGCGCTGCTCGCCTCCCCGATGACGATGGCCGAGGTGCTGTGGGCCAAGGGCCTGTTCGGCGGGGTGCTGGCGGCCGCGATGGCGACCGTGACGCTCGCCCTGAACGGTGCGTTGGTCGGGCAGGCGGTCGGGTTGCTGGTCGCCCTGGGGATCGGCGCGGTCATGGCGGCCCTGTTCGGGTTGTTGTACGGCGTGCTGTCGCCGGACACGAAGATGCTGTTCGCGCTGTTCAAGTCGCTCAACCTGATCGTGTTCGCACCCGCGCTGTTCTACGTGTTCCCCGACTGGCCGCGCTGGATCGCCTACCTGTTCCCCACCTACTGGCTGATCGATCCGATCGTCGAGATCGGGCAGCGTGGGGCGACGCTCGGGGACGTGGCGTGGCAACTGGCCATAAGCGCGGCGATCTGCGCCGTGATGGTGGCGCTGGTGCGCCGGTTGGCGGAGCGGGTGCGGGCGCCGGCAGCTGCGTGAGGGGGGCCGCGTTCAGCGCCAGGAACGAATCGGAGGGGCCCGCACGGGCCCGCACGGGCCCCTCCGCGATCTTCGATGGTTCAGGTCGGCGTCAGGCCGCGGATGCGGTGACGGCGGCGGCGAGCTCCGCGCCGCGCGCCAGGGCTTCCTGGTTCGCCCCCAGCAGCTGCCGGTGGCGCTCGGGCAGCACGTGCTCCAGGGTGGCCGCGACGCGCCCCGAGTCGAGCGCCGGCAGCGCCCGCAAGCCGGTGTGGCGCGCGATCAGCGCGCCGAGCAGCACGACGTTCGTCAGCTTGGGATGGCCGAGCTCGGCGGCGACGTCGTCGCCTGGGATCGCGACCACGTCGAGGTCGGTGCGCGCGACCGTGCGGTCGACCAGCGAGGCGTTGACGACCAGCAGCCCGCCCGGCGCCACCAGCGGTTCGTAGCGGTCGAGCGAGGGCAGGTTGAGGGCGATCACCGCCTGCGGGCGGCCGACCACGGGCGAGCCGATCGGGCCGTCGGCGACGACCACCGTGCAGTTGGCGGTGCCGCCGCGCATCTCGGGGCCGTAGGAGGGCATCCAGGTCGTCTGGAGGCCGGCGTCGAGCGCCGCGTGCGCGAGCAGCTGCCCGGCGAACAGCACGCCCTGGCCGCCGAAGCCGGCGATGACGAGGTCGGCCGTGTTCATGTCCGGGCCCCCTTCGTGGGACGGTCGCGCAACCCCTCGGGCACCTTGAAGTCGCCCAGCGGGAAGGCCGGCACCATCGCCTCCTCGACCCACTTGAGCGCCTCGTCGGGCTTCATGCCCCAGTTGGTGGGGCAGCTCGAGAGCAGCTCGACCATCGCGAAGCCGAGGCCGCGCTGCTGCACTTCGAACGCCTCGCGAATCGCCTTCTTGGCGCGCTTGATCTGCACCACGTCGTGCAGGCTGCGGCGCACCACGTACGCAGCGCCGTCGACCTGGGCGAGCAGCTCGCTCATGCGCAGCGGCGCCCCTTGGGTCGCGCGGTCGCGGCCGAGCGGCGAGGAGCTGGTGCGCTGCCCGACGAGCGAGGTCGGCGCCATCTGGCCGCCGGTCATGCCGTAGTTGGCGTTGTTGAGGAAGAAGACGGTGATGGGCTCGCCGCGCACGGCGGCGTGGAGGATCTCGGCGGCGCCGATCGACGCCAGGTCGCCGTCGCCCTGGTAGGTGAACACGAGCTGGTCCGGGGCGACCCGCTTGATCCCGGTCGCCATCGCCGGCGCGCGCCCGTGCGCGGCCTGCGCGAAGTCGGTGGCGAAGTAGCGGTAGGCGAACACCGAACAGCCCACCGACGCCACCCCGATCGTGGTGCCGCGCACGCCCAACTCGTCGATCACCTCGGCGATCAGCCGGTGGCCGATGCCGTGCGTGCAGCCCGGGCAGTAGTGGGTGGGGACGTCGGTGAGCGCGTCGGGGCGCTCGTAGACCGGGGTGGTCGGGAGGGCGACGGCGTTCATGCGGGCACCTCCTCGGGGTCTTGCCATGGCGCGGCGTCGCCAGGGGCGTCGCCCACTTCGTGCGCGAGCGCGCGGATCGCGTCCAAAATCTCCTCGGGCATCGGCATGACGCCGCCGGTACGGCCGAAGAAGCGCACCGGTACCCGTTCGGCGACGATGCGCTGCACGTCCTGGAGCATCTGGCCGGTGTTCATCTCGACGACCAGCACGCCGTCGACGCGGTCGGCGAGGGCGCGCAGCGCGTCGGTGGGGTACGGGTCGAGGGTGATCGGGCGCAACAGGCCCACGTCGATGCCCTCGTCGCGGGCGGCGGCGATGGCGGTCTTGGCCAGCCGCGCGGAGGTCCCGAAGGCGACGACCGCGATGCGCGCGCCGTCGAGCCGGTGCTCCTCGACGCGCACCTCGGCGGCCTCGATGGCCGCGTACTTCGCTTGCAAGCGGGTGTTGAAGGCCTCCTCGTCGGCGGGCTCCAAGTGGATCGAGGAGATCAGCCGGGTCGGGCGGTCGGCGGCGCCGGTGAGCGCCCAGTCGGGGCGTGCGGCGGCCGGCCGCGCGTCCTGCATCGGCGGCAGCTCGGCCCCCTCCATCATCTGACCGAGGCTGCCGTCGGCGAGCACGACGACGAGGGTGCGGTAGCGGTCGGCGAGGTCGAAGGCGAGCACGGTGTGGTCGATCAGTTCCTGGACGGTGGACGGCGCGAGCACGATCGAGCGGTAGTCGCCGTGCCCGCCCCCCTTGACCATCTGGAAGTAGTCGCTCTGCGCGGGGGCGATGTTGCCCAGCCCCGGGCCGCCGCGCATGACGTCCACCAGGACCGCCGGGACCTCGGAGGCGGCCAGGTAGCTGATCCCCTCCATCATCAGGCTGACGCCGGGGCTCGAGGACGAGGTCATGGCCCGCGCGCCGGCGGCGGCGGCGCCGTAGACCATGTGGATCGCGGCGACCTCGCTCTCGGCCTGCACGAACGCGCGCCCCAGTTCGGGCATGCGCGCCGCCATGTGCTCGAGCGCCTCGGTCTGCGGGGTGATGGGGTAGCCGAAGTAGGCGTCGCAGCCGGCGCGGATCGCAGCCTCGGCGAACGCGACGTTTCCCTTGAGGAGTTCGATGGCCATGAGCGCCTCCCTACCCGCGCCGCTCGCGGTAGACGGTGATGGCGGCCTCGGGGCAGATGGTGGCGCACAGCTCGCAGCCGGTGCAGGCGCCTTCGGGGTCGTCGAGTTCGATGGGGTGCACGCCGCGGGCGTTGAAGCGATCTTCCGCCACCCGCAAGAGCCCCTTGGGGCACACCGGGATGCACAGGGCGCACCCCTTGCAGAGCGACGCGTCGACCGTCACGGTGCCGTTCATGCGGTCCCTCCGTCCTTCGATGCCCTCAGGTTAGGGGGAAACGGGCGGGCGTCGTGTCCCAAATGTGGGAAAAAGCCTGACCGGTCCCGGTCGGAGCCCGTCGCCCGTACACTGGCGCCATGCCGCTCTCCGACGTCGAACTTCGGGTGCTGGGCGTGCTCGTCGAGAAGGAGCGCACCACCCCCGAGACCTACCCCTTGTCCACCGGATCGCTGCACACGGGGTGCAACCAGCGCACCAACCGCGATCCCGTGATCGACCTGCACCTGCGCGAGGTGACCGAGGCGCTGCAGCGCCTGCGCGACCGCGGCCTCGCGACGACCGTGCAGGAGGTGTCCGACCGGGTGCCCAAGCACCGCCACCTGCTCGCGCGCGCGCTCGACGTCGACGACCGCGAGCTGGCGCTGGTCGCGGTGCTGATGCTGCGCGGCGCGCAGACGCCTGGCGAGCTGCGCACCCGCACCGAGCGCTACGTCAGCTTCGCCGACGTGCCGTCGGTCACCGCGGTCCTCGAACGCCTCGCGGCGCGCAGCACGGCGCTGGTGCGCTGCCTCGGCCGCGCGCCGGGCCAGAGCCAGGACCGCTGGGTGCACACGCTCGGGGTCGACGAGGAGCGGCAGCGGCCGCGGGTGCGGCCGGTCGCGTCGGAGCCCGAGGCCGAGGGGGCTGCGCCGTCCGACGCGGCCGCCGAGGGGCCCGCCGGGGACGGCGCGGCGACCGGACCCGACGTCGCCGCCCTGCTGGGGCGCCTGGAGGCGCTCGAAGGGCGGGTCGCCGCGCTCGAGCGCCGCTGGGCGGCCTCCGGCCTCGACGTCGAGCGCGACTGAGCCGGGCCGGCTGCGCGGTCGCGCCACGGCTTGGGAGCGCGGCGATCCACTCGGGCTGATCGACGTCTGGGCGGGGGTCGAGCGGAAGGGGGCCCCGCCGGCTTAGGACGTTCCACCCTCGTGAACGCACGTACGAGCTGAGACGATGAGGCCAGCGCGCGACCTTCGCGCGCGACCCCGGGCACTGCCGGGCGTCGCGTCGCGGAGGTCGTGCGGACCGAAAGCCCACCGGCTCAGGAGGCGGCATCGTGACGAACGGCGTACCCCAACCATCTCAAGCGACGCGATCGACGCGGGTTCCCGCAGGCGCAGCGCCCGCGGCCGACGCGGACCCGCGCGTCGCGCTGTTGACGACCCAGCTCAAGAAGGCGCGCTATCGCCCGGACGCGCTCATCGACCTGCTCCACGTGGCGCAGGACATCTACGGCTACCTGTCGCGGCCGCTGCTCGCGCGCCTGTCCGACGAGCTCGCGCTGCCGCCGTCGAAGGTGCTCGGGGTGGCGACCTTCTACCACCTGTTCCGCTTCGACCCCCCCGGCGACCACACCTGCACGGTGTGCACCGGCACCGCCTGCTTCGTCAAGGGGGCGGACGCGCTGGTGGAGACCGTCGGCAGCGAACTGGGGGTCCCGCTCGGCGGCACCCGCAGCGACGGCCGCGTCTCGCTCCTCGAAGCGCGCTGCCTCGGCAGCTGCGGCATGGCGCCGGTGGCCTTGGTCGACGGCCGCGTGGTCGGCAAGGCGAGCGGCGCGGGTCTGGTCGCGGCGCTTCGCGAAGCCGGCGTCGGCGAACCGGGCGCCGCGCGCGCCTCCGATTCCGCCAACACCACCGAACGAGTCGGCGCTCCGGCTGTGCTGGGAGGGTCGGCATGAGCGTCGTCGACCTTCACGACCTCGCGCAACACGAGCTGGAGACCCAAGGCTCGTTCCGCACCTCCGTCTTCTGCTGCGGCAGCACCGCCTGCCTCGCGGCGGGGGGTGGTGAGGCGCGCGCGGCGGTCGAGACCGCCGTCGCGGCGGCCGGCGCCGAGCACGACGTGCGCGTGGTCCCCACCGGCTGCATGGGCATGTGCAGCCACGGACCGCTGGTCAAGGTGCGCGCTCGCGGCGAGGCCGACGTCCTCTACGCCGAAGTGGACGCCGACGCCGCCGGACGGATCGCCAAGGAGCACGTCCTGGGCGGTGCGCTGGTCGCGGAGGGGCAGATCCCGCTCTCCGACCCGTTCTTCGCGCTCCAGCAGCGCGTGGTCCTCGAGAACATGGGCGAGATGGACCCGGAGCGCATCGAGGCCTACATCGCCCGCAGCGGCTACCGGGCGCTGCAGCGGGCCGTGTTGGAGCAGACCCCGGCGGACGTGGTCGAGGAGATCCGGCGCAGCGGCCTGCGTGGGCGCGGCGGCGGCGGGTACCCGGCCGGCGACAAGTGGAAGCTGCTCGCCGAGGCGCCCGGCGAGGGCAAGAGCGTGATCGCCAACGGCGACGAGGGCGACCCCGGCGCGTACATGGACCGCACGATCATGGAGGACGACCCGCACCGCGTGCTCGAGGGGTTGGCGCTCGCCGCCTACGCCACGGGCGCCACCAAGGGCTACCTGTACGTGCGCGCCGAGTACCCGGTCGCCGTGCGGCGCCTGGAGCAGGCCATCCGCCAGGCGCGGCGCCACAAGCTGCTCGGCAAGGGGGTGTTCGGGACCGAGTTCAACTTCGACGTCGAGGTGCGCATCGGCGCCGGCGCCTTCGTGTGCGGTGAGGAGACCGCGCTGATGGCGTCGATCATGGGCGGCCGCGGCACCCCGATCCTGCGCCCGCCGTACCCCACCGAGCGCGGGTTGTGGGGGCGCCCGAGCCTGATCAACAACGTCGAGACGCTCGCGAACGTGCCCACCATCATGCGCCGCGGCGCCGACTGGTTCGCCGGCATCGGCACCGAGCAGAGCAAGGGCACCAAGGTCTTCGCGCTCGCCGGCACGCTCGCGCGCACCGGGCTCATCGAAGTGCCGATGGGCATCAGCCTGCGGACCATCGTCGAGGACATGGCAGAGGGCGTGCCCGGCGGACGGTCCTTCAAGGCCGCCCAGACCGGCGGCCCCAGCGGCGGCTGCATCCCCGCCCGCCACCTCGACACCGCGATGGACTACCAGAGCCTGCAGGCGCTCGGCTCGATCATGGGCTCCGGCGGCCTGATCGTCATGGACGAGACCGTCGCCATGCCCGAGGTCGCGCGCTTCTTCATGCGCTTCTGCATGGACGAGAGCTGCGGCAAGTGCGCGCCCTGCCGCTCCGGCACGTATGAAATGACCGAGCTGCTCGAGACGATCTGCGGCGGACGCGGCACCAAGGCGACGATCGAGCGCCTCGAGACGCTGTGCGACGTGGTGCGCACCACCAGCCTGTGCGGGCTGGGGCAGACCGCCCCCAACCCGGTGCTCTCCACCCTCGCGTATTTCCGCGACGAGTACGAGGCGCGCCTGGCGCCGGAAGGAGTCGTGGCGTGAGCGCGAAGGTCCAACTCACCATCGACGGGATCGACGTTCAAGCGGAGGCCGGCGAGTCGCTGATGACCGCCGCCGCCCGCGTCGGCGTGCGCGTCCCGGGTCTCTGCCAACTCGACGGCCTCACCACGGTGGGCGCCTGCCGCCTGTGCATGGTCGACATCGCGGGCAGCCCGCGCCCGCGGCCCGCCTGCGCCACCCCCGTCTCGGACGCGATGGACGTGCGCACGGTCACCCCGCGCCTCGCCGCGCATCGGCGCGTGCTGCTCGAGCTGATCTTCGCCGAGGGGCAGCACGTCTGCAGCGTCTGCGTCGCCAGCGGCGCCTGCGAGCTGCAGGCGCTCGCGGCCGAGTACGGCGTGGCCGAGGCCGCGTTCAAGCCGCCGGACGTCCGCACCGGCGTCGACCTCAGCCACCCGAGCTTCGGCTACGACCCCAGCCGCTGCATCCTGTGCACGCGCTGCGTGCGCGCCTGCGCCGACGTCGAGGGGGCCGCGACGTGGGCGGTCGCCGGCCGTGGCCGCGAAGCGCACCTGGTCGCCGACCTCGGCGATCCGTGGGGCGAAGCCACCAGCTGCACGTCGTGCGGCAAGTGCGTGAGCGTGTGCCCGACCGGCGCGCTGTTCCCGAAGGGGATGTCGGTCGGCGAACGCCGCGTCGACCGCGACCTCGTACCGCAGCTAACGGCGCGCCGCCGGCGCGCCTCGGAGAGGAACTCATGAGCCGCGCCCGCCTCGCCACCGTCTGGCTCGCCGGCTGTTCCGGCTGCCACATGTCGTTCCTCGACCTCGACGAGGAGCTCTTCGCCCTCGCCGAGGTCGCCGACCTCGTCTACTCGCCGATCGCCGACGTCAAGCACTTCCCCGACGACGTGGACCTCGTCTTGGTCGAAGGGGCGGTCGCCAACGAAGACAACCTCGAGCTGCTGCGCGAGGTGCGCGCCAAGAGCAAGGTGCTCGTCGCCTTCGGCGACTGCGCCGCCCACGGCAACGTGACCGCGCTGCGCAACCCGCTCGGCGACCCCGCCGAGATGGTCGCCGAGGCTTATGCCGACGCGGCCCAGCGCCTGCACGGACGCCTGCCGGGCGTGCCGCTGCCAGTTGCGCCGGCGAGCGGAGGCGCGTCCGAGGGCGCGCCCGCGTTCGTGGGCGTCGCCTACCCCGACCCGGTGCCCGGATCGCGCGACGCCGACGTGGTCCCGGCGCTGCTTCCGCGCGTCCTCGGAGTGCACGAAGTCGTGCGCGTCGACGCCACCCTGCAAGGATGCCCTCCCAACGCTCATCGCATCGGCCTCGCCGTACAGGCCCTGCTGAAGGGCGAAACCCCTGATCTGTCCGCCGCCGAGCGGCGCTTCGGCTAGGAGACCCACCATGACGCGCCGCATCGTCATCGACCCCGTGACCCGCATCGAGGGCCACGCCAAGATCACCCTCCGCCTCGGCGACGACGGCCTCGTCGACGACGCCCGCTTCCACGTCACCGAGTTCCGCGGCTTCGAGGCCTTCTGCCGCGGCCGCCCGTTCCACGAGATGCCCGCCCTGACGGCTCGGACGTGCGGCATCTGCCCGGTCTCGCACGTGCTCACCGGCGCCAAGGCCGGCGACATGATCATGGCGGTCAAGCCGCCGCCGGCGGCGCGCCGCATGCGCCGCGCGATGAACCTCGCGCAGATCCTGCAGTCGCACGCGCTCTCGTTCTTCCACCTGAGCGCCCCCGACCTGCTCCTGGGCTTCGACGGCGACCCTGCCGAGCGCCACGTGTTCACCCTCATGCGCGACCAGCCCGACATCGCGCGGCGCGGCGTGCGCCTGCGCCGCTACGGCCAGGCGCTGATCGAGGCCTTGGGCGGGCGCAAGATCCACCCGGCCTGGGCCGTGCCCGGCGGCGTGCTCAGCGGCATCGATCCCGAGGGGCGCGCCCGCGCGCTCGCCGAGCTGCCGACCGTGCTCGACGACATCCGCTGGGCGCTCGAGCAGTACGACGCCATATGCAAGGCGCACCCGGACGAGGTCGCGGCCTTCGGCGACTTCAAGAGCCTGTACATGGGGCTCGCGAACGACAAAGGCACCTGGGAGCACCACGAGGGCGACCTGCGCTGGATCGACCAGGACGGGAACCGCGTCGGCGACGACAAGCCGGTGCGCTATTACGACGAGGTGATCAAAGAGACCGCCGACGTCGACACCTACCTCAAGAGCCCGTACCACGCCGGGGTCCAGGGCGACGCCCCGGTCGACGTGATGGCTGCGGGCCTGTACCGGGTGGGGCCGCTCGCGCGCCTCAACCTCGCCGAGACCATGGGGACGCCCGAGGCCGACGCGGCCCTCGAGGCCTTCCGCGCCCGCGCGGGGCGCATCGCCACGAGCTCGTTCCACTACCACGGCGCCCGCCTGGTCGAGATGCTCGCGGCGCTCGAGCGCCTGGGCGACCTGCTGCGCGACCCCGACTTCGACACCGGTCCGCTCCGCGGCCACGCCGGCATCAACCGGCACCGCGGCGTGGGCGCGAGCGAGGCGCCGCGCGGCACGCTGATCCACGACTACCAGGTGGACGACGAAGGGCTGATCACCGGCGTCCGGATGATCATCGCCACGGGCCACAACAACCTGGCCATGAACCGCACCATCAAGCAGATCTCGCGCGCGTTCGTCACGGGTCCGGAGGTGCCCGAAGGGGTGCTCAACCGCATCGAGGCCGGCATCCGCGCCTACGACCCGTGCCTCTCGCCCGAGGGCGTGGCGACGCGGCCCGTGCACGGCCTCGTCCCCGAGTTGGCGGTCGACCTCGCCGAGGTCGACGCGGTCTGGTTCGTCGACGCGGCAGCGGACCTAGCTCTCGCGCGCCCCACGTGGGCGCGCGTCGGCGCGGGCGCTGCGGGACGTGGCGCCGGTGGCGGCCACGCGCTCGACCCCGCCGCGCTGCTCGCCTGGACCGAGGCGTGGACCGGACGCGTGCCGGAGGCCTGGACGCTGGCGCTGCCGGCCGGCGACTTCGGGCTGGGGGAGGGGTGGTCGGTGCGGGGGGCGACGTCGTTGCGGGAGGCGCTCGGCGAGCTTCGGTCGCGCCTGGGGATCGACGCTGGGGGTTGACGAAGAATCCTGAGCGCCGTCGCAGCGCATCGGGCCCGCACCGCGGGTGCTAGCTTCGGCGCATGGACCTGATCTGCCTCGCCGCCGGCGCCGGCACCCGCTTCGGGCGCCTCGGCGGCTACCTGCAGAAGTGCATGTACCCCATCGGCCTGCGCCCGTTCCTCGAGCATTCGCTGGCGCAGGTGGTCGCCAGCGGCGCGGTCGATGCGAACCGCGACCGCCTGGCGCTCGTCGTCGGCCACTTCGCCGATCAGGTGCGCGGCCACTTCGGCGCCGCGTACGACGGCCTTCCGATCGTCTACGTCGAACAGACCGAGCGCTTGGGCACCGGGCACGCGCTCGCGCTCGCCGCTGCGGCGCTGCGGCCGACCGAGAGCGCGATCGCCTGGCAGGGCGACCTGTTCCCGACGGTGGCGATGGTGGACGCGGTAGCCGCGCACCCGGCGTCGACGGTGGTCACGCTGGGCGCCGGCCACGAGGACGAGTCCGACCGGTTGCGCGCCACGGTGGTCGATGGGCGGGTTCTGCGCGTGTGGGACGGGGCTGGCGATCTCTACGACGTCGGGCTGTGGAAGCTGGCGCCGTCCGTGCTGGCGCGCATGACCGAGGTCCGCGCCGAGAAGGGGGAGTACCGGATGCTGCCGAACCTGCAGCGCAGCCTCGACGACGGCGCCGAGGTCGGCCACGTCGTCTGCGACGCGTGGATCCACCTGGGCGGCACCCTGCCCACGCCGGAGGCCAACGTCCGCGACGTGGTCCGCCGCGTGGGGTCCGCGAGCGACGCGCTCGCGGGCAGGGGCGCGGCGTGATCGTCGCCCGCACCCCGCTGCGCATCCCGCTCGGCGGTGGGCTCACCGACCTCAAGGCCTACGCGGAGCGCTTCGGCGGCACGACCGTGAGCTCGACGATCGACCTGGGCGCCCACGTCACCCTGCTCCCCTCGCTCGACGGCCGCTTCGAGGTGGTCGCGGAGGGTCGGGTCGAGACCGCCGAGCGGCTCGACGACCTGCACCACGACCTGGTGCGCGAGGCGCTGCGCTCGGTCGACCCCCACCACCCGCCGGTGCGGCTGGGGGTGTGGGTGGACGTCGCCGGGCAGAGCGGACTGGGGACCTCGGGGGCGGTGACCGTGGCGCTGCTGCACGCCCTGCGCGCCCACCGCGGCGAGGCGCCCGATGGCGCGGCGCTCGGCGCCGAGGCCGCGCGCATCGAGGTGGAGGTGCTCCAGGGCGCCTCGGGGTACCACGATCCCAACGTGTGCGCGCGCGGCGGGTTGCTGCGGCTGGACTATCAGGGGCCGCGCGTGACCGGGCACGAGGTCGCCATGGCGCCGGCCGCGCGCGCGGCGTTCGAGGCGTCGCTGCTGCTCTTCTCCAGCGGTCGCCAGGCGCGCACCAAACCCTCGCTCGACCTGCTCTCGAGCCACCTGGAGGAGGCGCTTCCTGTGCTGCACGACGTCAAGGCGCTCGCCGACGACCTGGAGGCCGCGCTGGCCGCCGGCGACCTCGAGCGCACGGCGTGGTGCATCGGCGAGAAGCAGCGGCTCAAGGAGCGGCTGCCCGGGCACTTCGTCGACGACTTCGTGCTCGACGTCACCGCGCGGGTGCGCGCCACCGGGGCGGCGCCGCAGCTCCCCGGCGGCAAGATCAGCGGCTACGTGCTGGTGTGCTGCCCCGACGGCCAGCAGGCCGCCGTGCGCGCGGTGCTGGCGGACCTGACCGAGGTGCCGCTGCGCCTCACGCACACCGGCAGCCGCGCGCTCGCGACCTGACCGCGGTATAACCGCCCGCAAGCGCCACCGCCGTCGACCGGCCGCGCCCCGCGACGGGGCTTCGGCACTCCAGCGCCCGCCTGGGTCGGGACGGCGCCACCAGGAGGTTCCATGACGACCAGCGCACTGCTGCCGCTCCTGCTCGGGATGGCTGGGCTCGCGGCGGCTTACGCCGTCTACCGGCTCGTCCTCGCGTACCCGGAAGGGGAAGCGAAGGTCCAAGCCATCGCCGACGAGATCCACCTCGGGGCGATGACCTTCATGAAGCGCGAGCTGTCGATCCTCGTAGTCTTCGGCCTCGTCGTCGGCGCGCTCCTGTTCTTCGCGCTCGGCTGGAAGACGGCGCTGTCGTTCTTCGTCGGCGGGATCGCCTCGGCGCTCGCCGGCTTCTTCGGGATGTTCGCCGCCACCAAGGCGAACGTGCGGACCACGACCGCCGCCGCCACCAAAGGCGCCCCCGAGGCGCTTTCGGTGGCCTTCTTCGGTGGCTCCGTCATGGGCCTGCTCGTCGCGTCGCTCGGCCTCATGGGGCTGGGGTTCCTCTACCTGATCTTCGGCGCCAACCCCGAGGCGGCCCACGCCATCCACGGCTTCGGCGTCGGCGCGTCGGCGGTCGCGCTCTTCTACCGGGTCGGCGGCGGCATCTTCACCAAGGCGGCCGACGTCGGTGCCGACCTGGTGGGCAAGGTCGAGGCCGGCATCCCGGAGGACGACCCGCGCAACCCCGGCGTGATCGCCGACAACGTCGGCGACAACGTCGGCGACGTCGCCGGCATGGGCTCCGACATCTTCGAGTCGTACTGCGGGGCGCAGATCGCCACCATCGCCATCGCCTCGACGCTCACGGCGAGCGCGCTCGCCTCGCTCGGCTCGCAGGCATCGCTGATGTTCCTGCCGCTGGCGCTCGCGTCGTTCGGGCTGCTGTGCTCGATCGGCGGCATCGCGCTGGTGCGCGCTTCGGCGTCGCGCGCGCCGGCGGCGGCGCTGCGCACCGGCACC
This sequence comes from Trueperaceae bacterium, assembly GCA_046260675.1. Lineage (GTDB taxonomy): Bacteria > Deinococcota > Deinococci > Deinococcales > Trueperaceae > JAABTL01. Next base: position 1,512 of record JBHEOT010000038.1, on the reverse strand, counting down.
ATGGGCGCGGCTGCCCTCTTCATCGCCGTCTCGTACGCCGTGGTCGCCTATCTCGACATCGCGATCGGCATCTGGTGGTCGGTGGTGGCCGGCTCGATCGGCGGCATCGTCATCGGCCTGGTGACCGAGTACTACACCGCCGGCCCCCCGGTGCGGCGGATCGCCAAGTCGGGTGAGACCGGCACCGCGACGGTGATGATCGCGGGCCTCGCGATCGGTCTCGAGTCGGTGGTCCTCCCGGTGTTCACGATCGGCGCGATCATCTTCGTCGCCAGCGGCTTCGCCGGCCTCTACGGGGTGGGCATCGCAGCGGTGGGCATGCTCGCCACCGTTGGCATCACCATGGCGATCGACGCGTACGGCCCGGTGGCCGACAACGCCGGCGGCATCGCCCAGATGGGCGGTCTGGGCAAGGGCGTGCGCGAGATCACCGACTCGCTCGACGAGCTGGGCAACACCACGGCCGCGATCGGCAAGGGCTTCGCCATCGGCGCCGCGGCGCTCGCGGCGCTGACGATCATCGCCGCGTACATCGAGACGCTGAACTTCACGCTCCCCGACTTCGAGCTCAGCCTCGCCAACCCGCAGGTGCTCATCGGCCTGCTCATCGGCGCCTCGATCCCGTTCTTGGTCGCGTCGATCACGATGACGGCGGTCGGTCAGGCGGCGTTCACGATGATCAACGAGATCCGCAGGCAGTTCCGCGAGATCCCCGGGCTGCTCGAGGGCACCGCCAAGCCCGACACCGCCCGCTGCGTCGACATCGCCACCACGGCGGCGCTGCAGAAGATGATCCTTCCGGCCGTCATCGCGATCGGGGCGCCGCCGCTCGTCGGCTTCACCCTCGGCGCCGAGGCGCTCGGCGGCATGCTCGGCGGCGCGCTGCCCTCGGGCGTCCTGTTGGCGCTGATGATGGCGAACTCGGGCGGCGCCTGGGACAACGCCAAGAAGTACGTCGAGAAGGGGAACCACGGCGGCAAGG
>JBHEOT010000038.1:0-520 GCA_046260675.1 Trueperaceae bacterium | reverse complement strand
GCGCGCGTCGCGGACGGGGGGGCGCGCTTCGCGCGCCGCCCCCTGCGACGCATTGCGGTCGCTTCGCGACCGCGGTGCGACGGAGTCCGGATTCCGAACGCGCTGCGCGCCGCACCCGAGGGTGCGGCGCGCTTCGTGCCGTGCATGCTGGCGTGCGTTGAATGTGGCGGAGGTCCGTGCCTCGATCGGTCGGCGGCGGTGCCGCGAACCCACATGACGAAGTCCGCGTGCCTATTCATGCTCGGTGGGAACCCCGTGCGTGGGGTGCGTACCCGGTGAGCCTCTAGTGGCCGCGGACGTCGTCCGAAAGGCGGTGATCTTCGTTTGAATCGATCACGGACCTCCTTTCAAGAACCATCGTAGGGCCCGGCCGTCGGTCGAGTTGGTGCCCACTTCATCGACAGCCGGGCCCGGATTGCTTTAAGCTACTCGTTGGGTGTCGAGACGGCTACGGCCTCCGCCGAAGCTTGCGCGCCGCCGGCCTCGAAGCGCTTGCGCTCGAAGCGGTAGAACGCCGCCG
>JBHEOT010000037.1:0-22122 GCA_046260675.1 Trueperaceae bacterium | reverse complement strand
CAGTTGGCGCGCGTGGCGCGACCAGCTCGCGTTCTACCTGCTCATGACCAAGGAACACCCACACTTCACGTACAGCAACTACGGGCCACTCCAGTACCTGGTCTACACCTTGCTGTACGCCTCGCTGCTCGTGATCAGCATCACCGGCATCCTGATCGCCGCGCCGTACACCACCGGCGGCATCGCGGCGTGGGGCGCCTCGCTGCTCCAACCCATCGAGGTCTGGATGGGCGGCATCACCACCGTGCGCATCGTCCACCGCTTCGTGATGTGGTGGTTCATCGTGTTCACCCTCGCCCACATCTACATGGCCGTGTGGAACAGCATGCGCACCGGCGGCCTGTTGATCGAGGGCATCATCTCGGGCTTCAAAGCCGAGAGCACCGAGGTCCGCGAGCACGACTCGAGCGAAGAAGAGCTCAAAGGCACGGGCAAGGCATGACCGTGGCGCGCCCGCTCCTGATCCTCGGCGTCGGGAACGTCTTCTACGGCGACGAAGGGGCGGGCGTGCACCTGATCCACTACCTCCGGACCAAGTACCGCTTCCCCGAAGGCGTCGACGTCGTCGACGGCGGCACCCTCGGATGGCAGCTGCTGACCCTGATCGCCGACTACCCGCGCGTGGTGTTCGTCGACGCGGTCGCCGCGCCGGTGGGCAAGGTCTACCGCTTCGGACCCGGCGAGGTGCCGGCTGAAGTCGGCTACGGCAAGCTCTCGTCGCACGAGTGGGAGGTCCCCGACCTGCTCACCGCCATGCAGCTCCACGGCGACGTGCCCGAGGTGTCGATCGTCGCCATCGGCGTCGACCCGCTCGAGTTCTCCGGCGAAGGCATCGGCGTGCAGCTCGGGCCGGTCGTCGGCCCGCGCATGCCGGCCCTCGCCACCGTCGTCTTGCGCGAACTGGAAGCGGAAGGCGTCGTGCCCGAGGACGTGCGGCCCGAGCTGACCGCCGACACGCCGTTCACGGCCGAGGCGATCGTCGTGGGCGCGCGCGCCGAGTTCGCGGACGTGGCGGAGTTCGCGCATGCATGAGTTCGGCCTCGCGGTCCGCATGATCGAGCTCGCCGAGGAGGCGGCCCGCGCCGCCGGCGCGACCCGCATCGAGTCCATCCGGCTCGAGATCGGCGCGCTGGCGGGGGTGGTGCCCGAGGCGCTCGAGTTCGCGTACCGCGGCGCCCGCGAGGGCACGCTGGCGGCCGAAGCGACGCTCGAGGTCACCTACCTGCCGGCGCTCGCGCACTGCGCGACGTGCGAGGCCGACTTCGAGCTCGACAACCGCTTCGGCATCGCCGACTGCCCCACGTGCGGCGCGCCCTCGGCCGACCTGCGCCAAGGGCGTGAGCTCCACCTCCGGGACGTGGCGGTGGCCTAAATCCGACGACGGAGTAGGACATCGGCCCCGGCGCGATGCCCCCATCAGGACGCATGATGGGGGCATCGCTCTTCGGTCAGGTCCGTCCTGGCTGCCGGTTCCAAGGAGGACGCATATGTGCCTAGGTCTCCCGCATGAAGTCGTCGACGTGCTCGACGCCGACCGGTGCTTGATCCGGCTCGGGAACGCCACCCAACACTGCTTCGTCGGCCTGGTCGACGACCTCAAGGTCGGCGACTGGGTGGTGGTGCACGCCGGCTTCGCGATCGACAAGATCGCCCCCGAGGACGCCGCCGCCAACCTCGAGTTGATCGCCCAGTACCTCGAGCCCGAGACGCGCGGCGACGGCTCGCCGGCGCTGTCGTCGACCCGCCGTGGCTAACGCGGACCTCCCCCTCACCGGCGATTACGCGCCCGAGACCTACAAGGATCCGGCGCTGGTCGCCGCCCTCGGGACGCGGATCGCCGAGCTCGCCGCCGACATCGGCCGACCGGTCAAGCTGATGCACATCTGCGGCACGCACGAGCACGAGATCGGGCGCTACGCGCTGCGCGACCTGCTCCCCGAGAGCGTGACCGTGTTGGCCGGCCCCGGGTGCCCGGTGTGCGTCTGCGACAACGAGTACATCAACATGGCCATCCAGCTGTCGCTCACGCCCGGCGTGATCGTCACGTCCTTCGGCGACATGCTCGCGGTGCCCGGCAGCATCCCGCTCGAGGGCGAGCGGCGCGGCGACGTGCGCATGAGCCTGCTCGACGCCCGCGCCCGCGGCGGCGACGTCCGCGCGGTCTACAGCGTGTTCGAGAGCAAGCGCATCGCCGAGGCGAACCCCGACAAACAGGTGGTCTTCTTCTCGGTCGGCTTCGAGACCACCGTCGTCGCGGTCGCGGCGATGCTCAAGCGCGGCGCCCCCGACAACCTGAGCGTCATCGAGGCCAACTACTACACGCCGCCGGCCAGCAAGCTGCTCCCGACGCTCGACGGCTTCGACATCGAGGGCTTCATCCTCCCCGGCCACGCGGTCACCATCACCGGCCTCGAGGTGTACGAACCGCTCGCCGAGCAGGGCATCGCCTGCGCCTCCGGCGGCTTCGAGCCGGTGGACGTGATGGCGTCGGTCGCCTCGCTGCTCGAGCAGGTCCGCGACCAGGACTTCGAGGTCACCAACCCCTACCAGCGGCTGGTCAAGTACGACGGCAACGCCAGGGCCAAGAGCGAGACCGACGAGGTCTTCGAGCTCGCGCCGATCCGCTGGCGCGGCATCGCCGAGATCCCGGCGTCGGGCTTCAAGCTGCGCCCGGCGTACCAGCGCTTCAGCGCCGCCCGGCGCTTCGCCGATCAGCTCGACCCGCTCGCACTCCAGGGCGCCGAGCACCCCAAGGGGTGCCGCTGCGCCGAGGTCACGCTCGGGCAGGTCCGCCCGGACGAGTGCGGCGTCTTCGGCAAGCTCTGCACCCCCGACAGCCCGTACGGGCCCTGCATGGTGAGCCACGAGGGCACCTGCCGCGCCTGGTTCGTCTACGGCATGCACAAGGAGAAGCTCCATGTCGAAGCCGCCTGAAGCGGCCGTCGCCGCCGGGGCCCGTCCAGCGGACGCGGAGGGCGTGCAGGACGCGACTCGCTCCCGCTACGACCACGTCCGACTCAGCCACGGCTCCGGCGGCAAGCTCACGCTGGAGCTGATCGAGGAGCTGTTCGTCGCGATCTTCAGCAACGAGCCGCTGCGCGAGCTGACCGACGCGGCGATCCTCGAGAACCCCGGTGGCCGCATCGCCTTCGCCACCGACTCGCACACGGTCAAGCCCGCCTTCTTCCCCGGCGGCGACATCGGCCGCCTGGCGGTGGCCGGCACCATCAACGACCTCGCGGTCATGGGCGCCACCCCCATGTACATGACCGCCGCCTTCCTCTTGGAGGAGGGCTACCCGATGGACGACCTCGAGCGCATCGTGCGCTCGATGAAGGCCACCGCCGACGAGGCGGGCGTCAAGATCGTCGCGGGCGACACCAAGGTGCTCGAGCGCGGCCACGGCGACGGCGTGTTCATCAACACCACCGGCATCGGCTTCCTCGCCGACGACGTCCAGATGGGCGTAGCGCACGTGCGCCCCGGCGACCTGCTGCTCGTCAACGGCACCCTCGGCGACCACGGCATCGCGGTGATGTCGCGGCGCGAGGGGCTCGACCTGGCGGTCGACCTCCAGTCCGACGTGGCGCCGCTGAACGGACTGATCGAGGCGGTGCGGCTCGTCGCGCCCAACGTGCGCTTCATGCGCGACGTCACCCGCGGTGGCCTCGCCGCGGTCGCCAACGAGGTCGTGCACCGGCAGGCGTTCGGCCTGCGCGTCTTCGACGTCGCGGTGCCGATCAACGACGTGGTCGACCAGTACAGCGAGATGCTCGGCATCGACCCGCTGCTGGCGGCGAACGAGGGCAAGGTGATGATGATCGTGCCGCCGGACGAGGCCGAGGCCGCGCTCGGCGCGATGAAGGCCCACCCGCTCGGCCGCGAGGCCGCGATCATCGGCGACATCCTCCGCAAGCCCGAGGGCATCGCGCTCGTGGAGACCGCCTACGGTAGCCACCGCGTGCTCGAGATGCCGATCGAAGAGCAACTCCCGAGGATCTGCTGATGGCCGCCACCGGGACCACCAAGGCGCTGCACGGGCACCACAAGTTCATCGAGACCGCCACCGAGGTGGTGCAGGACGCCCGCGATCTCGTGATGCCGCTGCTGGCGGTCAGGTTCCCCGAGGACCCCTGGTCCGGCGTGGCCCTGCGCTCGCTGATCGAACGCCGCGGCGAGCTCGACCCCGTCGTCGCCGAAGCCGTGCGGATGCTCGAGGACTTCGAGCTCCCCTTCCTCGACGAGGAGGAGCGCCTGGCGACCGGCGGGATGACCCTCGCCAACGACCTCCTCGGCTTCGAGGAGGCGATGCTCGAGTTCGAGCGCGACTTCTGGTTGCGCACCTACGAGGTCTACCGCGCCGACCCGAACCGCTGGGACCTCCCCGAGCCCAAGGTGCGCGACGTCTGCGAGGTCCATGCGGTCAGCAGCAGCGCCGTGCGCGCCGCGCTCAAGGATCAGGAGTTCGAGGACTTCAAGGAGTTGGCGCCGTACGTGGGCGCGCACCTCGAGTGCGCCGAGTGCCGGGTGGGGGTCACGCGCTTGCTGATCGCCGAGGTGCGCCGACGCAAGGACCTGCCCCCGGCCTGAACGCAGCGCCGCAGCTCGAGCGGCGCGTCAGCGATCCGCGAGCCGTCGTCGCGCCCATGCGACGGCGGCTTCGGCGACGTAGGCCTCCTGCGCCACGGTCTCCACCGCCCTGGGCACCACGCTCCGCACCCGGGCGATGGCCGCCGAGGGCGGTTCGCCGAGCGCCGCGGCCACCATCGCCGCCACGGTGCCCGAGCGCCCCTGGCCGGCGCGGCAGTGCACCACCACCGTGTGGCCGTCCTGGAGGCGCTGCACGAGCGCATGGAGGAGCGCCATCGTGGCGTCCTCCTGCTCGGCGCTGGGGGCGGTGCCGTCCTTGAGCGCCAGGCGCAGGTGCTCGATGCCGTGCACCGCGACGGCGTCGGCCAGTTCGTCGATCTCGAGCGCTTGGATCTCGTCGTCGGTCAGCAGCGTCACCAGCGTCTGCGCCTTGTGCACGTGGCGCAGGCGCCGCAGGTCGGCGTGCAGGTCGCGCGCCCAGACCGCCTCCGTGGTGCGGTCGGCGCGGCCGGGCGCCATGCCCATGCCCAGCTTGCCCAGGACGGACGGCAGCGGGATCCACGCCACCGGGTACGGCACGCGCTCGCTGGTCCGCTCGCCGACCCGCTGACGCTCGTCGGCGAGCGTCGCCGTGCCCTCGGAGGGTTCGACGGGGCGGAAGCCGACGTCCGGCAGGCGGTCCTTGGCGTCCATGCCCCATGCTAGGGGACCGCGGCGCGGACCGTCGTACGGAACTTCCTGCGGATCCGAGCCGAACGGACCCACTCGGGCCCGTTCGGCTCGAATCGCCCCGCTACCGAGGCGGCCGGTACGCCGCCGCGTAGCCGGTGAGCGCCCGCAGGTAGTTGGCGCGCTCGAACGCCCCGGGGTCCGGTGCGGCGCGCTGCGAGAGCGCTCCGCGCAGGTCGGTGACGTCGTCGTACTCGTGCTCGCGCATCCACGTGCCCAGCTCGGCGAGCACCTCGCCGACGTGCTCCGGGCCGTGCTCGATCAGCGCCGACGCCATGGTGACCACGTCGGCACCGGCCAGCAGCAGCTTGACCGCGTCGCCGGCGCCGTGGATCCCGCCGCTCGCCGCCAGGTCGACCGGCGTGCGGCCGTGCAGCATGGCGATCCAGCGAAGCGCCAGGCGTGCCTCGTCCGAGGTCGAGAGCACCAGCCGCGGCCCGACCGTCAGCGTCTCGAGGTCGATGTCGGGCTGGTAGAAGCGATTGAACAGCACGACGCCCTTGGCGCCGGCCTCGCCCAAGCGCCGCACCAGGTTGGGCACCGAGCTGAACCACGGACCGATCTTGACCGCGACCGGCACCGAGACGTGTTGCACCACCGAGGCGACCGTGTCGACCGTCCTTTCCTCGACGTCGCTGCCGCTCTCGGACGCCTCGGAGGCGAGGAAGTAGATGTTGAGCTCGATGGCGTCGGCGCCCGCGCTCTGCAACAGCTCGGCGTGGTGCGTCCAGCCGCCCGGTCGGTAGCCGTTGAGGCTGGCGATCACCGGGACGTCGAGCACGTCCTTCGCGGATTGGAGCCGGCGCAGGTAACCGTCGGGGCCGACCTCGACCCCGGTGAAGGGGTCGAAGTAGCCGGTCATCTCGGGCGAGATCTCGTTCCCGACGCTATCGAGGTCGTGCAGCGCCAGCTCGTCGCGCTCGATCTGCTCCTCGAACAGCGACGGGAGCACCACCGCGCCGACCCCCGCGTCGCCGAGGCGGCGCAGCGTGTCGACGCGGCCGGTGACGGGCGACGCCGCCGCCACGAGCGGGTTGCGCAACGTCAGCCCCAGGTACGACGTCGTGAGGTTCGGGCTCATGCGTCCTCCTCCCCGCTGCCCTTGGTGGGCGTGGCGAGCGCCCGGGCGGCGTCGCCCTGGGCCTTGTCGGGCACCTCGCGGTGCACGGCGGCGAGCTGCTCGTAGTGCGCGCGGCGGGCCTTGGCGTCGGCCTCGGCGAGCTTGACCAGCGCCTCGGCGCGCTCCGGCTGGCTGCGGGCCAGGACCGCGAAGCGCCCCTCCTGCGCCATCCAGGCACCCAGCGGCTTGCTCGGCGGGCGCGAGTCGAGGACGAGCGGCTCGCCGCCCCCCTCGGTCAGTGCCGCTTGCGGGTCGTAGTGGTAGAGCATGAGGTAGCCCGCGCGCACCGCGTCGCGCTGGTGCGTCATCATGGTGCGCATGTCGATGCCGTGCGCGATGCACGGGCTGTAGGCGATCACCAGGCTCGGGCCGGGCCAATCGGCGGCGGCGCGGAGCACCTCGACCGTCTGCTTGGGGCTGGCGCCCATGGCGATCTGGGCGACGTACACGTCGCCGTAGGCCATCGCGATCATCCCCAGGTCCTTCTTGCCGACCGCCTTGCCGCTCGCGGCGAACTTGGCGACCGCGCCGCGCGGGGTGGCCTTGGAGGCCTGGCCGCCGGTGTTGCTGTAGACCTCGGTGTCCAGCACCAGGACGTTGACGTCGCGCCCGGAGGCGAGCACGTGGTCGAGCCCGCCGAAGCCGATGTCGTACGCCCAGCCGTCGCCACCGACCACCCACACCTGGCGGTGGACCAGCGTCTCGGCGACCGCGCGCAAGCGCGCCGCGTCGGCGCGCAGTTCGAAGCTCGAACCCGCGTCGCCCTCGACGCGGTCGAGGTGGCTCAGGAGCGTGTCGACCCGCGCGCGTTGCGCGGCGATGCCGGCCTCGTCGCGCGCGCCCTGACCGGCCAGCAGGTCGGTGGCGAGCGCGTCGCCGATCACCGTCCGGAACTTCTCGACCCCGTCGGCCGCCTGGCCTGCCCGGGCGTCGACCGCGAGGCGCATCCCGAAGCCGAACTCCGCGGCGTCCTCGAACAGCGAGTTCGACCACGCGGGCCCGCGGCCGTCGGCGTCCTGCGCCCACGGGGTGGTGGGGAGGTTGCCGCCATAGATCGACGAGCAGCCCGTGGCGTTGGCGACGACCATATGGTCGCCGTAGAGCTGGCTCAGCAGCTTGAGGTACGGCGTCTCCCCGCAGCCGGCGCAGGCGCCGGAGAACTCGAACAGCGGCTCACGCAGCTGCGAGGCCTTGATGGCGTCGAGGGAATCGAAGTCGGGGCGCGGGTGCGGAAGCGGTTCGAAGAAGTCCCAGTTGGCGCGCTCCTGCTCCAGGTACGGCTCCTTGGGCTCCATGTTGATCGCCTTGCGCTTGAGCTCGCGCTTGTCGCGCGCCGGGCAGACGTCGACGCAGACGCCGCAACCGGTGCAGTCGTCGGGGGCGAGCTGCACGATGAAGCGGTGGTCGGCGAGCGCCTCGTCCTTGCCCTTCCAGGCGATGGACTTGAAGCCCTCCGGGGCACCCTGGAGCGCGCTCTCCGGGACCGCGTTGACGCGGATCGCGGCGTGCGGGCAAGCGATGGCGCACAGGTTGCACTGGGTGCAGACCTCCGGGTCCCAGATCGGGACCTCGTGGGCGATCGAGCGCTTCTCCCACTTGGCGGTGTTCGTCGGGAAGGTGCCGTCGATCGGGAAGGCCGACACCGGCAGCTGGTCGCCGTCGCCCGCCATGATGCGAGCGGTGACGCGCTGCACGAAGTCGGGCGCGGCCTCGGGCACGATCGCGAAGCGCCGCAGGTCGCCTTCACCCTCGGCGGGGACGGGCACGGGGTGCAGGTGCTCGAGCGCCGCGTCGACCGCGGCGTGGTTGCGCGCGAGCACGGTGCCGCCGCGCTTGCCGTAGGTGGTGTCGATCGCGTGCTTGATCGCGGCGATCGCCTCGTCTTTGGGCAACACGCCGGACAGCGCGAAGAAGCAGGTCTGCATGATCGTGTTGATGCGCCCGCCCATGCCGACGTCCTGCGCGACCTGGTCGCCGTCGATCGTGAAGAGCTTGAGGTCGCGCTCGCGCACCAGCCGCTGCACCTCCACGGGCAGCTCGTTCCAGAGCGCCTCGGGGGCGTGCGGAGCGTTGAGCAGCACGGTGGCGCCCGGGGCGGCGAGCGAGAGCACGTCGCGCGAGAGGAGCATGTCGAAGCGGTGCACCCCCACGAAGCCGGCCGATTCGATCAGGTACGGGCTCGCGACCGGGGCCGGTCCGAAGCGCAGGTGCGAGACGGTGACGGCGCCGGACTTCTTGGAGTCGTACACGAAGTAACCCTGCGCGTCGAGGTCGGTCTCCTCGCCGATGATCTTGACGCTGTTCTTGGTCGCGCCCACCGTGCCGTCGCTGCCCAGTCCGTAGAAGACGGCGCGGGTGACGTCGGCGCGCTCGGTGTCGAAGGACTCGTCGACCGGCAGCGACAGGTGGGTGACGTCGTCGACGATCCCCACGGTGAACGAACGCGGCGTCTCGGGGTCGAGGAGCGCGTCGAGCGCGGCCTTCGCCATGCGCGGCGTGAACTCCTTGCTCCCGAGCCCGTAGCGACCGTTGAGCACGCGCGGGCGCGTCGCGCCGTCGGCGTGGCGTTCGGCGAACGCCGTGAGCACGTCTTGGTACAGCGGCTCGCCGGCGCCGCCGGGCTCCTTGGTGCGGTCGAGGACGACGATCGAACGCGCCGTCTCGGGCAGCGCCGCAATGAGCGCGGCCGCGTCGAACGGGCGGTAGAGCACGACCTGCAGCAGACCGACCTTCTCGCCGGCCGCGACCAGCGCGTCGACGGTCTCGCGCGCGGTCGTCACGCCCGAGCCCATGACCACCAGCACGCGTTCGGCGTCGGGGGCCCCGTGGTAGGCGAAGGCGCGGTAGCGCCGGCCGGTGCGCGCCGCGAAGGCCTCGAACACCTCTTCGGCGATGGCGGGGGTCCGGTCGTAGTAGCCGTTCGCCGCCTCGCGCGACTGGAAGAACACGTCGGGGTTCTGAGCGGTGCCGCGGAGCACCGGTCGGTCGGGGTCGAGCGCGCGGGCACGGTGTTCGACGATCAGCTCGTCGGGGAGCAGCGAGCGCAGGTCGTCGGCGTCCAGCGCCTCGATGCGCGCCACCTCGTGGCTGGTCCGGAACCCGTCTTGGACGTGCAGGAAGGGGACTCGCGCCTTCAGGGTGATGGCCTGGGCGATGAGCGCGAAGTCCTGCGACTCCTGCACCGAGGCGGCGAAGAGCATGCCCCAGCCGGTGCCGCGCACCGACATCACGTCGGAGTGGTCGCCGAAGATCGAGAGCGCGTGGGTGGCGATCGAGCGGGCCGCCACGTGGATGACCGCCGGGGAGAGCTCACCGGCGATCTTGTACATGTTGGGGATCATCAGGAGGAGCCCCTGCGACGCCGTGAAGGTCGTCGTCAGCGCCCCCGCCTGGAGCGAGCCGTGGACGGCGCCTGCGGCCCCGGCCTCGCTCTGGAACTGCACCACCTCGGGGATCTGGCCCCAGACGTTCCGTTTTCCGGCCGCCGACCAGGCGTCGGCGTACTCCCCCATGGCCGAGGCCGGGGTGATCGGGTAGATGGCGATGACTTCGTTGACTTGGTGGGCGACCCGGGCGGCGGCCTCGTTGCCTTCCACCACGATTCGGTGTCCTGCCATGTCGGCTCCTCTCACGTCGAGCCAGCCGGGGAAACGTGCACCCCCGGGGCGCGATCCATACATAAGGCTAGGACGGGAGGGGTGGGCCGTGGGTCCCGGTCGTGCCGGACGCCGCGCGCCCGGAGGGGCGCCGGGTACCGTGCCGCATGCCTTCCGACGCCCCACGCCCGCACGCCACCCCGGAGGCCGCCCGTGCGGCCGCCGCCACGGTCCTGGACGCGAGCACGGCCGACGCCGTCGGCGCGCTCGCCGCGGACTCCGCCGGCACGCTCGCCACCGTCCTCACCCACGCCAGCGTCCGGCGCTTCGAACGCGAGCCCGTGCCCGACGACGTGGTCGCCGCGCTCGAGGCGGCGCTGGTGCGCGGCCCCACCTCGTCGGCGCTGCACAGCTACACCCACGTGCTCGTGCGCGACCCCGAGCGCAAACGGCGCATGGCGCACCTCGCCGGCGACCAGCGCTGGATCGACGAGGCGCCGCTGCTGATCGTGGGCTGCGCCGACCTGCGCCGCACCCGGACGATGGTGCACGCGCGCGGGTACCGCTACACCGCGCACGACCTGCGGATGCTCGTGAGCGCCACCGCGGACCTCACCGTCGGGCTGCAGAACGCCTCGCTGGTCGCCCAGTCGCTCGGGTACGGCACGGTGCTCCTGGGCGGGGTGCTCAACGGCTCGCTCGAGATCGCGCACGACCTGGGGCTGCCCGAGCGGGTGGTGCCGCTGGTCGGCCTGTCGGTCGGCCGCCCCGCCGGCGACCGCTGGCCCGCGCCCACCCCGCGGCTTCCGCTCCCCCTGTTGGTCCACCACGAGCGGTGGTCGCTGACCGACGAGGCCGAGCGCGCGCTGCTCGAGGCCCACGACGCGGAGACCCGCGCCGCCGGCACGTACGAGCGGCGACGCATCCCCTGGGCGGCGATGGGGCGCGGCGGCGACGATCCGGTGGCCGAGGGCGACTACGGCGTCCTGGAGCACGTCGGCCGCAAGCAGGGGCGCGCCACCTGGGGTCCGCAGGGCGCCAAGGTCGACCACGACCTGCCGGCGCAGGGGCTGCGCGTCCGCGGCACGGGCGACGTCGACCCGGACTGACGCGACCCGCGCTCGACCACGGTCAGGGCCGGTCCACCTCCTCGAGCGGCGAGCTCAGGACGAAGAGCACGCGGTTGGCCCCGCCGCCGCGGGGCACGGCGCCCAGCTCTGCGTACTTCATCGCCAACGCCCAGAGCTCGGCGCTCAGCGCCGCGGTCTGCGCCTGCGTCAGGCGCAGGTCGAGCGCGACGTCGAACGGGCCGTCGTGGTGGGCCAGCTGCGAAGGGTCCGGCTGCACGGTGGTGCCGGCGGTCGGCGCCTCGCGCGTGCCGCGCAGCCACACCTGGCCGTCCGTGCCGGTGCCGATCACATAGCCGGCCCAGGGGTCGCGGGCGAGCCAGCGCGCCGAGGCGCGCGCGGCGCGCTCGACCTGGGCGCGCCCCATCGCGGCGAAGGTCTCCTCGAGGTCGGCGTACGGAAGCGCCTCGAAGGGCACGAACCAGTGCGGGTGCGGCGCCCGGTAGCGGCGCACCGGGCGCCCGGCGCGGCGCTGCACCGCCACCACCTCGAGGAGCCCGGCGGCGAGCAGGCGCTTCACCCGGTACAGGACCGCGTCGAGGTCGCGCTCGAGGAGGTCGGCCGCCTCGCGCACGCTGCGGTCGCGGTCCAAGAAGCAGCCGAACACCTCGCGGCTGGCGGCGTCCATGAGGAGACGGGCCGCCACCGGGTCGTCGACGCGGTGTGGGGGGCTACCGGACGAAGGCTGTGTCATGTCCGGTAGCCTAGCGCGCATCCTCTGGTCATGACCAACTCCCCGATGCTCGCCGCCCACCTCGCCGCCCTCCACCTCGCCGAGCTCCGCCGCGCGCGCCGCGCCGCACGCTGACCTGCGTGACGCCGACCGACCCCCTCGCTCACCTCGCCCGCGCCTACCACCGCAGCATCGCGCTGCGGTGGTGGGCGACCGTCCTGGCGATGCCCGTCCTGGTCCCACTGATCCTGGAGCGCGGCCTCGACCTGGCGCAGCTCGGGCTGGTGATGGCCACGTACTCCGCGGTGACCGCCGTGGCCGAGGTCCCCACGGGGGGGCTCGCCGACGCGTTCGGCCGGGTGCGCACCACGATCGTCGCGGACGTCCTCGCGATCGCCTCGCGGGTCCTCTTCCTGATGGCCCCCGACCTGACCGGCTTCCTCGCGGCGGCGGCGCTCGGCGGCTTCGCGCGCGCGCTGGGCTCCGGTGCCCTCGAGGCCTGGTACGTCGACGCGCGCCGGCTGCAAGCCCCCACCGCCGACCTGCAGGCGCCGCTGGCGCGCGCCGGCACCATCGCGGCGCTCGCGATCGGGTCCGGGTCGCTGATGGGTGGGTTCGTTCCGCTGGCGGGACCGTGGCTGGGGCTCGGCGCGGCGACCGACGCCCCCGCCTTGGCGCTCGGCTTCGCGGCGTCCGCGGTGTTCGGCGTGGCCGCGCTCGGCGCGACGCTCGTGCTTCGCGACGCCGACGCCGGGCCGCTGGGCGGCCGCGCGGCAGCGCGGCCCGACCGGGTGTTCCGAGGGGCGTGGTCCGCCCTGCGCGCCGCCCCGACGCTCATCGCCCTCGCGGCCGTCGCCGGCCTCACGGGCGGCCTCGTGCTCGGCTACGAGATGCTGTTCCCGACCGAACTCGCGGCGCGCTGGGGCGACGCGGCGACGCCCGTCCTGGGCTTCGCGTTCGCCGGCGCGTTCGCGGCCAGCGCCGCCGGTCAGACGCTCGGCGGGCGCGCTCGCGGCGGCACGGCGCGAACGGCCGCGCTCGGGTACGGCATGGTCGCGCTCGCCACCGCTGGATTGGTGCCGGTGGTGCCCGGTCCGTGGGGCGTCGCCGCCGCGATCGCGGCCTTCTGGGCCGCGTACGGCGCGCTCGGCTTCGCCGGCCCGGCGCTGGCGACCGCGTTCCACCACCGCGCACCCTCGGACCGGCGCGCCGTCCTGTTGTCGGTGCAATCGCTGGCCTCGTTCGCCGGCGGCGTCGCCGCGTCGCTGACGCTCGGCGCCGTGGCCACGGTCTGGGGACCTGGCGCCGCCTGGACGGCCGTCGCCGCCGTGGCGACGGTCCTCGCCGTGGTGCTTGCCGTCGTCGGGGTCGCTACGCGCCGGCGCGTCCGAGCGCCTGCAGCGCCGTAGCCACCGCCCGCCCGAACGCCGCGTGCCCCTCGGCCGTCCAATGCACGCCGTCGACCTCGCTCGTCGCGACGTGCGCGCCGGCGTCCAAGAACGCGACGCCGCGCACCCGCGCCACCCGCGCGTACTGGCGCGCGAAGCCGAGCGAGGTCGCCGGCGCGTCGCGCCATTGCTCCTCGAACCCCTCGAAGGCGTCGGGGTCGCGCGCCGCCCAACCCTCCAGGGTGGCCAGCGGCGGGGGCGCGACGAGCAGCACCGCCGGCGCTCCGCCGCCCGGCGCGGCGGCGCTGGCGCGCACCGCGTCGACCAAGCGGCCGGCCCCCTCTGCGATCTCATACGCGCTGGCGTGGAACCGGGTCTTGAGGTCGTTGGTGCCGAGCATCACCACCACCACGTCGACCGGCGCGGCGCTCTCGAGCACCGGCCCCAGGTGGCGCAGGCCGTTCTTGTCGCCCAGCGGGTCGTCGAAGACCGTGGTGCGGCCGTTGAGGCCCGCCTCGACGACCAACCAACCGGCGCCCAACTCGGCCGCGAGCACCCCCGGCCAGCGCACGGCGCGCGGATAGCGCGCGTTGGCACCGGGCTCGTAGCCCCACGTGTTCGAGTCGCCGAAGCACAAAACCGTACGTTCGTCGTTCATCCCAACACCACCTCCCGCGGGGGCCAAGCCGCCGTCCCGCTCCGGGCGTCGTGCGTCACGCGACCCACTCCGGCACCGCGTCCACGACGTCCATGAAAGCCCGGACCTTCGCCTCCGACACCGGCGTCCACCACACGCCCTCCTCCTTGAGCGCGCTGGCGACGATCACGCCGTCGGCGACGCCCAGGATCGCGCCGACGTTCGCCTCCGTCACCCCGCTGCCCACCAGCAGCGGCAGCTGCGTCGCCGCGCGGACGGCGCGCAGTTCGCCCAGGTCCGCGGCGTCGCCGGTGCGCTGGCCGGTGACGATGATCGCGTCGGCGTCGAAGAACTCGAGGTCGCGGGTCAGCTCCTCGAGCGTGCGGTCGGCGACGATCGCGTGCGCGCCGTGCTTGACGTGCACGTCGGCGAACACCCGCACCGCGTCGGCGCGCAGCCAGGCGCGGTAGCGGGTGGCCGCCGCCGCCGGGCCCTCGAGGATGCCCTCGTTGGCGACGTAGGCGTTGGCCCACTGGTTGACGCGCACGAAGCCGGCGCCGCCGGCCTGCGCCACCGCGAGCGCGTGGCGCGCGCCGTTCGCGAGCACGTTGATGCCCAGCGGCAGCCCCACCTCGCGGCGGATGCGGTCGGTGAGCACCGCCATCACCGCGGCCGTCTCGGGGCCGAGGTCGTCGGGCTTGGCGAAGGGCAGGTCGCCGTGGTTCTCGACGATCAGCGCGTGGACGCCGCCGCGCGCGTAGCGGCGAGCGTCCTCGACGGCGGCTTCGGCGAGCTCCTCGAGCGACGCGCCGCGGTACGCGGGCGAGCCGGGCAGCGCCGGCAGGTGCACGACCCCGATCACCGCGCGGCGGCGGCCGAAGAGCGCCTCGAGCGCGTGGGGTTTGGTGCGGTGGACGTGGGCCATGCGGACCTCCGGTGGTGGGGCCAGCGTACCGGCCAAATGGGACGGGTTCAGCCCGCACCGATCGAGCGCAGGTAGGCGCGGTTGCGGATCGCGCTCTCCAGCGGCGTCCCCATGCCGGGGAACACGTCCTGTTCGACGGTGAGCCAATCGTCGTACCCGCGGTCGGCGAGCGCGGCGAGCACGGAGCGGAAGTCGACGCTCCCCTGCCCCAGCTCGCAGTACAGCCCTCGAGCCACCGCGGTGGGGTACGGCCACCCCTCCGCCCGTGCGCGCGCGGCGAGCTCCGCCGAGACGTCCTTGACGTGGACCGTGCGGATCCGTCCCCAGAAGCGCTCGATGCCGGCCGCGGCGAGGCCGCCGTCGTCGTCGACGCCGCAGCCGTGCACGTGGTGGGCGGTGTCGAACACCAGCCCGACCAGGTCGGGATCGGTCAGCTCGAGCAGAGCCTCGACCTCGCCGGGCGTCTCGATCCAGCCGGCCGCGTGGGGGTGGAAGGCGGTGGCGAGTCCGGTCTCTTCGCGCACGATCCGGGCGAGCTCCTCGGCGTGGCGTGCGAAACGTCGGAGGTCGTCGGCGGGCAGCGCCTGGTCGGGGCGGATCCGGCCGGCATGCGCCACGCGCATCGGGTCGCGGCCGCTGTCGTCGGCGAGGATCAGCAGCGGCGTCCGCACCGACCGGTTCGCCTCCGCCATCAACCGCGCCACCTTCAGCACGCCCTCACGGGCCTCTTCGACGACGCCGTGGCGCCGCAGCTCGACGGCGGTGAAGCCGCCGAGCAGGTGCAGGTCGCGCGCGTCCAGCTCGGCTTGCAGGATTTCCGGATCCGTCGGCAGGAAGCCGAAGTCGCCGAGCTCGGTGCCTCGGTACCCCGCGGCGACGAGCTCGTCGAGCATCCGGCGGCCTTCGATCGCGGGGCCGGCGCCCCCGATCACGCCCCACGAGCAGGGTGCGTTCGCGATGCGGGGTCGAAGCGTCGAGGTCATGGGGTCCCTCCTCAGCGCGGCGTGCGCGTCCTGCGCGCACCGCTCGTGCCGCGGAGCGTACCGCGGGCACCGGTGGTTGACGGCGAGGGGTTGCAGGCGCTACCTTGCCGGCAACGAATCGAGGAGAGCGAGGTCGCATGCCCCACGTGCAGCCATGGTTCGCGCCATCGAACCGGTTCGACCGGTGCTGGTGGTCCGCGTGACGACGATCCGCGACATCGCGCGCGGCGCCGGCGTGTCGGTCTCGACCGCCTCGCTGGCGCTGAACGGCGACGCCCGGGTGCGGGCGCCCACCCGCGAGCGGGTCCTCCAGGTCGCCACCGAGCTCGATTACCACCCGAGCCACGCCGCCCGCAGCCTCTCGCGCGGGCGCACGTGGTCGCTCCACCTGCTCTTCCCGGGCGAGGGGAACATGTCGAGCGGCTTCTTCTCGCGCTTCGTCCGTGGCCTGCACGACGGCGCGCGCGAGCGCGGGACGAGCGTCGCCCTGTCGGTGCCGACCGACGCCGAGGAGGCTCAGGCGACGCTGATGCGGATGATCCGCGAGCGTTGGGCCGACGGCGTCGTGTTCATCAACCTCGAGCCCGACGACCCCCTGCTCGACCTCGCGTCCGAGCACGCCTTCCCGCACGTGTTCGTCGGCCGCACCACGCGCGCCGACGTGCCGACGGTCGACAACGACAACCACGCCGTCGCCGCCGACGTCACGCGCGCCCTGCTCCAACGCGGTGCACGCCACCTGATGCTCCTCAACGGCCCCGCGGCCCAGGCGTTCACGCGCGAGCGCGCGGCGGGCTTCGTCGCGGCCCACGCCGCGGCCGGGGTACCGCTGGCCGAGGACGCCATCGTCTACACGGAAGGGCGCCTCGAGGCGGCCCAAGCGGCGGTCGCGGCGCGGCTCGACGCCGGTGGTCCGCTCGACGGCGTGGTCGCGGTGAGCGACCCGCTGGCCGTCGCCGCCCTGCAGGTGCTGCGCCGCCAGGGCGTGGACGTGCCCGGCCAGGTGCGCGTGTTCGGGATGAACGACGACGACCTCGGCCGCTACGTCACGCCCAGCCTCAGCACGGTGGCGCTGAACGCCGCCGAGCTCGGGGTCGCGGCGGCCGGGCTGCTGCTCGACCAGGTCGAGGGCCGACCGCTGGCGCCCAACCGCCGGATCGTCGGCCACGCGCTCGTCGAGCGGGAGACGAGCGCATGACCCGCGTAACGAACCACCGCATGGAGGCCGGCCGCGCGCGCGCCCTGCATACCTCTGACATCGGTGCGGCACCCTTACTCCAGGTGTCTTCCGCCGTCGTCTTGTTCATCGAACCGGTTCGGAGGATGCCGTGAACACCGGCCGCGACCTCATCGCCTACGTGGTCCCGCACACCCACTGGGACCGCGAGTGGTACCAACCGCTCGAGGCCTTCCGCGCCCGCCTCGTCGACGTCGTCGACGCGGCGCTCGCGCTGCTCGAAGACCCGTCGCGCGACTACCGCCGCTTCACGCTCGACGGGCAGGCCGTCGTGCTCGACGACTACCTGGCCGTGCGCCCCGAGCGCCGCGGAGCGATCGAAGCGCAGGTGCGCGCCGGCCGCCTGCGGATCGGTCCGTGGTACGTCCTCGCCGACGAGTACCTCGTGAGCCCCGAGTCGCTCGTGCGCAACCTGCGGCTCGGCCTGCGCACGTGCGCCCCGTTCGGCGGCACGATGCCGGTCGCGTACACGCCGGACTCGTTCGGTCACGTGGCCCAGCTGCCGCTGCTCGTCGCGGGCTTCGGCCTCAAGGCGGTCGTGTTCGAACGCGGCGTGGGCGACGAGGGCGAACGCCTCGGCACCGAGTTCCGCTGGGAGGCCGCCGACGGCGCGACCGACGTCCTCGCGTTCCACCTGATCGGGACCTACTCGGCCGCGACCGCGCTCGGCCACCGCGACTGGGAGTACCGCGACGCCTACGACCCGGACCGTGCCATCGGCCAGATGCGCGCCGCGCTGTTCGGCCCGGAGGCGGGCGCGGCCGACTTCCCCACGTGGTTGCGCGAGGCGCTCGAACGCCTGCCCGCGGGCGTGGCCGGGTACACCCGATCGGGCCACGCGCTGCTGCTCAACGGTTCCGATCACCTGTTCCCGCAGACCAACCTCCCCGAGGTGCTCGCAACGCTCGAGTCCGCGATCCCGAACGTCCGCTTCCTCCACGCCGACGTCGAGGAGTTCGTCGACGCGGAGCGCGCAGGCGGTGGCGAGCTCGAGCGCTACCGCGGTGAGTTCCGCGGCAGCCGCTACCACCACGTGCTCAGCGGCGTCTGGTCGACGAGGATGCCGCTCAAACAGGCGAACCACGCATCGGAGACGCTTCTCGAGCGCGTCGCCGAACCGCTGCTCGCCGCCGCGCGTGCGACCACCGGTCACGACGACCGGCCCCTGCTCGACCACGCCTGGCGCAGCCTGCTCCTCAACCACCCGCACGACTCGATCTGCGGCTGTTCGATCGATGCGGTCCACCGCGCGATGCACACGCGCTTCGAAGCGGTCGGCCACCTCGGCGACGAGCTGGCGCGGCGCGCGGTCGCGGCGCTCACCGCCGACGCCCGCGAGCCGCAGTTCGCGGTGTACGACCCGCTGCCCGAAGCCGCCTGGCGGGTCGTGCGCGCGGACCTCGAGCTGCCGGCCGGCACCGGCGACCGCGTCGAGCTCCTGGATGAGGACGGCCGCCCGCTGCCGATCCAGCGCGAGGTGGTGCGCGCCTTCGCGGCCGGGCGCAGCGACGCCCCGGTCGACCGCGTCGCCCTCGCCTTCGGGCTGCACACGCGGCCGCTCGGCTTGGCGCGCGTGACCTGGCGGACGGCGGACGCCTCGGCCGCGGCGGGCACGGCCGACGCGGAGGCCACCGACGCGGTCGAAGCCCGGCGCACCGACGGCGGCTGGTGGCTCGAGAACCGGGCGTTGCGCGTGCACGTGGCCGACGACGGCTCGGTGACGCTGTTCGATCGGCTCGCGGCGGACGGAAGCGCGGGCCGAGCGCTGCGGCTGCGGCTGGTCTCGGAGGGCGATGCCGGCGACGAGTACGACTTCTCGCCCGTGCCCGACGATCCCCCACGGATCGCCGAGCGCGCCGCGACGGCACCGAAGCTGGTGGCGCCGGGTCCGCTGCGCGCGTCCATCGCCTTCGACCTCGGGCTCGAGCTCCCCGAGCGGCTCGGCGACGACCGGCGCACCCGCGAGGGCCGGACGACGCTCGCCGCGCGCCTCACGCTCGCGCTCGAGGCGTACGCCGAGCACGTCGAGCTCGGCGTCGCGTTCGACCACCACGTCGCCGACCACCGGTTACGCCTGGTCGTCGCCACCGGTGTCCACGCCGACGAAGTCGCCTCCGACGGCCACTGGCACGTGCTCCGGCGCCCGACGAACCCGCGTGCCGGCGACGCCTGGTACCAGAAGCCGGTGGCGACCGTCCACCAGCGCCGCTTCAGCGCCGTGAGCGACGGCGAGCGTGGGCTCGCGGTGCTGGTGCGCGGGCTTCCCGAGGTCGAGGCCATCCCGACCGACGCCGGCGTCGACCTGGCGGTCACCTTGCTGCGCGCGGTCGGTTGGCTCTCGCGCGACGACCTGACCACGCGCCCGCAGGGCGCCGGTCCCGCCGTCGCGACCCCGGAGGCCCAGTGCCCCGGTCCCCAGCGTTTCGAGCTCGCCCTGTGCCCGTTCGACGGCGACGTCGACGCGGTGCGGCTCCACCGCGCCGCCGAGCGCTTCGTCGCGCCGCCGCGTGCGTTTCGCGCCGGACCGATCGACCCGCGGCCCGACCTGGCGCCACCCACCGAGGCCGACGCCGGACCAGCTGGCGGCGCCGACCCCAGCGAACCTTGGCGCCTCCAACTGACCGCCCCTCTGACCCTCTCCGCCGTCGTGCCCGCCGACGCCCCGGGCCGCACGCTCGTGCGCTTCTGGAACCCCACCACCCGGCGCGTCCGCGGGCACCTCGCGCTCACCCCGACCCCGACGGCGGCCCACCGGGTGCGCCTCGACGCGACCCGCCTCGCTGCGATGCCGATCGACGGCAGCGGCGTGGCGCTCGACGTCGGCCCATCCGAGGTCGTCACGCTGGAACTCGACCACGGGCGCACGGATTCAGCGCACCGCTCCGAGGGGGGTGGTGGCATGACCTGAGCCGCGTTCGCGCGCGCCCACCGCGGCGCGCCCTCCCGAGCCTCCAAGGTCCGACCATCCCGACGAAGGAGACCTGCATGAACCGATACGTACGCACGACCTTAGTGACCCTCGCGCTGCTCGCCGTGGCGAGCTTCGCCGTCGCCCAGACGCTCACCATCACGTTCCGCGGCATCGCCGGCGGCGTCAACGACCTCCAGGTCCAGTGGGTCACCGACTACGTGATCCCCGAGTTCCAAGCCGCCAACCCCGGCGTCACCGTCGAACTCATCGAGTTCGGTGGCTCCGACGAGGCGCTCAAGGAGCAGTACGCGCTCGACCTCTCGGTCGGCGCCGGGGCCGACGTGATGGGCTTCGACGGCTTCTGGATCCCCGAGTTCGTCGAGGCCGGCCTGCTCGAGCCGCTCAGCGCCTCGAGCGCCGCCGCCAACGACTGGGAGGGCTGGGACCACATCCCCGAGGGCCTGCAGGCGCTCGCCGCCTTCGACGGCGAACGCTACGGCATCGCGCTCGGCACCGACTTCCGGATGATCCACGTCCGCACGGACATCCTCGAAGCGGCCGGCATCGACGCCGCCAACTGGCAGCCGACGAGCTGGGAGGAGCTGCTCGACGCCGCGCGCACGGTCAAGGTGGCGAACCCCGCGTCGTTCCCGCTCCAGCTCAACGCCGGCACCGCGATGGGCGAGGCGACCACCATGCAGGGCTACTACATGGCCCTGCTCGGCACCGGCCACTTCCTGCTCGACGACGAGGGGCACTGGATCGTGCGCAGCCAGGGCATCCTCGACACCCTCGAGCTCTACCAGACGATCTACGTCGACGAGCAACTCGGCGACGCCCGCCTGCAACTGCTTCAGGACGGCCGCAACCAGTCGTTCGCCAACTTCCGCGACGGCGCCACGGCGCTGCTCGTCGAGGGCGACTACTTCTACCGCGGGCCGACCGCCCCCGGCCAGGAGTTCGAGGTCGCCGACCGCGACGCCGTCATGAGCTGGGCGAAGATGCCGGCCCAGGAGCCGGGCGCCGGGATCAACGGGCAGGACTTCGTGACGATCTCGGGCGGCACCGGCTTCGTGCTAAACCCGAACAGCAGCAACCCCGAGCTCGCCTGGGAACTCCTCGCGTTCATGAACAGCCGCGAGGCGCTCGAGGCCTTTCAGCAGCTCCAGCCGCGCATCCGCGTCCGCGACGACGTGCCGGTGTCCGACGACGTCTTCCTCACCGAGACCGCCGCGGCGCTCGGACCGTTCACGACCGCTCGCCCCAACCAGAGCGTCTACGCCGAGGTCTCCTACGAGGCCCAGCTGATGACCGAGCGCGTGGTGTCGGGCGAGATGAGCCCGATGCAGGCGATGGACGCCTACGCCCAGGCCGTCACCGACCTCGTCGGCGCCGACATGGTCGCCGACCTGCTCGACTGATCGTTCGACCATCCACAGCGGGGCGCCCGCTTTCTGGGCGTCCCGCCCACTCCCCGACCACCGCGTGAGGTGACGATGCACAAACGCCCGATCCTGTCGCTGCCGACGGGGCTGTTGTTCCTGCTTCCCGCGGGCGTCTTCGTCGTGACGTTCATCCTGCTGCCGTTCTTCTGGATCGCGCAGGTGAGCTTCACCAACCGGAGCCTCACGGGCCGCACGGCGCGCAACCCCGAGTTCGTCGGGTTCGACAACTACCTGCGGCTGTTCGACCCCGACCGCTTCCTCAACTCCGGCGAGTTCGGCGCCTCGCTGCTGATCACCGGTCAGTTCGTCTTCTTCTCCGCGATCGTGGGCCAAGCGCTGCTCGGTCTGCTGCTCGCCTGGTTCTTCTTCCACCGCCGCGGCTGGATCCAGAGCACCGTCCAGACGGTCGCGATCCTCGCGTGGATCATGCCCGACGTGGTCGTCGCCTTCGCCTGGTTCGCCTTCCTCGACCGCGACGACGGCACCCTCAACCAGATCCTCGGCTTCCTCAACCTCGGACAACCCGACTGGCTGCTCGGTCTGCCGCTCGTGTCGATCATCTTGTTCAACATCTGGCGTGGGACCGCGTTCAGCATGCTGCTGTTCAGCTCGGCCCTGGGGTCGATCCCACCCAGTTATCTCGAGACCGCCTCCGTCGTCGGCGCCAGCACGTGGCAACGGCTGCGCGACATCATCCTTCCGATGATCCGCACGCACGTCATCACCGCGTTGGTGCTGATCACGCTATGGACGTTCAACAC
>JBHEOT010000036.1:0-22550 GCA_046260675.1 Trueperaceae bacterium | reverse complement strand
ACCGCGACCGCGGCCCCAAACGCGGCGTGCGCACGGTGCTCTACGTGGCCGCGCTCACCGCCTCCATCAACGCCATCGCGAAGAGCGGCAGCAGCTCGATTCCCGCTTGACCATCAAGGCAGCTGCTCAGTCGTCCTCGCGTCGGGAGATCAGTTCGTCGAAGAACAGCCCGCGCATCCGTACGCGGTAGCCGGCGGCCGTGACGTCGACGTCGAGGTAGGCGTACTCGTCGCCATGACCGTTGGTGTCGAGGAGGATCGCGCGCCCTTGGCTCGCGACGTTGACGCCGCCGCGCACCGGCGTATGACCGTAGACGCCCATCCGGTACGGCGTCCCCTCGAACACGTCGATGTCCTCGTAGATCCACCGACGGCGGTTCTCGAGGTAGAAGCCCTGGTCGAACGTGTTGTGTTCGGGCAGCGGGCCGACGTGCGCGAGGTGGAGGCCTTCGATGACCAGCTCGCGGGGCCACGAGGAGATCCATGTCTGCAGGTCCTCCGGCAGGGTGCCGCCGTAGCCCGGCTTCCACTCGAAGTGGCTCACGTCGTCGGTGCGCAACGGTCCTTGAGCTTCGTCGATCGCGTTGTGGTCGTGGTTCCCGAGCAAGATGGTCACCCGCCCCTCCGGGGCGGCGGCCTGGAAGGCCTGGACCTCACGCATGAAGGCTTCTTGCGCTTCTTCCGCCTTGCGCAGGTGGCGCGGGTTGTACTCGTCGTACCGGCGCACCTCGGTGAGGTCGGCGTAGCGCTCGCGGCTCTTGGCGTGGACCAGGTCGCCGAGGAGGATGAGTCGAACGTCGTCCTCGCCGGTCAGGCGCTCGGTCGGTCGACCGGCGTCGTCCGCCAAGTCGGCCTCGCGCAATATCCGCCAGAGCTTGCTCGCTTGCGTGTGGATGTCCCCGACGACGACGAGATGCACAGGCGTGTTCGGGCGCCTCAGCGCGAGGCGCGCGACTCGAGGATCGGCAGCGGGTCGACCGCCGTCCCGTTCACGCGGATCTCGAAGTGCAGGTGGGGGCCGGTGACGTTCCCGGTCGCGCCGACGCGGGCGATCAGTTGGCCGGCGGTGACCGTCTGGCCCTCTTGCACGAGCAGGGCGCTCGCGTGGGCGTAGTAGTACTCCGTGTCGCCTCGGGCGACGATGACGAGGTTGCCGAACCCTCCACGCCAACCGGAGAAGGTGACCGTGCCGCTGGTGGCGGACCGAAGGGGGTCGCCGATGTCGCCGTCGATGTCGAGCCCGTAGTGCATGTTGGTGCCGCTGATGCGCAAGCGGCGGTACCCGAAGCGGCTGGTGATCTGCCCGACGAGCGGCCAGACCATGCCGACCGTCGCGCTCGGCGTCGGGGCCAGTGCGGCGGCGACGGCCCCCAGTTCGGGGCCGGGCACGACCCGCAGCGTCTGACCGACGACCAGGCGGTCGTGCGGCAGCCCGTTGAGCGCCATCAGGGAGGCGACCGTGGTGTTGTGCTGACGCGCGATCTTCCACAGGTTGTCGCCCGGCACCACGCGGATCTCCGCCGAAGCCGCGCCACCGACGTCGGCGCCCGCCGCGCCGCTGGTCGCGTGGACCGCGGCGTACTGGCCGGGGACGGTGAGCGCTTGGCCGACGCGCAGGGTGCCGTTGGTGCTGATCCCGTTCGACGCCGCCAGCGCATCGACCGTCGTGCCGTGCCGGCGCGCGAGCGTCCACAGGCTGTCGCCGGACGCGACGTGCACGACGAGCGGCGCCGCGGCCGGAGCGTTGGCGGGCTGCCGCAGCGCGAGCACCTGACCGGGCTTGATGAGGGTTCCGTCGAGGTCGTTCCAGGCGATCAGGTCGTCGACGGATACGCCCTGAGCGAGCCCGATTTCGAAGAGCGAATCGCCCGCGCGGACGGTCACGGTCGCCGCCGGAGCGGGGGGCGCCGCGGCCGCGGGCGCGGCCACTGCAGGCGCGGAACCCGCGGCGCTCGGCACGGTCAGCTCGATCCCCGGACGCAGCGCACTGTCCGTGAGCGCGTTCACGGCCATGAGCGAGGCGACGGTGGTGTCGTAGCGGCGCGCGAGCACCCAGAGGTTGTCGCCGGGCTGCACGACGTGCGTAGCGGTGGCGCGGACGGCTGCATCCGCGTCCGTGCCGGGCGTCGGTACGACCAGCGTCGCACCGGGGCGCAGCGCGTCGCTCGTCAGGCCGTTGGCGCTCATCAGGGACGCGACGGTGGTGTCGTAACGGCGCGCGAGCGACCAGAGGTTCTCACCGGTAACCACCACGTGCGACGCCGGCGCTGCGGGGCTCTGTGCCGGGCTCGCTGCCGGGCTGGGCGCTGGGGTCGGTGCCGGGGTCGGGCTCGGTGCTTCGTTTCGGGTCGCGGCGTCCACGGCGGCGGTTCGCGCGGGGACGGTCGACTCGACCACGTCGCGCGGGGCGACGGAGGCCTCCTCGGTCTCGGGGAGCCGCAGCTCTTGGCCGGGCACCAGGTAATCGGACTCCATGCCGTTCGCGGCCATCAACGCCTCGGCGGTCGTTCCGTGCGCGCGGGCGAGGGCCCAGACGTTGTCACCCGGCTTGACGACGATCGGGTTCGCGAGGGCTACGGGGGCGCTGAGGGCGACGGCCAGGAGGCAGGCGTGGACGGTCCCTCGAAGACATGGCATCGCCGGAGAGTGTACCAGAGCGTGGCTTCTGCTGGCTAGGGATGCGGTCTCGTCCGTGGAACGGCGCGCGATGTTCCACGCCGAGGGGCGGGCGCCTGGGGCGCGCGTCGCTCAGGCGCCGCGCTCGCCGTTCCAGGGACCGGCGGGTGCGTCCGGCACGTCGAGCCGGTCGGAGAGCTCCCACTGGACGTGGACGAAGGTGTCGATGTCGTCGGCGCGGGCGGTGCCTTCGATGATGCGGCCCTCGAGCGCAACGGCGACCCGCAGCAGGGCGTCGGTGGATAGGTCGGGAATCAGGTGCCGCATGCCGTCTCCTTTCGATCCGTTCGGGCGCCGTGGGTGTTCGGGATGGGCGCGCACCGGTCGGTGATGGAGCGAGGGTAGCGCCGAGCCACTAACGGAACCCTGGCGAAGGCGGCGTGCGGGCGTCAGGGGACGAGCCGGGTGCCGGCGGAGCCCGCCTGGACGCGCGCCAGCTCGCCGGAGCGGCGGCCGTCCGCGATGACGGCGGCCGGTGCCCCTCGATCGAGCGCGGCCAGCGCCGATTCGACCTTGGGGATCATGCCGCCGGCGATGCGTCCGTCCGCGATCCGAGCCCGAGCGTCGCCGCGCTCCAGGAGTCGAAGCCTTGAGGTCGGGTCGGCCGGGTCGTCGAGGACGCCCTCCACGTTCGTCAGGAACACGCACGGCGCCGCGAGCGCGGCGGCGACGGCGCCCGCGACCTCGTCGGCGTTGACGTTCAGCGGCGCCCCGGCGGCGTCGAGCGCCAGGCACCCGACGACCGGCGTGAAGCCCGCGGCGAGCAGCGCGTCGAGCACCGCGCGGCGCACGCGCACCGCACGACCGACCTCGCCGAGCACGGGGTCGGCGCGCTCGGCGCGCAGGAGCCCGGCGTCGCGGCCCGTCAGCGCGACCGCGTCG
Organism: Trueperaceae bacterium; assembly: GCA_046260675.1. GTDB lineage: Bacteria > Deinococcota > Deinococci > Deinococcales > Trueperaceae > JAABTL01. The sequence goes on along the minus strand of JBHEOT010000036.1, from coordinate 18,993 downwards.
CCGAGCTCGGCGGCGAGCCGTTTGCCGAGCAGCGTGAGGGCGCGCTCCACGGGTCCGATGGCGTCCAGCGTCGTCACCCGCAACCCGCGCTCGAAGCGGCTCTCGACGCCGGCGGCTTGGAGCTCCGCCTCGATGTACGGGCCGCCGCCGTGCACCAGGACCCGGCGCCCGTCGGCGGAGCGCACGGTGCGCACGTCGGTAAGGAGCCGGGCGCGGTCCTGAGCGTCGGTCATGGCGTTGCCGCCGTACTTGATCACCCACATGGCGCCAGCCTACCGCCCCCGCGCGAACGCCGGTTCGCGCCAACGGTGCGCCGTGGTGCGAGCACGCCGTGGTACGAATCGTGGCATGGACCGCCTGGCGTTCGGAACCGACGGTTGGCGCGCGCTCATCGGCGAAGGGTTCACCCACGCGAACCTCGGCCGCGCGGCCCAGGCCTACGCCGAGCACCTGACCGATCGCGGTGGCGGCCTCGTGCTCGTCGCGCACGACACCCGCTTCGGGGGGGCGCGCTTCGCCCGGGTGGCCGCCGACGTGCTCGCCGCCAACGGGCTCGAGGTGGCCCTGCACGAGGGATCGCTGCCGACGCCGGTCCTGTCCTTCGCCGTGCGGCACCTGGGCGCGGTGGGGGGCGTGATGCTCACGGCGTCGCACAACCCGCCCGAGTGGCAGGGCTTCAAGCTCAAGGGTGCCTACGGCGGCACCGCCCTCGACCCCGTCTACCGAGACGTGGAGCGGCGCGCAGGACGAATCGCCGCAGGCGACGTCCGCCGCCGCTCCCCCGCGCCGGCGATCGCGCCGTTCGACGTGCGCGAGGCGTACTACGCCCAGTTGGCGACCCTCGTGGACGTGGATCGCCTGCGGAGCGGGTCGGGGCGCATCGTGCACGACGCCATGGGGGGCGCCGGTGGCGGCTGGGTCGCCGGGTTCGCCCGCTGGGCCGGCATCGGGATCGAGGTCGAGGAGCTGCGCGCGAAGCCCGACCCCACGTTCGATGGGGTCCTCCCCGAGCCGATGCCGGCGCACCTCGCCCGCACCCGCGCGGTCCTCGCGGAGCGGCCCGGCGCGCGCTTCGCGGCGGTCACGGACGGCGACGGCGACCGGCTCGCGGCCGTGCTGCCCAACGGGCGGTTCTTCGACCCCCACCAGGTGTTCGCGATCCTGCTCGACCTGCTCGACCGCCGCGGTGGGCCGGGTGCGGTCGTCAAGACCTTCACCGTGTCGCGGTTGATCGAACGCCTCGCGGCCGCTCGCGGCCGCGAGGTGATCGAGACGGAGGTCGGGTTCAAGTATCTGGTCGAGCCCTTGCGCCGCGGCGAGGCGCTCATCGCCGGCGAGGAATCGGGCGGGATCGGCGTCGCGGGGCACGTGCCCGAGCGCGACGGGATCCTGAACACGCTGCTCCTGCTCGAAGCGGAGCTGGCGGCCGGCGAACCGCTCGCGGCGCGCTTCGCCGCGCTCGAGCGCGAGGGGGGGTGGCGCCACGCCTACGACCGCCTCGACCTGCGGCTGCAGGGCGACGGGCTGCCGCACCGGGTGGCCGAGGCGCTCGCCGTCGACCCGGACGCCTTCGCGGGCGCGGCCGTGGTCGGCGTCGAGCGGCTCGACGGCGTCAAGCTCAACCTGGAGGGCGACCGTTGGATCCTGTTCCGCGCGAGCGGGACCGAGCCGGTGCTGCGCGTCTACGCCGAGGGGCCCGACGACGAAGCGGTGGCCGCGTTGCTCGCCGCGGCCACCAGCTTCGTCGAAGCGCTCGCCGGTCAGAGCTCCAAGTAAGCCTTCGGCGCGTGCGAGAACACCTCGAAGCCGGATTCGGTCACGAGGATCAGGTCCTCGATGCGCAGCCCACCCACGTCCGGGTCGTACACGCCCGGCTCGATGGTGACGATCATGCCCGCTTCCAACACGTCCTTCGAGCGAACGCTGAGCGCGGGGCCCTCGTGGATCTCGAGGCCGGTCCCGTGGCCGAGCGAGTGGACGAAGCGCTCGCCCAGGCCCGCCGCCACCAGGCGGTCGCGCGCGACCGCGTCGGCGTCGATCCCCGACAGGCCGGGCCGGAGCGCGGCGATGGCCGCCTCCTGCGCCTCGAGGACGGCGTCGAACCACGAGCGCAGCGGTTCGGCCACCGGCCCGAGCGCCACCGCGCGGGTCATGTCGGCGTGGTAGCCGTCGACGACCGCGCCGAAATCGAGCGTGACGAGGTCGCCGCGCTCGAGCACGCGGGCGCTCGCGACGCCGTGCGGCATCGCGCTGCGCGGGCCGCCGGCGATGATCGCGTCGAAGGCCATCCGGTCGCCACCCTGCTCGCGCACGAAGCGCTCGAGCGCCAGCGCCACGTCCACCTCGCGGACGCCGGGGCGCAACGCGCCCTCGAGCACGAAGGCGAAGGCGGCGTCGGTGAGCCGAGCTGCTTCGCGCAGGCGCTCCTGCTCGAGCGCGGTCTTCACGATCCGCAGCGGCCGCGTGAGGTCGATGGCGGCGATCGGCGCCGCCCCGCTCGCCTCCTCCAGTTTGCGGGCCGCGTGCCAGGTCAGGTGGTCGGCTTGCACGACGGGGGTGCTGCCGGCCAACAGGTCGATCGCCACGTCGGTCCAAGTGCGGCCCGCGATCAAGCGGACCTCGAGGGCGCTCTCCTGGGCTGCCTGGAGCGTGTAGCGGCTGTCGGTGATCAGGACCGCGGCGTCCCGCGTGACCACGACCTTGCCGTCCTCGGGCGTGGTGAACCCGGACGCCCAGCGGACGTCGGCCGGCGCCGACAGCAGCACCGCGTCGCCGCCGAGCTCCATGGCGCGCGCGCGGAGCGCCTCGAGGCGCTCGGCGATCTCGGGGGTGGCGCTCACCCGACCGCAGCTTGGGCGATGGCGAGGAGCGAGGCGCGATCCAGGCTGGCGCCGCCCACCAGGCCGCCGTCCACGTCGGGCATGGCGAGGAGCTCGGCGGCGTTGCCGGGCTTCATGCTGCCGCCGTAGAGCACCCGGACGTCGTCGCCCACGTCGCCGAACAGCTCGCGCAGCACCTCGCGGACGACGGCCGACATCGCCTGTGCGTCGTCGGCCGTGGCCGTGCGCCCCGTGCCGATCGCCCACACCGGCTCGTACGCGACGACCAGGTCGGTCGCGGCGTCGACGGGCAGGTCCGCGAGCGATCCGCGCAGCTGCGCGACGACCACGTCTTCGTGGTGACCGGCCGCACGTTCCGATTCGACCTCGCCGACGCAGACGACCGGGACCAGGCCCGCGCCCATCGCGGCGGCGGCTTTGGCGCGCACGACGGGGTCGCTCTCGTGGTGGTCGGCGCGGCGTTCCGAGTGGCCCACGACCACGAGGCGCGCACCGACGTCCTCGAGCATCGCGGCCGAGACCTCGCCGGTGTGGGCGCCGTCGGCGTGGGCCGAGACGTCTTGAGCGCCGAGCGCCACGGCCGTACCGCGCAGCACCGGCGCCAGCGGCGCGAGGTGCGTGAAGGGGACGTGGAGGGCCAGCTCGACGCCTGGGACCGGGCTCGCAGCGAGGTCCTCGAGGAAGGCGCGGGCCCAGGTCACGGCTTGAGAGGGCGTCGTGTGGAGTTTCCAGTTTCCGGCGATCAGGGGGGTGCGCATGAGGCTAGGGTACCGCGACCAAGAAGGAGCCCGCGGTACCAGGGTTCGGTACCGCGGGCTCGGTGGAGCGTTCGGGGACTCTAGGCTTGCGCGGCGGCCGCGGCCGCTTTGCTGCGGCGGGTGCCGCGCTTGCCGGTCGGCTCCTTGCGCTCGAGCGCCGCGAGGCCGCCGACGAGCGCGATCTCGAGGACTTGGTCGAGGTCCTCGACCTCGTGGAGCGACAGCGACTTCTTCATCGGCGCCGCGATGTCCTTCATGTCCGCCTGGTTCTTGGCGGGGTAGATGACGTGCCGGATGCCGGCGCGCTTGGCGCCGAGGATCTTCTCGCGCAGGCCGCCGATCGGCAGCACCCGGCCGCGCAGGGTGACCTCACCGGTCATGGCGACGTCGCGGCGAATCGGCACGCCGGTCAACGCGCTGATCAGCGACGTCGCGAGCGCGATGCCGGCGCTCGGTCCCTCCTTGGGCGTGCCGCCCGAAGGGACGTGGATGTGGATCTCGGAGTCGTCGAGCATCTCGTGGCTGATGCCGAAGCGGTCGGCGTTCGCCTTGGCGTACGTGAGCGCGGCGCGGGCCGACTCCTTCATCACGTCGCCGAGCTGGCCGGTCAGGACGAAGCCGGACTTGCCCTTGGTCACGCTCGTCTCGACGAACAGGATGTCGCCGCCGACGGGCGTGTAGTACATGCCGGTGGCCACGCCGACCAGGTCCTCTTCGTTCTCGGACTCCGGGGTGAAGCGTTCGGCACCGAGGTAGCCCTCGAGCGAGCGCTCGGTGAGGCGCACGCGCTTGGCGTCGCCGTCGGCGATCTTGCGGGCGGCCTTGCGGACCAGCGTGCCGATCGTCCGCTCCAGCTGGCGCACGCCCGCCTCGCGGGTGTAGGCGCCGATCACGCGCGTCAGCGCGCCGTCCGTGATGGTGAACTGGTTCGGCTTGAGGCCGTTCTCCGGGAGCTGGCGGGGGAGCAGGTAGCGCTTGGCGATCTCCTGCTTCTCGAGTTCGACGTAGCTGGAGAACTCGATCGGCTCCATGCGGTCGTACAGCGGATCAGGGATCTGCTGGGCGTAGTTCGCGGTGGCCACGAACAGCACCTCGGAGAGGTCGAACGGGACGCCCAGGTAGTGGTCGACGAAGGCGTTGTTCTGCGCCGGATCGAGCACTTCGAGCAGCGCCGACGACGGGTCGCCCTGGTACGAGACGCCGAGCTTGTCGACCTCGTCGAGGAGGAACACCGGGTTCTTGGTGCCGGCTTGGCGGATGCCCTGCATGATGCGCCCGGGCATCGAGCCGATGTACGTGCGGCGGTGGCCGCGGATGTCGGACTCGTCGCGCGCGCCGCCGAGGCTGATCCGGACGTACTCGCGGCCGAGCGCCTTGGCGACCGACTTGGCGATCGAGGTCTTGCCCACGCCGGGGGGTCCCACGAACAGCAGGATCGGGCCCTTGCGGATCTCGCCCGGGTCGATCTCGCCCTTGGCCGCGCGCTCGCTCTTGAGCTTGCGCACCGCCAGGTACTCGAGCACCCGGTCCTTGACCTTCTCCAGGCCGTAGTGGTCTTCCTCGAGCACGGCCTCGGCCGCGTCGACGTCGAGCCGGTCCTCGCTGCGCACGTTCCACGGGAGCTCGGTGAGGGTGGTGAGGTACGTGCGGATGACGGAGGCCTCGGCCGAATCCGGGTGCATGCGCGCCATGCGGTTGAGCTCGCGGTTCGCTTCCTTCATCACCTGCTCGGGGAGCCCGAGCGCGTCGAGCTTCTCGCGGAAGGCCTCGACCTCGTCCTCTTCGTCGTCGCTGCCGGAGAGCTCCTTCTGGAGCGCCTTGATCTGCTCGCGCAGGAAGTACTCGCGCTGGTTGCGGTCGATCTCGTCCTTGACCTCGCGCTGCAGCCGGCGCTGCGTCTCCTGGAGCTCGAGTTCGGTGTCGAGCAGGACGAGCGCCTTCTTGAGCCGGTCCGCGACCGACGGCGCCTCGAGGACCGCCTGCTTGTCGCCCACCTTGAAGTCGAGGTGGTACGCGACGTAATCCGCGAACTGGCCGGGGTCCTCGAGGTTGAGCACGAACTGGGCGACCTCGGCCTGCAGGCCACGTCCACCGTGTTCGACGAGGTCGCCGAACTTCTCTTTGAGCTCGCGGAAGGCCGCCTCGAGCAGGACGGCGTCGCCGTCGGGCACCTCGAAGGGGTGCACGTCGGCTTCGATGACGCCACCGTCGGCCGTGTACTCGTCGATGCGAACGCGGGCGACGGCGCGCACCAGCATCTGGATGCTGCCGTCGGGGTTCTTCTTCATCCGCATGATGTGGCACGCCGTGCCGACCTGGTACAGGTCCTTGGGCCCGGGCTCCTCGATGTCGCGGTCGCGCTGGCTGACGATCAGGATGGTGCGGTCGCGGTCGAGCGCGGCGTTGATGGCGCGGATCGAGATCGGTCGGCCCGCATCGATCGGCATGACCATGGTGGGGAAGAGGACCGACCCGCGGACCGGACAGACCGGGATGGGGTGATCGAAGGTCGTGGGGTTGGCGTCGTCGGCCATGGGGGTGGCTCCTTCGCCGTTCGGCGGCTGGACAGGGTGTGAGCGTTCAGGTTCAGGCAACCTGAGTCTTGTGTTGTCAAGTGTACGGGAAGAGGTGCGCTCCAACGGCTCCTGGGCGACGCTGGTCCGCCAGTTTACACCCCGTCCCCGGGGACACCGTGGGCCGGCACCGGGTCGGGCGGGCGGCAGCGGCGCCTGCATCGATGCGGCCGCGCCCACCGCCGGTGGTACCGTCACGACGCCATGGCCGACCTCATCCCCGCCCTCCAGGCCGCCCTCCGCGCCGCCGTCCGACCGCTCCTCGCCGATCCCGCAGCCGCCGACGCGCTCGACGTCCAGGTGCAGGTCGTGCCCGACGACAAGCCGGGCGATTACGGCAGCCCGTTGGCGTTCGGCCTCGCCAAGGCGCTCCGACGCAACCCCGCCCAGATCGCCGCGGAGCTGGCCGCGAGCACCGCGCTCCCGCCCGGGTTCGCCCGGCTCGAGGCGGTCGGTCCGTACCTCAACGCGTACGTCGATCCGGTCGCCTTCGTGCGCGGCGTCGTCGCCGCGCCCTCGCACCTGCCACGCAACGGCCGCAAGGTGGTCGTCGAGCACACGAGCGTCAACCCGAACAAGGAGGCCCACGTCGGCCATCTGCGCAACGTGGTCCTGGGCGACGCGCTGGCGCGCATCGAGCGCGCGGCTGGGTACGAGGTCGAGGTCCAGAACTACATCGACGACACCGGCCGTCAAGCGGCGGAGAGCCTGTTCGCGCGCGGCTACTTCGGCGAGGAGCCGCCGGCGGACGAGAAGTACGACCACTGGCTCGGCCGCCTCTACGTCCGTTTGGGCGAGGCGAAGGAAGCCGACGGCGAGGCCATCGAGCGCGGGGTGAGCACCGTCATGCATCAGCTCGAACGCGGCGAGCTGCGCGGCGAGGTGGAGCGGATCGTGCGCGCCCAGCTCGCCACGTACCACGCGCTGGGCGCCGAGTACGACCTGCTCGTCTGGGAGTCGGACGTCGTGGCGTCGGGCTTCTTGCAGCGCGGTCTCGAAGTCCTCGAGGCGCTGCCGAACGTGGCGCGGCCCGCCGAGGGCAAGTACGCGGGCGCCCTCGTGATGGACGTCTCCGACTTCTTGCCCGGCCTCGAGGACCCGAACGTGGTGCTCGTGCGCTCCGACGGCAACGCGACCTACGTCGCGAAGGACATCGGCTACCACCTGTGGAAGGTCGGCCGGCTCGAGGGCATGCGCTACCGTTCCTTCGCGACGCAGCCCTCCGGCGCGACGCTCTACACCAGCCACCCCGAGGGCGACGCCCTGGTACCCGGGCACCGGTTCGCGCACGGCGACCAGGCCGTGAACGTGATCGACGCCCGCCAGGCGCACCCGCAGGCGATCGTGCGCGCCGCGCTCGACCTCACGCGCCGGGTCTACGGCGAAGGGGACGCCGCTCCGGACGACCCCCAGGAGTCGTCGCTGCACCACCTCGCCTACGAGGTGGTCACCCTCGAGGGGCAGGCGATGAGCGGCCGCAAAGGGGTGACGCTCGCGATCGACACCGTGCTCGAGGAGGCGCGGCGGCGCGCGCTGGCCGTCGTCACCGAGAAGCGCCCCGAGCTCGCGGACGCGGACGCCGTCGCGGACGCCGTGGGCGTGGGCGCGGTGCGCTTCGCGATGCTCAAGAGCGAGGCCAAGCGCGTGATCGACTTCCGGTGGAACCAGGCGCTCAACCTCCAGGGCGACAGCGCGCCGTACGTGCAGTACGCGCACGCGCGCGCCTGCAGCATCCTGCGGGCGGCCGAGGAGGCGGGCGTGCGGCCCGAAGTGGCCGACGGAGCTGCGTTGGGGCCGCTCGAAGTCAAGCTCGCGCAGGCCGTCGCGCGCTTCCCCGACGTGATCGCCGCGGCCGCGCGCGACGACGCGCCGCACGCGGTGGCCCAGTACGCGCTCGACCTCGCGACGGCGTGGAACGGGTATTACAACCACCGCGGCGCCGACGGCAAACCCGACACCGCGGTCTTGCGCGCGCCGGAAGGGCTGCGCGAGGCGCGCTTGGCGCTGGTTGGCAGGGTCCGCGACGCGCTTGCCGAGGCGCTGGCGCTGCTCGGGATCGGTGCGCCCGCGAGGATGTGAGCGAGGGGCCTGCTGGAGCGGGACGTCGCCGCGTGCGGAGGAGGCGGCTCGGGGTCAGCGCGCCGTTCGGCTCGGTTCGCGCAGCGCCCGCGCCAACGTCTCCGCGACGTGGCGCGGGCGCTCGCCGGTGCCGTCGGCGACCTGGTGCCGGCAGCTGAAGCCGCAAGCGACCACGTCGCCAGCGCCGGCCTCGGCGCGCGCGCCGGCCTCGACGTGCGCGCGGACGGCCGGGAACAGCCGCTGCTCGCCGATCGCCAGCGATAGGTCGTGGTGGGTGTACCCGAAGCTCCCCGCCATCCCGCAGCAGCCGGCGTCGACCTCGCGCACGTCGCTGCTGGTCCAGCCGAGCACCGCCTTGGTGGCCGCGGTGCCGAGCACCGCCTTCTGCTGGCAGTGGCCGTGCAGCAGCACCGTTGCGTCGCCCGCGGCGAACACGGCGGCCGGGTCGAGGGCGCCGCTGGTCCAGCGCTTCGCCAACCACGCCTCGAGGGGCCGGACGTGCGCTGCCAACGCCTCGGTCTCGGCGCCGGGCACCAGGCTGCGGTAGTCGTCGGTGAAGGCGCTGACGCACGAGGGCTCCAAGCCGAGCACCGGCACCCCGCGGGCCACGTACGGCGTCAGCGCTGCGACGTTCGCCGCCGCCTGCGCCTTCGCCTCGCGGAGCAGCCCCTTGGAGATGAGCGGGCGCCCGCAGCAGCGGTACGGCACCAACTCGACGCGCGCCCCCACGGCCTCGAGCACGCGCACGGCCGCCTCGGCGGGCGCGGTGTCGTGGAAGGTCGACCACGTGTCCGCGAAGAGCGCGACCGTGGGCGCGTCCTCGGGCAGCGCCGCCGGAGCGCGGCGCGCGAAGGCACGGTCGAAGCGCTCCCGGGCGTAGGCGGGCAGCGTCCGGCGGCGGTCGACGCCGAGGACCTTCTCGGTCGTCCAGCGGACGGGCGCGAGCGGAAGCACCGCGTTCGCCAGCGGCGCGAGCGCCTGCGCCAGCGGCGCGAGCTTGGCGACGCCGCCCAGCGCACGCGCGGCGAGCGGCGTGCCGTGGTCGTCGTAGTACGCCTGGAGGAACTCGGACTTGATCTTCGCGAGGTCGACCCGGCTCGGACACTCGGCTTTGCAGGCCTTGCATTCGAGGCACAGGTCGAGAGCGTCGTGCACCTCGCGGCTGGTCAGGCCGCCGGGCAAGCCGCCCACCATCGCCTCGCGCAGCACGTTGGCGCGCCCGCGGGTCGAGTGCTCCTCGTCGCGCGTCGCCATGTAGGACGGGCACATGGTGCCCACCCCCTCCTTGCGGCACGCGCCCACGCCGGTGCAGGCTTCGACCGCGCCGAGCAAGCCCTCGGCCCCGAAGTCGAACACCGTCGGTCGTTCGAAGCCCGGGTAGCCCGCGCCGTACCGGAGGTGCTCGGTCATGGGCGGCGCGTCGACGATCTTGCCCGGGTTGAAGAGACCGTGCGGATCGAACGCCCGCTTGACCTCCTGGAACGCGCCGTACAGGACCTCGCCGAAGAACTCGCGGTTCTTCTCCGAGCGGATCAGCCCGTCGCCGTGCTCGCCCGACCACGAGCCACCGAAGCGGCGCACGAGCGCGAACGCCTCGTCCGCGATCGCCCGGTAGGCCCCGACGCCGGCCTCGGTCTTGAGGTCGAGCAGCGGGCGCACGTGGAGCACGCCGACCGAGGCGTGGCCGTAGAGGACGGCCGGCGCGCCGTTCCTGCGGCACACGTCGAGGACGGCGGGCACGTAGGCGGCGAGGTGTTCGATGGGGATCGCGGCGTCCTCGATGAAGGGCACCGGCTTCGCCAGGCCCTCGACGGTGGCGTAGACGCCGAGCCCCTTGCGGCGGAAGTCGAGGACTTCCTTCTGTTGCGCGGGCGTGACCGCGAGGTACGTCGCGTAGGCCTGGTCCGCGACCGCGGGGTCGCTCGCGAGCGCCTCGAGATGGGCGCGGAGCGCCGCGTCGTCGTCGCCGTCGAACTCGACCGAGAGCACCACCGCCGGGTCGCCCTGCACCCAACCGACGTCCTGGGCCAACGCCGGGTTGACCTTGGCGAGCTCGAACAGGTCGCGGTCCATGAGTTCCACCGCCGAGGGCGCGTGGCGCACGATCGCCGGCACCGCCTCGAGGCCCGCGACGAGCGTCGCGAAGTGCAGCAGCGCCAGGACGCGCTTGCGGGGCACGGGGTGGAGCGCGACGGTAACGTCGAGGATCGCGGCGAGGGTCCCCTCGCTCCCGCACACCAGCTTGGCGAGGTTGAACGGCCGGCCCGGCAGGAGCTCGTCGAGGTGGTAGCCGCCGACCCGCCGCATCACCTTCGGGGTGCGGGTCTCGATCTCGTCGGCGTGGGCGTGGACGATCCGGTAAACGGTCCGGTAGACGTCGCCCTCGAGCCCGGGTGTGGCGAGCTTGGCCGCCAGGGCGTCCCCCTCGAGCGCCCCGAACTCGACGACGCTGCCGTCGGCGAGGAGCGCCGTCATCGAGATCACCTGGTCGACGGTCTTGCCGTACTTGATCGAGCGCGTGCCGGCCGAGTCGTTCGCGACCATGCCGCCGAGGTTCGCGCGATCGGTGGTCGAGACGTCGGGCGTGAACTGCAGCGCGTGCGGCGCCAGCGCGGCGTTCAGCTGGTCGCGGATCACGCCGGGTTCGACCTTGGCGGTGCGGGCGGCGACGTCGACTTCCAAGATCCGGGTCAGGTGGCGCGATACGTCGACGACGAGGGCTTCGGCCACCGTCTGACCCGCGAGGCTGGTGCCGCCGCCGCGCATCAGCAGCGGGACGCCGTGGGCGCGCGCGACGTCCAGGGCCGCGCGGACGTCGTCGGCGTGCTTGGGGAACACCACCCCATGGGGGGCGATCGCGTACGGGCTCGCGTCGGTAGCAAAGAGCGTGCGGCCGACGTGGTCGAAGCGGACCTCGCCCTCGAGGCGGGCGCGCAGGTCGGCCTCGAGGCGCGCGCGCAGCGCCCGGCGGGCGTCGTCGTCGTGCGCGACCAGCCGCAGAACCGACGTCGGCGCCGCGGCGACCGCAGGGGGGTTCGGGGCGTCTGGCGATGCGGCGCTGGGCACGGTCATGCGGCAGTATCGCACCGTCCCCGCGCCCGGTTTCAGTGGGCGGCTGCAGTGGGCGGCGCGTTCACGGGGTCCGGTCGGCTGAGCCCCTGTTCTTGGCTGCGTACATGGCCCGATCCGCGGCGTCGACCAAAGCGCCGGGCGAGGTCGCGTCGTGCGGGTAGGTCGCGATGCCGATGCTGGTCGAGATGTGGACGGGCCGTTCCGCTACCTGGAAGGGAAGCGCGAGGGCATCTCGGATGTTCTGCGCCACGAGCTCCACGTCGTCGCGCTGTTTCGCGCCGACGACGATCGCCGCGAACTCATCGCCGCCATGCCGGGCAACGGAATCCGCTTCGCGGACACAGTCGGCAAGCCGTGCGGCCACCTCGGTCAACACGACGTCCCCAGCTTCGTGGCCCAACGAGTCGTTGACTTCCTTGAAGCCGTCGAGATCCATGTACAGCACGGAAAGAGGCAGGCCGCTGCGCTTGGCCTGTTTGATCTCCTGATCCAAGCGATCCAGGAAGTACCGGCGATTCGGCAGTCCCGTCAGATGGTCGTGGTGGGCCGCGTGCCAGATCTCTTCCTCGAGGCGTGCCTGTTCGGTGATGTCCCGCAAGATGCACACCGTCGCTTCGGTGCGCTCTTGCTCGTCCAGCACGGGCGCAAGCACGTAGTCGAAGCGATCGCCCCCGCCCGAAGCGAACGAGTGGACGAACTTGCCCCGGTACGTGGACTGGTCGGCGATCACCTTCTCGAGGTTGTGCTGGAACTCCGAGGCGAACCAGAACCCGAGGTCGTCGGCGGTCCTGCCGATGATCGCTTCGGGCTCCAGGGCGAAGACATCCACCGTCGCCTTGTTCGCGTAAACGATCCTGCCTTCGAGGTCCAGGACGTAGATCGGATCGGGCGATGCGAGCAGTACGGCGCCGAACAGCCGGGTCTTCGTCTCCTTCTCGGTCGCGTACTGCTCCAGCGATTCGGCGACGGCTTGGTCGATGGCCTCATGGAACCTGGTGAGGTCTTCGAGCTGCTCGGCCGTCACCGTTTCGTTCGCCACCGTCCACCGCGACACCACGCTCGCACGCAGCGCCCGAAACTCCGAGACCGTCTCCATCACGCTGAAACCGCTCGCGTACCGCTCGCCACCATGCCGGTCTGCCGAGGACTCTTCCCCATCCTTGGGCTCATGCCCTTTCGATTTGGCGTCTCGTTCCGATGCGCTCTGGGTCGATTCGAGATCGTCGGCAACCTCCAGGAGCATCTCCCTGGCGTGGTCGCGCAATCCGCGGTCGCTCATGTCCCTACCCGGGAGGAGACCGCTGGCGAAATCCTCCCAAGCCTGAAGGATCGGCTCCATCTCTGCTCGGACGAACTCAGATAGTCGCATGTATCCGTGCTCCTCGACGACGGACCACGCCCTGCCGACCGGATCCTGGTGATTCCCGAACGCTACGCGACGGACCGTCGGCCCTCGAGGGGATTCTAGCGACCACCGCTGGAACCCTGAGCTCCGTGGCGCACAGCCCCACGTGTTCCTCGTCCGCGTTCACCCGGCGCGCCCGGGTGGCAGCGCACCGTCGTCGAGCAGCGAGCGCACCGCGGCGTCGAACCCGGCGTCGTCGAGGTGGCGGTACGCGTGCACGAAGGTCCGCAGGGCGTAGCGCCGGACCAGGCCCGCGCGCAGGCGCTCGCTCGCGTACGGTTCGACCTTCCGGCCTCGGACTCCGCGGCCGCGTGCGTCCACCAGGGCGAGTTCCTCCAGCACGGCCACCGTGCGGTCGGCGAGCGGGCCACCGAACGGGGGGCGATGTCCGCGGCCGAGCGCCACCCACGCGGTGCGCACGTCGGTCACGGTGGGCCAGGCGTCCGCCTCGCCCTCGAGCAGCGCGAGCGCAGCCGCATCGAGCCGCACCCGCGCCGGACCGCGCGCCAGCGCGGTGCGCAGCACGTCGAACGGGTCGTCCGCTCGGGGGTCGATCGGCACGTCGGGCACGCCGGGCACCTCGGGCACCTCGCTGGCTCGGCCGGCGCCGCGGGCGAGGCGCGGGGCCGCCTCGGGCGGTGCGCCGTCGAGGGTCAACGGGCCGGCCGCGCGCACCGCGTGGGCTTGGAACTCGATGGTCGTGCGCCCGTTCCATTCGTTCGGGACGAGCACCGCCGCGGCGTCGACCGCCCCGGTGCGACCGAGGGCGTCCGCCAGCGCCCCATGGCGCCACGCGACCCCCTTGACCTCGGCGCCGTTGGCGTCGCCCAAGCGCAGCTGCAGGTGGGCGCCGGCGTTGCCGACCGCGCGCGCCGAACGCGCGCTGCCGCGCAGGAGCAGCGTGGGCGGCGCGTGCCCCTCGCCGTACGGCTCGAGCGCCTGCAGCGCCGCGTGGAGGTCGGCTCCGACCTCGTCCAAGCCGACGATCGCGTCGGCCACCACGCTCGGCACGGGGGTCGGGTGTCGATCGACGAACGCGAGCACCGCGTCGCGGAAAGCGTCGAAGCGCTCCATCTCGAGCGCGAAGCCGGCGGCTTGCGGGTGGCCGCCCCATCGGAGCAGGTGCGGCGCGGCGGCGGCCAAACCGCCGACGGCGCTGATGCCGGGCGTCGAGCGGACGCTGCCCTTGCCCTTGGCGACGATGTACACGGGCTTGTAGAAGCGCTCCAGAAGCTGGCTCGCGACGATGCCCATCACGCCCGGATGGCCCTCCGGGTCGGCGACCACGATCGCCGGCGCCCCCGGGTCCACGGTCGGCGCAAGGCGGTCGAACATGGCGTCTTGCACCTTCTTGCGGTCACGGTTTCGCTGATCGAGCAACGTCGCGAGCTCGAGCCCGCGGCGTTCCGAAGCGGTGGTGAGCAGCTCGAGCGCCAACTCGGCTTCGCCGAGGCGGCCGGCGGCGTTGATCCGCGGGGCCAGGACGAAGGCGACGTCCCGCGCCGTCGGCGCGCCGCGCAGCCGAGCGAGCGACAGCGTCGCGCGCACGCCGGGCCACGACGACTCGCGCAGGCGCTCGAGGCCGAGCTTCACGAGGGCGCGGTTCTCGCCCAGGAGCGGCGCGACGTCGGCGATGGTGCCGATGGCGGCGAGGTCGGCGTACTCGACCGGGTCGGGGAGCCCGAGCTTGCGGTGGATCGCCCACAACAGGTGGTAGGCGATGCCCGCGCCGGTCAACTGCGGCAGGCCGCGCTGCGCGAGCGGCGACGTCGCGGGGTGGACGATCAGGCAATCGGGGAGCCGCGTGCCGGGCGCGTGGTGGTCGCTCACGATCACCTCGAGCCCGGCGCGCTGCAGCGCCTCGATCTCCGAAAGGTTCCCGATGCCGCAGTCGACGGTCAGCAGCAGGTCGGCGGCGGCCACGTGCTCCGCGACGCGATCCGGATGGATGCCGTAGCCATCGAGGATCCGATGGGGCACGAAGGGCTCGACGCGACCGCCGAGCGCGCGCAGCCCGAGGGTGAGCAGCGCGGTGCCGGTGATGCCGTCGGCGTCGTAATCGCCGTGGATCCGGACCCGACGACCGCGCTCCAGCGCATCGATCAACCGGTCGGCGGCGCGATCGAGGTCGGGGATCTCGGTGGGCGCGAACGCTGGATCGAGGTGGTCGGCGGCGTCGTCGCGCAGGCCGCGCGCCCAGAGCATGGCGGCGAGCTGTGGGTGGATGCGCAAGGTGGCCGACAGGCGCGCGACGGCGTCGATCGGCGCCGGCGCGCGCACGCGCCAGATGGGCGTCGGCGTCGAGCTCGGGGTGTCCGGCGGCTCCGGTTGCGGTTCGGTCGACGCGGCGTCCGCGGTCGCCGATCCGGGTCTCACAGGTAGTCGGTCGGGTCGTCGCCGCGGCGGACGCCGGCGGCGTCGCGATCGGGGATCACCGGGTTGCTCGGTTCGCCACGTCGGGTGCGGTCCATCTCCCCGGCGAGCACCTGGCGGTCGGCCTCGGCCCGCCGCAGACGGCGCTCCAGGCCCCACCTGCGCGTCCGACCGGGGAGCCAGCCCACCAGCCAGGCGATCAGGACCGCGAGGACGACGACCAGCGAGGGGGGTACCGAGATCAGGAGCGGCAAGCGCACGGTCTCGGGGTTGGCGTAGTGGAACAGGACCAGGTACACCGCGACGAGGACCAGGGCGACGAGCTGGATGATCCGAAGCGCTTTCACGAAGTACCTCCCGTGTCCAGTGTAGCCCGTGTCCCGGGACGCGCGCGGTCGGCGGTAGACTGCCTGGTGATGGCCTCCGTCGACGCCCCCACTGCCGTGCCCAAGGTCCTCGCCGCGATGTCGGGCGGGGTCGATTCGTCCGTCGCGACCGCGCTCCTGCGCGATCAGGGCTTCGACGTGGTGGGCTCCATGCTGCGCTTCTGGCCCGACGACCGGCCGGCGGGCGCCTTCGACGTCTGCTGCAGCCCGGAAGCGGCCTTCGATGCCCGGCGCATCGCCGACAAGCTCGACGTGCCGTTCTACCTGCTCGACGCGCGCGACGACTTCGAACGCGTCGTCGTCGATCCGTTCGTGCCGGCCTACGCCCGCGGCGAGACGCCCAACCCGTGCGTGTGGTGCAACCGCGAGATCAAGTTCGGGGGCCTGGCCGAGCGGGCGCGCAAGCTCGGTTGCAGCTTCCTGGCCACCGGCCACTACGTCCGTCGCGTCGACGGTGCGGACGGGGTGGAGCTCCACCGCGGCCGCGACGACGACAAGGACCAGACGTACTTCCTGTGGGCGCTGCCGCGCTGGGTGCTGCCGTACCTGCTGTTCCCGCTCGGCGACCTGACCAAGGCCGAGGTTCGGGCGCTGGCCGTGGAACGGAAGCTGCCGGTCGCATGGAAGCCCTCGTCCAACGGGTTGTGCTTCATCGCCGACGACGTACGCAGCCACCTGACCGAGCACCTCGAGCCCCGCTCCGGCGCCGTCGTGGACGTGTCGCAGGGCGACGCGGTCGTCGGTGAGCATCAGGGCGTCGGTTTCTACACGATCGGCCAGAAGCGCGGTCTCGGCCTTTGGAAGTCGCACCGCCCGCGCTGGGTGGTCGACCTGGACGCCGAGCGCAACGTCGTGTCGGTCGGGCCGCGCTCGGCGTGCACGTGGACGTCCGCGACCGTCGAGCAGGCCAACTGGTTGGTGGCCGATCCCACCCGTTTGCCGGGGCGCGTGCAGGCTCAGGTGCGCTATCGACAGCGCCCGGAACCGGCGACGCTCGTGCTCGAACCCGGGGCGGACGCGTTCCGGCTCGAGTTCGAATCGCCCCAATTCGCGGTGACGGTGGGTCAATCGGCCGTCGTGTACGACGGCGATCGCCTGCTCGGCGGTGGGGTGATTCGCGCGCGCGACGGTCAGGGGCCCGCGGTAGACTGACCGCGGAGGTGGCTGCGTGTCTACGCTCATCATTCTCGCCGTCCTGGCGGCTCTGGTCCTCTACGGGATCAACGTCTACAACCGGATCATTACCCTAGAGAACCGCTACCAGAACGCGTGGAGCCAGATCGACGTCCAGATGAAGCGGCGCAACGACGTCGTCCCGAACCTGGTCGAGACGGTCAAGGGGTACGCGGCGCACGAGCGCGAGGTGTTCGACAACGTCGGCAAGGCCCGGGCCGCGATGACGCAGGCCAAGTCCGTCGACGATTCCGCCGACGCCGCGAACATGATGACCGCCGCTTTGGGGCGGCTGTTCGCGATCTCCGAGGCGTACCCGGACCTCAAGGCGAACCAGAACTTCCTGATGCTCCAGGAGGAGCTCGCCGGGATCGAGAACAAGATCGCGTACGCGCGCCAGTTCTTCAACGACGCGGTCCTGCAGTTCAACACCGTGA
Source organism: Trueperaceae bacterium (assembly GCA_046260675.1). Lineage (GTDB taxonomy): Bacteria > Deinococcota > Deinococci > Deinococcales > Trueperaceae > JAABTL01. The sequence continues at coordinate 1,897 of JBHEOT010000036.1, read as the reverse complement.
TCACGACGATCCCGGGCACGTTCTTCGCCGGCCCGATGGGCAAGACCAAGCACGTCTACCTCGAGGTGCCCGAAGAAGAGAAGGCCGTCCCGCAAGTCTCCTTCGGCGCGCAGGCCTAGTCCGGGGCCCTGGACGGGCCGATGACGACCCCGAGCGGTGCGGCGCCCCGGCGCCTTCCCGACGCCATCACCGACCCGACCACCGGGCGGCGCATCAGCCTGCTCGATTGGCAGGCCGCCAACCGGCGCGCTTCGTGGGTGCTGGGCGGCTTCATGATCGCCCTGCTCGCCGCGATCGCGTACCTGATGGCGCTCGCCATCGATCCGGCGGCGGCGAGCACGTTCGTCGTGATCGCCGTGGTGTTGGCGGTGGCGCAGTCGCTGGGGGCGTACTGGTTCTCCGACCGCCTCGCGCTCGCGGTGTCCGGCGCTCGACCGGCGAACGCCGAGGAGCACCGGTACTTGGTCAACGTTACGGAGGCCGTCGCGCTGGGTGCCGGCGTGCCGTCGCCCAAGGTGTACGTGATCGACAACCCTGCGCCCAACGCGTTCGCTACGGGTCGTGATCCTCGGCACGGGGCGATCGCGGTCACGACCGGCCTGATGGAGCTGCTCGATCGCCAGGAACTCGAGGGCGTCGTCGCGCACGAGATGGCGCACGTCAAGAACTACGACATCCGCTTCGCGTCCATGTTGGCGGCGACGGTCGGCGCGATCGTCCTGCTGCGCGACGTCGCCTGGCGGGGGATGGTCTACGGCGGCCGCTCGCGGCGTTCCTCGGGCGGTGGCGGGAAGGGCCAGGGGCTGGCGATGGTGCTGCTCGTGGTTTTGCTCGTGTTGGCGCCCATTCTGGCAACGATGCTGAAGCTCGCGGTCAGCCGTCGACGCGAGTACCTGGCGGACGCGACCGGGGCGTACATCACGCGCAACCCGGACGGCTTGGCCAGCGCGCTCGGCAAGATCCGCGATTACGCCGGCGCCCCGCTGGAGGTCTCCGAGGGTGTGCGCCACTTGTACTTCGCGAACCCGGTGAAGCGCTCGAACGCCGCGGTGTGGCTCTCGACGCACCCGCCGATCGACGACCGCATCTCGCGCCTTCGTCGGATGTAGCGAGGCTGCAGCGCAGCCGGCGGAAGCCTGGAGGAACGAAGCAGGGGCGGGTCCGAATCGGCCCCGCCCCTGCCGAGTGCGGTCGCGCGGTCGATCGTGCTCAGGCGTTCCGGTCGGCCTCGTCGGCGTCGTCGTTGGCCTGGGCGGCCGCTTCCGCCGCGTCTTCGGCAGCAGCCTCGCTGGCGGCAGCTTCATGAGCAGCATCGTGAGCGGCGTCCTGTGAGGCGTCCTGCGTGACTTCTGGTGCGGGCGCCGGGGCGTCGCCGTTCGCTTCGGCCTTCGCCGGACGCTTGCCTTCGCGGAACGCCGCGGTGAGGAGCGCAGCCGCTTCGGCGGCATCGATCGCGTTCTCGGCGTCGACGGGCGCTTCTTCGCTCGCTGTGGCCTTGGGCGCCTCCGGCTTCGGCGTCGGGGCCGCCACGGGCTCGGGCTTCGATTCGGCCTCGGTCTTGGCGCCGTCCGTGGTCTCGGTCTTGGCCTCGGCCTTGTCGGCCTTCGGCTCTTCCTTCGTTTCGCTCAGGCCGAACTGCGCGAAGAGGTCGGCGTAGACATCGCCCAGCTTGGTCGTCGCCTTGCCGCCACCCGCTTCGGACGCAGCGTAGCTGTAGTCGTAGTCGATGCCCTTGCTGCGACGGCCACCACGACGACCGCTCTGGCGGTTGGCGGAAGGACCGCGCGCCGCCGGGCCGCCCGTACCCATCTCGTCGTACCCACCGGCGCCCGCGGTGAACGGCAGGAGCCGCTTGCGCGAGAGGCTGGCACGCTGCTCGACGGGATCGATGTTGAGG
>JBHEOT010000035.1:0-23765 GCA_046260675.1 Trueperaceae bacterium | reverse complement strand
CCGCCGTCCTGGTGGTCGACCGCGGCTACCTGCGCGCCGACGTCGCCCAGCGCGAGCGCGTGGCGGCCGACGCAGCGTGTCCGGTCGTGCAGGTCGAGGGCGACGTGGTCGTGCCGGTCGACGTCGCAAGCCCAAAGGCCGAGTACATGGCGCGCACCCTGCGGCCCAAGCTCCACCGGGTGTTCGAGGCGTACCTCGACCCGGTCGCCGACACCCCGGCAGCGGTGCCCTGGAGCGGCGCCGCGCCCGCGGTCGGGCGCACTTCGAGCGTCGCGGACGCGCTCGACGACGTGCCGTCGCTCGTCGCGAAGCTCGACGTCGACGCCTCGGTGGCGCCGGTCGACGCCCTGTACCCCGGAGGCGAACGGGCGGGAGCCGCGCGCCTCGAGTCCTTCGTGTCCGGCACGCTGCACGGCTACGCCGACGACCGCAACCAGCCGCACCGCGCGCGCGTCTCGTACCTGGGCATGTACCTGCGCTGCGGTCAGGTGTCGCCGGTCGAGGCGCTGCGCGCGGCGCGGGCGGCGGCGCCGGCGGCGGGGGAGGCGAACGTCGCGTCCTTCGTCGAGGAGCTCCTGGTGCGCCGCGAGCTGGCGGTCAACCACGTCGTGCGCAACGCCGACTACGACCGCTACGAGGGCCTGCCCGCGTGGGCCCGCCGGACGCTGGCGGCGCACGCGGACGACCCCCGCCCGGCGCTCTACGACGACGCGACGCTGGAGGCCGCCGAGAGCGACGACCCGTACTGGAACGCCGCGATGCGGCAGTCCGTGACCACCGGCTACCAGCACAACCACATGCGCATGTACTGGGGGAAGAAGGTGCTGGAGTGGAGCGCCACGCCCGAGGAGGCGTACGCGCGGCTCCTGCGCTGGAACGACCGCTTCCACCTCGACGGCGTCGACCCGAACTCCTACGCCGGCGTCGGGTGGGTGCTCGGGCTGCACGACCGACCGTGGACCGAGCGGCCGGTCTTCGGCAACGTGCGCTCGATGACCCAAGGGGGGCTCAAGCGCAAGACCGACCCGGACGCCTACGTGCGGGCGGTCGCCGCGGAGGTCGCACGGCTCCACGACGCGCCGTAGGCTTGGGCCGTGCGCCGCTTCGTCGCGATCGGGACCAACCAGGGGTTCGTCTGCGCCCACTGCGGCGCCGACGTGCCCCCCCTCGCGAACGGCTCGTACCGCAACCACTGCCCGGCCTGCCTGCATTCGCTGCACGTCGACGTGAACCCGGGCGACCGCGCGAGCGACTGTGGCGGGGTGCTCGTGCCGATCGGCGTCGAGCAGAGCGGCAAGAAGGGGTGGGTGATCGTCCACCGCTGCGAACGCTGCGGTGCGCTGCGCCGGAACAAGGCGGCGCTGGACGACCCGGTCCAGCCCGACGACCTCGAGGTGCTCGCCGCCCTCTCGGCGCGGGCGCCCGGCGCCCGAGGCCGTTGGTAGGCTGCCGGGGTGACCGCCGACGTCCTGCTCCTCCCCGGCCGGGTGCGCACCGGCGATCCCGCCCAACCCCTTGCCGAGGCGGTGGCCTGGCGCGGTGGCCGCGTCGTCTACGTGGGCGACCGCGCGGGCGCCCACGCCATGGTGGGCCCCTTCACCCGCGTCCTCGAGGCGCCGGGCGCCTGCGCGCTGCCGGGCTTCCACGACGCCCACGTGCACCTGACCCAGCACGGCCTCGAGCTCGCGCAGGTGCGGCTCGACGACGCTGCGAGCCTCGACGAGGGGCTCGGGCGCGTCGCCGAGGCGGCGCGCGCGCGCCCGGACGGGTCCTGGGTCCTGGGTGCCGGGTTCGCGCTGCAGCGCTGGGGGGTCGCCACCCTGCGGCGCGAGGACCTCGACCGGGTGGCGCCGCACCACCCGGTGCTGCTGCGCTCCCAGGACCACCACTCGGCGTGGGTCAACACGGCGGCGCTGGCGTTCGCGGGGGTCGACGCCACCACCCCCGACCCGGAGCACGGGACCGTGGTGCGAGACCCCGAGGGCGCCCCGACCGGGCTGCTCCTCGAGCGCGCGCTGCACCTGGTGTGGGACCTGCTGCCGCAGCCCGACGCGGCGGCGCTCGCGGCGGCGCTCGATGCGGCCGCCGCCGACCTCGCCGCCCGCGGCATCACCACCGTCCACCACATGGCCTACGAGCCGCCCAGCTACTGGCGCGCGCTCGCCGGCAAGGCGAGCCGCGCCGATGGCGACGCGTACCCCCTGCGCGTGTGGGCGGCGATCCCGCACGCCGACCTCGAGCACGCCGCGGCGATCGGCCTCGCGGGCGGTCAGGGCGGCGAGTTCTTCGTGGTGGGCGGCGCCAAGTTCTTCGCCGACGGCGCCCTCGGGAGCCGCACCGCGTGGACCCTCGAACCGTATCCGGACGGCGGCACCGGCGTCGCGGTCGACGGACCGGACGTGTTGCACGAGCGCTTCGCGCTCGCCGCCGACGCCGGCTTCGCCCCGGTGGCGCACGCGATCGGCGACGCCGCCAACCGCGCGGTGCTCGACGCGTTGGAGGCCACCGCGCCGCGCTGGCAGGCCGCCGGCCTGCGACCGCGCGTCGAGCACGTCCAGCACCTGCACCAGGGCGACGTCGGTCGCCTGGCGCGGCTCGGCGCCGTGGCCTCGATGCAGCCGGTCCACCTGACCTTCGACGCCCCTTCGGTCCGCGCCCTGTTCGCCGACCGGCTCGACCGCGCCTACCGCACCCGCGACCTGCTCGACGCCGGTGCGGTGCTCGCCTTCGGCAGCGACACCCCGGTGGCGTCGCCCGACCCGTTCCGAGGGTTGCGCGCCGCGGTGCGGCGCATGGGCATCGACGGCGAACCGTTGGGGCCGGACCAAGCGCTCACCGTCGAAGAGGCGCTGCGCGCCTACACCGCCGGGGCCGCCTTCGCCATCGGCCGCGAGCGGCGCTCCGGGGTGCTGCGCGTCGGCGCCGACGCCGACGTGGCGCTCTTAAACCACGACCCCGTCGACGACCTCGACGACCTGGCGGTGCGGGCGACCTTCCTGGCGGGGGAGGCGACGTTCGACGCGCGCTAGGCATGGCCTTGGTTCAGCGCGCGTCCGGGTGCACCTCGACCTCGCGCCAGCGCCCGCGGGGTCCGAGCGCGACCGCGTGCACGAGCACCTCCGCCAAGACCGCCGGGTCGATCCAGCCGGCCGGGTCGGCTTCGGGCATCGCGCGTCGGTTGGCGGCGGTGTCCAGGGTGCCCATCGGGAAGACCACCGTGGCGCGTACCCCGTCGGGCGCCAGCTCCTCGTCCACCGCGCGCAGGTACGTGGCCAAGGCGGCCTTGGCGGACGCGTACGGTGCCGCCTTGGCGCCCCCCCGGCGCGCCTGACCCGCGGCGACCCCCACCAACGTGCCGCCGCCGTTCGCGCGCAGCACCGGCACGAGCGCGCGCACCACGCTGGCCGCGGTCGCGACGTTCACGTCCCACTGGGCCCGCAGCGCCCGGAGGTCGGCGTCCGCCGCCGGCGCCATGGCGAAGCCGCCCGCCAGCAGCAGCGCGCCGGCGGGCGCGCCCAGATCGCGGTGCGCGTCGTCGACGGCGTCGGCGACGCTGGCCTCGTCGAGCAGATCGACCGCGCGCGCCCACGTGCCGGCGGACCGCAGGGCGTCGGCCTCCTCGGGGCTGCGGACCAGCGCAGCGATCGGTCGGCCGGTCGTGGCGAGGCGGGCGCGCACGGCGGTGCCGAGCGCGCCGGACGCTCCGGTGACGAGCACGGGAGCCGGACGATCCGGGTCCGCGGTGGCGCGCGAGGGGGGGTCGGGGCTGGGCTGGGTCATGCTGGGACCTCCGTCCAGGACGGCGCTTCGATCGAACCGAGCGCTGCACCATGCTATCGTCCCCCCGTGCCCGACACCGCCCCCAGCCCCACGAACGCCGCCCCCTTCGACCTCGACGCTGCGCTGCTGCGCGCGCGGCACGCGAGCCGGACGCTCGCGACGCTCGATCGCGACGGGGCGTTGCGGCGCGTGGCCGATGCGCTCGAAGAAGCGTCGCCGCGGCTGCTCGAGGCGAACGCCGCCGACGTCGCCCACGCGCGCGCGGCGGGCACCCCCGAGCCGCTGGTCGACCGGTTGGCGCTCTCCGAGGCGCGCCTGCGCGCCGTCGCGGCGGCGGTCCGCGAGGTGGCGGACCTGCCCGACCCGCTCGGCCGCGTGCTCGCCGGTTGGCGCCTCGCCAACGGCCTCGAGGTCCGGCAGGTGACCGTGCCCTTCGGCGTGATCGGGATGATCTACGAGTCGCGACCGAACGTGACCGTCGACGCCTTCGCGCTGGCCTTCAAGGCCGGATCGACCGCGGTGTTGCGTGGGTCCGCCGACGCGCTCGGGTCGAACCGCGCGCTCGTCGCCACCATCCGCGCTGCGCTCGCGGCCGTGGGCGCGCCCGCGGACGCGCTGGTGCTGGTCGACGACCCCGACCGGGCGCGCGTCACGGAGCTGCTGCGCGCCCGCGGCAAGGTCGACCTGGTGATCCCACGTGGTGGCGCTGGGCTCATCCGCCACGTGGTCGAGACCGCGCAGGTGCCGGTGATCGAGACCGGGGTCGGCAACTGCCACCTGTACGTCCACGGCGACGCCGACCTCGATGCCGCGCTCGCGATCCTGCTCGACGGCAAGCTGCGCCGCTCTGGCGTGTGCAACGCGCTCGAGACGCTGCTCGTGCACGAAGGGGTGGCGCGCGCGTTCCTGGCGCGGGCGCTCGCGGCGCTCGACGAGGCGGGGGTCACGGTCCACGGCTGCGCTCGGACGCAAGCGCTCGCCGGGCGCGTGCCCGTGGTGGCCGCGACCGACGCCGACTGGGCGACCGAGTACCTCGGGCCCGAGCTCGCGGTGCGCGTCGTCGACGACGTGGAGAGCGCGCTCGAGCACATCCGCAGCTACGGCAGCCAGCACTCGGAGGCGATCGTGACCCGCTCGCGCGACGTCGGTCGGCGCTTCCAAGCGGAGGTCGACGCGGCCGTGGTCTACGTCAACGCGAGCACCCGCTTCACCGACGGCTTCGAGTTCGGGTTCGGCGCCGAGATCGGCATCAGCACGCAGAAACTGCACGTTCGCGGCCCCGTGGGGCTGGCCGCGCTCGTCACGAGCAAACACCTCGTCGAGGGGGACGGGCAAGTCCGCGGCTGAGGCCTAGAGATCCTCGTCCTGGACGGCTCTCGTCGTTTGACCGGACCTCCGCGGGCGGGGTATGATGCGCTCGAGCACGGCGCCCTAGGCGCCGCACCGGTGCGCCCACCGGTCCCGCGATTCGCGGGACCGGCCGCGGCGCTCAACGGTCGTCGGCGCCCGCCGGCCCCGGCACCCCCATCCCGCTTCGCCAGGAGGCGTCCCTTGGCTACCGATTACACCGCCGACAGCATCCGTGTGCTCAAAGGGCTCGAGGGCGTTCGTTTGCGCCCCGCCATGTACGTTCAGGGCGGCACCGGCATCGACGGGTACCATCAGCTCCTCACCGAGATCATCGACAACGCGATCGACGAGGCGCTCGCGGGCTACGCCAACTCGGTCGAGATCGTGCTGCACGCCGACGGCTCCGCCTCCGTGAGCGACGACGGCCGCGGGATCCCGGTGGGCGCCATGAAGGACAGCGGGCGCCCCGCGGTCGAGGTGATCTTCACCGAGCTGCACGCGGGCGGCAAGTTCGATTCCAACGCCTACAAGGTATCGGGCGGCCTCCATGGCGTCGGCTCCTCGGTGGTCAACGCGCTCTCCACCTACCTCGAAGCCGACGTCTACCAAGAGGGCCGCCACCACCGGATCCGCTTCGACAACGGCGACGTCACCTTCCCGGTGCGCGACGTCGGGGCGGCGCCCGCCGGCCGCGAAGGCTCCACCGTCACCTTCCGCCCCGACCCCGCGATCTTCAAAGGGGTCGAGGGGTTCGAGTACGCCCGCGTACGCCGCCGGCTGCGCGACCTCGCCTTCCTCACCGGGGGCGTGCGGATCGTGCTCGAGGACCGGCGCCAGGCCGACGTCAAGCGCGAGGTCTTCTACGAGGAGGGGGGCGTGGCGGCGTACGCGGCGTACCTCGCGCGCGAGGACAAGCGCCTCTACGACGAGCCCGTGCGCATCCAGCAGACGGTCGTCGTCGAGAAGGACGGCAAGGTCGAGGAGATCGAGGTCGAGGTCGGCCTGATCCACACGTCGGGCTACAGCCAGACCATCCTGAGCTACGCGAACATGATCACCAACCGCGATGGCGGCACCCACCTCACCGGGTTCAAACAGGCGTTCACGCGGGTGCTGAACACCTACGCCAAGAACAAGGCGCTCGTGAAGAAGACCGACGCCGCGCCGACCGGCGACGACTACCTCGAGGGCATCTACGCGGTCATCTCGGTCAAGCTCTCGGACCCGCAGTTCGAGTCGCAGGCCAAGGTCAAGCTGCTGAACCCCGAGGCGTCGACGGCGGTGGGGCAGGTGGTCGGTGAGCGCTTCGCGGAGTTGCTCGAGGAGCAGCCGAAGGTCGGCAAGGCGATCGTCGAGAAGGCGGCCAACGCCGCCCGCGCGCGCGAAGCGGCGCGCAAGGCGCGCGACCTGGTGCGGCGCGCGAACCCGCTCGAGAACGACGAGCTCCCGGGCAAGCTGGCCGACTGCCAGTCGCAGGACCCGAGCGTCAGCGAGATCTACATCGTCGAGGGCGATTCGGCCGGCGGGTCGGCCAAGCAGGGGCGCGAACGGCGCTTCCAGGCGATCCTTCCGCTCCGCGGCAAGATCCTCAACGTCGAGAAGGCCAACCTCGCCAAGATCCTGAAGAACGCCGAGATCCGCGCGATGGTGGCCGCGCTCGGGGCGGGCGTCGAGGGGGCCGGCGACGGCGCGCACTTCGACATCGAAGCAGCGCGCTACCACCGGATCATCATCATGACGGACGCCGACGTCGACGGCTCGCACATCCGGACGCTGCTGCTCACCTTCTTCTACCGCTACATGCGCCCGATCATCGACTTCGGGTACCTGTACATCGCGCAGCCGCCGCTCTACGGCATCCGCTTGCCGCGCCAGAAGGAGCTGACGTACCTCTTCGACGAGCAGGCGCTCCAGGACGTGCTCAAGCGGCACCGCGACAAGAAGATCGAGATCCAGCGCTTCAAGGGCCTCGGCGAGATGAACCCGGAACAGCTCTGGGAGACGACCATGAACCCCGAGACCCGGGTGCTCAAGCGGGTGACCATCGAAGACATCCTCGAGGCGAGCGAGACGTTCGAGACCCTCATGGGGACCGAGGTCCCGCCCCGGCGCGAGTTCATCGAGACGAACGCGCACCTGGCGCAGCTCGACCTGTAGCCGGTCGCACGAGCAAGGGAGCGCGCCGGCCCGAGGGGGCCGGCGCGTCGCCGTTCCGACGGGTCGCGTGGGCGCCGTTCGCGCGCCTCAGCGCCCGAGCGCCTCCAGGATCCCGCGCGTGCACAGCGCCGCCATCGCCGCCCGCGTCCCGGAGGTCGCCGAGCCCTGGTGGGGCGCCACCGCGACGTTCGCGAGCGCGAGCAGCTCGGGTGGCACCTGCGGCTCGTCCTCGAACACGTCGAGCGCCGCACCGCCGAGGCGACCCTGCGTCAGCGCCGCGACGAGCGCCCGCTCGTCGACGAGCGCTCCGCGCCCGACGTTGACGACGATCGCGTGCGGCGGCAGCAGCGCCAGCCGGCGCGCGTCGAGGAGGTGGTGGGTGGCCGCCATCAGCGGGGCGTGCAGCGAGACGACGTCGGCGGTCTCGAGCAGGGCGTCGAGGTCGGGCTCGTAGCGGGCCGCCAGCGGCTCGGCCCGCTCCGGATGCGGACGTGGGCCGTGGTAGGCGACCTCCATGCCGAACGCACGGGCGCGCGTGGCCACCGCCGTCCCGATGCGGCCCAGGCCGACGATCGCGAGCGTCCGGCCGTGCAGGTCGCTACCGAGCAGGCGCGTGGGCGACCAGCCGTCCCAGGCGCCGCGGGCGATCAGCTCGCGCCCTTCGCGCACGCGCCGCACCACCGTCAGCAGCAGCGCCCAGGCCTGATCCGCGGTGGCGTCGGTGAGGACGTCGGGGGTGTGCACGACCGCCACCCCGCGAGCTCGGCAGGCCCCCAAGTCGAGGTGGTCGGTGCCCACCGAGAAGGTGGCCACCACCCGCAACGCCGGGCCGGCAGCGTCGAGCACGGCGGCGTCGACGCGGTCGTCGAGCTGCACCAGCAGCGCCGACGCGCCTGCGGCCCGCGCGCGGAGCTCGGCTGCGGCCAGCGCGCCCTCGCTCGTAGGCGCGTCGACCTCGAGGCCCGCGTCCCGGAGCGGCGCCAGCCAGGCGTCGGGGAGCGCGCGGGACACGAGCACGCGCGAGCGCTCCGGGCCCTCGGCGCCGGATGCGGCGTGCTCGCGCAGGCTCGGCGGCTCGGTCACCGCATCGCCGCCGGCGCCACGAACACCGCCGTGGTCCACGCAGGCACCGTGGCCCGACCCGAGCCGGCGTAGATCGTGGCGCCGCGGAGGACCTCGGCGTCGGCGCCCTCGCGAAGGGTCTCGTGGACGCGCCAGGTGCGGCCCGCCGCGTCGGGGATCGCCAGGTTCACGCGCTCGGGTGAGGCGTTGAACACCACGACCACGCGGTCGGCCGCGGGGTCCAGATCGGCGAAGCCGTCCAGGTCGTCGCGCAGCTCCAGCACGATCACGCCCGGCGTCGCATCGACGCCGGTGTGGTGGAAGGCGATCCGCGCGAGCACGTCCTCGGCGCTGCGCAGCCGGAAGAGCGGGGTGCTTGCGCGGACCCGGAGCATGTCCTGCACGGCCGCCGTGGCGAAGGCGGCGTCGTCGGCAGCGGGCTGCAGCAGCGGGTTCTCGAGCCGCTCGCGCATGACGCCCCACGACTCGCGGTTGTCGGCGGCGAGCGGCAGGCCGAGCCCCATGGTCGTGGTGGCGCCGGTCCAGTCGATCGCGTTGAAGGCGTCGCCCGAGTCGTAGCTGTTCCGATCGAGGCTCTTCGAGCGCAGCAGGTCGCTTCCGGCGTGCAGGAAGGGCATCCCCTGCGCGTACAGCACGGTGGACAGCGCGAGGACGTGGGCGCGCACCCGCGCGTCGGTCGACAGTTCTCGGGGCAGCTTGTACGCAGCGATGTCCCACAGCGTCTGGTTGTCGTGTTTGGAGACGTAGACCACGTGGTCCTGCGGCACCCGGCCGTAGCCGGCCGGCTGCCCGTTGTAATCGACCTCGTCGCCGCGCACCAGGGCGCCGTCGGCGCCGACGAAGGTCACGGCCGCGAGGTTGCCGGCCAGGCCGACGCGCACCAGGTCGGCGGCGCGCCGGGCCGCGTCGGCTTGCGCCTCGGGGTCGAGGCGCGCGGTGGCGGCGTTCGGCAGCGTGCCGAGGCCGGTCGCGAACCCTTGCTGGCGCACGAGCGCCTCGCCCGAGTCGAAGGGGCCGCCACCGCGCACCGCGTCGCGCAGTCGGTCGCTGAAGGTGCCGATGCCGCTGCCGGCGAGGTTCGCCTGGGTGGCGTTGACGCCGCGCGCGTTCTGGGCGACCTCGCCGAAGTCCCAGCCCTCGCCGTACAGCAGCAGCGACGCGCCGTGGGTGCCGTCGGCCTCCGCGGTGAGCGCGTCCAGGACGGCGCGCACGTTGCGCATGTTGGCGACCATGTGGTGGCCCATGAGGTCGAAGCGGTAGCCGTCGACCTTGTACGCGCGCGCCCAGAGCGCGACCGCGTCGAGCATCAGGCGCTCCATCATCGCGTGCTCGGTGGCGGTGTTCGGGCAGCAGGTGCTGGTGGCGACGTTGCCCGCCTCGTCGAGGCGGTGGTAGTAGCCGGGGACGATGCGGTCGAGCACCGACTTGGCGCTCTGACCCGCCGCGTTGGTGTGGTTGAAGACCACGTCGACGACGACCCGCAGATCCATCGCGTCGAGCGCCATCACGAGCTCGCGGAACTCGCGCACCCGCGCCGGGCCGTCCGGTTCGAGCGCGTAGCTCCCCTCGGGGACCAGGTAGTGCCACGGGTCGTAGCCCCAGTTGAAGCCGTCGCGGTCGCGCGCGGCTTCCACCGCCTGCTGCGCGGCGACGGCGGACGTCGGGCGGTCGTCGGGACCGAGGTCGGGTTCCACCCAGGTGCTCCGGTCCTCGTCGATGGTGGCGAGGTCGAAGGTGGGGAGCAGGTGCAGGTGGGTGACGCCGGCGTCGGCGAGCGCGCTCAGGTGCAGGGCGCCGGCGCTGCCCTCGACCCCGAAGGCGGCGTAGCTGCCGCGCAGCTCGCTGGGCACGGTCGCGTCGGTGGCGCTGAAGTCGCGCACGTGCAGCTCGTACACGACGGCGTCCACCGGATCGGAGAAGGCCGGCTTGACCCACGTGGACCAACCGTCGGGCATGAGCGCCGGATCGCTCAAGTCGACGAGCTGGGAGCGCGCGGAGTTCGCGCGCAGCGAGAGGCTGTACGGGTCGGTGACGCGGTTGGTCTCGATGCGATCGGTGGTGGGCGCGTAGACCTCGACCTCGAACAGGTAGTCGCGGCCGCGCCATTCGGGTTCGCCCACGATCGACCACACGCCGGTCGCGTGGTCGCGCCGCATCGGCAGCACGCGCTCGTCGTCGCCCTCGAAGAGCACGAACCGCACGACGCGGGCGGTGGGCGCCCACACGGCCACGGTCGGCACGTCGCCGTCCCAGCCCACGCCCAGCGGTGCGTCGGTGGCGAACAGGTCGTCGAGCACGCCCGCGATCTGCAGGCCGGTCGCGTCGAGCAGGGCGCCATCGGCGTCGCTCAGCGACACGGCCACCTGACCGCGGAGCAGCGTCCGCACCCACGCGAGCGCGTCCTCGGGCACCCGCAAGGCGGTCGATCCGGCGAGGTGGGGGAAGCGCGCGAGCGCGTCGGCCGTCGGGCCGTCGGGCTCGAGCGTCAAGCCGACCGCGCCGCCGCCGGCGACCGCACCGTCGTCGAGCGTGAGGCCGCCCGTCTCGGCGTGGTGCAGCCGGTAGGTGGCGCCTGCGAGGGGCACCCCCACGTCCCACAGGATCAGGTCGCGCGCCACCCAGTGCGCGCGGCGGGCGCGCAAGTCGCCGCCGCCGGCGACGCGCAGGTCGGGGCGCGCGCCGAACACGGTCGCGTTGCCCGAGACGATCCAGGCCTCGTTGCCGAGCGCCTCGAGGTCGAGGAACTGGTCGGGCCCCGGGTCCTTCTCGTCGCCCTTGTGCACGATGAAGCCGAGCCGGGCGGCGCCGTCCGCGAGGCGCACGTCCCAGTACGCGCCGAAGTCGTCGAAGCCGGTGATGGGGAGGCCTTCGGTCCAGGTCACCGCCTCGATCGTGTCCTCCCAGACGTGCAGCGTCCAGCCGTCGTACGCACCGTCGGGGCGGGCGTAGTGGACGCGCGCGACGCCGTCGCCTGGAGGCGCCAGGGGGGGCGCAGTGTAAATGCGGTCGCTGCCGGAGATCAGCCAGACCTCGCGGCCGTGGGTGCCCAGGTCGAGGAACTGGTCGGGCCCCGGGTCCTTCTCGTCGCCCTTGTGCACGATGAAGCCCACGCGCGCCGCGCCGTCGGCGAGCCCGACGTCCCAGTACGCGCCGTACGCGTCCTGGCCGGTGATCGGCAGACCGGTCGTCCACTCGACCGACTCGGTGGTGTCCTCCCACACGTGCAGCACCCAGCCGGCGTAGTCGCCGTCCGGGCGTTGGTAGTGCACCCGAGCGACGTCGTCGGGCAGCGGTGGCGCCGCGTCGCTCTGGGCTGCGGCGGTCGCGACGGCGAGCAGGACGAGCGCGACCGCGCCGAGTCGGGCGGCGCGTCGCAGCCGACGTCGGTGCGACGGGGGCTGAGGGGGGCGGTGCGTCATGGGCGCCTCCTGGGCACGGCCCTGCGCGCGTCGCGGCGTCCGGCGCGGTGCGCGGACGGGGCGCGGTGGGCGGTGGGGACCCGAGTCAGCGTACCGCGGGCCCCTCGGGAACGGCCGTGCGTCGGTCCCCGTCGCTCCGCGGGCGCAGCGTCCCACCACGCGCCGGCGGCCCCGGATCGGGGCCGCCGGCGGGCGGGGCGGGCGTGCGGGTCAGCGCGGGTTCAGGGGAGCGTCAGCGCCACCCGACGCTCGTGGACCTCGGCGCTCGTGAGCGACCGAGCGCGCTCCGTGGCCACGTCTTCGGCGGTGTAGGGCTCGTGGTCGTCGCCCGCGAGCGCGCGGTCGCCCCAGGCGTCGAGCACGTGCTCGAGCACGGCGGCGATCTCGGCGTCGTCCATGCTGGCGGCGAACGCGGGCATCAGCCCGTTGTACGCCGCGCCGTCGACCGTGATCGGACCGACCATCCCGTACAGCAGCAGTTGCACCGGGTAGGTGCGGTCCGCGGCGACGAGGTTGCCGACGTGGTTCGCGACCGGCGGGAAGGCGCCCGGCAGCCCTTGGCCGTTGGCCTGGTGGCAGGCGATGCAGTGCTGGGCGTACAGAGCCGCGCCGTCGGGCTGCGGCGCAGCCGTCGTCGCCTCGGCCATGGTCTCGTCGGTCGTCGTCTCGTCGGACGTGGCCGCGTCGGCGGTTGCCGCAGCGGCCTCAGGTTCGGTGGTGGACGCCGAGGCAGCCGACGCGCCGTCGACCGCCGACGTGCCGCGCTCGGCCACGAGGCGCATCGCGTGCTCGATGTCGACGCGCGCGCTGCCGTCGTCGCGCACGTCGAAGCCGCGGAGCTCGACGTCGGCGCGGTCGAGCGCCGCCTCGTGTTGGGTCGCGTCCAAGGTCACGTACGCCCCCTGCGGCCGCGCGGTGGCGAGGATCAGCACCGCGACGATCAGCGAGACCGCGCCGATGCCGCCCAGCGCGTAGCCGAGGCGCACCTGCGCCGCGGAGACCACGGTCTGGCGGGTGGGGTCGTCAGCCGGCATGGCGGACCTCCGGGGTGGCGACCCCGTCGACGGCGGGGTGCCGGACGTGTTCGGCCGCGAGCAGCCGCGGATCGCGTTCGGGCACGGCGCTGCGCGATCCGAGCGAGCGGAAGAAGGCGGCGAACCAGACACCGCCGAGGCCGACGAGGACCGCGACGTCGGTGATGCCCGGTAGGCCCACGCGCCCGACCTCCGGCGCCACGTACCAGTACAGGTGGAGCGCTTGGTTGAGGAGCGCCCAACCCGCCATGAAGGCGAGGACACCGCGCTTGCGCTTCACCCAGCGCGAGAAGAGCACCAAAAACGGGATGGCGAAGCCCGCCACGAGCAGGTAGATGCCCATGCCCTCCCAAGGCTGCTCGTAAAGCCGCAGCTCGTAGAACGTAACGGTCTCGGCGACGTTGTTGTACCACTGGATGATCAACTGGCTGGCGTTGACGTACGCCCAGAACATGGTGAACGCCATCAGGAAGTTGCCGAGGTCCTGCAGGCGCTTCTCGGTGAGCAGGGCGTCGATGCGCGCGCTGCGGTCGGCGGCCCACACCATCACGAGGATGGTGAGCGACATGGCGGTGATCGCTTGACCGATCATGAACACGGTCCCGTAGATCCCCGACCACCACAGCGGGCTGAGCGACATGGTCCAGTCGGTCGTCGCCACGGTCATCGCGAGCACGTGCAACACGAACCAGAGCGCGGCTTGGCTCTTGAGCCGGTAGCCGATCGGGCCGGCCTGGGCGACCGTGGCTTCGTCCTGCTGGCGTGCGCCGCGCAGGTAGATCCACGCCGCGAGCATCCACACGCCGAAGTAGATCACCGCACGGATCACGAACCAGGTCGTGTTGAGGTAGCCCGCCTTCCAGGCGACGAGCGGTTGGGCCTCGACGTAGGCGGCGTCGGCCCAAGGGTAGAGCGTCGGGATCAGGAACAAGATCGGGAGGAAGAAGAGCAGCGCGACCGGGAGCGCCGAGACCATCGCCTCGAGCGGCCGACGCACGACCGCGCCCCAGGAGCCGCCGGCCATGTGGTCGACCAGCAGCAGCATCAAGCCGCCGAGCGAGAGGCCGACCCAGAAGACGAAGCCCATCAGCAGTGCGCCGGGCAGATCGCCCTGACCGAGGCCGACGGCCAGGCCGACGGCGAGGCCCACGACCCCGATCGCGAGGGCGACGACCGCGGGGCGGCCGGTGGCGAGCGTGGCGGGGGCGACCATCAGCGCGCCCTCCCTTCGGTGCCGAGGATCTCGAGCAGGACGGCCGCCGGGATGTCGTCCGGCGTGGCGTTCTGCGACAGCTGCAGCGCCTTGATGTAGGCGGAGATCGCCCAGCGGTCCTCGGCCGGGATGCGCGACGCGTAGCCGTACATGCGGCCGAAGCCGTTCGTCGCGGCGTTGAAGAAGTACCCGACGGGTTGCGCGAGCAGCCGCTCGGCGTGGAACGTCGTGGGCGCCGGGAAGCCGCGCGTGACGATCATGCCGTCGCCAGCCCCGGTGTACCCGTGGCAGACCGAGCAGTAGATGTCGTAGCGCTCTCGACCGCGCTCCAAGAGCTCGACGCTGAGCTCGATCGGCAGTTCGCTCAACAGCGCGCCGTCCTGCTGACCGGAGAAGAACGCCGGATCGATCGCGCCGACGTCGCGCGCCACGGTGCCCTCGACGAGGGACCGGGCACCGCTGCCGTCGGCGAAGAACGCCGATCCCTGCTGCGCGTCGAGCCTCGGCTGGTCGGCCATGTTGTTGCCGCACGCGCTGAGCAGCAGCGCGAGACCGGCGGCGAGCACCGCGGCGCGCGCGCGGCGGACGCCGGCGAGCGGTCCGGTGGTGCGGGTCACGGGGCCACCTCCTCGACGCGAACGGGGCCGGTCCCTTCCAGGAAGGTGCGGACGGCCGCCTCGTCGAAGCGCGGGTCGATCGACTCGACGCACAGGTAGTACCCGTCGCGGCTGGCGCGTTCGAAGCCGGGCGCGTTGAAGATCGAGTGGTACGGGCGCGGCAGGCCGTTGCGCGCGAGCATGAACAGGCCCGCGGTGAAGGCGGCGAGCAGCACGGTCACCTCGAAGGTGATGACGATGTAGGTGGGCCAGGGGTTCATGGGGCGGCCGCCGATGTTGAGCGGGTAGAACACCGCGCCGGCGTACCACTGCATGGCGTACCCGGCGACGGCGCCGATCAGCCCCATGACGAGCACGATGAACCCGAGCCGGGTCGGCTGGAGTCCGAGCGCGTCTTCGATGCCCTCGACGGGGTGGGGCGAGTACGCGTCCATCTTGGTGTAGCCGGCCTTGCGGGCCGACTCGGCGGCGTGCAGGACCTGCTCCGGGGTGTCGTACTCGGCGATCAGCCCGTAGAGCGCGGAGCGGTCGGCGGCGGTGGTCACGCGGGCACCTCCCCTCGGTAGTACGCCTCGCGGATCGTCTCGTAGACGTCGGATCCGTGGTGGGCGTCGTGGTGGGCGAGCTCCTTCATCTCCGTCGTGGCGATGGACGGAAGCAGCCGGATGAAGAGGAAGAACAGCGTGCCGAACAGGCCGAAGGAGCCCGCGTAGAGCGCCCAGTCCCAGACGGTCGGGACGTAGTTGCCCCACGAGCTCGGCAGGAAGTCCTTGGTCAGCGAGACCACGACGATCACGTAGCGCTCGAGCCACATACCGACCGAGACGAAGAGCGCGATCACGAAGAGCGCCAGCGGGTTCTGGCGCACCGAGCGCAACCACAGCGGCTGGATGGCCACGAGGTTGCAGGCGATCAGGAGCCAGAACGCCCAGCCGTGGTCGGCGCCGAAGACGCGGTTGTACGCCATGAAGACCTCGAACTCGACGCCCGAGTACCAGGCGTAGAAGAGCTCCACGCCGTAGCCGTACACCACGATCATGCCGGTCGCGAGCATCAGTTTCGCCGCGTTGTCGAGGTGGCGCAGCGTGATCATCTTCTCGAAGCCGAACGCGCGGCGCAGCGGCACCGCGAGGATGATCACCATCGCGAAGCCCGCGAACACCGCACCGGCGACGAAGTAGGGCGGCATCACCGTGTTGTTCCAGCCCGGGAGCTGCGAGACGGCGAAGTCCATGGCGATCGTGCTGTGGACCGAGAGCACGAGCGGGAAGCTGAGCGCCGCGAGCAGCAGGTACGCGCGGTTGTAGCGCTGCCACGCCTTGGCCGAGCCGTTCCAGCCGAGCGCGAGGGCGCCGTAGAGCAGCTTCTGGAAGCGCGAGGTGGCGCGGTCGCGCAGCGTCGCGAGGTCGGGGATCAGCCCGATGAACCAGAACAGCAGCGACACCGTGGCGTAGGTCGAGATGGCGAACAGGTCCCAGTCCAGCGGGCTGCGGAAGTTGGGCCACATCCCGTGGGTGTTGGGGTAGGGGAGCAGCCAGTAGAAGACCCACGGCCGACCCAGGTGCAAGATCGGGTACAGGCCGGCGCACACCACGGCGAAGATCGTCATCGCCTCGGCGAAGCGGTTGATCGACGTGCGCCACGGCTGGCGGAACAGCAGCAGCGCCGCCGAGATCAGCGTCCCGGCGTGGCCGATCCCGATCCACCAGACGAAGTTGATGATCGGCATCGCCCACGAGACGGGTTGGTTGTTGCCGAAGATGCCGACGCCGACGGTGATCAAGCGCACGACCGAGAGCAGGTAGAGCCCGAGCAGCGCCAACGAGATGCCGAAGCCGATCCACCACCAGGTGGGGGTGCGTTGCGGACCGACCAGCACCGGCGTGTTGACGACGTCGTCGATGCCGCCCGAGGAATGGCCGCGGCCGATGACGCGCTTCGTATCCACGACGGGGCGCGGGGCGCCCGAGGTGACGGCCATCAGTTGACCCCTTCCACGGCGAGCGCCGGATGCGGGTTGCGCACCTTGGCGAGGTAGCTGGTGCGCGGCACCGTGTTGAGCTCCGAGAGGAGCGCGTAATCGAGCACGGACGCCTTGGCGGCCACGACCGCCGAGGAGGCGTCGTTCAGGTCGCCGAACACGATCGCCTCGGTGGGGCAGGCGCTCTGGCAGGCGGTGACGACCTCGCCGTCGCGGATGCGGCGGTCCTCGTTGCTGGCCGTGATGCGGGCGGACGAGATGCGCTGGGTGCAGTAGGTGCACTTCTCCATGACGCCGCGGCTGCGCACGGTGACGTCGGGGTTGTTCGCGAGGCTCAGCTCGGTCGCGTTGGTCGCGAGCTCGGCGAACTGGAGGTAGTTGAAGCGGCGCACCTTGTAGGGGCAGTTGTTGGCGCAGTAGCGGGTGCCCACGCAGCGGTTGTAGACCATCACGTTCAGGCCCTCGCTGTCGTGCACCGTCGCGGCGACCGGACAGACCGGTTCGCACGGCGCCTTCTCGCAGTGCTGGCAGGCGATCGGCATGTTGTGGAACGTCGGGTCGTCGAGGTCGCCCTGGTAGTACGCGTCGACGCGGATCCAGTGCATCTCGCGGCCGACCATCACCTGCTCCTTGCCGACGACGGGGACGTTGTTCTCCGACTGGCAGGCCGTGACGCAGGCGTTGCAGCCGGTGCACACGGTCATGTCGACGACCATCCCCCACTTGTAGGACGTGTACTCGAAGTCGGCCAAGAGGTCGTGCTCCGCGTGCTCGACCGGGTGCACGAAGTGGGGGTGGTCGGGCTCGGCGCGCAATTCGGCCATGGTGCCGTGGCGCACGATGTGGCGCCGCTCGCCGGTGCCCTCGAGCGAGTGGTGGATCTGCGTGGTCGCGAGCCGGTGGCGCCCCGGCGCGCGTTCGGCGGTGGCCTCGACCGCCCACGCGCCACCGGTGCGGATCGGGTAGACGTCGGTGCCGACGCCGCTGCCGACGCGGCCGGCGGCGGTGCGTCCGAAGCCGAGCGCCACGCCGATCGTGTCGGGCGCCTGCCCCGGTTGCACCCAGACGGGCAGCACGACCTCGCGGCCGCCGGAGCGGACCGCCAGCCGGTCGTGCGACGCGACGCCGAGCAGCTCCGCGGTCGCGGGCGCGAGGATCGCGGCGTTGTCCCAGGTCAGCTTGGAGAAGGGGCGCGGGAGCTCTTGCAGCCAGCCGTTGTTGGCGTTGCGGCCGTCCATCAGGCCGTGGTCGAGGTGGAAGTGCACGCTCAGCTCGACGCTCGGTGGGAGCGGCAGGTCGATCGGGCTCCGCGCCACGGCGACCGAGGGGGCGCCGCTGGCTTCGAGCGCGCCGCGGTAGAGCGCGCGTCGCCAGAAGGCGTCGAAGTCGCCGCTCACGCGCGCCTGCCACGCCGTCCGGAGGGCCTCGTAGCCGCTGCGCTCGGCGCGACCGAGCAGCGCCAGCACCACTTCCAGGTCGCTCTTGCCGCCGTAGAACGGGGCGAACAGCGGCTGCTGGATGGAGATGGTGCCATCGAACGCGCGCGCGTCGCCCCAGGCCTCCAGGGTGTGGGCGCGCGGCACGTGCCACGTGGCCGCTCGCCCGGTCTCGTCGAGGCGCTCGCCGACGTGAACGCTGAGTTCGGCGCGCGCCATCGCGGTCGCGAAGTCGAGCTCCGGCGGGGCCGTGAAGGCCGGGTTGGCGCCGAGGATCACCAGCACGTCGACGGCGCCGGCGCGCAGGTCGGCGACCAGCTCCGCGAGGTCGGTGGCGTGCACCGTGGGCGCGGCCTCGGGGTGGGCGACGTAGCGGACCGTGGAGCCGACGTTGTCGAGGGCGTGGTTGAGGGCGTGCGCCAGGGCGTGCACGACGGCCGGCTGGTCGTGGCCGGCGAAGATCGCGCTGCGGCCACGGGCGCTCTGGAGGTCGGCGACGAGCGCGTCGGCCCAGGCGCGTTCGACGCGCGCCGGGAGGTCGGCGCCGGGGGCGTCCGCGACGCCGACCTCCGCAGCGACCCAGGCGGCGAGCGCGGCGACGTCGGCGGGCGCGAGCGCCTTGCGGTGGTCGGCGAGCGTGCCGGTCGGGGTGGGGGTGGTCTCCACCTGCCACAACCGGTTCATGCCGTCTTCGGCCGAGCGCACCCGACGCCGGCGCGCGAAGTCCTTCGCGTAGCGCAGGCGGCCGGGGCCGGCGTTGGTGAAGTCGGCGCCGAACGAGACCACGACGTCGGCGCGGCTCAGGTCGTAGACGGGCGCGACGTCGGCGTCGCCGGCGTCGAAGGCGGCGCGCAAGCCGGCGACCGCACCGTCGCCGTGCTGAGGATCCCATTGATGGCGGCGCGCACCGGGGTGTGCCTCGAGCAGCGCGTCGATCTCGGCCGCGAGCGTCGGCGAGGTGATCGTCTCGGTCAGGAGGCGCAGCCGCCCGCCGCTGGGCAGGTCCGCCAGGGCGCCGCCGAGCGCGTCGGCGAACTGCGTCCAGGAACGCGGCTGGCCGCCCTCGGCGAGCTGTTGCGAGCGATCCGGGTCGTAGAGCGACAAGACCGCCGCCGAAGCGACGGCGTGCACCGCACCGAGGCTCGCCGGGTGGTCGGGGTTGCCTTCGACGTGCGTCGGACGACCTTCGTAGCTCTCGGCCAGCACCCCTTCGGCGTAGCCGCCGTCGAGCAGGGCGGTCGCGTAGAAGCTCGGCTTGCCGGGGACGTAGGCGTCGGGGGCCACGACGTGCGGGACGATCGCCTCGCGCGCGGCCGGCGGCCGCGCGCAGGCGGTGAGGCCGCCGAGGGCGAGCGAGGCGCCGAGCAGCTTCAAGAAGTCGCGCCGATCGAGCGAGGCCTCGAGCGGCGCCGCCTGCCGCGGGAACTCCTTGCGCAGGAACTCCTGGAAGGCCGGCGTGTCGGCGAGCTCGTCGAGGCTGCGCCAGTACTCGGGACCTTGACGACCGGCGAGGCGCTCACGGACCTCGGCGAGGTCGACCGCGGAGGCGCTCGCCACCGGGTCGTGCACGCGCTCGGGGACGGCGTCGCTCATCGGTGGCACGTCGAGCACTGCGGCAGCTTGTCGGTGTCGATGTGGTACGCGGCGACGAGCTCGGCCCCGAGGGTGAGCTGATCCGCCGGCGGGGTGTAGGCCATGTTGAACACCTCGGTGTCGGGCCGGACGAAGCGCTCCGGGGCGCGGTGGCACTCCAGACACCAGCCCATCGTCATCGGTTCGGCCTTCCAGATCTCGGTCATCTGGTCGATGCGGCCGTGGCACGTGCTGCAGCCGACGCCGTTGTTGACGTGCGCGCTGTGGTTGAAATAGACGTAGTCGGGCAAGTTGTGCACGCGGTTCCACTCGATCGGGAGGCCCGACGACCAGCTGTCGGCGACGGCTTGGAGCGCCGGCGAGCCGACCCGGATCTGCGAGTGGCAGGTCATGCAGGTCTCGGTGGGGGGCACGTTCGCCGAGGCGGCGACCTCGACCGAGGTGTGGCAGTAGCGGCAATCGATGCCGAGCTGGGCGACGTGCAGGTTGTGCGGGTAGTCGACCGGTTGCGCGACCGGAACCCCGACCGCGTACGTGATCGTGCGCGCGTAGATCATCAAAGCGACGGCGAGCACGCCCACGAACAGCGCACCCCCGATGATGGCCCACTTGGCGAAGGCGTTGGCGTTCGGTGGGAAGATCTGCGGCATCAGTCCGTGACCTCGGGGTGGATCGATTGCAAGGGGGAGCGGTACGACGCGGCGAGGGCGAGCCGGACGAAGGGTTCAAGACGACGGGCGCTGCCCGGGGGGACCAGATGCAGGGGCGAGAGCAGAGCGACCTCCTCGATGAAGCGGGTTCGAGAGCGACCGGGGGCCGCGGCAGCGACTCGGCCAACGGGTCGGCGGGATGCCGTTGATCGCGTCGTGCACGGCGTTTCGGCCGTTAGCGAACCATACCACGGAGGGTCATTCGGCTCTTGGGGGACATTCGTCCCGGGGGAGCTTGCCGCTCCGATTCAGACCGCGTTCAATTTCCGACGGGCGTCGGATGGTGGAGCCTGCCGGATTCGAACCGGCGACCTATCGCTTGCAAAGCGACCGCTCTCCCAGCTGAGCTAAGGCCCCATGCGTGGCGTCCGCGACGCAGACGGATGCCCCCTGAGGTTACGCAGGCACGGCATGCGCGTCAAGACGGCCCGACCACGGTCTCGGTGCCGGCGGTCGGTACCGGTGCCGAGCGTTCAACCGTCGCTCGCCGCGCCGGCGCGCTCCGAGCCGGCCGGGCGCCCGAAGATCATGCGCCCCATCTGCGTCTGCAGGCTGCTCGTCACCGTGACGTCCACGCTGCGCCCGACGAGCGCGGCGGCGTCCTCGACGACGACCATCGTGCCGTCCTCGAGGTACGCGAGCCCTTGGCCCGCCTCGCGCCCTTCGCGCACGATCGTGAGCGAGAGCCGCTCGCCAGGCAGGAACGACGCCTTGACCGCGTTCGCGAGCTGGTGCAGGTTGAGCACCCGGATGCCCTGCAGCCCCGCGACCCGGTGGAGGTTGTAGTCGGTCGTCACCAGGTCGGCGCCGCGCGCGGCGCACAGCCGCACCAGCCGGTCGTCGACCGGTCCGTCGCCGGCGTCGTCGTGCACGACCTCGGTCTCCACCCCGTCATGCGCTACCAGCCGGTCGAGCACCTCCAGGCCGCGGCGACCCCGTCGGCGCTTGAGCGGGTCGTCGGCGTCCGCGATGCGTTGGAGTTCCGCGAGCACGAACTGCGGCACGAGCAGCGGACCCTCGAGGAAGTTGGCGTCGGCGACGTCGATCAGGCGCCCGTCGATGATCGCCGAGGTGTCGAGGACCTTGGCCGTGGGCGCGGGCGTGGGCGCCTCCTCGGCGACGCCCCGCCCGAGGGCGCGCGACACCGCGAACAGGTGGCGGTTGACGACGAAGAACCAGGAGGCGGCGGCGATCAGCACCGCCGCGATCAGCAGCGACCAGTACCAGGTGAACCCCGGCACGGGCGCGAGCACGTTGTTGAGCAGGACGGTGATCAGCAGCGCGACGGTCGCTCCGGTGCCCGCGGCGAGCACCGCCTCGGGCGGCACCCGAGCCAACCGCTGCAGCGCCCGGTCGAGCGCCCGCGCGCCGGCGTCCGCCGGGCGGCCGCCGACCAGGTAGCCGAGGAGCAGCCCGAGGACGGTGAGGTACAGGACGTTGTTCGGTCCGACCAACCAGCCGCGGTCGAGCAAGAAGGTCGCCGCCGCACCCCCGACCGCGCCGCCGATCACGGCGATCGCGGTCCGCAGGACGACGGCCCTCACGGCCGGCCCCAGAGCGCCGCGAACGCCTCGGCGAGGTCGCGCGCCGGCCGCCAGGCGCCGTCGCCGCCGCGTGGACCGACGACGTCGGCGTGGAGCGCGCGCGCCGCCTCGGAGGCGCGGCGCGCGCCCTGGGGCACCGAACGCAGTTCGCCCGCGAGCCCGACCTCGCCGAAGACCGCCGTGCCGGACGCCACCGGGCGGTTGGTCACCGCCGACGCCACCGCCGCGGCGACCGCGAGGTCGACGCCGGGGTCGGTGAGCCGCAGCCCCCCGGCGACGTTGACGAACACGTCGAGGCCGGCGAGCGGCAGCTCGAGTCGCCGCTCGAGCACCGCGAGCACCAGGTCGACGCGGCGTCCGTCGAGCCCCTGCACCACCCGTCGCGGCGCCGAGTACGGCGACGCCGACGCGAGCGCCTGGACCTCGACGAGCAGCGGGCGCTGCCCCTCGAGCGCGGCGACCACGACCGAGCCGGGCACGCCGTGCGGGCGCTCGGCGAGGAACGCGTCGGAGGGGTTCGCCACGGCCCGCAGCCCGCCGTCGGTCATCTCGAACACCCCCACCTCGCCCGCCGCGCCGAAGCGGTTCTTGGTGGCGCGCAACACCCGGAAGCCACCGGCCGACTCGAGCGCCAGGGTGGCGTCGACCACGTGCTCGACGACCTTGGGTCCGGCCACCTGGCCCTGCTTGGTCACGTGGCCGATCAACACGAGCGCGGTGCCGGAGGTCTTGGCCGCCTGCACGAGCAGCGCGGTGGCGTCGCGCACCTGCGTGAGCGACCCCGGAGCGGCGCCGTCCTCGACCGTGAGGGTCTGGATCGAGTCGACGATCGCGAGGGCCGGCGCTTCGGCGACCAGGTGGGCGGCGATCGCGTGCGCGTCGGTGGCGCGCGTGAGCTCGATCGCGCCGTCGACGCCCAAGCGCCGAGCGCGCAGCTTCACCTGCGCGGGCGACTCCTCGCCGCACACGTAGAGCACCCGCCGGCCACCGCGCGCGGCGGCGTCGGCGAGCTGCAGCAGGAGCGTCGACTTGCCGATGCCGGGCTCGCCGGCCAGCAGCACCGCGCCACCGGCGACCCAGCCGCCGCCCAACACCCGGTCGACCTCGGCGTCGCCGGACGGGGTGCGCGCGAACGCGAGATCGGAGACGTCGTCGAGCCGGGCGGTGGCCAGCGGCGCCGCGGGACGCCGATCGGCCGCCGCGCGACCGCCGGGCGCGGAATCGGCCGCCTCGGCCTCGACCGTGCCCCACGTGCCGCACCTCGGGCAGCGCCCGAGCGGACCCGGGCTGCGCGCACCGCACTCCGTGCACGCGTACGCAACGCTCACGCGCGCCATGGGGTCCTTGCTTCGAGCCGATCCGGCCTCGCCATCGGCCGCAGTCTAGCGTTCGGGACCGAGCGTGCAGCTCACGCGATGGGCACCGGTCGTGCGAAGACCAGCCGCCCGTCGTCGACCGTCACGAGGATGGGGTCGGCGGTGCCGCGCTCGAGCAGCTCGAGCGAGAGCGGATCCTCGACGTGCTCGCGCACCACCCCCCGCAAGGGGCGCGCGCTCTCGCCTGCGGGGAGCCGCTCGACCAGGAACGCCGCCACCTCGGGGCCGAAGCGCACCTCGACGTCGCGGTTCCCCAGCTCGCGGGTGATCTCGTCGAGCATCTGCCCAGCGATGACGTGGATGCCGCTGCGGTCGAAGGTCTGGAAGGGGATGACCTCGTCGAGGCGATCGAGGAACTCGGGCGAGAAGATCCCCTTGAGCGGCGCGTCGGCGTCGACCTGCCCCTCGTGCTGGAAGCCGACGCTGGGGCCGCGGTTGAACCCGGTGTTGGACGTCATGATCAGGATCACGC